>NZ_JBVODQ010000002.1:0-629506 GCF_055666685.1 Enterobacter sp. E14S | reverse complement strand
CGGTAATTCCGGTCCAGCAGCGCCAGATCATGCTCCAGCACACACTCGTAAAGGGCTTCATCGGCAGAGGACTTCAGACGGGCAAACGACGTGATCACTCCGTTAATCTGGCGCACCGGCAACCAGGATTCTTGATTGTGCCAGGTCGATTTCGCTTTCGGGTCAGGCGCGCGCAGAATAAATTCAGCCATCTGGTTCAGAACGTCTTTGACTGCAACGTTCGGATTTGGACTGGTGAAGCGAATGGTATAACGGTAGGGCTTACTGAGTTCTTCTTCCCCGCAAAACGAATGAACATCCGGTGAAACGGTTTTACTTCGTGGGAAATACAGTAAATAACGATTCAGGGTATCCTGTTGTTGAACCGTGTCTGATTGTCCTGCCATCGTCAAATATCCTTTTGATCAATCGATAAGATTAATCAAAATATACGCCTGGAGACCACTCATTAAAACATTATTTCGCAAAAAGGGATAAGGGATTTAATTTATTCAACGCACAAATAAACACAAAATAAACATTCATGAATTAAATGAAAAGATAAAATAAATACCAGAAAGAAATATGACAATATCAGAATAAAAATAAGCACCTCAAGGCGTATAGATCAATGATATTCGGTGAGCAACGATAACATTGAGCTTATTCACGTCTGATACGCCTGGCCATATAAGGGGCCTCGACGGCCCCTTATCTCGGTCACAGGTTAAAAACGTATTATTCTCTACTGGTCTTAAGGTGAACGAACCAAAACCACAAAAATGTATCAGTGCAAACAGCAGCTCTTAAACTTCTTCCCGCTGCCGCAAGGACACGGATCGTTACGCCCGACCTTCGTGCCGTTCACCGTCGGTTTCTTCACTTCCGGCTGCTGCGGATTGTTAACCCAGTATTGATATAAACGCAGTGCCGCAGGCTGGATGCTTTCGATGCTGGCGATATACTCCTCTTCGGACAGTTCATCCAGCTTTTCGCTGTTCTCTTCCGTCCCGTGCAGGGCAATTACCTCAAGGTCGGCCTTCAGGGCTTCCGGCAGGGCTGACCAGTCCGTCAGCGCCACGCCGCGCATATAGCCATAGCACCACTCTTCCACCACGGTATAACTCTCACCGTCAACGTCGTTATAACCGAACATCGGTTCAAACTGATCCGGGTACTCGCTCAGGCGCTCGGCAATATCGTTCATATGCTTAAAGCAGAGATCGATAAAACGGTTCATCTCACGATCGTTTTTCCAGCGCGGAATGTACTTCTCGCCACCCCACACCGCCACCAGCCAGGCGTCTGGCTCAACGACAACAGGACCGGAAAGCACTGCGGTAAGCATGCCGTCCAGTTCGGACACGTCAATCACGGACGCGTCATCATGACCGTAAGACATTAACGTCTCTTCAAGCCACGCCATTTCGCTTTCATTCAATGGGCCTTCAGTCATCGCTGACACTCCTGCAAAAGGAAACGATCCTAACACATAACTCACGCCTCTCCGGGCTGAAGTTTAGGTCTTTATTGCTGCAAAAGCGTGCAAACCGTGACCTTTGCACAACTTATGGGCTTTATTGTTAACGATATGTGATCTCCGCTGTAATTTCTTCTCCTCCCGCAAGGCGGCATAACGCGGCGCTCTATACTCAAACATGTCGCATGCTCGTCAATGGGTTAACCATTCTGGCAACGTTTTTGCTTAACGTTCTTCGCGCGCCTCTGCGCAGGGAAATCTCGCCGTAATATGCAGGATGCCGTCTGTATCTTGTTCGTTTAGTGCATTTTGTTCTTGCTCGTGTTTCGGATTGGCTGCGCCGTCGGGCGTTCGGGTTTACGCCGTGGTGCAAAAACCTCTTTGCTAAGGAACATAATAATGTCGCTGAAATTAATCAGAACTCCTCTTTCTCTTGTGTTGGCCGGTTGCCTGGTGACGGCGTTTTCCGCCCGGGCAGATATTGTGATTGGCGTGGCAGGGCCGTTCACGGGTCCGAATGCCACCTATGGCGATCAGTACTGGCACGGCGCAACGCAGGCCGCTGAAGACATTAATGCCGCAGGCGGCATTAACGGCGAGAAGATCAAACTGGTTCAGGGGGATGATGCCTGCGAGCCCAAGCAGGCCGTGGCCGTCGCCAACCGTTTAGTTGACCAGGATAAAGTCAACGCCGTGGTCGGCCATTTCTGCTCCTCTTCCACAATGCCCGCCTCCGAGGTGTATAGCGACGCGGGCATTATTGCGATTACCCCCGGCTCAACTAACCCGCTGATCACCGAACGCGGCATGAGCGATATGTTCCGCATGTGCGGACGCGATGACCAGCAGGGTCAGGTTGCCAGCGACTTCATCATCGACAAGCTGAAAGCCAAGCGCGTGGTGATTATTCACGATAAAGACACCTATGGTCAGGGTCTGGCTGACGCCACCAAAGCGGCGCTGGCGAAACGCGGGGTTCAGGATGTGATGTATGAGGGGTTATCTCGCGGTGAGAAAGACTTTAACGCGCTGGTGACCAAGATCGGCGCGCTAAAACCGGACGTCGTGTTCTTCGGTGGCTGTCACCCGGAAGCCGGTCCGCTGGTTCGACAGATGCGCGAACAGGGCGTGCAGGCGAAATTCTTCTCCGGCGACTGTATTGTCAACGAAGAGATGGTGACCGCCGCGGGGGGCCCGCAATACACGAACGGCATTTACATGACCTTCGGTAAAGATCCGCGCCTTATCCCGGACGGTAAAGCGGTTATCGAGAAATTCCGCGCCGGTAAATTCGAGCCGGAAGGTTACACCCTTTACTCCTATGCCTCCGTACAGGCCATTGCCGCAGCCTTCAAGGCCACCGGCGGCAAGGACTCCGCCAAAGCCAGCGAGTGGCTGAAAGCCAATTCCGTCGACACGGTGATGGGCAAAAAAGCCTGGGACAACAAAGGCGATCTGAAAGTGTCTGACTACGTGGTGTACCAGTGGGACGACAAAGGCAAATATAAGGAAGTGCAGTAACGGGACGGAGTCACGCTCAACGTCGGCGGGCCTGCCCGTCGGCGCGTAATAAACATCAGGCTGCGCGCATCGCGCAGCCTATAAAACGAGCGCGCTAAGATGAGTACATTCTTCCTGCAACAGTTAATCAATGGCTTAACGCTGGGCTCCGTCTACGGTTTAATCGCCATCGGCTACACCATGGTGTACGGCATTATCGGGATGATCAATTTCGCCCACGGCGAAGTGTATATGATTTCCGCCTATCTCTGCGCCATTGGTCTGGCGCTGCTCTCGTTCTTCGGTCTGCAGTCGTTCCCGCTGCTGATTCTGGGTACGCTGGTGTTCACCATTGTGGTTACCGGGGTGTACGGCTGGACCATCGAGCGTATCGCCTACAAGCCGCTGCGCAACTCCACGCGCCTGGCGCCGCTGATCTCCGCCATCGGGATGTCGCTTATCCTGCAAAACTACGCGCAGCTGAGCCAGGGTCCGCGTCAGCAAGGGGTGCCGACCATGCTGGACGGCGTGATTCGCCTGCATCTGGGCGACGGCTTCGTGCAGATAACCTACACCAAAGTGTTTATTTTGGTTGCATCGTTTGCCGGCATGCTGGTGCTCACCTGGATTATCAACCATACCCGGCTGGGCCGGATGTGCCGCGCGGTACAGCAGGATCGTAAGATGGCCTCCATTCTGGGCATTAACACTGACCGGATTATTTCGCTGGTCTTTGTGATCGGCGCGGCGATGGCCGGTCTGGCAGGCGTGCTGATCACCATGAATTACGGCACCTTTGATTTCTACGTCGGGTTCGTGATCGGCATTAAAGCCTTCACTGCGGCGGTGCTCGGCGGCATCGGCTCCCTCCCCGGCGCCATGCTCGGTGGCCTTATCCTGGGCGTGGCGGAAGCCCAGTTCTCGGGCATGGTGAACTCGGACTATAAAGATGTCTTTTCGTTCGGCCTGCTGGTCATGATCCTGATTTTCCGTCCCCAGGGGCTGCTTGGGCGCCCGATTGTGGCCAAAGTGTGAGGGAGAGAATGATGACATCACACGGTTTTTCACTTAAACGCTGCATGCTGGACGCGATTTTTTCCGGGCTGATTGCGCTGATAATCTTCGGCCCCATAGCGGGCGTAGTGCTGGACGGTTACAGCTTTAACTTTGCCGGGCAGCGACTGGCCTGGATGGTTGGCATCGTCATGCTCGGGCGTTTTCTGCTGAGCGCCTTTTTAGGTACCGCCGCGGGCACCCGTTTCCAGGCGCGCTTCGAAGCCGATAGCGCGGGCGTATATGTCCGGCCACCGGAATACAAAAGCCGCATGCGCTGGATTATTCCTCTGGTGATTGCTCTTGCGATTTGCTTTCCGTTTGTCGCCACGAAATATGTACTGACCGTCGCCATTCTCGGGCTGATCTACGTGCTTCTCGGTCTGGGGCTGAATATCGTCGTGGGTCTGGCCGGCCTGCTGGATCTGGGATATGTCGCGTTCTACGCAATTGGTGCGTACGGTCTGGCGCTGGGATACCAGTATCTCGGCTTAGGCTTCTGGAGCATGCTGCCGCTGGCGGCAATCATGGCCGCCGCCGCAGGCGCCCTGCTCGGTTTTCCGGTACTGCGCATGCACGGTGACTATCTCGCCATCGTCACCCTCGGGTTCGGGGAGATTATTCGCCTGATACTGAACAACTGGCTGACCTTCACCGGCGGACCAAACGGCGTGTCGGCCCCTCCCCCCACCTTTTTCGGTCTGGAATTTGGACGACGCGCGAAAGAAGGCGGCGTGCCCTTCCACGAATTTTTCCACCTCACCTACAACCCGAACATGAAGTTTATTTTTATCTACGCGGTTCTGTTCCTGGTGGTGATGCTGGTGCTCTACATCAAGCACCGCCTGACGCGGATGCCGATTGGTCGGGCGTGGGAAGCGCTGCGTGAAGACGAAATTGCCTGCCGCTCGATGGGGTTAAATCATGTTCTGGTTAAGCTGTCGGCCTTTACGCTGGGTGCGTCGACCGCGGGCATTGCCGGGGTGTTCTTCGCCACCTATCAGGGGTTCGTAAATCCCACCTCCTTTACCTTCTTTGAATCGGCGCTGATCCTCGCCATCGTGGTGCTGGGCGGTATGGGCTCGACGCTTGGCGTGGTACTGGCCGCCTTTGTGCTTACGGTAACGCCGGAACTGCTGCGCAGTTTTGCCGAGTACCGCGTCCTGCTGTTTGGCATGCTCATGGTGGTGATGATGATCTGGCGTCCACGCGGTTTGATCCGCATTAACCGCAGCGGGTTTGCCGTGCGTAAGGGCGTCGCGCCATGAACGAAACGATATTACGCGTTGAACATCTGATGATGCACTTCGGCGGGATTAAGGCGCTAAACGACGTCAACCTGGACGTGCAGCGCAGCTCAATTACCGCCCTGATTGGGCCAAACGGGGCGGGGAAAACCACCGTGTTTAACTGCCTGACGGGCTTCTACAGAGCCTCCGGCGGCAACATTTTATTTAATACCCGCCATAAAACGACTAACGTTATTCAGGTGCTCGGACAAAAATTCCAGCCGGGTGACTGGATTAACCCCGCGCAGTTCGGGCAGCGTCTGTTCTACAAAATGTTCGGCGGAACGCATCTGGTCAATCGCGCAGGGCTGGCGCGCACGTTTCAAAATATCCGTCTTTTTCGCGAGATGTCTGTCGTGGAAAACCTGCTGGTTGCGCAGCATATGCGCGTTAATCGCAATCTGCTCGCCGGGATCTTAAATACGCCGGCATACCGGCGGGCGGAAAGCGACGCCCTGGACAGGGCCTTCTACTGGCTGGAAGTGGTGGATCTGGTGGAGTGCGCCAATCGTCTGGCGGGAGAGATGTCGTACGGCCAGCAGCGGCGTCTGGAAATTGCGCGAGCAATGTGCACCGGGCCGGAAATGATCTGTCTGGATGAACCCGCCGCCGGGCTTAACCCGGTTGAAACGCACAAGCTGAGCAGCATTATTCGTTTTCTGCGGGATCATCATGACATCACGGTATTGCTGATTGAGCATGATATGGGGATGGTGATGGAGATTTCGGACGACATTATCGTGCTCGACCACGGGGATGTTATTGCCAGGGGAAAACCCGAGCAGATCCAGCATGATGAAAAGGTGATTGCCGCCTACCTGGGTACGGATGAAAGCGAGGTCAACCTATGAGCGAACCGCTGCTGGCATTTCGCGAGGTGGACGTATTTTACGGCGTCATTCAGGCGCTTAAACAGGTTTCCCTTGAGGTCAATAAGGGTGAAACCGTGGCGCTGATTGGCGCAAACGGCGCGGGTAAATCGACATTGCTGATGTCCATCTTTGGCCAGCCCCGTATTCGCAGCGGAAAGATACTTTTCAGCGGCGAGGATATCAGCCATAAATCCACCCACTACGTCGCGTCCGGCGGTATTGCGCAGGCGCCGGAAGGCAGACGAATCTTCCCGGATATGACCGTTGAAGAGAACCTGCTGATGGGGACCATCCCCATCGGCAGCCAGTTTGCCGCTGAGGATATGCAAACCATGTTCGACCTGTTCCCGCGCCTCAAGGAGCGAAGCAAGCAGCGCGCGATGACCATGTCCGGCGGGGAACAGCAGATGCTGGCGATCGCCCGGGCGCTGATGAGCCGTCCGAAGCTGCTGCTGCTGGATGAACCGAGCCTCGGTCTGGCGCCGATTGTGGTGAAACAGATCTTCCAGACGCTGCGCGAGCTGGCCCGCAACGGCATGACTATCTTTCTGGTGGAGCAGAATGCGCATCACGCGCTGAAGCTTTCCGACCGCGGGTATGTGATGGTTAACGGGCAGATCCGGTTGAGCGGCACCGGCGAAGAGCTGCTTGGAAATCAGGAGGTGAGGAAGGCGTATTTGGGCGGGGTGTGACTGACGGATTTTAGGCACAAAAAAACCACCTTTCGGTGGTTTCACGACACTGCTTATTGCTTTGATTATTCTTTGTTTCCCATGGTAGTGGGAATTGGCCCCACACAGCGCGAACGATGGGGATAGTGAATAATGCGTTTTATCACAAAGTTAAGCTATAAGGACTCATTATTGCTGTGTACAGGTGAAACCGCCGTTTATAGTCGGATTACAATTAGTTTCCAGGGTAGGTTTAGGCTGAATACTTTGATTATATGCAGCGCTAGCTGCATTCAGGTTAGCCGCCTTTTGTTGCCATCCTGCTGCCGTACTTTGTGTAATAGCCGCACAATCTGCCGCACTGACCGTAGAAGTGCCCGCCTGTATTCTGGCTTGCATCATTTGAGCCGCTTCCGACCCACTGGTGAACGTGTCACCGCTCATAGCCTGACATAATTCATAGTCAGAGGCGTTAGGATTATTAGCACATCCCGTCATCACTACTGATAAAAAAGCAGCTATCATTATTTTTTTCATTTTTAATTATCCAATTCTTTTAAAATCCAGTCTCTCTCCCGACAGGGATACGGCTTCTTGTTATTGTAAAATATACATTTTGTTAACTGAGATAGGTGTGTTTCTGGTAAAGGCATTACTTGCCAGGACTTAACCCCGTGAACATAAGACTGACGGTTTGGTCCGGCAATATAGCGAATGGCCACCAGCAATTATCAAATTAAACGTCTTCTCGCTACGGCTAAGATACATCACTATTATTTTTTAGCGCGAATTAATTAATATTAGAAATGCATTAACTTAAATCAGTTTGATTTGCATCAATTTATGCGAACCGTGCTTCATTCGAAACTGGAAGATACTCGACTAAAACACAACCGTCTTTAAACATGACTATCTATTTAATAAAAAAAGGAAAAATGGTTGATGTAGGGTGTACGGGACAAGATTGTCCTTTTCCTGAGGCGAGTCAAGCTGACGAAAAAAGTGAACAGAAATTACAGGCACAAAAAAACCACCTTTCGGTGGTTTCACGACACTGCTTATTGCTTTGATTATTCTTTGTTTCCCATGGTACCCGGAGTGGGACTTGAACCCACACAGCGCGAACGCCGAGGGATTTTAAATCCCTTGTGTCTACCGATTCCACCATCCGGGCTCGGGAAGAAAGTGGAGGCGCGTTCCGGAGTCGAACCGGACTAGACGGATTTGCAATCCGCTACATAACCGCTTTGCTAACGCGCCGTAAAACTTTTCAAACTGACACCCGCTACTGCGCATGTCTTTAATCTGGAGCGGGAAACGAGACTCGAACTCGCGACCCCGACCTTGGCAAGGTCGTGCTCTACCAACTGAGCTATTCCCGCATGTCATCAAGTAAACATCTAACCACTTGATTTCATTACCGTCCGGCTTGCTGTGCCGCCGTTCGATGCGTTGCATTCTACTGATATGACGTTATGAGTCAACGTTATTTTTTGCATCCCTGGATCGTTTGCTGAAAATTACGGCGAAACGATCACTGATCAAGCAAATCCCCGCGCGCAGCGTTCAAATATTGCAGCATGGACCACAGCGTCAGCACTGCCGCCACCCACAGCAGACCAATTCCCGCCCATTCAACCCAGGCGTTCGGACGCCAGAGCATCCAGACCAGCGCAGCCATCTGCGCCGTCGTTTTGACTTTACCAATCCACGAGACCGCCACGCTGCTGCGTTTCCCCAGTTCCGCCATCCATTCGCGCAGCGCAGAGATAATGATCTCGCGACCGATCATAGTGGCCGCAGGCAGCGTTACCCACCAGGTATGATAGTGCTCGGCTACCAGCACCATGGCGATAGCGACCATCACTTTGTCTGCCACCGGATCGAGGAAGGCACCGAAACGGGTGCTTTGATTCCAGCGACGGGCCAGGTAGCCATCAAACCAGTCGGTGACCGCTGCGATCAGGAAGATCAACGCACACGCAAAGGGTGCCCAGACGACCGGCAGGTAAAACGCCAGTACAAAGAACGGGATGAGTACGACACGGAAGAGAGTGAGCAACGTAGGGATATTAAATTGCATAATGACGGTAACTGTTTGTTGTCAGTAAAATTTAGCTCTATGTTGCTACAGAGCCCTCAATGTTTCAACGAGTAGTAGATCTTTTCTGCCAGCCCTTGCGAAATACCCGGCACTTTTGCAATTTCCTCCATGCTGGCGTTGAGTAATCCTTGCAATCCGCCCATATACTTCAGCAGCATCTGGCGACGTTTTGGCCCCACGCCTTCGATCGTTTCCAGGCTACTGGTATTTTTCACCTTCGCCCGTTTTTTGCGGTGACCGCTGATGGCATGATCGTGTGATTCATCGCGAATATGCTGGATGACGTGCAGCGCCGGGGAATCCGGCGGAAGGCTGAAGCCCTCGCCTTCCGGCTCGAAGAACAATGTCTCCAGACCGGCCTTACGATCGGCCCCTTTTGCGACGCCCAGCAGCAGCGGATGGTTTTTATCCCAGCTGACATCAAGCGATTCAAATACCGCTTTCGCCTGGCCGAGCTGCCCTTTCCCGCCGTCAATCAGGATCACATCCGGAATTTTGCTCTCCTCTATGGCTTTACCATAGCGACGACGCAGCACCTGATTCATGGCCGCATAGTCATCGCCCGGCGTGATCCCGGTGATGTTGTAGCGGCGATACTCGGCGCGCAGTGGGCCATTAGCATCAAACACCACGCAGGAGGCCACCGTCTGTTCTCCCATCGTGTGACTGATGTCGAAACACTCCATCCGTTTCACTTCCGGAAGCTTCAGCAGCGTCGCCAGGGCCGTTAAACGCTGATTGACCGTCGACTGCTGCGACAGCTTCGTGGTGAGTGCCGTCGCCGCGTTGGTTCGCGCCAGCTTAAGATAACGTGCACGGTCGCCGCGCGGTTTGGTTTGTACATTCACCCGACGGCCCGCCAGTTCAGAGAGCGAATCGGCCAGCAGGGTTTTATCGTCAAGATTAAAATCGAGCAGGATCTCAGAAGGCAGCGTGCGCATCTGGCTCCCCTGCAGGTAGAACTGGCCTACAAAGGTTTCCACCACTTCACCCAGTTCAGTACCGCCGGGCACTTTCGGGAAATAGCTGCGGCTGCCGAGCACTTTGCCCTGGCGAATAAACAGCACGTGCACGCAGGCCATCCCGGCGTCAAAGGCTACGCCGATGACGTCGAGATCGTCACCGGTATTCGAGACAAACTGTTTCTCAGTGACTCTGCGCACCGCCTGGATTTGGTCGCGGATCCGCGCGGCCTCTTCGAACTCGAGTGCGGCGCTGGCTTTTTCCATGCGCGCGATCAGCTGCGTTAAGACCTGATCGTCTTTTCCGGCTAAGAACAGGCGCACATAATCCACCTGCCGGGCATACTCTTCTTCACTTACCAGCCCTTCCACGCAGGGCCCCAGGCAGCGTCCAATCTGGTACTGCAGGCACGGGCGCGAGCGGTTACGGTAAACGCTGTTTTCACACTGGCGGATAGGGAAGATTTTTTGCAGCAGCGCCAGCGTTTCACGCACGGCATAGCCGTTAGGGAACGGCCCGAAGTATTCGCCCTTGGCGTGTTTTGCACCGCGGTGCATGGCGAGGCGCGGATGGGTATCGCCGCTCAGAAAAATAAACGGGTAGGACTTATCATCACGCAACAGGACGTTATAGCGCGGCTGGTAGAGCTTAATATAGTTGTGCTCAAGCAGCAGCGCTTCTGTCTCGGTGTGCGTGACGGTGACATCAATATTCTGAATGAGTGAGACCAGCGCTTCGGTCTTTCGGGAGGCCAGGTTGCTGCGAAAATAGCTGGAGAGGCGTTTTTTAAGATCTTTTGCCTTCCCCACGTAGATAACCGTACCGCCAGCGTCATACATGCGATAGACGCCAGGCTGGCTGGTTACGGTTTTCAGAAATGCTTTTGAATCGAACACATCACTCACTGACTTAACAACGTCTCCGCATTACACAAACCGTGCCGGATGGCCAGGTGCGTCAGTTCAACGTCGCCATGAATGTTCAGTTTACTGAACATCCGGTAACGATAGCTGTTCACCGTTTTCGGGCTGAGATTCAGCTGCTCCGAGATCTCATTCACCTTCTGACCTTTGGTGATCATCAGCATAATCTGCAATTCACGCTCGGACAAACTGGCAAACGGTGATTCGGTTTTTTCGGGCTCAATCTGACTCAGCGCCATCTGCTGGGCAATGTCGGACGCTATGTAGCGCTGTCCGGCAAACACGGAACGGATTGCATTGACGACTTCCTGCGGCGCAGCACCTTTACTCAGGTAGCCCGCTGCGCCCGCCTGCATCACTTTCGCGGGCAGTGGGTTTTCGGTATGCACGGTCAGCATGATGACTTTGGTATCAACAAAGGTACGCGCGATTTTGCGTGTTGCTTCAAGGCCACCGATACCGGGCATGTTCATATCCATCAGTACCACATCGGCCGAGTTTGTGCGGCACCATTTTACCGCATCTTCGCCACAGCACGCCTCACCGGCAACTTTAATACCTTTAATATCTTCAAGAATGCGTCGTATCCCTGCGCGCACCAGTTCGTGGTCATCAACAAGAAGGACGTTGATCAAAGGAAATGTCTCCAGAATAGGGATAACGCTACTGAGTGATAATTTGGTTTATATTAACGGTTTTCCTCGCAAGATTAAAACGTTAAAAAACCGGCTATTCGATTTTGCTCTCGTTTTTGGAAATTAGGCTGTACAGTCCGTGGAAAGAGAGACCATGCATTCAGGGCTTTTGCAGCTTTTTTTAAGCATCTGTATTCAAAAAGTTACAAAAAACTTGCAGGCTTTTCCTGCAAAAAAACAGATCTCAAATTTTTGTAACAATAATTAACGGCAAGCGAACCGGGCATAAACAATTAATAGCCTTTCACGGCGGTTTAGTTTACCGGTGCGTTCTGTTTACGCAATTAAACATCCACGTAAAAGTACGAAAAACAACCGCTGCATTTTTTGCTGCAGCTTGTGGTATACTCCGCCGCCTTGACTTTCGTCGTCGCGCTTTAGCGCCGTTAAATAATGAGGAAAATAAATGAGCACACCTGAATTTGCCACTGCGGAGAATAACCAGGAACTGGCACAGGAAGTAAACTGCCTGAAAGCACTGCTGACGCTGATGCTGCAGGCGATGGGCCAGGCGGATGCCGGTCGTGTGATCATTAAAATGGAAAAACAAATCGCGGAGATGGAAGACCAGGCTGAATCTGCGGTATTTGCTAACACCGTTAAGCAAATCAAACAAGCCTATCGCCAGTAACAAAAAACGGCTGGATGCAGTGCATTCAGCCGTTTGTTCGTCTGTCACGCAGAACGTATTATCCTGTCAGATCAGTCCCGTTGCCGCCGCGTAGCACGCAATCTGGGTTTTGTTAGGCGCGTTGAATTTCTTCTGCATATTTTTCTGATGGAAGTTAACGGTATTCTCTGAGATAGAGAGAATGATCGCTATTTCCGCTGACGTCTTCCCTTCCGCAGTCCATTTCAGAATTTCGCGCTCGCGTTTGCTGAATTTCATTTCAGGTGGCATGACCATCTCATCTTCAAAACGCACCAGAGAAGTTAAGGCCATTTGCACCAGCATTTGCAGCCGCAGTTCTATTTCCTCACGGGCAAACGGCCCTTCCAGTACACTAGTACGGGAAACAGACAGGAAGCCGAGCGCATGATTAGGCAACATCAGACACTGCGTTATTCCCTCGCGTAAACCGTGGTCCTGCGCGCTGTGCCATAATTCCTGCGCGTCAGCGAATAATGCGTCTGTCCAGGGTAAATGACCCTGAATGAAATTCTCCGGTTTTAAGACGGGATCAATAGCGAAATAGTTCGCGGATTGATATTGCGCCATCCACTGCTTTGGGTAAGTGGTATGCACAGAGATCTTAGGCCGGGTAAACGGCACGGGATGGCGCACGCAGAGCGAGTAACAATCGAATTCAAGCGTCTGAGTTTGTCGCTGTAATTCCTGATATACCTCGTCGACACAGGTCAATTCCTGAAACCGGAGGGAGCAATCCCGTCGCCAGGTGAAAAAGTCTGAATCCTTCATACTTACTAAATGAAGCCTCTGAAAAGATAATCATTATTATGGTGAATATAACCTAACACATAAAACTTTTTTCTAACTACAAAATATTGGCATTAGCACAATTAACTTTACTATTGATAAGGTTTATCCGGGCCGGATGGAATAAAAAAACAAACGACTGCCCCCGAAGGGAGAATAATTTGCTCCAGCCTAAATTTCTGGAGCAAATTAGTGCAAAAATGCTACTGCATCAGGAATTTTTCAAGGAACTGACGGGTTCGCGGCTGCTGAGGATTAGCGAACAGGCTTTTCGCCGGCCCCTGCTCCACAATCCGCCCCTGATCCATGAAGATGGCTCTGTCAGCCACATCGCGTGCAAAGCTCATTTCATGCGTCACGATCACCATCGTCCGTTTTTCCTGCGCCAGCTGGCGAATGGTGTTCAGCACCTCACCTACCAGTTCCGGATCGAGCGCAGATGTCGGTTCATCAAAAAGGATCACGTCAGGGCGCATAGCCAGCGCGCGCGCTATCGCCACGCGCTGCTGTTGCCCGCCAGACAGACGGCGCGGATAGCTGGTCTCTTTCCCCGCGAGCCCGACTTTAGCGAGCAGTTCGCGCGCGCGCGCCGTCGCGTCCTCTTTCGATTCACCTTTTACAATGACCGGTCCTTCAATAATGTTCTCCAGCACCGTACGGTGCGGGAAGAGATTAAAGCTCTGGAAAACGAAGCCGACATGCTGGCGCAGGCGGCGAATTAACCCTTTCTGTTGGCTAATGGATTTCCCGGTATCAATCGTTATCTCCCCTACCCGAATAGTGCCGCCTTCCGGCTGTTCAAGCAGGTTAATACTGCGCAGCAGCGTCGTTTTTCCCGAACCGCTTGGTCCGATAATCGCCACCACTTCACCCTGCTCGACTTCAAGATCGATCCCGTGGAGCACCGTTTGACCGTGGAATTTTTTCACCAGGTTTTTGACGTCGATAGCACTCATTTTGGATCACGCTCCTGGCGGTTAAGCTGGTTTTCGAAGTAGTTTTGCAGAGCAGACAGCACCGTCGCCATCACCCAGTAAATCAGCGAGGCGGCCAGATACATGGTAAAGACTTCAAGCGTGCGCGAAGTAATGAGCTGCGCCTGACGGAACAGTTCCGGTACCTGAATCGTTGCCGCCAGGGACGTATCTTTCACCAGGCTAATGAAGCTGTTGCTCAGCGGTGGAAGCGCCACGCGCGCCGCCTGCGGCAGAATGGCCCGACGCAGCGTCTGCCATGGCGTCATCCCGATACTGGCCGCCGCCTCCCACTGCCCTTTGTCAATGGAGGAGATCGCCGCTCGCAGGGTTTCTGACGTATACGCCGCGGTATTGAGCGACAGACCAATCATCGCTGCGGGGATCGGATCCAGCTCGATACCAAACTGCGGCAAGCCGTAGTAGATCATAAAGAGCTGGGCGATAAGCGGCGTGCCGCGAAATACGGAAATATAAAAGCGCGCCAGCCAGCGTACCGGCAGGATGGGTGACATGCGCATTAATGCCAGCACAAATCCCAGCACCAGCCCGAAGAACATCCCGCCGATACTGAGCTGTAACGTAAATACCGCACCTTTCAGCAGATACGGCAGAGAATCAATAACCAGCTGAATACTTTCTTGCATTATTATTTTTCGACCTGATTTTTAGACATGAGGATGGTAGGCAAACAGCGCAGGCGCCCCGCCGGTATGGACAAATAAAATCGGCCCTTCATCCTTAAAACGTTTCTGCGCAATGCCGTCAATCAGTCCGGCCATCGCTTTGCCGGTATAGACCGGATCGAGCAGTATCCCCTCGAGGCGCGCCAGCAGCTTCACCGCCTCCATGCCCTCTTCGTTAGGCGTGCCGTAACCCGGCGCAAAATAGTCGTCCCAGAGCAGAATATCGGCCTTTGCCTTCAGCTCCAGCTGCGCGGCTACCGCCTGTTGTAAAGTAACCACTTTCGGCTTCTGATCCGCGACGCTGCGGGACACCGTTACGCCAATCAGCTCGACGTCAGGCAGCAGTTGCTCCAGCCCCACCGCCAGCCCGGCATGCGTGCCCGCACTGCCGGACGCAACAACCACGGAGGAGAGGCTCACCGCGCCCTCGCACTGCTGCGCGATTTCCAGCGCACTCTCCACATACCCCAGCGCGCCCAGCGCGTTCGAACCGCCGACGGGGACAACGTAGGGGCGGAACCCCTGCGCTTCCAGACGCGTCGCCAGCTCGTCGAGCTGGGCGGTCGGGTCGGTCAACGCCTCCACCATTTCGACCTGCACGTTAAACAGATCCAGCAGCAGGCGGTTACCGTTGGTAAGATAGTTTTCTGCCCGCGTGCCAATCGGGTTTTCCAGCAATGCCACGCAGTGGAGCCCGAGCTTTGCCGCCACTGCCGCCGTCTGACGAACGTGGTTGGACTGGATAGCTCCGGCGGTAATGAGCGTATCCGCGCCTTCGCGCAGTGCGTCAGCCGCCAGAAACTCCAGCTTGCGCAGCTTATTGCCCCCCATCGCCATCGGCGTCACGTCGTCACGCTTGATAAAAATATCGCGCCCTAAATAATCAGAAAATCGCGGCAGGTACTCCAGCGGCGTCGGCGCGCCGATGAACTCCAGGCGGGGAAAGCGCGTTAAATTCTGTAGTGACATGGGTTCTCCAGTAACTCTGACAAAATGTGATTTTTTTCATTATGCACGCAGACGCGAAAGAAATAAAAAAGGCGCTTTTAAAAGCGCCTTTTTTTACGTCAAAGACTTATTTGGTGACGTCTGCACCGAACCACTTCTCGGAGAGCGCCTTCAGGCTGCCGTCTTTTGCATGTCAGCAATCGCGGAATCAATCGCTTTGACCAGGTCTTCGTTACCTTTACGAACGGCAACGCCTGATTCCTGACGAGAGAACGCATCACCCGCTACCGCCAGGGTATTGTTGGTTTTCTTCACCAGATCCAGCGCTGCCAGGCGGTCAACCAGAATGGCGTCGATACGGCCCACGCGCAGATCCTGGTATTTCGTCGGGTCATCATCATAGGTGCGGATATCCACGCCCTGCACGTTCTGGCGCAGCCACTCTTCGTAGTTGGTACCCAGACCGACACCGACTTTCTTCCCTTTCAGGTCCGCGGCAGTTTTAATTCCGCCTTCGTTGCCTTTCTTCACCAGCGCCTGAATACCGGACACGGTGTACGGCGTAGAGAAGTCATATTTCTTCTTACGCTCGTCAGAAATGGTCACCTGATTAATCACCACATCAATACGTTTGGAATCCAGCGACGCCAGCATACCGTCCCATTTGGTCGGTTTCAGTGACGCTTTAACGCCGAGGTGCTTCGCCAGCTCTTCAGCAAACTCCACTTCAAAACCGGTCAGCTTACCGTCATCGCCCTGGAAGCTGAACGGAGGATAGGTTCCTTCCAGCCCGACCAGCAGCGTACCGCGCTCTTTTACTTTATTCAGCAGGTTTTCTGCGGCGAACGTTTTCACGCTCATGCCCGCAACCAGCGCAACGGCCATAACACCCATCAGCGCCTGACGACCCAGAAGTGCAAATTTCATAAATACCCCGATATAGTGGAATTTTTACGTAGTGTAGAGAAATCGCCTGCAACGTCAAAGGCGACTGCGCTACATCTTATTCTTTTTTAATATATATCAGAAGTTGTTCCGGCGTGGGCTTTCTGCTTTATGGCACCCGGCATTTGTACCTTGTATTGCGCATACTTGCGCAGCGCAATTCGGTAGTTGTTGGTGCTGGTCGCAGGCAGCCACGGCTCCAGATTTTCATCCAGATAACCGGTTTTCAGCAGATCGCGAGAAATATTGTTTACGGTCAGATGTTGCCCAAGGCGGCGCAGGCGAACGACATATTCGCGAACGGTGCCGTGGCTCATCTCCGTTTGTTCAAACAGGAACTGCTTGAAGCCGATAATATCGAAGAAGTCGCTTTGCTCTTTGCAGTGGAGATCCCCACAGAAACGGCAAAGCGCCACCCACTCTTTTTGCTCTTCGAGCCATGCTGCTTCGTCCATCAACGTGTCGAGACGCGAAATCGCAATCTTATTGACGATTTCGCCCCGGCGAACCAGCGTGATACGATCGAGTAACTTGTTACAGTGGGCGCAATGCGTCTGGCTGTGTTTAAAGTCTTTCAGGTAGCGGCTTAAAGGCCGTCTTTTAGATTGCTGCACCGTCATGATAACTCCTGGTTGTCAATACGTTGTGCGGCATTTTTAAGGTGAATCAATCACCTATAACTTACCCAGCTTGGTTCGTAAGCGTTTAATGGCCTGGCTGTGCAGCTGGCTCACCCGCGACTCTCCCACCTCCAGAACAGCGCCAATCTCTTTGAGGTTAAGCTCTTCCTGGTAATAAAGGGTCAATACCAGCTGTTCGCGTTCAGGCAGAGCTTCAATAGCCTCCATGACGCGCTGGCGTAAATTCCCTTCCATTAAATGGTGTAACGGGTTTTCATGCTGGTGCTCGTCCGTCACCAGCTCGATGCTATCGCCATGCTCTTCGCGCCACTCGTCATAAGAGAAGAGTTGGCTATTATTGGTATCGAGCAACATCTGACGATACTCTTCAACAGCAATGCCAAGACGTTCCGCCACTTCGGTTTCCGTTGCGTTACGTCCCAGTTCCTGTTCCAGCTGCCCCATCGCATGCGCCACTTCGCGCGCGTTGCGGCGAACACTGCGCGGCACCCAGTCGCGGCTGCGCAGCTCGTCCAGCATCGCACCACGAATACGCTGAACTGCGTAAGTCGTAAATGCCGTTCCTTGCAGAGCGTCGTATCGGTCAACTGCATTCAATAACCCGATACCGCCCGCCTGTAGCAGATCGTCGAGTTCCACGCTCGCCGGCAAGCGCACCTGGAGGCGCAATGCTTCGTGACGCACCAGCGGGACATAACGCTGCCACAGCGAGTGTTTATCCATTACACCTTCAGCGGTATAGAGTGAATTCACGATAAACAGCCCTGCGTTAGTTGAGTTATCGGCATGATTATCCGATTCTGCAGGGCGTTCAATTGGATGAAAAAGGGGGATAAAATGAGGTTATTCTGAGGTTGCCCACAACAGGGGCAACTTTTCTGCCTAAATTAACAGTTGTAACAATGAAAGATCGTCGCCCAGTTTGACGCTATCTATATGTTGATGAAAGAGCTTTCCCGCTTCCTGATTATGCTGGCTAAGGGAGTGGAAGCTGTAAATAACATCAATAATATTATCTTGTTCAATTTTCCCCGCCACGATCGCCTGACCGGCAAGTAACGTTTTAAGGAAATAGAACTCCGCAACGATTAAATAAAGGTTATTCAACATGCTGCGGCCATTGTTCTGCGGGAAGCCCTGCTCCCAGAGTTTGTATTTAAAAAAGTTCTTGAATAAATGGTCATGGGTCGCCAGGTAACTGCCCGCCACATCGCGCCAGACGGACTCGATGTTCTCCATGACCTTCTCTGCCGGCACGGTGTCACCCGCAGACTCAAATTGTTGATAAAGCTGAGTAAAATAACGGTTTAATACCGCACCTCCGCGGGCTGTCACTTTCTTCGTGAAGTAGCTCTGGATGAGCGAAATTAACGCGAACTTCAGGCTGTAGTTCTGATTAAAGCCGCCTAATTCCGTTTTGATTTTACCGCTCACCAGTTCGTTAACCAGCGAGAAATAGACCGTTTCGAGCGTGCCGATATTCTCTGCGATATTATCGAGCTTTTCAGCCACCATCAGGAATTTCACCACGGCGTAAACCTGTTCTTCAACGCTGACGTCCTCAACGCTGAAAATATTCTGGCAGAAGAGATTGATGACCTTTGCCTTCAAATCAATCATCGGCGCATTATTGACGTCCTGCTGAACAATGACAGATTCCATCAACGACATAGACTCCCGATCGTTCAACAGAAGTCGGGTCACTTCCGGACACGAGAGGTTCAGCGATTTTTCGATTTCATTTTTATAGACCCGGTTTGTCCGCGGAAACGACGTACAGGTTGGGCTTAAGGCCTGGATGCCCATGGCGCTATGAACAGAACAGAGTTTTTCCGTATCCATAAACGGGCAGTTTTTACTTTCCGTATGGAAAATCACTTCACCCCAGTGGTCATAGTTTTTTTGGTGACTTTTATCGCCGTTTTCGCCGTCTGACGAATAGCGGCATTTTTACTGTTCAGATAGCGATTAACGGAGGATTTATCAAACGCGATGGTCCAGCCCTGACAACAATGTTCACGGCATTCCCCACCGACACATGAAAAATCTGCGACCAGCTTTGGTTGAGTGACACTGATTTGTTTCACAGGCGGATTCTCAAATAGCAGAGATAAAAAAACCCCGCCGAAGCGGGGTTTCACGCGTAAAATTAACGCAGCAGAGACAGAACGGTCTGTGGAACCTGGTTTGCCTGAGACAGAACAGAAGTACCAGCCTGCTGCAGGATCTGCGCGCGGGACATGTTGGAAACTTCAGTTGCGTAGTCAGCGTCCTGGATACGGGACTGAGCAGCAGACAGGTTAGTTGAGGTATTGTTCAGGTTGTTGATTGCAGAAGTGAAACGGTTCTGCACAGCACCCAGACCAGAACGTGCTTTATCAACTTTAGCGATAGCTGCGTCGATGGTGCCCAGGTCGGTAGCGGTCATAGTTTTCAGGTCGATAGCAGCAACACCCAGAGTCGTGGTGTCAGCTTTTGCACCGCTCAGGTCCAGATCGATGGTGTCGCCGTCGTTCACGCCAACCTGAATTTTAACTACGCCAGCAGTACCTGCAGTGCCGTCCAGCAGTTTGATGCCGTTGAAGTCAGTTTTGCCTGCAACACGGTTGATTTCATTCAGACGAGCGGTAACTTCATCCTGCAGAGAGGCCAGGTCAGAGGTGCTGTTGGTGCCGTTGCTTGCCTGAACAGCCAGTTCACGAACGCGCTGCAGGTTGTTGTTGATTTCGTTCAGAGAACCTTCAGCAGTCTGCGCCATGGAGATACCGTCGTTGGCGTTACGCGCAGCCTGGTTCATGCCTTTAATCTGAGCGGTCATGCGGTTTGCAATCGCCTGGCCAGCAGCATCGTCTTTCGCGCTGTTAATACGCAGACCGGAGGACAGACGCTCGATAGCAGTGCCCAGAGAAGACTGAGATTTGTTCAGGTTGTTCTGAGTGGTCAGGGACAACAGGTTAGTATTGATAACTGCCATAATTTTGTTTCCTTCAAAAATTGGGTTTTAGGTCCGGTGCCTAACACTCACAGCGTCTCTCACCGTCAACAAGGTTATCGACGGGTCCCCAAAAGACTTTAGAATCAATTTCGAAAAAATTACAAAACACTGATTTTTAATAATTTTATTTTTAAAAAATCAATTAAGGTCCATCAGAGCGTTATTATTTATGCTTTTTTAACGCGCAAAGAGATGACAAAAAAGGCACACACTTATTCGTGTTTTCAATGCACGGATAATGACCCTAAAGTGCAATCCTTTCATTTACCCCGCCAGGATGTGCCTATTCTTTGGATTATTTTTTTCTCACCATCGTAAACTTTTACGTTGAGAGGCCGATAAGAGTCCTGAACTACTTTCGTATTTTAAGGAAAATATGCATGGCTACTATCAGTAACCTCGGGATAGGTTCTGCAGGACTCGGGGATTTATATAATCAGTTGGATGCAGCAGAAAGAACCAAGCTGACGACGATTACTTCCCAGCAATCAACGTATAACGCACAGTTAAGCGCTTACGGCAAACTGCAGAGCGCCATGACATCGCTGCAGACTGCGACCGCTGCGCTGGGTAAAGCAACTACCTGGAACTCAACGTCCGTTAGCAGCACCAACACGGCCTTTACCGCCACGACAACGGCTGACGCGTCCGTGGGTTCCTTTGTTGTAAACGTCAACCAGGTTGCAAAAGCACAGGCACTGACTACCGGCTCCTATGCAAACAACACGGATCTGCTGGGCGATACGACAGGTACGACGCGTAAAATCACTATCACCCAGCCGGGCACGAAAACGCCTTTAGAAGTCACCCTGGCGGATGGCGATACGTCTCTGGCCGGGATCGCGAGCGCCATTAATAAAGCGAACGGCAACGTCACCGCCAGCGTCATTAAAGCGAAAGACGGTGATTACCGCCTGATGCTGTCATCTAAAACCACCGGTACGGATGGTGAAATGACGATCAGCGTCACTGGCGACGATAAGCTGCAAAACGCAATTGGTTACAACTCAACCACAAAAACGGGCGCACTGACGGTTAACACCGGAGCTCAAAACGCAATTGTGGTAGTGAACAGCATTTCGATTGAGCGCCAGACGAATACCATTACCGATGCCCTGCCTGGCGTGACTTTCTCGCTGAAAGCAGAAAGCAAGGCAGATGAAACATTAGAGGTGACTCGCGCAACGGATGCTAACCAGAAAGCGATCACCGACTGGGTCACTGCGTATAACTCGCTGCAGTCCACCATTAACAGCCTGACGAAGTATGTTCCGGTTGATGCAGGCGCCGGCAGCCAGTCAGCCAGCAACGGGGCACTTGTTGGTGATGCAAACGTGCGCGGGATCCAGTCTCAGCTGCGCGGCCTGCTGACCGAAGTGCAGAGCGGATCGGTACAGATCATGGCCCAACTGGGAATTACCCAGGACCCGGTAAAAGGTTCTGACGGTACCGTCGGTAACCTGAAAGTCGATACCGATAAGCTGAAAAAAGCGCTGACCGAGAACCCGAACGCCGTACAGCAGTATTTTGTCGGTGACGGCAAGAAAACCGGTATGGCGACCCAGATGAACAACACGCTGACCACCATGCTCAGCACCAGTACCGGCAGCGCCGGGGTGATCCAGAACGCGAAAGACGGGATCAACAAAACGCTGAAAACGCTGGGTGAGCGTTACGATGCTATGGAAGCCACTATTGATGCCACCATGGCGCGTTACAAAACCCAGTTCACCAGTCTGGACGTATTAGTCACCAAAATGACCAATACAGCCAACTACCTGACCCAACAGTTCTCACAAAAATAGTCGTAGCCTTCAGGAGTGGATATGTATAAGACCTCTGGTGTTCAATCCTATCAGCAGATAGGAGTCGAAAGCGCAGTCATGAATGCCAGTCCACACCAGCTGATTGTCATGTTATTCGACGGGGCGCATAGCGCCCTTGTTCGCGCGCGTTTGTTCATGGAAGCCGGACAAATTCGTGAGAAAGGCGAAGCGTTAACGAAAGCCATCAATATCATCGACAACGGTTTAAAAGCAGGACTGAACATGGAGGTTGAGAGCGAGTTGTCCGGTAATCTTGCCTCCTTGTACGAATATATGGTTCGACGTTTGTTGCTGGCGAATGTCAGTAACGACGTAGACGCAATTGTTGAAGTCGAGGGTTTATTAAACAACATTGCGGATGCGTGGAAGCAAATCGGCCCCAATGCGTCCTCTATTTCAGGATAATTTTGATGAATAATCCCAGCGCAGCGCTTAGCCACTGGCAGGCGTTACATGCTCAGAGCATTGCTATGCTAAATCTCGCACATTCTGGTCAATGGGATGCGCTTATCGAGCAGGAAATGCATTATGTTCAACTGGTGGAAAAGATATCTCAAACGCCCATCATGTCATGCCCTCCGGCTCAGGTTGAGCAAGCGCGTGCGCTGCTGGAAATGATCCTTGAAAACGAGAATGCGCTAAAGGCACTGCTGAAGGTCCGCATGGACGAACTGCGTAATCTGATTGATCAAACCGGCAAACAGCAATCCATCACGTCTACCTATGGAAAGCTGTCAGGGAATATTCTTTATCCAGAAAGTTTGACCCGCGACACACAACTATGATTTCTTCATCCATACTCCAGAAGTCTGCCAATGGCTTCTGGAGCAAGGATGATGAAAAACCCCACCCTGTTACAATGTTTTCACTGGTACTACCCTGCTGGCGGTGAATTGTGGCGTGAGGTCACGGCGTTAGCTCCCAATCTTAACGAAATCGGCATCAACATGATCTGGCTGCCGCCCGCCTGTAAAGGGGCATCCGGCGGGTATTCTGTCGGCTATGACACCTATGACCTGTTCGATCTTGGCGAGTTTGACCAGAAAGGCAGTATCGCCACGAAATACGGCGACAAGGCGCAGCTGCTGGAGGCTATTGATGCCCTTAAAAGCAACGACATTGCCGTGCTGCTGGACGTGGTGGTCAACCACAAAATGGGCGCCGATAAAAAAGAGCCCGTGCGCGTTCAGCGCGTGAACGAACAGGACCGCACGCAAATCGATGACGAGGTCATTGAATGCGAAGCCTGGACTCGCTACACCTTCCCAGCCCGGGCCGGGCAGTACTCACAGTTTATCTGGGACTACAAATGCTTCAGCGGCGTCGACCACATTGAAAACCCCGATGAAGACGGCATCTTTAAAATCGTCAACGACTACACCGGCGAAGGCTGGAACGATCAGGTTGATGATGAGATGGGCAACTTCGACTACCTGATGGGCGAAAATATCGACTTTCGCAATCACGCCGTGACCGAGGAGATCAAATACTGGGCCCGCTGGGTCATGGAACAGACGCGCTGCGACGGTTTTCGTCTGGACGCCGTCAAGCATATTCCCGCCTGGTTTTACAAAGAGTGGATTGAGCATGTCCAGGAAGTCGCCGACCAGCCGCTGTTTATCGTGGCGGAATACTGGTCCCATGAGGTGGATAAACTTCAGGCCTATATTGACCAGGTCGAAGGCAAAACCATGCTGTTTGATGCCCCTCTGCAGATGAAATTCCACGAGGCGTCACGTCAGGGCCGGGATTACGATATGAGCCAAATCTTCACCGGTACCCTGGTGGAAGCCGATCCGTTTCATGCGGTCACCCTCGTCGCGAACCACGACACCCAGCCTTTGCAGGCGCTGGAAGCACCGGTCGAAGCCTGGTTTAAACCGCTGGCGTACGCGCTGATCCTGCTGCGGGAAAACGGCGTGCCGAGCGTCTTTTATCCGGATCTCTTCGGTGCCAGCTATGACGACGCGGGAGGAGACGGTGAAACGTACCATATTGATATGCCGGTCATTGAGCAGCTTCACGAGCTGATCCTCGCGCGCCAGCGTTTTGCCCACGGCGTGCAAACGCTGTTTTTCGACCATCCAAACTGCATCGCCTTCAGCCGCAGCGGTACGGAAGACGATCCCGGCTGCGTGGTGGTGATGTCGAACGGGGATGATGGTGAAAAAGTGATTTGTCTTGGGGAAAACTACGGCAACAAAACGTGGCGGGATTTTCTCGGCAATCGCGAAGAAACCATCACCACGGCGGCGGATGGCGAAGGGACGTTTACCTGTAATGGGGGAAGCGTCAGCGTTTGGGTGATAGAGGATGCGTTGTAGAAACAATGCCGGGTGGCGCTGACGCTTACCCGGCAACAAACGGCTACGGTAGTTTACTCTCTAGCGGATTTTTACTCAGGTAATCGGCACACTCAACCGTTGGACGGTCGACCTTCTGCAGCTCCAGCCCGTCATACTCCAGCGTCGAGCCATCGCGCTCCAGCGGATAGATATCCAGCTTACGCGTCACGTTGTAATAACTGTCTGAACGCAGCATGATTTTACCCGGCACGGCAATCACGCGCTGCCACTGACGGCAGTCCAGCGTATCGCCCTCTTCCGTCACCACCAGCGTGGCAATCGCATTCGGGCTGACCATGTTGCTCTGCGGCCCTTTCGACTGCCAGTATCCCGCCAGATGCGCCGGGACAGGATGCTTGATCACGTCGTTATAATTATCGACCTGAACGCATCCGGTCAGTGCCAGCAGCGCGCCAGCAATTGCTATTTTTTTCATCATCTTTCCTGCATTCGAAGAAAAAAATATTGTGGCATTAAAGCGCTGCGGCTGCCAGCGAAGATCTTCAGGTCCTAAACCTGCATCCCCTACATGAGCATACAATTTTCATAATTGACGAAGCTGAATAGATAGCTGCCGACAGGACAATCCCAGCCGACAGGTTTATATGGCACGCCCTGACGCGCGCCGTGAGTAATTTGAAGAACCAAGGCCGGAATTAACCTAGTGAATTACCTGACAACAAGCAGATCTAGGTATCTCGGCGTATACTGCGGCGACAGCATTCCTCACTTCATCTGCCACTGCAGCTGCACACTCAGCCCGGCAAAATAAAGCGTTCTCATCGAACAGTTTTAGCTGTATATAAATACAGAATCGTTAGATTTGAGGGTCGATCAAGTGATCATCTGGTGCTAAACTTCAGACTTTTCAGAATTGACTAATCTATATAATGTTAATGCTCTTTGCTAAGTACACATCAATCGGTGTAATCAACACGCTCATCCACTGGGTTGTGTTTGCTGTTTGCATATATGCGTTACACACAGATCAGACTCTCGGCAACTTCGCCGGGTTTGTCGTGGCGGTGTCATTCAGCTTCTTTGCCAACGCCAGATTCACGTTCAAGTCTTCCACAACAACCATGCGCTACATGCTTTATGTGGCTTTCCTGGGCTCATTAAGCGCAGCAGTCGGTTGGGCGGCGGATAAAACAGATCTAGCACCTCTTATTACTTTAACCGTGTTCTCCGCCATCAGTCTGGTGTGCGGTTTTATTTATTCAAAGTTTATTGTCTTTAGGGATGCGAAATGAAAATTTCTTTGGTCGTTCCGGTGTTTAATGAAGAGGAAGCTATTCCTATCTTCTATAAAACCGTGCGGGAGTTTGAAGAGCTTCAACAACATGACATTGAGATAGTCTTCATCAATGATGGAAGCAAAGACGCGACAGAATCAATTATTAACGCGCTTGCCATTGCTGATCCGCTTGTTGTGCCACTGACATTCACGCGTAATTTTGGAAAGGAGCCAGCTCTGTTCGCCGGGCTTGATCACGCGACTGGTGAGGCTATTATCCCAATTGACGTTGATTTGCAGGATCCGATTGAGGTCATTCCTCACCTGATTGAGAAGTGGCAAGCAGGTGCAGATATGGTTCTTGCGAAGCGCACCGACCGTTCAACCGACGGTCAGTTGAAACGAAAAACTGCTGAATGGTTTTATAAACTCCATAACAAGATCAGTAATCCCAAAATTGAAGAGAATGTTGGTGATTTTCGCTTGATGTCACGTGAGATAGTTGAAAACATTAAAAAGATGCCTGAACGTAATCTTTTCATGAAGGGGATATTAAGCTGGGTGGGTGGAAATACAGATATTATTGAATATGCTCGCGCAGAGCGCGTTGCTGGCAACTCAAAATTTAATGGTTGGAAATTATGGAATTTAGCTCTTGAAGGCATCACAGGCTTTTCAACATTTCCACTTCGCATATGGTCATATATCGGTTTCTTTATAGCATTTCTTTCATTAAGTTATGGATTTTGGATGGTTGTAGATACCCTGTTTTTTGACAACCCAGTAAGAGGGTACCCATCTATTATAGTATCGATACTTTTTCTGGGAGGGGTTCAGCTTATCGGTATTGGTGTACTCGGTGAATATATTGGTAGAATTTATGTTGAATCAAAAAACAGACCGCGTTACTTTATTAAGTCAAAGGGATTGAAATGAGCCGTAAAATTTATTGCTTACTTGCATCTTTAGTAATATTCGCACTGGTATTAATACCATCCTTGCACACACCAATGTTATCTGATGATTATTACTACATATCGATTGCAAATTTGCATGATCAGATTGCTCACTATAGAGAATGGAGCGGTAGAATTTTAACCAATATGCTTAGTTCATACATGATGTATTATGTCCCACATGCATTGTATGAAACCTTAACTGCAATTGCGTTAACTGCTACTATTTGTTTCATAGCATGTATTCCGAATGCATTGATTAAAAATGAACTAAATTTCCATCCGTTATCTGCTTTAGGTTTGTTTGCATTATACTGGATAGCAAATCCTTCATTAGGGGAGACAACATTTTGGTTTGTTGGAGCCGCAAACTATCTTTGGACAACATTTTATGTTTCATTTTTCATTCTAACAATAGTATTGCAAAAACCTAAAATAACATGGTGGAAATTGCCATTTGCATTATTATTAGGTTTTGCGGCAGGTTGTTCAAATGAAAACACCAGCATTGTGACGCTACTACTGACAATTTCTTTTATTATATACAAGAAGAATCTTTCAGCTATTTACCCTTATCTGATAGGCTTAATTATCGGTATTGGTGTGTTACTGCTTGGTCCTGGGACGGCTAACCGCTCACTGTATTTTACTGACTGGCACAATTTAACAATGTTAGGTAAGATTGAATTACAACTTTTCACTCGAATGCCAGAGTCAATGTCTATATTTTGGCAGATCTACATTGTCATTGTGATTTTAGCTTTTTTGATAGGTTTAAATGGTTCATATAGTAAAAAACATATTGCTTTTAGTGCTATTTTTTTCGTTTCAGCAATTATGTGCAATGCAGCATTTATTGCCTCTCCGTTCATGCCGCCACGCGCATATAGCGGAGCATTGTTCATGATTTTATTATCTGTATCATTTTTGACAAGTGCTGTTTTAGATAATAAGAAAACAATTTATGAATACACTGGATTATCCATTGCTGGAATATTCACTCTTTTATATTTCATACCATCATATTACATAATGACTAACGCCATCCTAGGTTCATGGAACCAGGAAAAAATTAGATTATCTATGGTTCATGAGCAAGTAAGTCGTGGAATAAAAGAAATCACTATACCAGATCTATACATGCCAAAACTTATTAAATCCACCGATGGTTACCCTGTATATAAACATCCTGCAAGAAACGATTTTTTCCATGTAAACTCAATAAATGAAGAGCAAACGCAATTCGATTACTCATCATTGAATAAACAAAAAACGTTTGTTGTTAATAGTTCTATTTATAAAGAGATAATGCTTGATAAAGTTACTTTTTATACTGAGCATTTATATGGATCAGAAAAAATCATCCTAAAACTATCAGGGGATATTAATAGAGAACTAAATGATGGAAAGGTAATATACGTTCATTTATTTATGGATAATGGTAAATTCGTGAATAAAGATACAGCAATGAAAGCCATTTTTATAGATGGTAGTTATTATACATACACTAACACAACAGATATTGATTTTAGCAAAATAAAACAAATAGAACTGGGGATGTATGATGCTAAAACAGGAGCACCATTCTCAAAATTAGTAATCAATATATAGCTACCCGTGGCAATGGGTTATCTATTTACAACCCATTGACTGTATATGAAAAAAAATTCAAATGCACTATAATCTTCTATAGTGCATTTATACAACATCATAAAACTATAATTTTATTTAGTTAGTTAAAATCATTCCCTTAAATGATATCTGAGTTAAAGAAGTATTGTTATGCACAATTACAGCACCATCCATGTTGAAATGAATGTGAACAGGACAGGTATTCCTCCACGTAATTAAGCATCGTGTAACGCTCTTATGTAGAAATTCAGGCAACGTCATAACTAAACTGATCAGTGCGATCTGATCCCTCCAGGCGCCCCTTAGCTCAACACTATTCATTGTGTATCGATATTGTGTTTTATTAGTTAAGCCTGAGGTCTCACCAGGTCATACCATGCCATCCAATCCGACGGCTATTTAACTACCAGGCATATTTGGGCCGCACTTTCTTTGCAATCTCGTGGCCGTAAAACGGTATGCGTATGCAATAGGTGAGGTTATACGCAATATACTTAAGGCGCAGCGACTGGCTGAGAAGTGACTGTTCTCCAGAGGAAAGCAGCGAGGTCATGTATAACCACAAAGCTATCGACCACTGGGGTTGAGAGCCTCAAAAAGAAACAGCCGGGTGTGCGAAAACCTCGGCGTGCCCGATACATCAAAAAATAGTATGGTCTCTGGCGAGCAGCGCTTGTTAGCGTGCATTGCTATACAGACCGACAATTTCAACTATACCTCAGCTCCCTGACTCTCCTTACCTGAAGAAATTCGGGGTGGAGAATAGTTTGTTCGCAGCGAAGCATATTTGTGCACAATCGTGTTTAACCCCAAAAAGGGATTGCGCAATGGCCCTGCAGGGAATCATTACACTGTGGGGTCGATCAACCAGTCCAGAGAGGCAGCAATGCGGCTCACCGGGATTCGCTATCGCAGAGCATACCAGTCCCGACACACGTATGCATGCTGGTCGTTGGCTGCCGGTGCTAACCCGAACTTCATCGCGAAGCAAATGGGCCACACCGACGCACAAATGGTTTACCGGGTGTACGGAGCCTGGATGGCTGAAAATAACCAGGACCAGGTACTCATCCTCAACCAGAAATTGAGTGAGTTTGCCCCATCCATGCCCCAAGCTGTGGAATCGGATGGTTATTAATTATAAATATCATTAGGTTAGTTAACCTAAACCTGCATCCCCATCACTTCCTGATACGCAGACACCAGCTTGTTACGCACCTGGATCCCCATCTGCAGGGAAACTGAGGCTTTTTGCAAATCGGTCATCACATCATTCAGCGCCACGCCCGGCTCACCGAGGGTGAACTTTTCGGCCTGAGTGCGCGCGGCGGTCTGGGTATCACTGATACGGTCAAGAGCGGCATGCAGTTGCCCCGCGAAGCTGATGCTCGGCTGCTGATCTGCCACATTCTGATTACGGGCCGTCATCGCCGTTGCCTGCAACTGACTGATTACCCCTTCAATGCCCTGTATAGCCATGACTCTCCCCTGGATGGTTTTTTACGCGGTCAAGACTAACAGCTTGTCAATAAGATAATGGCGGTAAATAGCATGAAAAAACCAGGTTATTTGACGCATAGAAAATCACGAATCATCAAATAATGGCAGGGCCATCAATATGGAACTTTTGTCGTGTTTGCCGACCCGGGAGTCAGTTTTGTTTCTCTACACGAATAACGTAAACCACCAGGATTTAAGAGGTGCGCAATGAGTGCAACAGCATCGACAGCGCCGCAGAATAAATCACTCGAGTGGATGAACCGCCTTCGCGCGAATCCTAAAATCCCGTTGATCGTGGCAGGCGCTGCCGCAATTGCGATCCTTGTAGCGATGGTCCTGTGGGCGAAAAGCCCTGATTACCGGACGCTCTACAGTAACCTTTCCGATCAGGATGGCGGCGCCATCGTCACCCAGCTGACCCAGATGAACATCCCTTATCGCTTTGCCGATAATGGCGGTGCGCTGGAGGTCCCGGCAGATAAGGTGCACGAACTGCGTCTGCGTCTGGCTCAGCAGGGGCTGCCGAAGGGCGGTGCGGTTGGCTTTGAGCTGCTGGATCAGGAAAAATTCGGTATCAGCCAGTTCAGCGAGCAGGTGAACTACCAGCGTGCGCTGGAAGGTGAACTGGCCCGCACCATTGAAACATTAGGCCCGGTGAAGAGTGCCCGCGTGCACCTGGCGATGCCTAAACCTTCTTTATTTGTCCGCGAACAGAAATCACCTTCAGCTTCCGTTACCGTGAACCTTGAACCCGGCCGCGCGCTGGACGAAGGGCAAATCAGCGCGGTGACGCATCTCGTCTCCAGCGCCGTCGCCGGTCTGCCGCCGGGTAACGTGACGCTGGTCGACCAAAGCGGTCACCTGCTGACGCAGTCCAATACCGCCGGTCGCGATCTGAATGATGCGCAGCTGAAGTATGCCGCCGATGTCGAAAGCCGTCTCCAGCGCCGTATTGAAGCCATCCTCGGCCCGGTGGTGGGTAACAGCAACGTGCACGCGCAGGTTACCGCGCAGATTGACTTCGCGAATAAAGAACAAACTGAAGAGCAGTACAGCCCGAACGGCGATGCGGCTCAGGCGGTGATGCGTTCACGCCAGATCAATTCGAATGAGCAGGTCGGCGGTGCCTACCCGGGCGGCGTGCCGGGCGCACTCTCTAACCAGCCTGCCCCGGCTAACGCGGCACCGATCTCTACGCCGCCGGCCAATCAGCAGAACGGTCAGCAAAATAATCAGCAGACCACCTCAACGACCAATAACACCGGTCCGCGCACCAGCAGCCGTAACGAAACCACGAACTACGAAGTGGATCGGACGATTCGCCACACTAAACTGAACGTGGGCGATATTCAGCGTCTTTCCGTTGCGGTAGTGGTGAACTACAAAACGCTGGCGGACGGCAAACCGCTGCCGTTGACCGCCGAGCAGATGAAGCAGATTGAAAACCTGACCCGTGAAGCGATGGGTTACTCCGAGAAGCGCGGCGATACCCTCAACGTGGTGAACTCACCGTTCAACTCGGTTGATGAGACCGGCGGTGAATTGCCGTTCTGGCAACAGCAGGCGTTTATCGACCAGCTGATGTCCGCAGGACGCTGGCTGCTGGTGCTGATTGTCGCGTGGCTGCTGTGGCGTAAGGGCGTTCGTCCGCAGCTCCAGCGCCGTGCTGAAGCAGAAAAAGCGGCTCGCGAGCAGATGAACACGCGTCAGGAAACGGAAGAAGCGGTTGAAGTGCGCCTCAGCAAAGATGAACAGATACAGCAGCGTCGTGCTAACCAGCGCATGGGCGCTGAGGTCATGAGCCAGCGCATTCGCGAAATGTCAGATAACGATCCGCGCGTCGTGGCGCTGGTCATCCGCCAGTGGATGGGTAACGAACATGAGTAATACGCTTACGGGCACCGATAAAAGCGTCATCCTGCTGATGACCATTGGCGAAGATCGTGCGGCAGAGGTGTTTAAACACCTCTCCCAGCGAGAAGTGCAAATTCTCAGTGCGGCCATGGCCAACGTGCGTCAGATCTCCAACAAGCAGCTGACTGAAGTGCTGGCAGAGTTTGAACAGGAAGCTGAACAGTTTGCCGCGCTCAACATCAACGCCAACGACTACCTGCGCTCCGTGCTGGTCAAGGCGCTGGGCGAAGAGCGTGCCTCCAGCCTGCTGGAAGACATTCTCGAAACGCGCGATACCGCCAGCGGTATCGAAACGCTCAACTTTATGGAGCCGCAGAGCGCCGCCGACCTTATCCGCGACGAGCACCCGCAGATTATCGCCACCATCCTTGTCCACCTCAAACGTGGTCAGGCGGCCGATATTCTGGCCCTGTTCGAAGAGCGTCTGCGTCACGATGTGATGCTGCGTATCGCGACCTTCGGCGGCGTCCAGCCGGCCGCGCTGGCGGAGCTGACCGAAGTGCTGAACAACCTGCTCGACGGTCAGAACCTCAAGCGCAGCAAAATGGGCGGCGTGAGAACGGCGGCGGAAATCATCAACCTGATGAAAACGCAGCAGGAAGAGGCCGTCATTACGGCGGTTCGCGAATTCGACGGCGAGCTGGCACAGAAAATCATCGACGAGATGTTCCTGTTCGAAAACCTCGTCGAAGTGGACGACCGCAGCATCCAGCGCCTGCTTCAGGAAGTGGATTCCGAGTCGCTGCTTATCGCCCTCAAAGGTGCCGAGCAGCCGCTGCGCGAGAAGTTCCTGCGCAACATGTCTCAGCGTGCGGCCGATATCCTGCGCGACGACCTTGCCAACCGCGGCCCGGTTCGTCTGTCTCAGGTGGAAAACGAACAGAAAGCCATTCTGCTTATTGTTCGTCGTCTGGCGGAAACCGGCGAGATGGTGATTGGCAGCGGAGACGACACCTATGTCTAATGAGCTGCCCTGGAAGCGCTGGACGCCGGACGATCTGGCGCCTCCCCTCTCCGAGTTCACGCCGGCCGTCATCGCAACCGAAGAGCTTGACCCTGACGTCGAGCAGCCCGAGCTGACCGAAGAGGAGCAGCAGGCCCAGATGCTGGCGCAGCTGCAAATGCAGGCGCACGAGCAGGGCTATAACGCCGGTCTGAACGAAGGCCGACAGAAAGGCCACGAGCAGGGGTATCAGGAAGGTCTGGCGAAAGGGTTAGAGCACGGTATCGATCAGGCGCGCCAGCAGCAGGCGCCGATCCATGCCCGCATGCAGCAGCTGGTCAGCGAGTTCCAGCACACCCTTGACGCGCTGGACAGCGTGATTGCCTCGCGACTGATGCAGATGGCGCTGGAAGCCGCGCGTCAGGTCATCGGCCAGACGCCCGTGGTGGATAACACCGCGCTTATCAAACAAATTCAGGGTCTGCTTCAGCAGGAGCCGCTGTTCAGCGGGAAACCTCAGCTGCGCGTCCATCCGGACGACCTGCAGCGCGTTGAAGAGAGCCTGGGCGCGACGCTTAACCTGCACGGCTGGCGTCTGCGCGGCGACCCGTCGCTACATCACGGCGGCTGCAAAGTCTCTGCCGATGAAGGCGATCTGGATGCCAGCGTCGCCACCCGCTGGCAGGAACTGTGCCGCCTGGCGGCACCGGGAGTCGTCTGATGACCGCGCGCCTCACCCGCTGGCTCACCACGCTCGACAACTTTGAGACGAAGATGGCGCTACTGCCATCTGTTCGTCGTTATGGGCGACTGACGCGCGCCACCGGCCTGGTTCTCGAAGCCACCGGCCTGCAGCTTCCGCTGGGCGCGACCTGCGTCATTGAGCGTCAGGATGGTCTGGAAACGCGTGAAGTTGAAAGCGAAGTGGTCGGATTTAACGGCCAGCGCCTGTTCCTGATGCCGCTTGAAGAGGTGGAAGGCATTCTGCCCGGCGCGCGCGTGTATGCCAAAAACATTTCTGGCGATGGGCTGCAAAGCGGGAAGCAGCTGCCGCTTGGCCCTGCCCTGCTGGGCCGCGTGCTGGACGGCAGCGGGAAACCGCTCGACGGGCTGCCCTCCCCGGACACCACCGAAACCGGCGCGCTGATCACCCAACCGTTCAACCCCCTGCAGCGTACCCCTATCGAGCATGTGCTGGATACCGGCGTGCGCCCGATTAACGCCCTGCTGACCGTGGGACGTGGACAACGTATGGGCCTGTTCGCCGGCTCAGGCGTGGGTAAATCCGTCCTGCTCGGCATGATGGCGCGCTATACCCAGGCCGACGTGATCGTCGTGGGGCTGATCGGTGAACGTGGTCGTGAAGTAAAAGACTTTATTGAAAATATTCTGGGTGCGGAAGGCCGCGCCCGCTCGGTGGTGATCGCCGCACCGGCAGACGTGTCGCCGCTGCTGCGCATGCAGGGTGCCGCGTATGCCACCCGTATCGCCGAAGATTTTCGTGACCGCGGCAAGCACGTGCTGCTGATCATGGATTCCCTGACCCGTTACGCGATGGCGCAGCGTGAAATCGCGCTGGCTATCGGTGAGCCACCGGCGACCAAAGGCTACCCGCCTTCGGTATTCGCCAAACTCCCTGCGCTGGTGGAACGCGCGGGGAACGGCATCAGCGGCGGCGGCTCCATCACCGCGTTCTATACGGTACTGACGGAAGGCGATGACCAGCAGGACCCGATTGCCGACTCCGCGCGCGCGATCCTTGACGGTCATATTGTGCTGTCGCGCCGTCTGGCCGAAGCCGGGCACTACCCGGCCATCGATATTGAAGCCTCTATCAGCCGCGCAATGACGGCGCTGATAACCGAGAAGCACTACGCCCGCGTGCGTAACTTCAAACAACTGCTTTCCAGCTTCCAGCGCAACCGCGATCTGGTCAGCGTTGGGGCGTATGCCAAAGGCAGCGACCCGATGCTCGACAAGGCGATTAGCCTGTGGCCGCAGCTGGAGGCATTTTTGCAACAAGGCATTTTTGAACGCGCCGACTGGGAAGATTCAATTCAGGCACTGGAGCTGATTTTCCCGCAGGTGTAACACAGGTGGAGGGCGAAGGTCATGGCGCAAAACAGCGCGTTATCAACGCTGAAAGATCTGGCTGAAAAAGAAGTTGATGATGCCGCATTGCAGCTAGGCGCAATGCGACGCGGGTGCCAGCAGGCTGAAGAACAGTTGAAGATGTTGATCGACTATCAGCATGAATATCGCACCAACCTCAATACCGATATGACACAGGGCATTGGAAGCCAGCGCTGGATTAACTATCAGCAGTTTATCCAGACGCTGGAGAAGGCGATAGATCAGCATCGCCAGCAGCTTAACCAGTGGACCCAGAAAGTCGATACCGCGCTCAATTTCTGGCGCGAGAAGAAGCAGCGGCTGCAGGCCTGGCAGACTTTACAGGACCGACAGATCGCGGCAACGACCCTGGCGGAAAACCGTCTGGATCAGAAGAAAATGGATGAGTTTGCCCAGCGCGCATCAATGAGGAAACCGGAATGATCACACTGCAACAACTGCTGATGAGCGACAGCGACCTGTCAGGCGGCACGCAAACGGGGAAAGGCGCCGACGGTGCACAGGACTTTCTCTCTCTGCTGGCGGGCGCCCTCTCGGACGCAACGGGCAAGGGCAAAGATGCGCCGCTGACCCTGGCTGATCTGAAAGCCGCCGGCAGTAAACTGTCAAAAGTGGCTGAGGACGCCAAAGGGGATACCACCCTGCAGGCCAAAATTGCCGACCTGCTCTCGCGCCAGACCGCGCTGAACGGCGATGAAACGTCGCCCGTCACGTCGCTTGATACGCTGGTTTCCGGGCTGGTGCCGCTGTCTAAGGGCGACGCGCTGAAGACGCTCAATGCGGCGAACAGCAAAGATGACGGTAAAAGCGAGCTGAGCGAAGAAGAGCTGGCCGGATTAAGCGCGCTGATGGCGATGCTGCCGCACCAGCAGCAAACTACCGCCTCTCGCGCGGCAGGCAGCGAGGGCGTTTCCGCCACCTCAACGCTGAATTCCGCGACGCTTTCAAACGGCGCGGGCCAACCGTCCCTGAACGCGTCTGCGGGAAGCCACGATAAAGCGCAGAGTGCTACGCCTTATCAGAACCAGGTGAAAAATCACGAGCCGGCCCTGCAGGGCAACGCGCCTGCTACACCGGCCGTGGCCGCAGCGGCAGAGAAGCAGGAGCTCGCCAGTTCGTCCTCATCATCATCACCAACAGCTACTCTGGCACCGATTATGTCCAGCCATGCGACCAGTCAGACGGCCGCCACCGTCGCCAGCGCGCCGGTATTAAGCCAGCCTCTGGGGACCCACGAATGGCAGCAGTCCCTGAGCCAGCACATCACCCTGTTCACTAAGCAGGGCCAGCAGACGGCAGAGCTGCGCCTGCACCCAGAAGATCTGGGTCAGGTGCAAATTTCGCTTAAGCTGGATGATAACCAGGCCCAGCTGCAGATGGTCTCTGCGCACAGCCACGTCCGTGCGGCACTGGAAGCCGCGCTGCCGGTACTGCGGACCTCACTGGCGGAAAACGGCATTCAGCTTGCGCAGAGCAGCGTCAGCAGCGAGAGCTTCGCCGGGCAGCAGCAGTCTTCATCCCAGCAGCAGCACCAGGCTTCGCGTTCCGGCAACACCGGCGGTTTTAATGAAGAGAGCGATGAGTTACTGCCTGTTCCTGCCGCCCTGCAGTCCGCAGCGCGCGGTAATAGTGCCGTAGACATCTTCGCCTAAACGCCAGAGGTAGCGTGATTATCCCCGTCTTTTCCACGCTTTGACGACAGCAGGACACGGGATAATCACCTTATTAAGCTGTACCGAAACAGGAAGCTCGTATCAGATGACTGACTCCGCTATCACCAAAAAAAGTAAGCGTTCCATCTGGATCCCGCTGCTGGTGTTGATCACGCTCGCCGCCTGCGCTACCGCGGGCTATAGTTACTGGCGTATGCAGCAGGAACCGACCACCGCTGCAGCCAAAGCTGAAGCACCGCCTCCGCCGGCTCCAGTGTTCTTCCCGCTGGATACCTTCACCGTCAATCTGGGTGATGCGGATCGCGTGCTTTACGTTGGCATTACGCTGCGCCTGAAAGATGAAGCCACCCGTTCACGTCTGAACGATTACCTTCCTGAAGTGCGTAGCCGCCTTCTGCTGCTGTTCTCTCGTCAGGACGCTTCGGCGCTGGCTACCGATGTGGGTAAGCAAAAGCTGGTCGACGCCATTAAACAAACGCTGGCGACCCCGCTGGTAAACGGCCAACCTAAGCAGGAAGTCACTGACGTTCTGTATACAGCATTCATTCTGCGGTAACGACATGGGCGACAGTATTCTTTCTCAGGCAGAAATCGATGCGCTGCTCAACGGCGACAGCGATAACAATGATGATCCTAAACCGGGTATTGGCGGCGATAGCGATATTCGTCCCTATGACCCGAATACCCAGCGTCGCGTGGTACGTGAACGTCTGCAGGCGCTGGAGATCATTAACGAACGTTTTGCACGTCAGTTCCGTATGGGGCTGTTTAACCTGCTGCGTCGTAGCCCGGATATTACGGTCGGTGCGATCCGCATTCAGCCGTATCATGAGTTTGCCCGCAACCTGCCGGTGCCGACCAACCTTAACCTGATTCATCTGAAGCCGCTGCGCGGCACCGGCCTGGTGGTGTTTTCGCCAAGCCTGGTGTTCATCGCGGTGGATAACCTGTTCGGCGGCGACGGGCGTTTCCCGACCAAAGTAGAAGGTCGTGAATTCACCCACACCGAACAGCGCGTCATTAACCGCATGCTGAAGCTGGCGCTGGAGTCTTATAGCGACGCGTGGAAAGCGATTAACCCGCTGGAAGTGGAGTACGTCCGTTCTGAGATGCAGGTGAAATTTACCAATATCACCACCTCCCCGAACGATATCGTCGTTAACACGCCGTTCCACGTGGAGATCGGTAACCTGACCGGCGAGTTCAACATCTGCCTGCCGTTCAGCATGATCGAACCGCTGCGCGAGCTGCTGGTAAACCCGCCGCTGGAGAACTCCCGCAACGAAGACCAGAACTGGCGTGAAAACCTGGTCCGCCAGGTCCAGCATTCGCAGCTTGAGCTGGTGGCGAGCTTCGCCGATATCCCGCTGCGGTTATCTCAGATCCTGAAATTACAACCCGGTGATGTTTTGCCGATAGAAAAACCCGACCGCATTATTGCCCATGTGGATGGTGTCCCCGTGCTGACAAGCCAGTACGGCACGATTAACGGTCAGTATGCGTTACGCGTTGAGCACTTGATCAACCCGATTTTGAATTCGCTGAATGAGGAACAGCCCAAATGAGTGACATGAACAATCCGTCCGATGAGAACAGCGGAGCACTGGACGATCTGTGGGCTGACGCGTTAAACGAGCAAAAAGCACCCCCGGCCAAAAGTGCAGCGGATGCCGTATTCCAGCAGCTCGGCGGCGGTGACGTCAGCGGTACGCTGCAGGACATCGACCTGATTATGGATATCCCGGTTAAGCTGACCGTTGAGCTGGGACGCACCCGCATGACCATTAAAGAGCTGCTGCGCCTGACGCAGGGTTCCGTGGTGGCCCTTGACGGTCTGGCTGGCGAGCCGCTGGATATTCTGATCAACGGTTATCTGATTGCCCAGGGTGAAGTGGTGGTGGTTGCCGATAAATACGGTGTACGCATCACCGACATCATTACCCCGTCTGAACGTATGCGTCGTCTGAGCCGTTAAGCATGAAAACCCAGGCAACAATATCACAGCCTTCTGCCGTTCCCGGCTCGCCTCTGCTCCAGGTGAGCGGAGCATTGTTCGGTATTATTGCCTTTATTCTTATCTCCGCCTGGCTGGCGAAGCGCTTTGGCCTGGCGGGTAAAAGCGCCGGTGCCCGCGGCCTGAAGGTCAGCGCCAGCACCACGCTGGGACCACGCGAGCGCGTGGTCATCGTCGAGGTAGACGATGCGCGCCTGGTCCTGGGCGTCACGGCCTCAAACATCAGCGTATTACATAAGCTGCCGCCCGCCCCTGTTGTGGTGGACGAGCGCGCAGACGCCCCTGCGGATTTTCAGTCCGTCATGAAGAGTTTGCTTAAGCGTTCCGGGAGATCCTGATGCGCCGTTTGTTATCCCTGACGCTTGCGGGCGTTGGCCTGTTTGCTCCCGCGGTCTATGCACAGCTGCCCGGTCTGGTCTCCACCCCTCTCGCGGGCGGCGGACAAAGCTGGTCGCTTCCGGTGCAGACGCTGGTGTTCATCACCTCGCTGACGTTTATTCCGGCCATCCTGCTGATGATGACCAGCTTCACCCGCATCATCATCGTCTTTGGTCTGCTGCGAAACGCGCTTGGAACCCCTTCCGCGCCGCCAAACCAGGTTCTGCTGGGGCTGGCGCTGTTTTTGACCTTTTTCATTATGTCGCCGGTGATCGATAAGATTTATACCGACGCCTACCAGCCGTTCAGCGAAGACAAAATCTCCATGCAGGAAGCGCTGGATAAAGGCGCCCAGCCGCTGCGGGAATTTATGCTGCGCCAGACGCGCGAAGCCGACCTGGCCCTCTTTGCCCGCCTGTCCAACACCGGCGAGATGCAGGGACCGGAAGCGGTGCCAATGCGTATTCTTCTGCCTGCCTATGTCACCAGCGAGCTGAAAACCGCGTTCCAGATTGGCTTTACCATCTTTATTCCGTTCCTGATTATCGACCTGGTGATCGCCAGCGTCCTGATGGCGCTCGGTATGATGATGGTGCCGCCCGCGACCATTGCCCTGCCCTTTAAGATCATGCTCTTTGTACTGGTCGACGGCTGGCAGCTGCTGGTCAGTTCGCTGGCGCAGAGTTTCTACAGTTAAGGAACGGCAATGACACCCGAATCGGTCATGATGATGGGCACGGAAGCGATGAAAATCGCGATTGCCGTTGCCGCGCCGCTGCTGCTTGTCGCGCTGGTTACCGGTCTGATTATCAGTATCCTGCAGGCCGCCACGCAGATTAACGAAATGACGCTGTCGTTCATCCCGAAAATCATCGCCGTGTTCGTGGCGATTATCGTGGCCGGGCCGTGGATGCTGAACCTGTTGCTGGACTATATGCGCAACCTGTTTACCAATCTGCCGTACATCATCGGCTGACCTGACGATGCTGCACTTCACCAGCGACCAGTGGGTTCAATGGCTCGGCGTCTATTTCTGGCCGATGCTGCGCATCATGGCGCTAATATCCACCGCCCCGATTCTCAGTGAGAAATCGATACCCAAGCGCGTCAAGGTGGGGCTGGGCATCATCATCTCCATTATCGTCGCGCCCTCTCTTCCCCCCGTGGATATTCCGATCTTCTCGGCGAATGCGGTGTGGGTGGCCCTGCAGCAGGTGATGATTGGCGTCGCCGTCGGCTTTACCATGCAGCTCGCCTTTGCCGCGGTGCGTACCGCAGGGGAACTGATCGGCCTGCAGATGGGACTATCGTTCGCCACGTTTGTCGATCCCGGTAGTCATCTCAACATGCCCGTGCTGGCGCGTATTATCGATCTGCTCGCCATGCTGCTGTTCCTGTCGTTCAACGGCCATCTCTGGCTGATCTCCATGCTGGTGGATACCTTCCATACGCTGCCGATTGGCGAAAATCCGGTGAACAGCAACGCTTTCCTCGCGCTTACTCGCGCTGCGGGGCTGATTTTCCTCAACGGGCTGATGCTGGCGCTGCCGATCATCACCCTGCTGCTGACCGTCAACCTGGCGTTAGGTTTACTCAACCGAATGGCGCCGCAGCTTTCGGTGTTTGTCATTGGTTTTCCGCTGACGCTGACGGTTGGGATTTTATTAATGTCATTACTGATGCCACTTATCGCTCCCTTCTGTGAACATTTATTCGGCGAGATATTCAACCTTTTAGCGGATATTGTCAGCGAGCTGCCACGTAAATAATAGCCCTCACTGTTGCCATTGTCTTTCTGAGGATATTCCTAAAATAAAACGCGTAAAACATCTTCCAGGATATATCTGACGCGGTTTAATTGTTTCTAACCATCTCACAATACTTAATATTTACTTTACTTTAAGAAGATTCCTGGCAAATTATACGTAACTTTACGGGATAGTGAGTCCGCCTGAAAGTCTTTGTCATGCTCACAGGTTTATTATTTTTTTCCATCCCGTATGGCTGTTTTGAGCTCTCAGGCAGATGGTGAATTATCGTTACGCATTGAGTGAGGGTATGCCATGTCAACGATCATTATGGATTTATGCAGCTACACCCGGCTAGGGTTAACCGGGTACCTGGCAAGCAGAGGGGTAAGAAAGAGAGACATCAACGATGCACACACCGTTGACGAACTCGCAGCCGCTTGTGACGAACTAAAACCAGGCGTGGTGTTTATTAATGAGGACTGTTTCATTCACGATCCAGCCAACAGTCAGCACATTAAGCAAATCATTAATCAGCATCCAAAAACCCTGTTTATTGTTTTTATGGCGATCGCGAATATCCATTTCGATGAGTATTTGTTGGTCCGTAAAAATTTATTGATCAGTTCTAAATCGATTAAACCCGAGTCGCTGGATGACATTCTGGGTGATTATTTGAATAAAGAAGTTAAAAATGTAGGAGCGGTTAACTTACCCACCCTATCATTAAGCAGGACTGAATCAAGTATGCTGCGAATGTGGATGGCGGGACAAGGAACTATTCAGATCTCCGACCAGATGAATATTAAAGCGAAAACCGTTTCGTCACACAAAGGAAATATCAAAAGGAAAATTAAAACGCATAATAAGCAAGTGATCTACCACGTGGTACGCCTGACCGATAATGTGACGAACGGGATTTTCGTCAACATGCGTTAGTCGCTTAAGACCTGTGCACCCTACCTTTGATCTCTGGCCTGGCCAGAGATTTTTGCTTCTGAAGAGGTTGTCGGGCACGCGATGTGCTACCCGACGCCGTGCTACTCCGCCTTCTCGACAAAAATGCCGTCCGGATGCCCCAGTTCGTTAAAAAACCAGATACCGAGCGGGTAGTCCTCAAGCGATACCAGGTACATTGTGCCTTCGCTAAACTCTTCAATTGCCAGCACCACACCCGGGCGGCGCGGCCCACCGTCCGTTTTAACGGTTACCCGATCGTTGACCTTCATACATTCCTCCTCTGGTTTTGAGCCAGTGTAGAACAAAACGCAAAAACGCACATCGCCGCCCGGCGTGATTGGCGTTTTTATACACAGTCTATACTTACCGTTGGACACGGCTGAAAGAGGAACCCCGTAATGAAGACCGATAAAGAGTACAGCGACACCATCAAGCGCGAAGTCGAGGTGGATGTCGATGCCCTGCTGGCCGCCATCAATGAGATCAGTGAGTCAGAAGTCCGCCGGTCGGACGACAATTCGGACCGCGTCATTGTCAACGGAAGGGATTATCACACCTATCGCGAGCTGGCGGAGGCCTTCGAGCTTGATATTCACGACTTTAGCGTGTCTGAAGCCAATCGGTAGGGCGAAAAAAATCCCGGCCATGGGGATGACCGGGATCAAAACTTGCTTATGCAAGAAGCACTTGAAAATTCGTTACACCAGGAAATCTGATGTACATGCCACACTATCCCCAACGAATTTGGCTGACAAGCATATATTCTTACGATGAATATAATATTTTTAACACAATGCTTTTTGTTATGAGCAATAACACACGCCGAATGCGGGTTTGCCAGGAGCATTCCTCTTTTCTCCGGTTTTCGCCTTAATTATTTTTTAGGAATTTTCTTAGAGCGAGACGCATCTGTTACCAGGAGTCGCTATGCCTTCACTGCGGGATACATTGCTGATTTTCTCTGACCTGGATGGTTCACTGCTGGATATTCACACCTATGAGTGGCAACCCGCCATGTCCTGGCTGGACAGGCTGCTGGATAATCAGGTTCCGGTCATTCTTTGCAGCAGCAAGACCGCGGCAGAGATGCTCGATCTCCAGCTGGATCTGGGGCTTGAAGGCTTGCCTTTTATTGCCGAGAACGGCGCGGTGATTCAGCCTGACGTGCGCTGGGATAAGGTTCAGCGCCAGATCAGGGGGATGACGCACCGGGATATTCGCCCGCGGATCGAGCAAATTCGCCTGCAGACGGGCTATAAATTCACTACCTTTGACGACGTGGATGAGCATGTTATTAGCGAGTGGACCGGACTGTCGCGCTACCGTTCGGCGCTTGCCCGCAAGCATGAAGCGTCCGTCACGCTCATCTGGCGCGATACCGACGAGAAAATGGTTCAGTTTGAAGAGGAGCTGGCGAATGTCGGCCTTAAATGCCTGCAGGGCGCGCGCTTCTGGCATGTTCTGGACGCCCGCTGCGGCAAAGACGTTGCGGTGAACTGGCTGATTGAGCAATACCGCGAGCTGGAAGAGATTGAACCCACCACGCTGGGGCTCGGCGACGGTCCCAATGATGCGCCGCTGCTCGACAGCGTTGACTTCGCGGTAGTGATTAAGGGCATTAACCGTGAGGGCATCACGCTACGGGACGATAACCCCGCCCGGGTTTATCACACCCGGCAGCCCGGCCCGGCGGGCTGGCAGGAGGGGCTGGATCACTTCCTCTCTTAATCCCGCCAGACGACCCGGTTACGCCCGCTCTGTTTGGCCTGATACAGCCGGACGTCCGCCACGGACTGCAGCTGTTCAAACTCGTAGTTACCTGCTTCATCCGCGCTGCTGACCCCCAGCGACGCGCTGACGCGCAGGGTCGTGCTCTTCTTCACCAGGATCTCCTTACTGTTGATGCGGCAGCGAATACGGTCCGCGACGCTTCTCGCCTCCTCCAGGCCGATCCCCGGCAGGACGACGCAAAACTCTTCCCCGCCTACGCGCCCTGCCACATCATTCTTGCGTAACGCGCTGGCAATCAGTCCTGCCGTGTGGGAGAGCACCTTATCCCCGGCCTGATGGCCGAAGCGGTCGTTGATGTTTTTAAAATGGTCGAGATCGATCTGAATCACCGAGAACGGCAGCGACTGCTGGCGACAGGTTTCCGCCAGCAATTTTGCGCGGTCGAACAGCGCGCCGCGGTTATTCAGCCGGGTAAGCGGGTCATGCCAGGCCTGCCACTGGAGCGAGTGCTGAAGCGTGTACATGTTACTCACCATGCGGCGGATCACCAGCCACGAGATCAACAGCATGGCGGTAAAGAGCGCCCACATCAGCGCCAGCACGATACTGATGCTGCCGAAGTCGTCCTGTACCCCTTCGTGCAGGGTGTGGATCCGCAGGACAACGCCGTCGAAGTGATCGAGTCGCTCCCAGCTGACAAAACGGCTTCCGAGGCGGATCCCGCCGCCGGTAGCGTGCTCAATCGCCTGCGCAATCTGCGCCGTTTCGCGTTCGTCAAAATGGTTAACCGCGTTTCCCGTATGGGCAGAGGTGGCAATCATATTGAGCCGGGTATCGTACAGCTGATACTCCCCTTCCGTTCGGTCTTCCGTCGCATCGGCCAGCAGGCGCTGCATGGTGTCCAACGTAAAATCCATCGCCACGACGCCATACCAGTAATGATCGAAATAGATGGGAACGCTGGCGGTGATCGTACGTTCATCATTGGTCCAGGATGAAGGGGTAGAGATGAACCAGCGCACCGCGCGAGCGCGATTGTTCCGCTCTGACTGCTGGGTAAACCAGGACTGCGTGACAAGATGGTAATAGCGGGAGGTAATATCGCCCGCCTGGTCCGGCGTATCGGTGGAAATGAAAAACCCGGCGCGGGAGACGTAGATCACGCGCGCTTCCGTTTGTGCTCTCGACGACGCCAGCCTGAGCAGATACCCCACTTCCAGCGCGGCGGAAATTTCGTGGCTGAGGCGTTCATCGTCACGATTCAGAAGCGTGGTTTTCTCGACGAATGCATCCGAAACTCCGTTAATGGGAAGGGTGCGTTTTTTATCAACGGCAAGCTGCCAGGTAGGTAGCATGCGGACTGAGCTAAAGCGAGATACCGCATTCTGGAGTACTTCAAATGCCAGCGGCGTCTGGATTGCATCGCGCATGCCCTGACGAAACAGCAGCATCCTGTCCACGCTGTTCTGCAGCTGTCTGTCCAGCGAACTGGCCACCGTATCCAGATGGTTACGCTGGCTGGAGATGTACGCTTCTTCCAGTACCACCACTTCACGCCAGGTCAGTAGAGTCGAAAACACCAGGACAACCAGAAAACAGAGATTAACAATCAACCCCGGATTGCTACGCTTATGCAGCCATTGCAAAAAAGATTGTCTTACAACAAAGGTATCGCGCTGCACACACACTCCCTGATCGCTGCCTTACACCCGGTACTGGAAATAAAAACGCCCGGCAAAGCCGGGCGTTATGTGATTAAGCCTTGTCCCGCTGGTGCTGCCCGTCCCCCGGCTGAAGCTCATCTTCACGAAATGCTTCCCGCTTGATGCCATAGCCATCGTGCCACCGACATTCCACCATTCCGCTGGAATACCCGGTCACAATCATACGTGGGCCGCCCTTCTTAGGCTTAACTTCATCACTGACCAAAAAGACCATACCTGCCTCCTGTATCAGGGTGAAACTGTTTCAATTTAGACGAGGAATGGTCTTTTTGCACCCCATAACGGGTAACAATTAGTGCGACGTGCCGCGTATTTTTTCAACCAGCTTCACCGCCGCGACCACGATAGCGCCAATGATGAAGCCCAGCACCAGATTCAGCAGCGTGGGCAGAATCGCCGCGACAACGGCGCCCTGCGCCGAGGAAAAATGTTCGATCGCATGGTGCAGCGGCGCGATACCGTGCACCACGATCCCGCCGCCCACGAGGAACATCGCCAGCGTGCCTACCACCGATAAACTCTTCATCAACCACGGGGCCATCACCAGCAGGCTTTTGCCGATGCCTCTTGCCACCGCGCTCGATTTCTCTTCCAGCCAGTAGCCGATATCATCCAGCTTGACGATCAGTCCCACCAGGCCGTAGACGCCGACGGTGACCAGAATGGCGATGCCGGAGAGGATCAGAACCTGATTCAGGAGCGGCGCGTCAGACACGATGCCCAGCGTAATGGCGACAATCTCTGCGGACAGGATAAAGTCGGTCCGAATAGCGCCTTTGACCTTATCGCGCTCGAAGGTTTTCGGATCCTGAGCGGCCAGCGCTTCAAGACGCTGCTGGCGCATCTCCGGCGTATCGCTCTGCTTGCGCGCGCTAAAGGAGTGCAGGACCTTCTCTACGCCCTCGAAGCAGAGAAACGCCCCGCCAATCATCAGCAGCGGCGTGATGGCCCAGGGAATAAACGCGCTGATCAGCAGCGCCAGCGGCACCAGAATCACCTTATTCAGGAAGGAGCCTTTTGCCACGCCCCACACCACCGGCAGTTCACGGTTAGCCCTCACCCCACTCACCTGCTGGGCGTTAAGCGATAAATCATCTCCCAGCACGCCTGCGGTTTTTTTCGCCGCCAGTTTCCCCATCACTGAAATGTCATCCAGTAAGGTCGCAATATCATCCAGCAATGTTAATAAGCTACTTCCTGCCAAAATCTTAATCCTTCATTTTTTGGTAATTAGGTGAATAGTATGGAGCAAAAGCGCAAACCCGGAAACACCCACCTCGCGTCAACAAAAAATTCACATCAGCTACACAATTAAAGGGCTCGCCAGGGAGATAGTTTTCGCGTTTACTATCAGCGACCTTTTTATTTCGTCGTGAGGGATTATGCGTTTCCGGCAATTGCTACCGCTCATTGGGGCACTCTTTTCGCTGTACATCATCTGGGGCTCAACCTACTTTGTCATTCGCATCGGCGTGGAAAGCTGGCCGCCACTGATGATGGCGGGCATCCGCTTTCTCTCGGCTGGCGTGCTGCTGCTGGCCTTCCTGCTGCTGCGCGGGCATAAGCTTCCCCCGCTGCGCCCGATGCTGAATGCCGCCCTGATCGGCCTACTGCTGCTGGCGGTGGGAAATGGGTTTGTAACGATTGCCGAGCACCAGAACGTACCGTCCGGGATCGCCGCCGTGGTCGTTGCCACCGTACCGCTGTTTACCCTCTGCTTTAGCCGCCTTTTTGGTATCCGCACCCGCAAGCTGGAATGGCTGGGGATTGGTATTGGCCTTGCCGGCATCATTCTGCTGAACAGCGGCGGTAACCTGAGCGGGAATCCGTGGGGCGCAATCATCATTCTGATTGGCTCGATGAGCTGGGCGTTTGGTTCCGTCTACGGTTCGCGTATCGAACTGCCGACCGGCATGATGGCGGGCGCGATTGAGATGCTCGCCGCCGGGATTGTACTGCTGCTCGCCTCCACGCTGACGGGAGAAAAGCTGACGACCCTGCCGCCGCTGTCGGGCTTTCTGGCGGTAGGCTACCTGGCGCTGTTTGGTTCCATCATCGCCATTAACGCCTATATGTTCCTGATCCGCAATGTCTCGCCGGCAGTCGCCACCAGCTATGCCTACGTCAACCCGGTCGTGGCCGTGCTGCTCGGGACGGGATTGGGGGGAGAAACGCTCTCTTCCGTTGAATGGCTGGCATTAGGAGTGATTGTTTTTGCCGTCGTGCTGGTCACCCTGGGCAAATATTTACTGCCCGCAAAACCGGTGGTCACGCCTTGTGAGGTGGAGAAACCGTAAGCAGGTGAATACCCTGCGTGTCGATCTGCGCGGTCTGGCCGCCGCCGCAGATCCACTCCTCCAGCCGCTCGGTCAGATCGGTATCGTTCAGTTTTAATCTGCCTCTCAGCGCACACTCCCAGACGATCAGCACCCGCCAGCCCTGCGCAATCAGCGCGGTGAGATCCCGGCTGTCGCGCTCGACGTTCTTGCCAATTTTATCCAGCCAGAAATCGGTGCGCGTCGCGGGGACCTTAAACAGGTAGCAGTCGTGGTGATGCCAGAAACAGCCGTGGGTAAAGATGATGCACTGCCAGGCGTCGATGACGAAATCGGGGCGACCCGCAAGCGCAGGATCCTGTACGCGGAAATCAAACCCCGCCTGCGTCAGCAGCCCGGCCAGGCGCTTTTCGATGGCGGTGTCACGCGTGCCGATGGCACGCATATTTTTGCTGCGCGTGGCCTTATCGTGAACATCCGTCATTGACGGCCTCACCCTGACGGAGTGCCACCGCCTGTCTGATGCGCGAGGCCAGCAGTTTGGCCACGGCCGCGAACGCGGGAACCACCACCGAGTTACCAAACTGGCGGTACGCCTGAGTATCCGAAACCGGAATGCGGAAGCGGTAACCCTGCGGGGTCTCAAATCCCATCAACCGGGCGCATTCCCGCGGCGTTAAGCGTCGCGGACGGTGACGCTGGTTGTGCGGATCGTCGAAATCTTTTTCACCCAGCGCCTTGTCCCAGCCTCTGTCGATCAGGATCTCTGCCCCATCCTTATAGTAGCGAGCGGACAACGTACGGGTCACGCTGTGCGGATCGTTGGGGTTTACCATCCCAAACCCGAAGCCGTTGCCCTTCGCCTGATGTTTCTTGGCATAGCGGTAGAGGTATTTCCACAGCACCGGGGTAAGGATAAATTTCGCGTCAACGACAGGTTCCAGCAGGTCGGCAACGGTAGGACGACGCTCGGGATACAAAGACGGGATATCCCGCAGGGTGAAATCCCCCTTGAGATTGAGGTCGCGGCGGAAACCCACCAGCACGATACGTTCGCGATGCTGGGGCAGAAAATGTTTCCCATCAATGATTTTGGGATCGTCCGCGCCCATGTCCTGCGAGTCGGCCACGTCATAACCCAGCTCATCCAGGGTCTGCATAATAATGCGGAAGGTTATTCCGCCGTCGTGGCTTTTTAAATTTTTAACGTTTTCCAGCACAAAGATGGCCGGGCGACGGGCGTCAATAATGCGCGCCACATCAAAAAACAGCGTTCCCTGGGTATCGCAGGCAAAGCCGTGGGCGCGTCCAAGGGCATTCTTTTTGGAGACACCGGCCAGCGAGAAGGGCTGACACGGGAAGCCGGCCAGCAGCACGTCATGCGCCGGGATCGTCTGGCGAATGTGCTCGGCGGCGTGTTCATCGCTCACGCCGCTTTTATGGCTCAGGGTGACATCGCGGATATCCGCGTTGAAATGGTGCTCGTGCGGATCGCAATACCAGTTGGCCTTGTAGGTCCGGACGGCATGTTTGTTCCACTCGCTGGTAAACACGCACTGTCCGCCGATAGCTTCAAAACCGTGTCGGATACCGCCGATACCGGCGAACAGATCGATAAAGCGGAAGGCATAGTTCGGGTGCGCGGCAGGAGGACGCGGAAGCAGGTTTTGCAGATAACGAAACTCGCCTTCGCTCAGGCGCGCCCTGCGCGCTCGCTGGTCAGCAGACGCTTAAGGATCGCCGGGCTCCAGTGGCTCTCGCCGTGCGCCACCAGCAGATTGGCCAGCGTTTTAGCATCATAGATATCCAACAGCTGGCGCAGCAACGCCTGCACCGTTGCCGTTGATTTCTCAGCCTGCTCGGGCGCGGGCTCTGTCACTGATCGATTTTCCTGCATTCTTTTAACCGGAGAGTAAAGACTGGGAACAGATTACCACAGTTCAGTTGCGCAAACTGCGACGGAAGCGGCTCAACACCTGGCTATCCAGCCCGATGCAGTCACCGTGTAATTCGGCACTGAGTTTCGCCATAAACTGGATCAGGAAATCGGCATTGTGACGTGCCAGCTCGCGGCCCATTTCCGTTTGCATTGTATCAGGCAATCGCAGCAGCTTGGTCTGAAAATGGTCGAGGGCAAACGCACGGTCATCAAGGATACGCGCATCGGCAAAGGGATCGTCTGCATCAAAAAGCGGCATGCCCAGCGCGCCCGAGACGGCAAAGACGCGCGCCAGGCCGATAGCGCCTAACGCTTCCAGCCGGTCTGCGTCCTGCACAATTTTGGCTTCCATGCTCTGCGGCGCAATCCCGGCGCTGAAGCTGTGCGCCTCAATCGCGTGCGCGACGGCGGCAGTATGCCCTGGCGTGAAGTCAGGGAAGTCGCGGCGCAGAATGTCACACGTCCTGCGTGCTGCCATCTGGGATGACCGGCCGCGTTCGGGATGGTTTTTCGGCAGGCTGACAATATCGTGGAAATAGCATGCGGTCAGGATCACCAGCGGCTCCACCGCCTGGTCAGCCATGATTTTTTGCGCCGTCATCCAGACCCGACGAAAATGCGAAATATCATGTGCGGTATCGTCGATGCTGTGGTTTTCCTCGAGCCAGCGCTCAAATCGCTGCTGCCACCGGACAAGTTCCATCGTCATATCCTGTTGTTTAAAAGTGCATGAATTATAACATAGACGAATTAAATCAATTTAAAAATAGAACCACGAAATACTTAATAATAATTACACCATATAAATTCAATGAATTAATTCACAAGAAAAATAAAGAGATTAATAGAAATATTTAGCAATATTTCATAGAATTTAATTACATTTATTTTGAAACTAAATAACACTTCCTGGAATAGTATCAAGCCTGTAATTGCGGAGGGTGATTACATATATTCATATAAATTATGTTTGAAGGGAATATATAATGAAAAGAAAAGTTCTGGCAATTGTGGTACCCGCGTTATTAATGGCAGGCGCAGGCAATGCGGCTGAAATGTACAACAAAAACGGCAACAAAGTTGACCTGTACGGCAAAGTCGACGCGCGTCATACCTTCTCGGACAACCCTGGCGACGACGGCGACGAAACCTATGTGCAGATTGGTTTCAAAGGCGAAACCCAGATCGCTAACGATCTGATCGGTTACGGCCAGTGGGAATATAAAACCTTCGCTAATAATACCGAGGGCGCGGGTGACAAATCGTTTAACCGCCTGGCGTATGCTGGCCTGAAATATGGTGAATACGGTTCATTTGATTATGGCCGTAATTACGGCGTCGTGTACGACGTTGAAGCCTGGACCGATATGCTGCCTGTATTTGGCGGTGACTCTTACACATGGACCGATAACTTTATGAACGGTCGTGCTAACGGTCTGGCAACCTACCGTAACCAGGATTTCTTCGGTCTGGCTGAGGGTCTGAATTTCGCGCTGCAGTATCAGGGTGCGAATGAAGGCCAGGATGCAGCAGAAGATCAGGAAGGCACGAAAAACGGCCATGACGATGTTCGTTTCCAGAATGGCGACGGCTTCGGTATGTCTACCACCTATGATTTTGACTTCGGTCTGAGCCTGGGCGCGGCATATTCATCTTCCGACCGCACGAACACGCAGGTTGCATACGGTGCAGGTAACTACAACCGCTACAGCCCATATGCAGGTGGCGAACGCGCTGAAGCCTGGACCATTGGCGCAAAATATGATGCGCAGGGTGTTTACCTGGCCATGATGTATGCGGAAACCCGCAATATGACGCCATTTGGTAGCGGTGAGACGGTTGGTATCGCCAACAAAACGCAGAACTTTGAAGCCGTAGCGCAGTACCAGTTCGACTTCGGCCTGCGTCCGTCTCTGGCATGGGTTTACTCCAAAGGTAAAGACATTGGCGGCAATGATTACAACCCAGGTAATAACTACGACTATGTTGATCAGGATCTGGTGAACTATATCGATCTCGGTATGACCTACAGCTTCAACAAAAACTTCTCGACTTACGTTGATTATAAAATCAACCTGCTGGACAACGATGAAAGCTTCTACGAAGCCAATGGCATCTCAACTGATGACATCGTTGGCGTAGGCATGACCTACCAGTTCTAATTCCCCAAAATACCAAAGGCCGCAATTGCGGCCTTTTTACTATCTGAAGATCTTACGGCGCTTCCTGCAGCGCCACGCGAATAAACCCGTTATTCTGCGCCAGCAGCTCATGGGCTTTCCATGCATCCAGCCCTGTCAGCACCATCAATACCGCCGTTTTACAGTTATGGTTACAGCTCTCAAGCGCAGCTTTTGCCTCGGCCCGTGTGCATCCCCCCGCTTCCATCACAATGGCGACTTGCCGTTCAGCCCATTTGGTCGTGCTTGCCTCAAGATCCACGCGTAGGTTGCTGTAAACCCGTCCGGTTCGGACGGCCAGCCCGGTGGCAATCATCGAGAGGATCATTTTTTGCGCGATCCCCGCTTTGGTGTTGATATAGCCTGCGACGACGTCGGCCCCCAGCTCCGGAGCGATAACCATGCTCGCCAGCTGCGCGGCTTCGCTTTGCGCATCACCGGTAATAATGGCGACCGGTGAACCCAGCGACCACGCATGGCGCATTGCCCCCCAGACCCACGGCGTTTTTCCGCTGACGGTCACGGCCAGCATCATATCGTGTTCACCAAACTTGATGGCCTGCAGATCGGCAACGCCGCGCTCGTAGCTCCCTTCCCCTTCTTGTGCCGTAACGGCCATCACAGGGGTTTTGCCCGGCGCATATTCATCGGCAACCTGTTGCGCAACGCGCCCTGAAGGCCCCGCGCCAACGACGATCAGGCGACCACCGTGGCTGAGCGTCGCGGCGGCATTGTCCACCACGCGGGCAATAGTATTTAAACAGGGGGTAATCGCAGCAGAAATGAGTGCATCATCCTGGTGAATGACTTTCAGCATGTCCAGCGTGGACAATCTATCAATATTCATCGTGCTGGCGTGCCGTCTTTCCTTGACCGAACCGGTAAGCATAACGCTCATAAACAGCCTCCTTATTATGAGTACCCACACACTATAAAGTGTTTTATATAGATGACCTGCGAGGAGGGTCACGAAAAGAGGACCAAATCCACGCCTTTACATGGCTTTAAGAAAAGCGCGTCATCGGCGATAATTACCCCTTTTCTTAATTATCGCGGAGTGTTGATGAGCGATTTGCAGCCTTTCCTTACTACGCGCAAGCGCCCCATGAAGCTGAACACCCTGGTCACGCTGATGGTGTGCGCGATTATTGCCTCTGTGCTGCTGGTGGTCTTTGCGCTCTACTCCGTACAAATCACCCGGGCGACCCGCGATGATGTAAAAGATACGGCTCTGGGTATTGCCAGAACGCTGGCCAACAGCCCGGAGATCCAGCGCGGCCTGATGCAGGCACCGCAGGAGAATATTATTCAGCCCATCGCCCAGGCGGTGACGAAACGAAACGATCTGCTGTTCACCGTGGTCACCGATATGCGCGGGATCCGCTACTCTCACCCGAACGAGGCGCTGCTGGGGCTGCATTTTATCGGTGACGATTTAACCCCCGCGCTGGAAGGCAAAGAGAACGTATCGGTAAACCGGGGTGCGCTCGCCGAAGCGTTGCGCGTTTTTACCCCAGTCTACGACGGCCAGCACGAGCAGATCGGCGTGGTGGCGGTAGGTATCTCCCTGAAAAAGGTTGAAGAGCAGATCGCTCGCGGGCGGCTAAACGCCGTCTGGACCATTTTATTCAGTATTTTTATGAGCTCCATGGCGATTTGGGGTCTGGTGCGGGTCCTGAAGCGCATCCTGTTCGGGCTCGAACCTTACGAAATTTCCGCCTTGTTCGAACAGCGTCAGGCGATGCTGCAGTCGCTTCGCGAGGGGGTGCTGGCCGTCGATATTCACGGGCGCGTGACGATGATCAACCAGACCGCCAGAGAAATATTGCTTCTCCCTTCCGGCAAGCAGACCGAAAACGCCAGCGCCCCCCTGCTGGCCAGCCTGCGCGAAGTTTCAAAGACGGGCGTCGCGCGCCAGGATCAGGAGATCAGCTGTAACGGGCGTCTATTGCTGTGCAATATGGTGCCCGTTAAAAGCCAGGATCGGGTAATCGGCGCCATCACCACCTTCCGTGATAAAACGGAAATCAGCCAGCTGATGCAGCGTATTGATGGCATGGTTAACTACGTCGACGCCCTGCGCAGCCACACGCACGAGTTTATGAATAAACTGCATGTGATCCTGGGCCTGCTGCACATGAAGCGCTACGACAAGCTGGAAGAGTACATTATCCAGACGGCACATAATTACCAGACGGATATCGGCACGATACAGAGCAAGGTAAAATCCCCGGTGATTGCCGGGTTCCTGCTGGGTAAAATCAATCGGGCGAAAGAAGCGGGCGTCACCCTGACGCTGGCGGATGAATGCCAGATACCGGATACCGCGAGCGAAGAGCAGGTCGCGGTGCTGATCACCGTGCTGGGTAACCTCATTGAAAACGCGCTCGACGCGATGGAAGGACAGCAGGAAGGTGAGATCGGCCTGCTGCTGCATTATCAGAACGGCTGGCTCAGCTGCGAAGTGAGCGACGATGGCCCCGGCATTGATCCCGCTCAGCTTGAGGCTATTTTTACAAAGGGCTTCTCAACAAAAGGTGAAAACCGCGGCGTTGGGCTGTTTCTTGCTCGCCAGCAAATCCAGAATCTCGGCGGCGATATCACCGTCGAGTCTGAGCCAGGCGTATTTACCCAATTTTTTGTTCACATCCCCTGGGATAGCGAGAGGAATATCGCGTGATAAATGTATTAATTGTCGATGATGACGCCATGGTAGCCGACCTCAACCGTCTGTATGTCAACCGTGTTGAAGGTTTTAGCTGCTGCGGCGTCGCCTCCACGCTAAACCAGGCCGAGGCCATCATTAATAACCCCGGTCAGCCTGTCGACCTGGTGCTGCTGGATGTCTATATGCAGCAGGATAACGGGCTGGATCTGCTGCCCGTTATTCGCGCATCCGGTCGCCCAATCGATGTGATTATGATCTCGTCGGCTGCCGACGCCGCCACGATCCAGACTTCCATCCACTACGGCGTGGTGGATTATCTGATCAAGCCGTTCCAGTTCCCGCGCTTTGAAGAGGCGCTGAACGGCTGGAAGGCAAAGCATAGCCTGATGGGTTCGCACCAGTATTATGAGCAGGCCGACGTCGACCGGCTGATCCACGGCGGGGCGCCGGAACTGGCGGACAGTAAAAAGCTGCCGAAGGGGTTAACGCCGCAAACGCTGCGCACGATTTGCCAGTGGATTGACGCTCACCCGGAGACGGAATTTTCTACCGATGACCTGGCAAGCGCGGTCAATATCTCGCGCGTGTCCTGCCGCAAGTACCTGATTTGGCTCGCGCAAATCAACATTCTGTTCACCAGTATTCACTACGGCGCCACCGGCCGTCCGGTGTATCGCTACCGTCTCCAGCCGGAGCAGACCGGCCTGCTCAAGCAATACTGTCAGTAACGCGGTAGTCGTTATCCAGCAGGGTAAAGCGGAAGTGGTGTGCTGAAGAGAACACCACTTCTTTTGTTTTGGTCACAAAGATAGCTTCAATATCGGGGCGCGCGCGCAGGGCGGCACAGCCCTTCTCTACGCCCATGCCGTACATCAGCGTGGTCCAGATATCGCCGTCGATGGAGTCCTTCGAAACAATCGTTACGCTGTCCAGCTCGTTGTCCAGCGGATACCCGGTGCGCGGATCGAGAATATGGTGATAGCGCTTGCCGTTTTGCTCAAAGTAGCGCTCGTACGTTCCCGACGTCACGACGGAGAGGTTCTCTACGGTCATCGTGCCGATCAGCGCATCACCGGCGAACGGTTTTTTCAGCCCCACGCTCCAGCCCCCTTCCGGCGAGCCTAACGTCTGAATGTTTCCGCCGAGGTTGATCAGCCCCAGCTCAGCGCCCTCTTTATGCAGGTAATCACGCACCCTGTCGGCGATATAGCCTTTGGCAATGGCCCCCAGATCGATCTCCATCCCCGCTCTGGTCAAGAACACGCTGCTGCTGGCCTCATCAAGAAGGACATCTTCAGGACGGGTTATCGCCAGCAGCGACGCGATTTCATCGGCAGGCGGAACGCTGTCCCCCTGAAAGCCTATTTTCCAGCGCTTCACCAGCGGACCTATCGCCAGGTTAAAGGCGCTGTCCCTGAACAGGCTTGCCGCTTTGGCACAGCGGATCAGCTCAAACACCGGCCGGCTGACGGTGACCGGATGCTGGCCAGCCGCATGGTTGATGTTCATCACCTGCGAGTGCGCGCGGTTAACGGTGAGCAGATCTTCGTACTGTTTGATCAGGCGAAACACGCGGGACGCGAGGGCTTCGTCGTGGGAGAAGAGTTTCAGGAGAATGGGTGAGCCCATCAGGACGGCGGAGTAGCTGTAAACGCGATGGCTATCAGGCATGGCTGTATTCCTCAGATGTAGCCCCGGCAGGCACCGCGCCGCCGGGGAAAATGCCGGATAGCGCTGGGCGTATCCGGCCTACAACACAGGGGTCTTACTGCTTTTTCGAACGCATAGCCGCCTGATGTCCTGCAAGCGTACCAAAAATAATGATATCTGCCACTGCGTTACCGCCGATACGGTTACCGCCGTGGATCCCGCCTACCACTTCACCGGCCGCAAACGCCCCTGGCAGCACGTTGTGGTTGCTGTCCAGCACGCAGGTTTCGGTGTTGATGGTCACGCCGCCCATGGTGTGGTGCACGCCCGGTGCAATCTGAATGGCGTAGAACGGCCCTTCGTTGATAGGCGCACGCAGCGCGGTGGTACGGCCAAAATCATCATCGTGCTGTTTTTCAACGAAGCCGTTGTAACGTTCCAGCGTCGCGAGAAAAGCGTGGTGATCCATACCCAGCGCCTCAGCCAGGGCTTTTGGCGAGCTGGCGCTGGTCACGAAACCTTTCGCGATGTACTCATCAGCGGCTTTGTTTTTGGCACGTACGTGCTCGTCAAATACGATGTATGCGTATTTCTCCGGCAACGCGATGATTGACGCCGAGACTTTATCGCGGGTCGACATTTCGTTGTAGAAGCGCTCCCCTTTCTGATTGACCAGAATCGCCCCGCCGCCGCGAATGGATTCGGAAATCAGGTACGAGGTTTTCTGCTCTACGGTTGGGTGAATCTGAATTTCGCCCATATCCACGGTACCCGCCCCGATGCGCTCCAGCAGTGCGATGCCGCCGCCGGTTGCCCCTTTGTGGTTGGTGGTAACGAACCCTTCCAGATCAGGACGGTATTTCACCACCATCTGGCTGTTGGCGCTGAAGCCGCCAGTGGCGACAATCACGCTTTTGGTTGCCACGGTGACGGTTTCGTTCTCTTCGGTAGTCAGGCGTACGCCGGTCACTTCACCGTTCTCGAAGATGATGTCGCTGACGGAGGTATCCAGCATCACCTCGATGTTGCGTTTGTTAACGTTACGCACCAGGCCGCTGATGAGATAGCCGCCCACCGCCGAACCGTCTTTTGGACGGTGAGTACGGTCGATGCTCATCCCGCCGGTGGTGGTGATGTCGTTCAGCATGATGCCGCGCGTGGCCAGCCACTCAATTGCCTGCGGCGCGTTCTCGACGAAGCGACGCAGCAGTTCCGGGTTGTTCTTGTTGCCGCCGCCTTTCAGGCTTTCCTGATAGAACAGCTCTTTGCTGTCCTGAATGCCCTTCACGCGCTGGAAGCGGGTTTCGGCGGCGTTCATACCGGCAGAGGCTTTAATGGTGTTCCCGCCGATGGTCGGCATTTTCTCGACAATCAGCACGCTCGCGCCTTCGTCGTGAGCCTGGATCGCCGCCGCCAGACCGGCGCCGCCGCTGCCGACAACGACCACGTCCACGCTGCGGGTTTCGTTCGGGTCAACGCCCTCTTCCGCGGCCAGCGCTTTGCTGGATTTCAGCATCGCTTTAGAGACCGCTTTCTTCACCGCTTCACTCTGGCTGGTTGCGCCGGTGATGGCATCCACGTGCGGGGTATTGGCGTCCAGAATGCGGGTACGGATCTCTTCAAAGCTGGTCACAAACTCAACGTCTTCGCTCGGGCCGGAGGCCAGCTCGATGTCCGCAATGCGGTCGGTTTCCAGACTGACGTTAATCACCAGTTCGTTAGCGTCATCCTGCACCTTCTCAGCAAAGGTACCCGGTTTGAATTTGGATTCGCCCATGCTCATGTCGCGGATCATCGCTTCCACCAGCGAGAAGCGCCACAGCGGTTCAGGAATACTCAACGCCTCGCGCTGGGTACTGTCCATAAACAGCTCCAGGCTTTCCCCGGCCGCAATGCGGTCTGTCCAGTCCGGATAAGCGATGGTGGCGCGGCCAACGGCAATCAGGTCGTAACCGTGGTCCAGCGCTTCATTCACATCAGAAGCATTCACCACGCCGCCCACGCCCATGACCGGAACCTGCGCCAGCATTTCAGAACGCATCGCGCAGTATTTTTCGATAAGCGGGGTGGGATCCTGGATGTCGACGATGGAAGGACGCAGGGTAGCGCCGACGGAGAAGTGCAGATAGTCCACGCCGCGCGCCGCCAGTTTTTCCAGCAGATACATGGTGTCGTCAAAGCGGATGCCCGGGACTTCCATCTCTTCAGGGGAGAAGCGGTAGCCAATAATAAACGCGTCGTCCGCGTACTGGCGCACCATTTTGTGGGTAATGTCCAGCACCGCCAGCGGGAACTTCGCGCGGTTATCGCGGCTGCCGCCCCACTCGTCGTCGCGCTGGTTTGAATTCGGGGAGTAGAACTGCTGAATCAGATAGGTATTCGCCCCGTGGATTTCCACGCCGTCGAAACCGGCCTGGATGGCGCGACGCACCGCCTCACCAAACTTGCCGATCATGCCTTCCACTTCTTCTGCGGTCAGGGCGACAGGCGTTGCGGCACCTTCACGCGGCGCGGCTACGGCGCTCGGGCCAACCGGGGTACGGCCACCAATCAGTTTTGGATCGACCATGCGGCCGCCGTGGTAGATCTGCAGCAGCGCCTTAGATCCTTTGGATTTAATGGCCTCTGCGATTTTCGCCAGCCCGGCAATTTTCTCGTCATTATCAATACCGATGGCACCCGGGAAGGCGAGACCGAGATCGTCGACGAAGCAACACTCCACAATGATGGTGCCAATGCTGCCGGAACGGGCCCGATAGTACTCCACCAGCTCGCTGGTGACGGTGCCGTCAAAATAGCCGGTACAGGTTGTCATAGGGGCCATTAACAAACGGTTTTTCAGTTCAGTGCCATTCGGTAATGTGAAGGGGCTAAGAATGCGTTCGTTAGTGCTCATAATAGAAACTCCAAACTTTTAAAAATTAAGAATTCGTTATCGGATTGATTTTTTATTTCGTCGTTATTTGCCGATGTCATGATATTAATATAATGATTTTTTTAGTTTCTAAAGTTATTACGTTAGTTAAAAAACTATTTAATCCCTGCGATAACACAAATAATACATTGGTGTTAGAGATTGTAATTCAGCCATTCACAATAATTTAAAAACCGTTAAAATATAAATGGTAAAACCAATTCACCGTAACACATATAAAATCAATAAAAACAATATATTAAAATCACACCAAAATCTATATTGTTAAAGAAATGATAAAAAATACGCAAAAACAGGCAATACCCACATACGCCAGAGTGGTTATTAATAAAAGCATAAAAATAACGCTGCAATTCTATTTTTTTGATCGCGATCAATAGTTATGGCATTCAAAAGCGCAATATAAAAACATCATCATTTTTTAATTTAGCGAACATGAAAACGCGTTAAATCGCTATTACTGGAAATACAAGAAAGCACCTTTAATAACTAAAAAAAGCAAAGAAACTAAATAAAGTGCTTTTTCTTTGTGACCGAATTTTTGACAACTTAAGACGTGAAACTATGAATACAAAAACTGCTGTAACGCCCCCTGTGGCGAACCAGGCATCAAATGGAAATGCAAAACGATTGCTGATGATGGCGCTACCCGTCATCGTCGCCGTACTGCTGCTGTTTGTTCCCGTTCCTGAAGGCTTGCCGCCTTACGCATGGCACTACTTCGCCATCTTTGTCGGCGTGATCGTCGGTCTGATCTTCGAACCGCTGCCGGGTGCGGTGATCGGCCTGACCGGCGTGGTCGCCATCGCCCTGTGCAGCCAGTGGGTGCTGTTCAGCCCCGATCAGCTGGCTGACCCGAAATTCAAGCTGGCGGGTGCCTCCTTTAAATGGGCGGTGAGCGGGTTTGGTAACTCTACCGTCTGGCTGATTTTCGGTGCCTTTATGTTCGCCGCAGGCTATGACAAAACCCGCTTCGGTCGCCGTCTGGCGCTGATTCTGGTGAAGTACCTCGGCCGTCGCAGCCTGACGCTCGGTTACGCCATCACGTTTGCGGACCTGCTGCTGGCACCGTTCACCCCGTCCAACACCGCGCGCAGCGGCGGGACCATCTACCCGATTATCGCTAACCTGCCGCCGCTGTACGGTTCAAAACCTAATGACCCAAGCGCGCGTAAGATTGGTTCATACCTGATGTGGGTAGCGATCACCGCGGCCTGTATCACCAGCTCAATGTTCCTCTCCGCCCTCGCGCCAAACCTGCTGGCCCTGGCGCTGGTGAAAAGTACGGTTGGGATTGATATCTCCTGGGGCACCTGGTTCCTCGCCTTCCTGCCGCTGGGTATCCTGCTGATTCTGGCCATGCCGCTGCTGGCCTATTGGTTCTACCCACCTGAAGTCAAAGTGAATAACGAAGTGCCGCTGTGGGCGACCCGCGAGCTGGAAAAACTCGGCAAACTGTCCCGCAATGAAATTCTGCTGCTGGTGTTCGTGTGCTGTGCTCTGCTGATGTGGATCTTCGCCGCCGCGTGGATTGAGCCTGCCATGGCAGCCCTGCTCATCGTCGGTCTGATGCTGTGGACCGGCGTGCTGGAGTGGAACGATATCACCGGTAACAAGGCCGCATGGAACACCTTCGTCTGGTTCGCCACCCTGGTGGCACTGGCGGATGGCCTCTCCTCTACCGGCTTTATCAGCTGGTTAGGTAAAGAAGGCGGTCTGTTGATGAGCGGTATCTCTCCGGGCGTGGCGACCGTCGTCCTGCTGCTGGCGTTCTACCTGCTGCACTACCTGTTTGCCAGCACCACCGCGCACACAACGGCGCTGCTGCCTGCGATGCTGACTATCGCCTCCACCATCCCGGGCATGAATATGGAAGTGTTCGTTCTGCTGATGGTAACTTCGCTGGGCGTCATGGGGATCATCACCCCGTACGGTACTGGCCCAAGCCCGATTTACTACGGTAGCGGCTACCTGCCAACCAAAGACTACTGGCGCCTCGGCACCATCTTCGGTGCCATCTTCCTGGCGGCACTGCTGCTGATTGGCTATCCGTGGATGTCCATGATGTTCTGATTCCTGACCGCCGGACTTCTCCTCCGGCGGTTTTATTTTTGTGGAGCAATACGCTATGTCAAACAAACCATTTATCTACCAGAACCCCTTCCCTCTTTCCCATGACGACACCGAATACTATCTGCTGACCAAAGAGCACGTTTCCGTTGCCGAATTCGACGGTCAGGAAGTGCTGAAAGTGGAGCCGGAAGCCCTGACCCTGCTGGCGCAGCAGGCCTTCCACGATGCCGCATTTATGCTGCGTCCTTCCCACCAGAAGCAGGTTGCCGCCATTCTCAACGACCCGGAAGCCAGCCAGAACGACAAATACGTTGCCCTGCAGTTCCTGCGTAACTCTGAAATTGCCGCAAAAGGCGTGCTGCCAACCTGTCAGGATACCGGCACCGCGATCATCATGGGTAAAAAAGGCCAGCGCGTCTGGACCGGCGGCGGTGACGAAGCGGCGCTGAGCCAGGGCGTGTATAACACCTACATTGAAGATAACCTGCGCTACTCGCAGAATGCGGCGCTGGACATGTATAAAGAGGTGAATACCGGCACCAACCTGCCCGCGCAGATCGATCTCTACAGCGTGGACGGGGACGAATACAAATTCCTGTGCATGGCAAAAGGCGGCGGTTCTGCCAACAAAACCTACCTCTATCAGGAAACCAAAGCGCTGATCACCCCGGCGAAGCTGAAAAACTACCTGGTTGAGAAGATGCGCACCCTGGGCACTGCGGCCTGCCCGCCTTACCATATCGCGTTTGTGATTGGCGGTACGTCAGCGGAAGCCACGCTGAAAACCGTGAAGCTCGCTTCCACGCGCTACTACGACGCGCTGCCGACGGAAGGTAACGAACACGGCCAGGCTTTCCGCGACGTTCAGCTCGAACAGGAACTGCTCCAGGAAGCGCAGAACCTCGGCCTCGGCGCGCAGTTCGGCGGTAAATACTTCGCCCACGATATCCGCGTGATCCGCCTGCCGCGCCACGGCGCCTCCTGCCCAATCGGCATGGGAGTCTCCTGCTCCGCAGACCGCAACATTAAAGCGAAGATCAACCGCGACGGGATCTGGATTGAGAAGCTGGAACACAACCCGGGTCAGTATATTCCTGAATCACTGCGTCAGCAGGGCGAAGGCGACGTGGTGAGCATCAATCTGGACAAGCCGATGGATGAGATCCTGGCGCAGCTTTCCGCGCATCAGGTCTCTACCCGCCTGTCGCTGAACGGTACCATCATCGTGGCGCGCGATATCGCCCACGCGAAGCTGAAAGAGCTGCTCGACAACGGTGAAGAACTGCCGCAGTACGTTAAAGATCATCCGATTTACTACGCGGGCCCGGCCAAAACGCCAGAAGGCTACGCGTCTGGCTCGCTCGGCCCGACTACGGCTGGCCGTATGGACTCGTATGTGGACTTACTGCAATCCCACGGCGCGAGCATGATCATGCTGGCGAAAGGCAACCGCAGCCAGCAGGTAACCGACGCCTGCCATAAACACGGCGGCTTCTACCTGGGCAGCATTGGCGGCCCGGCAGCGGTGCTGGCGCAAAACAGCATTAAGAGCCTGGAATGCGTCGCGTATCCGGAGCTGGGAATGGAAGCCATCTGGAAAATTGAGGTCGAGAACTTCCCGGCGTTTATCCTGGTGGATGACAAAGGCAACGATTTCTTCCAGCAGATCCAGAACAAACAGTGCGCGGGTTGTTCACAGCCCTAGGTTGAGACAGGCCGGGTGGCGCAACGCTGCCCGGCAGTCGCAGACGGACATGCGCCTGCGTCATGTCACAAAACCGTGATATCAGCCACTTAGCAAAAAGTGGTGAATAAAAAATCAATTAATTGTTAAGTTATTGTTGTCATTAATTGTATTTATCCCGCGAAGGCTATTCATGCAAAACGTGCATCAGCCGATGCGGCATTTGCGCTTATCTATTTCCTCATCCTGATCCAGTTTTCAAAAACAGACGCGTAAAACGTCAACAATAAACTGGAGATAACCATGTTTTCCTCAACCTCACCTGCAACCGTACGCTCGAAAGCGGGCGCCATACTTCGCGTGACGTCCGGCAACTTTCTTGAGCAGTTCGATTTCTTTCTGTTCGGCTTCTATGCCACCTACATCGCCCACACGTTCTTCCCCGCGAGCAGTGAATTTGCGTCGCTGATGATGACCTTCGCCGTCTTCGGCGCGGGCTTTTTGATGCGCCCCATCGGGGCCATTGTGCTAGGCGCGTATATCGACAAGGTAGGTCGCAGAAAGGGGCTGATCGTTACCCTTTCCATCATGGCGGCGGGGACGTTCCTGATCGTGCTTATCCCCTCTTATCAAAGCATCGGTCTGTGGGCGCCGCTGCTGGTGCTGACGGGCCGTCTGCTGCAGGGCTTTTCCGCCGGTGCGGAGCTTGGAGGCGTCTCGGTTTATCTGGCTGAAATCGCCACTCCGGGGCGCAAAGGGTTTTACACCAGCTGGCAGTCCGGCAGCCAGCAGGTCGCTATTATGGTCGCGCGCGATGGGCTTTGCCCTGAACGCCCTGATGGAGGAGAGCGCCATTCGCGAATGGGGCTGGCGCATCCCGTTCCTGTTCGGCTGCTTAATCGTGCCGTTTATCTTTTTCCTGCGCCGCAAACTGGAGGAGACGGAAGAGTTCAGCGCGCGCCGCCATCATCTGGAGATGCGTCAGGTCTTTAAAACGCTCCTTGGCAACTGGCAGGTGGTGGTCGCGGGCATGCTGATGGTGGCGATGACCACCACCGCGTTCTACCTGATCACCGTCTACGCCCCCACCTTTGGCAAAAAGGTGCTGATGCTCAGCGCCTCGGACAGCCTGCTGGTCACGCTGCTGGTGGCTATTTCTAACTTCATCTGGCTGCCGGTGGGCGGCGCGCTGTCGGATCGCTTCGGGCGCAAGCCGGTGCTGATTGCCATGGCCCTGCTGGCGCTGGCGACCAGCTACCCCGCCCTGACGCTGCTGGCGAGCGCCCCCAGCTTCTCCATGATGCTGATCGTGCTGCTGTGGCTCTCCTTCCTCTACGGCCTGTACAACGGCGCGATGATCCCGGCCCTGACGGAGATTATGCCTGCTGAAGTGCGCGTGGCGGGGTTCTCTCTGGCTTACAGCCTGGCAACGGCGGTCTTTGGCGGCTTTACCCCGGTCATGTCCACCGCGCTGATCGAATACACCGGTGACAAAGCCTCGCCTGGCTACTGGATGAGTTTCGCCGCCGTGTGTGCCCTGCTGGCCACGCTCTACCTCTACCGCCGCCGCGCGGTATCGCTGCAAAATACCGTCAAGTCACAGGGGGCAGTATGAAACGCACCTATCGCTTTACCGCCAGCGCGCTGGTGCTGACGCTCCTGAGCGTTAATGCCTGTGCCCAGGACGTAAAGGTCATGATTTCAGGCGGCTTCAAGGCCGCCCTGGAAAAGCTGGCCCCGGACTATGAACGCCGGACCGGGGATAAAATCGTGATCATCCCCGGCCCCTCAATGGGCGCTACGCCGCAGGCGATCCCAAACCGACTGGCGCGCGGCGAGAAAGCCGACGTGGTGATTATGGTGGGCGATGCGCTGGAGAAGCTCGAAAAAGCCGGCCAGACGCAGCCGGGTTCGCGAACGGAACTCGCGGATTCCCCCGTTGGCATGGTGGTAAAAAAAGGGGCGGATGTTCCTGATATCAGCAGCGAGGCGAGCCTGCGTAACACGCTGCTGCAGGCCAGCTCCATCGCCTACTCTGATAGCGCCAGCGGCAGGTACGTCAGCCAGACGTTGTTCAAAAAAATGGGGATCGAAAAAGAAGTGGCGGGTAAAGCGACAATGGTTGAGCGCATTCCGGTTGCCTCAGAAGTGGCGAAAGGAAAATACGCCGTCGGTTTCCAGCAGGTGAGCGAGCTGCTGCCGGTTCAGGGCGTCACTTTTATCGGGAAAATCCCGGATAATCTGCAGTACATCACGCGGTTCGCGGGTGCGGTCACCCGCCATGCAGAACATCCCGCGGAGGGGAAAGCGCTGTTGACCTATCTCGCCTCACCGCCCTTCAGGGCCGTCATCCAGAAGACGGGGATGATCCCCGTTACGTCCGGCGATACTGCTCGGTGATCTGTTTTTCCAGTTCAGCCGCAATGTAGGACTGGATACGCCCCCGGCGCCGGATAAGCCCCACGGTGCGTTTCACTTCCGGCGCCACCAGCGGCAGATGCGTCAGCAGCGTGTGCTCTGACGTCGGCATCGACATGGCGGGAACGGCAGCAATGCCGATCCCCGCCTCTACCATACCGAGCATCGTGGTAACGTGGCGCGTTTCGCATACGCTCGGGCGTTCGGGAACGATATCCCCCAGCATCCGATCGAGCAGGTTACGGTTACCTGACGTTTTATCGAGGGAGATATAATCCTGCTGATAAAAGGCCTGCCACGTCAGATGACTCTTCTGCGCCAGCGGGTGATCCTTTCGGCACGCCGCAACATAGACATCCTCCACCAGCGGGAAAAATTCGATGTCAGACGGTAGGTTTCCTGCGAAGCTGATACCAAAATCCGCCTGGCTTCGGGCCACGGCGTCAATCACATTCCCCGCGCTGCTGTCGATGAGCTTAATGCGAACGCGCGGATAGCGAGACTGAAAACGACGGATCACATCGGGCATAAAGTAACAGGCCGCGGAAGGGACCGTGGCAACCGTGATCAGCCCCGTCCGCTCTTCGCTGACCTTATCGACATCCGCCAGCATTGACTCAACGTTATCGAGCAGCTGCGCGGAGCGTTCAGCAAAGTTTTGCCCGTATAACGTTAAGGCCACGCGGCGGGTGGTACGGTCAAACAGCCGGTTTCCCAGCGCGGCTTCCAGCTTTTCAATCCTGCGGCTCAGCGCCGACTGGGATAAGCAGATAGATTCAGCAGCGACACGGAAGTTACCGTATTCCACTAACGCTCTGAAAGCATAAAGATCGTTAAGGTCAAAATTCACGGGCATGGCGTCTGGATGTCCTGTCGGGGAATACGCAGCAAAGTCAAAAATAATAGCGTCTTATTGACCCACCGCAACCGGCGCGGTGTTGAAATACGTCAGAGCTCGTTGAGATGCAGGCGAACATACCCGGCGCGATCGGCAATGGCCTGCCGCTCCTCTTCCTTCATGTCCGCAAGCTGTTTAAAGACAATGCCCAGGCGGGGATTGTTACCCAGACGCGCCTGGTTGCGCGCAAAGAAATCCCAGTAAAGGGCATTGAAGGGGCACGCCAGCTCTCCGGTACGCTGGGTGTGCTGATACCGGCACCCCTGACAGTAATTACTCATCTTGTGAATGTACGACGCGCTCGAGACGTAGGGCTTACTGGCCAGCAATCCGCCATCGCCAAACTGGCTCATGCCGAGAGTATTGGGCAGCTCCACCCATTCAAAGGCATCAATGTAGACACCCAGATACCATTCATGAACCGCCTGCGGCGACAGGCCGCTGAGCAGGCTAAAGTTCCCGATGACCATCAGGCGCTGGATATGGTGGGCGTAAGCCTCGGTGAGCGACTGCCCAATCGCATGCGCCAGGCAGCGCATCTGCGTCCTGCCGGTCCAGAACCAGTCCGGCAGCGGGGCGTGCTGGTCTAAGGCATTCAGCTCCCGATAGCCCGGCATCTGCGACCAGTAGATCCCACGCACGTACTCCCGCCAGCCGAGAATTTGTCGGATAAACCCTTCGACGGCTGGCAGCGGCGCATGGCCCGAACGCCATGCCTGCTGGGCGGCAGCCACCACTTCCCGCGGACTAAGCATTTTGGTGTTCAGCGCGAATGAAATTAACGAGTGGAACAGAAAAAGCTCCTCAGCTTGCATCGCGTCCTGCCAGGCGCCGAACTGCGGGAGCACGTGAGCGATAAATTCATCCAGCCTGGCTTTGGCTTCCGAACGATTGAGCGGCCAGCGAAAATACCCGGCCTGCGGTTCGCCGAAGGTGTTTACGCCGCAGCGCTGGATCTCCGCCCATAAGGCTGAATAATCGTGGCGCGGACGCGAATCCTCCGGCGCGGGCGGCTCGCCGGACCAGCGCTTGCGATTTTCAGCATCATAATTCCATTTTCCCCCTTCCGGCTCGCCTTCTGAGGTCAACAGTACGCCGTGCTGACGACGCATTTCCCGGTAAAAGTACTCCATTCGCCAGCTTTTGCGTGGCGCAAAGAACGCGCTCACCTGTTCACGGGTGGTGAAGAAATGCTCGCTGCTGACGCAGGCCGTTTCGACGGACGCCGCTTTCGCCCACGCCTGCAGCTGCGTATCCAGGCGCCATTCGTCGGGCTCCTGCCATATCACCCTGTTGGCGCCGTAATGCGCGACAAGCGCGTTGAGATTGTCTTCCAGCGCGCCGCGGTTTGAGTCGTCAGAGAGCCGGACATACCTCACCCGATGCCCCTTCTCCTTTAACGCAGAGGCAAACGCGCGCATGGCCGCAAAAATGGCGATCACTTTCTGAGCGTGGTGAAGCACGTACGCGGTTTCGGCCCGCAGCTCCAGCATCACGTAAATAACATTTGGATTGCAGGCATCAAACCAGCTGTGGTGCGGATTAAGCTGATCGCCCAGGATCAGGCGCAGTTCGGTCAACGGTGGCTCCTGCGACAACGCTCGGAACAGTATTTGACCTCATCCCAGCATTTCGACCATTTTTTGCGCCACGTCATGGGCCGCTGGCAGTGCGCGCACGCCCGGCTGGGCAGGCTCTGCTTGTTACCTTTGAAATCGCTCATCTTTTCAATACCGTACTGATTTCTTCACTGAACCTGTGGATTCAGGCTACGACAGACTTCACAAAATGAAGGTGATGCCCGTAAACCGCTACCCACCGCTACGTACGAATGATAGTTTATTCAGGCTGGAATTGTCGCAGTGAGCGATTTTCTGGCATCTTAACCAAACCTGACTTTCCCATTTTTGTTCAAGTGACGAGTTTGCGAGCAAAGCGATGATAAAGTGGCCCTGGAAAACGAATGAAGCTGGCCGGGATATGGCGCTGCCATGGGATGACGCGCTGACGATCCCTGTTCTGGCTAATCTTAAGCCGGATGAACAAGCGAAACTGGTTCAGCTGGCGGATCGTTTTTTACAGCAAAAACGCCTGGTTCCACTGCAGGGTTTCGAACTCGATCCCCTGAAAAACGCGCGCATCGCCCTGCTTTTCTGTCTGCCGGTGCTGGAATTGGGTATCGAGTGGCTGGATGGTTTCCACGAAGTGCTGATCTATCCGGCCCCCTTTATCGTCGATGACGAGTGGGAAGATGACATCGGGCTGGTGCACAACCAGCGCGTGGTGCAGTCCGGACAAAGCTGGCAGCAGGGGCCGATTATCCTCAACTGGCTCGACATTCAGGACTCGTTCGATGCGTCCGGTTTTAATCTGGTTATCCATGAAGTGGCGCATAAGCTCGATACCCGCAACGGCGATCGCGCCAGCGGCGTTCCGCTGATCCCGCTTCGCGAGGTGGCGGGCTGGGAGCACGATCTGCACGCGGCGATGGATAACATCCAGGATGAAATAGACCTGGTGGGCGAAAGCGCGGCCAGCATTGACGCCTATGCGGCAACCGACCCGGCCGAGTGCTTTGCGGTGCTCTCGGAGTATTTCTTCAGCGCGCCCGAACTCTTCGCGCCCCGCTTCCCGGCGCTGTGGCAGCGTTTCTGCCAGTTTTATCAGCAGGATCCGCTCCAGCGTCTGCGGCAAAATGAGGAGTCTGGCGGCCATTCCTCCCGCCAGATCCATTAAGGCTTTTCGGAAGGGGTCCGCTCGGTTGACCGTACCCCTATGCTCAACGCTAAAAACAGCACTGCCATTCCCCATGCGGCCACCGTCAAAGACTGCTCGCCGTAAAAGCGCGTCACCACAGGCACCAGCAGCGCGCTGACGCCGTAGCCTAACGTGTGGCTGGTGGCGATGACGCCCGCCCCTTTCCCGGTAGTCAGCCTGTCGTTCAGCAGCAGCTGGTAGCCCGGCGTGGCCATCGCCGCCCCGAGTGAAGTGATAACAATCCCCACGTAGAACAGCGTTAAACCCACGACTGTCATCAGCCCAAGCCCTGCAACCATTAACACCGCCGCGATGCAGAGCAACGTCACCGGAGTGAAATGCTGCGGGCGGACCACCAGAAACTGCGCCGCGAGCGTCGCCAGCGCGGCCAGGCTCAGCAGAAGCGCAACATGATGGCTGATCTCCCGGGCGTTGCCCCCCAGCAGAGGGCTAAGATGCGGTGACAGGCCAAGCTGCATCAGGCTGACCAGCGCCGCCAGCAGCAGCGCCAGGAGCAGGAACGGCAGCATCGAGGCCTGCAGGCGGGTCGCCTGGTGCGCCACCGGCGGCAGCGGCGGGTCTGCGGCTTCGCGAAGCACCAGCAGCAGCGCGATTAACGGCGCGATCGCCATCAGCCAGAGCGGCGCTACCGGGCTGACGCTGAGCATCAGCGCCGCCAGCGGCGGGCCGAGCAAACGTCCGCAGCTGAGGCCGGAGCTTATCGTCGCCAGCGCCGCCATTCTCTTCTCCAGCCCCGCACGCTGAATAGCCCACGTCTGGGCCGCAGGCACCAGCCCCGAGACCGTCAGTCCGTAAAGCAGACGTGAAAGAATCAGTCCCGCCAGTCCCCAGACGGTATCCAGCCTTCCGGCCGCCATCGCCCAGACCACAAGCGCCATGACGACGAAACTGGCCAGATAGCCGCTCAGCGAGGCCACCATCACGGCCTTACATCCCCGCCGCTCGCTCTGGCGTCCCCACCAGGGCGAGGCCGGTAAAAAGAGCATGGATCCAAACATCAACAGCCCGGCCCAGACCGAGAGCGACAGCCCGGTCAGGGTCACCAGCTGCGGGAGCATCACCAGCAGGCCGTTTTGCCCGATACCTAATAAACCCGCACATAGCGCCAGGGGCCAGTTGGCTTTTGAGGCGACCTTTTCGGTCAATGTTTCTGAGTCAGCGCGCATGAGAATGTGAACATAGTGTCAATAAATGTGTGGAAATCATGAAGTTTATGAAAACAAATATTGCAAAAATGGTTGCGACTGTAAACAGAATGAATATCATAACGAGAATTATTATCAATCATGGAATGAGGTACATCTATGCGTGCTCTGCCCCGCTCTGCCGGTACAGACGTTGCAGCCCAGTGTTTTTTGAACGCCCTGTTGCGCGAAACGAAGGACTGGCGCTATCTCCCCGCTACCGCTGCGGATGCGTTACCGAACATTCATATCCCGCTGTCCCAAACGCAGGCGCTTCGGGTTCCGGTACGCTATTTCTCTCCCACCCAGCATCATCAGTACCGTTTCCCGGCCACGCTTCTTCAGAGCAACAGTGATGACGGTGACGCCGTCACATTTGACCAACTGGTTGATTTAATTCTTGAAAAACCGTCAGTAAAAGGCTCGCTGGATGCCGATACGCTGGCGCGTTTTAAGCAGCGCGTTATTGAAAGCCATGCCCACACCTGGCAGGCGATCGATCTCCGCCACGGCTGGGTAAACCTGCGCGATAAGCCGCTGACGTTTGCTGAAGCGGAACAGGCGCTGCTGGTCGGCCACGCGTTTCACCCGGCGCCGAAGTCGCACGAGCCGTTCAACGAAACAGAGGCGCGTCGCTATCTTCCTGATTTCGCCTCCCGCTTCCCGCTGCGCTGGTTTGCCGTTGAGAGCACGCTCGTTGCTGGCGACAGCCTGAACGTCTCCCTGCGCGAGCGTCTGCTGCGCTTCGCGGCCCAGAGCGCGCCTGAGCTGCTCGGCCACTTCAGCGACACCCGCTGGCTGCTGCCGATGCATCCATGGCAGGCCGACTATCTGCTGGAGCAGGACTGGTGCCAGCGTCTGGCGGAAAACGGTTCATTGCAGGATCTGGGCGAAGCGGGCGCGCAGTGGCTGCCTACCAGCTCGTCCCGCTCGCTGTACAGCGAAACCAACAGCGACATGATTAAGTTCTCCCTCAGCGTGCGCCTGACCAACTCCGTGCGCACGCTGTCGGTCAAAGAAGTTAAGCGCGGAATGCGCCTGGCGCGCCTGGCGAAAACGGAACGCTGGCAAGAATTGCAGTCACGCTACCCGACCATGCGCGTGATGCAGGAGGACGGCTGGGCGGGGCTGCGTGACGAAAGCGGCGTTATTCAGGAAGAGAGCCTGATGGCCCTGCGCGTCAATCTGCTGTTCGATACTCCCAAGACGCAAACCAACGTGCTGGTGAGCCTGACCCAGGCCGCGCCGGACGGCGGTGATAGCCTGCTGGCCTCCGCGGTGCGCCGTCTGAGCCAGCGTCTGGATTTACCGCTCGCCCAGGCCGCCCGCTGCTGGCTGGACGCCTATTGCGACCGCGTGTTGCTCCCGCTGTTCAGCGCCGAGGCGGACTACGGTCTGGTCCTGCTGGCGCACCAGCAGAATATCCTCGTTGAGATGCAGCAGGATTTCCCCGTCGGGCTGATTTACCGCGACTGCCAGGGCAGCGCGTGGACCGAAGGGGCCGACGCGTGGCTGAATTCAGCGGGCGAAACGGAGGTGGAAAACCGCTTCGGTGAGAGCCAGCTGCTGCGCTACTTCCCTTATTACCTGCTGCTAAACTCTACCCTTGCCGTCACCGCCGCCCTCGCCGCCGCCGGTTTCGACAGCGAGGAGAGCCTGATGTCCCGCGTGCGCGACGCGCTGGCGGAACTGCGCCGCACGGCGAAGCAGACCCGCTGCCTCGACTACGTCCTCGACAGCCCGACCTGGAACTGCAAAGGCAACTTCTTCTGCTACCTGCACGATCGCAATGAAAACACCATCGCCGATCCGGCGGTGATCTATTTCGACTTTAGCAACCCGTTTTACAAGGAGAAGGCGTAATGGCCATCGCGAATATCGTCCATTCCGGCTACGGCTTCCGCTGCACCGCCACGGATCGCGCGCTGCCGCTGGCGTTGGGTCTTGACGGCAGCGCGGTGCTGGAGCGTCTGAGTGGGTTCCCGGACGGCTGGCTGGTCGAAGCCCTGGATCAGCTGTTTGTTGCCGCACCCGCGCTGACCGGCATTACCCTTCCCTGGGCAACCTGGCAGGATGAACCCCAGGCGCAGGCGCTGTTTAGCCTCGCCCACGGGGACTATCTGGCACGCGACACCTTCTGGCAGCTGCCGCTGTGGCTGAAAGGAGAACAATCACGGGCCAGGGGCGGGATGCAGTTTGACGAGAGCCGTCAGCTGTATTTCCCGCTGCGCCCTCGCCGCCCGCAGGGCGAAGTGTACCGTCGTTACGATCCGCAGATTAAGCGCACCCTCAGCTTCCGCGTGGCCGACGTGGCGCTGGACGGCGAGCGCTTTACCCAATGGATGAACAACCCGCGCGTGAACGCCTTCTGGGAGATGGCGGGCCCGCAGGCCGAGCAGGAAAGCTACCTGCGCCGTCAGCTTGACTCGACCTACTGTTACCCGGTTATCGGCTGCTTCGACGACCAGCCGTTCGGCTATTTTGAGCTCTACTGGGCGGCGGAAGACCGCATTGGCCGCCACTATCGCTGGCAGCCGTTCGACCGCGGACTGCACATGCTGGTGGGAGAAGAGAACTGGCGCGGCGCGCAGTACATCCGCAGCTGGCTGCGCGGCCTGAGCCACTATCTGTATCTCGATGAACCGCGCACCGCGCGGATTGTCGCCGAGCCGCGCTTCGACAACCAGCGCCTGTTCCGCCATCTGGCCTCCGCCGGTTTTGAGACGATGAAAGAGTTCGATTTCCCGCACAAGCGCTCGCGCCTGATCGTGAGCCAGCGTCACCGCTTCTTCAGCGAGGTGGGCCTGTGAACGCGCTCTGGCAGAAAGTGAACCGCGAGATGGTGGCGAAGATCCTCGCCGAGCTGGAATACGAACGCACCCTGCGCGCTGAGCCGGTTTCGTCGGACGGCTGGCGAATCACCATGGGCACCGAGTCCTGGCAGTTTCGCGCCACGCGCGGGATCTGGGGCTGGCTGCATATCGACCCGGACAGCCTGATCGCCGCCAGCGGCGATGCCGTCGAAGCGGAAAGCGCGCTGCTGCAGCTGGCGACGGTGCTGGAGATGAGCGACGCGCAAACGGCAGAGCACATGGAAGATCTCTACGCCACGCTGCGCGGCGACATGCAGCTGCTGCAGGCGCGTGAAGCGCTGGACGCGGACGCGCTGATCCACCTCGATCCGGACGAATTACAGTGTCTGTTGAGCGGTCACCCGAAGTTTATTTTCAACAAAGGTCGCCGCGGCTGGGGTCTGGACGCGCTGCGTCAGTACGCGCCCGAGTATCGCGGACGTTTTCGTCTGCACTGGATTGCCGTCCAGCGGGAGCATCTGGTCTGGAGCAGCGACGCCGATTGCGACATTCACCGTCTATTGGCAAGCGCCATGGACAGCGCCGAGCGCGCCCGCTTTGACGCCCGCTGGCAGGCGCTGGGTCTCGACGACGGCTGGCTGCCGGTGCCGCTGCACCCGTGGCAGTGGCAGCAGAAAATTGCCATTCATTTCCTGGCGCAGCTGGCGCGCGGACAGATGGTTGAGCTGGGGGAATTCGGCGATGAGTATCTGGCGCAGCAGTCCCTGCGCACGCTCACCAACGCCAGCCGTCGCGCGCCGTATGACATCAAGCTTCCGCTGACTATCTATAATACCTCCTGCTATCGCGGCATTCCGGGCAAATACATTGCCGCCGGGCCGCTGGCCTCGCGCTGGCTGCAGCAGCAGTTTGCCACCGACGCCACGCTGATCCGCTCAGGCGCGCAGGTGCTTGGCGAACCCGCCGCCGGATACCTGTCGCATCCGGGCTATGCTGCTCTGCCGAAAGCGCCCTACCGCTATCAGGAGATGCTGGGGGTGATCTGGCGCGAAAACCCGTCCTGCTATCTGCAGGACGGCGAACAGGCGGTGCTGATGGCGGCGCTGATGGAAACCGACAATGCCGGGCGACCGCTGATCGACGCGTGGATTAAACGCTCGGGGCTAAGCGCAGAGGCATGGCTGGAAACGCTGTTTGAGGCAACGGTGATCCCGTTCTATCACCTGCTCTGCCGCTACGGCGTGGCGCTGATCGCCCACGGCCAGAACGTGACGCTGGTGATGAAGGACTACGTTCCGCAGCGCATCCTGCTGAAGGATTTCCAGGGCGATATGCGCCTGGTGGATGAGGATTTCCCGCAGGCCCGGAGCCTGCCGGAGCAGGTGAAGGCCGTCACGGCGCGCCTGAGCGCGGATTACATTATTCACGACCTGCAAACCGGTAACTTTGTGACGGTGCTGCGTTTTATCTCGCGCCTCACGCTGCAATGCGGCGTGAGCGAAACGCGTTTCTACCAGATTCTGGCCGGGGTATTACGGGGTTATATGGCGGCGCACCCGGATCTGGCAGAGCGCTTCGCCAAATTCGATCTCTTCAAGCCGCAGATTATTCGCGTGATCCTCAACCCGGTCAAACTGACCTTCTCCGAACACGACGGCGGCAGCCGCATGCTGCCGAACTACGTCACCGACCTTGATAACCCTCTTTTTCTCGCCTCCCGGGAGTCAGCGCAATGAAAACCTATGATTTCATCGGCATTGGTATTGGCCCGTTTAACCTCAGCATCGCCGCTCTGGCCGAAGGGCTGAACGGCTTTAGCTCGCTGTTCCTTGAGCGTAAACCGCACTTCTCCTGGCACCCGGGAATGATGGTGCCGGACTGCCACATGCAGACCAGTTTCCTGAAGGATCTGGTCAGCGCCGTGGAGCCAACCAACCGCCACAGCTTCCTGAACTACCTGGTGCAGCGCAAAAAGTTCTACCGCTTCCTGACCACCGAGCAGCGCACCGTCTCCCGTGAGGAGTTTGCGGACTACCTGTGCTGGGCGGCGGAAAACCTCACCAACCTCGCCTTCAGCCAGCAGGTGCAGCAGGTGAGCTTTGACGAGAAAAGCGGCCTGTTTGAGGTGGTGACCCAGCGCGACCGCTTCCTGGCGCGCCACGTCTGCGTGGGAATTGGCAAACAGATCAACCTGCCTGACTGCGTTACCGTGCAGGACGATACCTGCTTCCACGCCAGCGAGATGATGCTGCGCACGCCGGATCTCGCGGGCAAGCGCGTCACCGTCGTCGGCGGCGGCCAGAGCGGGGCAGATCTGTTTTTGAATATCTTCCGCGGCGAATGGGGCCAGCCGCTGAGCCTGAACTGGGTATCGCGCCGCAATAACTACAACGCGCTGGATGAAGCCGCCTTTGCCAACGAGTATTTCACGCCGGAGTACGTGGACAGCTTCTCCACCCTCGGCGAAGAGGCCCGTCGTCAGATGCTGCACGAGCAGAAGATGACCTCCGACGGCATCACCACCGAGTCCCTGCTGGCGATTTACCGCGCCATGTACCACCGCTTCGAAGTGCTGCGTGAAAAACCCTGGGCGCACCTGATGCCGTCCCGCTCGGTGACGTCCCTGACGCGCCAGGAAAACGGCCATCGCCTGAGCATTCAGCATCACCTCGACGGCGGCCGCGAGCAGCTTGAGAGCGACGTGGTGATTTTCGCCACCGGCTACCGCACCGTGCAGCCCGCGTTCCTCGCGCCGCTGTCTCACCGCCTGCATCTGGACACGGACGAAGCCTTCTGCATTAACAACGATTTCACCCTCGAATGGGACGGCCCGCAGAGCAACCGCCTGTTCGCCGTGAATGCCGGGATGCACCGTCTCGGCATTGCCGAACCCCAGCTCAGCCTGATGGCCTGGCGCGCGGCGCGAATTCTTAATCGCGCGCACGCCGACGAGCCGTTTGAGCTGGCCACCACACCCGGCGTTATCCACTGGCGCACCACCGCCAGCCCGGACAGCAGCCCGGTTTTTAAATCATTAGCAAAAACCACCGAGTACTGACACACACAATCAGGATCAACATAACAATGAAACGTTCTCATCTTTGGGTTTTAAATCCTTGCTTGCTTGCAATGCTTTCTACCTCTGCGTGGGCGGAAGAACAAAAGGAAGAAAATATCGTTGTCTCCGCCAGCCGCGCGCACCGCAGCGTGGCCGAGATGGCGCAGACCACCTGGGTCATTGAGCGGGCTGAAATTGAGCAGCAGGTTCAGGGCGGGAAAGAGATTAAAGAGGTGCTGGCGCAGCTGATCCCGGGCATGGACGTCAGCAGCCAGGGCCGTACCAACTACGGCATGAACCTGCGCGGCCGCTCCATGATGGTGATGGTGGACGGCGTTCGCCTGAACTCGTCCCGCAGCGACAGCCGCCAGCTGGACTCTATCGATCCGTTCAACATTGACCGTATCGAGGTTATCTCCGGCGCCACCTCGCTCTACGGCGGCGGCAGCACCGGCGGCCTGGTGAACATCGTCACCAAAAAGGGCCAGCCGGATACCGAAGTTGAGTTCCAGACCGGGACAAAGAGCGGGTTTAACAGCCACAACGATCACGATGAGAACGTGTCGGCAGCCGTAAGCGGCGGTAACGACAAAGCCTCCGGTCGTCTGTCGGTGTCGTACCAGCGCTACGGCGGCTGGTATGATGGCAAAGGCAACGAGGTGATTATCGATAACACCCAGACCGGCCTCCAGTATTCCGACCGTATTGATGTGATGGGCACAGGCACCATCAACATTGACGATCGCCAGCAGCTGCAGCTGACGACGCAGTACTACAAGAGCGAGTCCGACGGCAAGCATGGGCTGTATCTCGGGAAGAACTTCTCGGCGGTAACGGGCGATGCGACCGCGTACAACAAAGATAATCTCGATTCTGACCGCGTACCGGGCACCGAGCGCCATCTGATTAACCTGCAGTACTCCAATACCGATTTTTGGGGCCAGGATCTGGTCGCGCAGATTTACTATCGCGACGAGAGCCTGACCTATTATCCGTTCCCGACCCTGACCAAAGGCGTGGTGAGCAGCATCGGCGCGTCGCAGCAGAAAACCGATTTTTACGGCGGCAAGCTGACGCTGAACAGCAAGCCGGTGGACGATTTAACGCTGACCTGGGGTGTGGATGCCGACCACGAAACCTTCGATGCCAACCAGCAGTTCTTCAACCTGAGCAAGGCCGCAGCGAGCGGCGGTATGGAGCTGGATAACGCCTACAACGTGGGCCGTTACCCTGGCTACAGCATCACCAACCTCGCCCCGTTCCTGCAGGCCAGCTACGACATCGACGCCATCACCCTGAGCGGCGGCGTGCGCTATCAGTACACCGAAAACAAGGTGGACGACTTTGTTGGCTATACCCAGCAGCAGGCCATCGCCACCGGGAAAGCCACCTCCGCCGACGCGGTGCCGGGCGGGAAAACCGATTACAACAACTTCCTGTTTAACGCCGGGATCCTCGGTCGCCTGACCGAACAGCAGCAGCTGTGGTTTAACTTCTCCCAGGGCTTCGAAATTCCGGACCTGGCGAAGTACTACGGCTCCGGTACCTATCAGCTCAGCAACGGTCACTATCGTCTGCTGAACAGCGTCAACGTGAACGACTCGACGCTGGACGGTATCAAGGTCAACGCTTATGAGCTGGGCTGGCGCTACACTGGCGATAACCTGCGCACGCAGGTCGCGGCGTATTACTCGCTCTCGGATAAAACCATCACCATCAACAAGACGGATATGACCATCAACCTGGAAGACGACAAGCGTCGTATCTACGGGGTTGAAGGTCAGGTGGACTATTTCTTCACCGACAGCGACTGGAGCACCGGAGCGAACTTTAACGCCATCAAGTCTGAAACGCGCGAAAACGGCAAATGGGAGAAGCTGACGGTTGACAGCGCCAGCCCGTCGAAAGCCAGCGCTTGGGTCAACTGGGCGCCGGGCGACTGGACCCTGCGCGTGCAGAGCACGCAGACCTTTGACGTGTCAGACTCCGACGGCAAGAAGATCGATGGCTATAACACGGTCGACTTCCTGGGCAGCTACGCCCTGCCGGTGGGTAAGGTCAGCTTCAGCGTGGAAAACCTGCTGGACAAAGACTACACCACCGCCTGGGGCCAGCGCGCACCGGGGCTGTATAGCCCAACCTACGGCGCACCGGGGCTGTATACCTATAAAGGCCGCGGACGTACGTTTGGTCTGAACTACTCCGTACTGTTCTGATCCTGCGCGCCGCCTGCGGGCGGCGCTTTTTGCTGTGTAATTTCAACGCGAATTTGCTATAAAATCAGCGATTTGCTGAAATTGTCGGCAAACAAACGAAAAGTGCGTTTTCACCCTTTGACAAGGCGTACCGAGGCCGCTACTATTCGCCTCGTTCACACGATTCCTCTGTAGTTCAGTCGGTAGAACGGCGGACTGTTAATCCGTATGTCACTGGTTCGAGTCCAGTCAGAGGAGCCAGATTTGAAAAGCCTGCTTTTGAAGCAGGCTTTTTGCTTTTTTGAAGTTAACTCAGAATCGCATCCAGCCTGGCAAGCACTTCATATACAACCGCGTCAGGTATGCGTTCCAGCCGCATGCCGTTCCGGGCAGACATATCAATGGTTCTGGGCTGGTCGCAGCGAATAACGCCCGTTGTTGTTGTCCCCGCCCCTTCCAGTGAAACGGTGAATCCTGCTGTACGTGCAAAGTTTCCGCCGCTGGTGACGGGAACCACTACCGGTAACCGGGTCAGCTTGTTAAACGATGCCTTCGATACGATAAGAACCGGACGTTTTCCACTTTGCTCGTGGCCAGCAATCGGATCCAGTGAAACAAGCCAGATTTCCCCTCTTTCCATTTACAGGATCTCCTTGCCCACCGCAGGCGCATCGATCCATTCCCGCTCTTCTTCGCTCATTTCAGCGTGCGGATCGCACTGCGCCAGCAGCTCCTCAAGCGAATAGTGAGGCCGCTTCTGGGGTTCAATAATCAGGCAGCCATTATTAATAGTCATGCCGACTTCGCTGTCCGTCGACAGCTCGAGCGTTTTCAGCACGGCGGGTGGAACTGCCAGCATGATGGATCCACCGACCTTTTTCAGACGAGTTGTATACATAGCGCACCTCCGAATATTATATTTTAATATAACATTCATGGCTGGAGGTGCACAATTATTCATCAGATTCATGGTGATTTCCTTTTCGTATTTAAGTGTCCATAAAGCCGTTATCCATCGAAGGACAGTGCAGGTGGGAACGAAGCGCGGAACTAAGAAGGCTGATAATAGAAAACTGTTTTTGCGGTTCAAAGGATTATGGCGTATCGGATAAACGAAATGCGAGGCGGCTTCCGGATCGAAGCTGCGCCCGCTGTATTGTCTTTGACCGTCGGAAAGACCCGTAACGCTTAGGGCAGCCTGGCAATCACCTTAATCTCAAACTGGAATCCGTACAGCCACGTCACGCCGATCCCGGTTAACGTCGGGTAAGGCGCGTCCCCCCAGTATTCTGGCAGGATACTCCAGATTGCGTCGAGGTTTGACTCGGGATCGACGACAAAGAGGGTAACGTCAACCACGTCATCGAACGTGCAGCCCGCAGCCGTAAGAACAGCATTAAGGTTATCGAATGCAAACCGGATCTGCGCGTTGAGATCCTCTTCAGGCGAACCATCCTCCCGGCTACCAACCTGCCCCGAAACAAACAGGAAGCCGTTAGATTTGATGGCGGGTGAATAGCGATTGCGCTCATAGAGCGCCTGCCGACCGTAGGGAAAAACGGCTTCGCGCGTTGTCATGTTTGTACCTCTGTAATGGGGCGAAATCTGCCCGGTGAGCATAAAGACACTTTACAGGCGCCGGAGCGGGCGGATAAACAAGCGACTTTGTCCATCATTGTTTGTAATATCCAAACAATCGATGAAAAAAGAGGACAAGGGATGGATCGTTTCGATGCGATGCGCGCCTTTGCTCGCGTGGTGGAGGCAGGCAGTTTCACCAGGGCTGCCCAAACGCTTCATATGAGCAAAACCACGGTGACGCAGCTTATTCAGCAGCTGGAAGCGCGACTGCGCGTCAGGCTGCTCCATCGTACTACCCGCAGGCTCGGTGTGACTCCTGATGGCGCGGTCTACTACGAGCGCGTCATCCGCCTGCTGGCGGACATGGAAGATGCTGAAAATAGCCTCTCCAGTTCGGCGATGACGCCCAGGGGACGGCTACGGATAGATGTGCCCACTCCTCTCGCCCGCCTGGTGCTGGTGCCCGCGCTACCGGCTTTTCACGCGCGCTACCCGGATATCCAGTTCGACATGGGCGTGAGTGACCGGGTGGTGGATCTGATCGGCGACAACGTGGATTGCGTCGTGCGCGGCGGTGCAATCAACGACCAGTCCCTGATCGCACGCCATGTCGGCGATTTACAAATCGGTGTTTACGTCGCACCGAGCTATGTGGAACGCCTCGGTGCCCCTGCGCATCCGCGAGAGCTGGAAAACACGGACCATCGCATAGTGGGATTCTTGTCCTCACGCACCGGTAAGGTTGATCCTCTGGTACTGCACGGTGAGAGCGAACATATTGAAATCACGGGCAGCTACGTGCTTGCAGTGGATGATGGCAATGCCTACCTCGAAGCCGGGCTCGCGGGATTAGGCGTGATTGCGCTACCCGTCTATATGGCGGCAGCACATCAGGCTTGTGGCGCCTTGATTCCGCTATTTGAAGACTGGCGTATTAACCCAATGCCCATTTACCTGGCCTTTCCGCCGAACCGCCACGTTAACGCCAAACTGCGCGTTTTTATTGATTGGATCGTTGAATTGATGCAGCAGCATGTCCCCACTTCTACCCATAAGTAACTGCATCTATTCGCTCATCACCGCCGAGTGACGGTCATGCTGGCGGTTTTGAAGCAGGCTTTATGCTTTTCTGCCCTACAGCACAAACTCATAGTGCGAGCCATCCGGCAGCTCCACATCAAGCCGCAGCTTTCCGCCCGCCGCCTCAACGTAGCGCTTGAGAGAAGAGAGTTTCAAATCGCGCCCGGGCTTTTCCATTACCGCAACGGTAGGTTGCCTGATACCTAACGCCTGCGCCATTTCTACCTGCGTTTTTTGTACTTTCTCGCGTAACTCAGCAAGATGAATGTTGAGCAAAATATCCGTTGCTATCGCCTGAGCGCTGGCGACAACCTCCGGCTTTTCATCCGCTATAAGCTGCTCAAGGGTTCTTCCCATCGCGCTATTCCCTCTCTTTTAATCTATTCAGCCAGTGAGTGAATTCCCGGTCAGCAACGAGAAGCATCTCATCGTAGAATCGCCTTTCATTGCCGATCTTATTGCCCGCACAAAGCACGATACCCGTGCGGTTTGGATCAAAGGCGAAAAACGCCCGCAAGGGATCGCCCTTACTCTGAATACGTAGCTCTTTCATGTTGCTGTGACGAGAGCCTTTAAGCGTATCAACGTAAGGTCTCGATAAACCCGGCCCCTTCTCTCGCAAAACAAGCAATGCTGCAAGTACGCTGGCGCGATCGGTATCGTCAAGCGAAGTGAACCAGCGATCAAACCTGTCCGTCGTGTTAATTGCCCACACAAGACCTCCCATCCAATATAGATCAAAAGCTATATACATGCAAAGCTATAGCAATGATTATGCAGAGATGGAAAAGCAGAATCTTGTGGAGTTACGGAAATACTGAATGCGTGCCGGAGTAATTCTATGTATCCCTTGTTGGATATTCATTTTGTTACGAGCAGCATCGGAAAAAGTTCAGCAGCCCAGCAACTGCCGCCAGGCCGCCACTTCTTCGTTCAGCCACGCGACAAAAAGAGCCACCTCCGGCTTCATCTCCGTTGACCGCGCCGTCACCAGCCAGTAAGGCCAGGGATACGGCGCGGTAATGGAGGTTAACTGGACCAGATCGCCCCGGGTGATGGCATCCTGAACCAGAGAGCGACGCTCCAGCACGATCCCTTTCCCGAGCCGAACGGCTTCGATAATTAAATTCGAGTCGTTAATGCATAAACCGCCAGGCACGATCTCCTTCTCCAGCCCCGCATTCACGCACCACGTTTTCCACGACTCCATGGAAAAAATAATATGACTCTTTGCAATCTCAGCTGGCGTAGCGGGCAGCTCGCCGCCGTTATAGCCGGGTGCGGCCACCACAATAAGCTCATCGGAAAAAAGGTAATGGCTTTCGCTCCCTTCCCAGTTTCCCTTCCCCATCCGTATCGCGATGTCTATCCCCTCCTGCTGCAGGCTGGTGACCGTCAGGCTGGCCTGGATCCGAAGGGTGATAAGCGGATATTTCGCCCGAAAGCGTTCCAGACGCGGCAACAGCCAGTGGCATCCAAAAGACGGCACCATCGCCAGCGTCAGCTCCTGCTTTCTCGGCTTCACCTGTACGAGCCGGGTGGCATCCGCAATATGGTTCAGCGCCTCGCGTACCTGTAAGGCATAGAGCCGCCCTTCTTCGTTGATCTGCACCCCGCGTCCCTGGCGGATAAAGAGCTTAACGCCCACCATCTCCTCCAGCACTTTGATCTGCTGGCTGATAGCGGAATGGGTAACGTGGAGCTCTTTCGCCGCCAGCGTCACGCTGCCAAGACGGGCGACGGCTTCAAAGCTTCGCAAACTGGCAATGGGTGGAAAATCCGACATGAAAGCACTCCCTTATCCGCGCTGGATGTATAACGGCAACTTGCCCACATGTCAGTAATACTAACCTTTACGTTAAGATACTGAAGATATTCGCCAGGAAGTTTGTATTGTACTGTTTGTTCATTCTCTTCAATGACGCGTTATTTCACAGAGACAGGAAAACGGCAACGATGATTAAGCTTGTTGGCATGATGGATTCACCTTATGTACGGCGCGTGGCGATCTCCCTTGAAATTTATGGCGTTGAGTTTGAAAGCCAGCCGCTGTCGGTCTTTAGCACTTTCGAAGCGTTCTCCCGAATCAACCCCGCGGTAAAAGCGCCCACGCTGATTCTGGATAACGGAATACGTTTGATGGATTCGTCGCTGATACTGAATTATTTCGAGGCTCAGGCCGCACCCGAGCGGAGGCTCCTTCCCGTCGCGCCGGATGCGCTGGCAAACGATCTTCAGACGCTGGGCTTTATCCTCGCCGCCGCGGAGAAAGCCGTGCAAAATGTGTATGAACACCACCAGCGCCCGGTGGAAAAGCAGCACGCTTTATGGGTCGAACGCGTTACCACCCAGCTGCTGGCGGCCTGCAGGGAATGGAATGCCTTGCTGAAGACGCGTCCGGCCTCCGCAACTCCCGATCAGGTTGCCGTCACGAGCACGGTTGTCTGGACGTTTATTCAGTCGATGATCCCGCACGTCGTTAACGCTGCGGATTTTAGAGAGATTCAGGCGGTTGCCGAATCATTCGAATCACAGGCGGTCTTTAAAAAATATCCGTTCAACTAAGCGATGAGCCCGGTCAGCGCAGCGCTACCGGGCATATCAGCACCTAAATCTGATAATCAATCGCCACTTCTTCCGGCTCCATCACCTGGCGTTTAATCTCATCCACCGACAGCCCGGCGTTGCAGAGTTCGATAAAGCGCCACACGTAGTTGCGCTGCAGCTGCCCGCGCTTCAGGCCAAGCCATACGGTGTTGGCGTCAAACAGGTGACGCGTATCGAGACGTACCAGGTTTCCGTCCTCGCGTTCTCCGCTGGACTGTTCCGCCACCAGGCCAATGCCGAGACCCAGCTCGACGTAGGTTTTGATCACGTCAGAATCCTGCGCGCTCAGCACCACGTCCGGCGTTAGCCCTTTGCGGTTGAACGCCTCGTCTATGCGCGAACGTCCGGTGATCCCCTGGCGGTAGGTGATCAGCGGCCATTTCGCAACGTCTTCCAGCGTCAGAGGGGAAACCTGATTCAGCGGGTGATCGACCGGGAGTAATAGGCTGTGGTACCAGCGGAACCAGGGAAAGGCCACCAGCAGCGGGTCGTTGCTCAGGCGTTCGCTGGCAATGCCGATATCCGCCCCACCGTTTTGCAGCAGCACTTCAATTTCCTGCGGCGTGCCCTGGATGAGCTCCAGACGGACGTCGGGGAAAAGTTCGCGGAACGCTTTAATCACCGGCGGCAGGCTGTAGCGCGCCTGGGTGTGGGTGGTGGCGATGATGAGTACGCCCGAGGCGTCATTGGTAAAGAGATCCGCCAGACGACGCACGTTGCTGGCCTCGTTGAGGATCCGCTCTGCGATGGTGAGCAGAGCCTTACCCGGCTCCGTCATGCCGAGCAGCCGCTTGCCGCGACGGATAAAGATCTCTATGCCCAGCTCCTCTTCCAGCTCGCGAATGTGGCGGCTGACGCCGGACTGAGAGGTATAAAGCATATTGGCGACCTCGGTCAGGTTGTAGTCCCGCCTGGCCGCCTCACGGATAATTTTAAGTTGCTGGAAATTCACGATTCACTCCGGCGCATCTGACATAGCTCTATTGTTAGAGTCAGCCGCGCTGCAGAACAAATAATAAAAACCAGCATCTTATGCTTTTATGGAATATCAGCTCACGAGCTGAAGTTCACGGTTCTCAAGCGACGGCTTGCTGACCAGCGACATCAAAATCTCTTTTACCGCCTGCGCCTGCGGCGTCAGCGAACCGCGTGCAGACATGTTCAGCGACAGCGGCAGGCTCATCGATGGCGTGGTGATGCGCGCCATCCAGCCGTTCGCCGCGCTGCACAGCGAGCGTGCGGCGGACTCCGGCAGAACCGTCACGCCCATTCCGCTGGCAATGGCCGCGGTGAGCGTGGAGATCGAGTCAATTTCGCCGATGATTTTGGCCGTCAGGCGGCGCAGGGAGAACGCTTCATCCACGCGCACGCGCACAGCGCTGTAGTCGCGCGGCAGATAGAGGTTCATCTCTGCCACGGCGGTAAGGTCGACGCTCTGGCCCGGACAGTCGCGGGTGCCCACGAGGTAGAGATCTTCTTTCAGCAGCGGCTGGCTGGTGATGCCGGCGACCGGGGAGCGATCGTAAAGGACCGCCATATCCAGCTGGCCGTTGAGCAGTTTGTCATTCAGCACGGAGCCGCTGTTTTCGTGCAGGTACACCAGCACTTCAGGCAGCTCGGCGCGGACGGCCTGCAGCAGCGGCATGGTAATAGAGGACGCGGCCGTTCCCGGCGCCAGTCCGATAGACACGTGCCCGCTCAGGGTCTGGCCCACGTTATTTACCGCCAGCTGCGCCTGCTCACACTGGCGAAGGATGGTGCGCGCATGGGTGTACAGGATCTTGCCTGCTTCCGTTGGCGTGACGCCGCGTTTGGTGCGGATCAACAGCTGCTGATCCATCTCGCCTTCCAGAGTAGCCACCTGCTGGCTCAGCGCAGGCTGCGCGATATGCAGCACTTCTGCCGCTTGAGTCAGGCTGCCGATATCGACGATTTTTACGAAGTATTTCAGTCGTCTTAAGTTCATTTTGCCCCCTGTTCGAAATGCTGTGCCGGAACCGGCTGTCGTTGTTGAACAGGTTTTGCAATATGAATGCCACTTTTACCAGGCGGTCCAAATTGTTCGCTAAGCGCCTGAAAATAAGGAAACCTAATCATGGAGGGGGGTTTTATTACCGAAACAGCAGTTTATGATCTGCCCCATTAGGGGTATACCCGCACCATGACGGTGCATTCCGCTGCCAAAAACATCACTTTGCCGATTTTGTCAGCAAACGATCAAAAGGCGTTGATCCACCCTTTGACAAGGCGAACGCAGGTCGATAATATGCGCCCCGTTCACACGATTCCTCTGTAGTTCAGTCGGTAGAACGGCGGACTGTTAATCCGTATGTCACTGGTTCGAGTCCAGTCAGAGGAGCCAAATTTGAAAAGCCTGCTTTTAAAGCAGGCTTTTTGCTTTTCTGCGCAAGGTAAATGCAAAACGGCAACCGGGTTGCCGTTTTTAGTGTTTGCACCCTCTCCCGCGTCAGAGGGCTGGGGTGAGGGCACCAGCCCGCGCTATCCCTTCACATGCCAATCTTAACCGGTATCCCCGACCGCCGTTCCAGCTCAGCGCCCGCGCCCTCGTTTATCAGCTGCGTCCGCTGCGCGGCTGAAATAGGCAGCGGCACTTTCCGGGTTGACTCAAATTCCGCACGGTTACGTGATAATGGCTCGTGAACTTCCACCCAGCGGCTGCCGTCCGGCTCCGTGGTCATCTTTACAGGCCGATCGATAAGCTGCACGCGGGTTCCCACGGGAACGTTTTCGAAAAGATATTTGATGTCGTTATTACGCAGACGGATACAGCCCTGGCTCACCCGCAGCCCGATGCCGAAATTCGAGTTTGTGCCGTGAATGGCATACAGCCTGCCGATATAAATCGCATACAGCCCCATCGGGTTATCCGGCCCGGCGGGCACGAATGCCGGCAGCGTTTTCCCTTCTGCCGCATAGGCGCGACGCGTATTCGGCGTCGGAGACCAGGTTGGCCCCTCCTGCTTACGCTCAACGGCCGTCACCCAGTTACGCGGGGTTTCGCGCCCGGCCTGACCGATGCCGATGGGCAGCACTTCAACGGTGTTACCGCCTGGCGGGTAGTAGTAGAGGCGCATCTCCGCCGCATTGACGATAATGCCCTCGCGGACGGTGTCAGGCAAAATCAGCTGCTGGGGTATCACCAGCCGGGTGCCGGATTTGGGCAAAAAAGGATCCACGCCCGGGTTTGCTTCCAGCAGGTTGCTCAGCCCCTGCCCGTGCTGCGCGGCAAAGGCTTCCAGAGGCAGCGTATTGCCTTCGGGAACGGTGATGATAATCGGGGTGCCCACCAGACGACTGCCTTCCGGCGGGAGCGTATAGGTTACGGCAAACGCACCGGGTACAGCGGCACACAGCGTAAGGACGAACCAGGTAAGTCGAATCATAGTTTTCTGCGCTCAAAAAAGAGAAAGCCCGGACTCAGGCAGGCTTTCTCAGTTTACGCTATCACGCCTCGGTTTTGCGCCACCTGCGCGTCAGCACTTTCTCCGCCTCGACAATAAGGAACATCACAAAACCAATCAGGAAGGTGATGACCCAGTAGCGGAACGGCAGCGCTTCGGTGCCAAACAGCATCTGCATGAACGGTGCGTAAATGATAAGAAGCTGTAGCGCCAGCAGTACGCCGCTCACGATCCAAATCCCTTTGTTCGCCAGCAGGCCTTTGCTCAGCGAGAAGCCGTCATTAACGCGGCAGTTGAGCATGTAGAACCACTGCGCAGTGACCAGGGTTTGCAGCAGCACGGTGCGGATAAATTCTGCCGAGTAGCCGCGCGGCTGTAGCCAGGCTTCCAGCACGAAGGCGCTAATGGCAATCATCAGACCGACAAATACCACGCGCCAGATGGCATAGCCGTCCATCACATGGAGATTCGCCTTGCGCGGTGGCCGGTTCATGATGTCCTTCTCACCCGCTTCAAACGCCAGGCCAAACGACAGCGTTGCCGACGTCGCCATGTTCATCCACAGGATCAGGACCGGCGTCAGCGGGATCAGGTTCCCCGCCAGCAGCGCGATGATAATCAGCAGGGCCTGCGCGATGTTGCTGGGGATAACGAACAGAATGGTCTTTTTCAGGTTGTCGTAAACCCGGCGTCCCTCGTGCACCGCGCTGGCAATGGTGGCAAAGTTGTCATCCGTTAACACCATGTCGGCGGCTTCCTTGGTGACTTCAGTCCCCTTAATCCCCATGGCGATACCCACATCCGCACGCTTGAGCGCTGGGGCATCATTTACGCCATCCCCGGTCATTCCCACGACTTCCTGTTTACTTTGCAGAGCCTGCACAAGGCGGAATTTATCCTCCGGGCTGGTTCGGGCGAAAATATCGTACTGCTGTGCGGCGTCGCTCAGCTGACGATCGTCCATCGCTTCCAGCTCACGTCCGGTGATAGCGCTTGCGGCGTTACCAATCCCCAACATTTGCCCAATGCTCATGGCCGTTTGCGGGTGGTCGCCGGTGATCATTTTCACGCGGATCCCGGCCTGCAGACAGTCGGCAATGGCGGTAATGGCCTCCGGACGCGGCGGATCCATCATTCCTGCGATACCCAGCAGGATCACGCCGTCATGCAGGTCCGGATGATCCAGCTCGCGTTGTCCCTCGTGGGCAGGTTTCCAGGCCGCGGCCACCATGCGCAGCCCTTCACGGGCATACTCTTCAATCTTCCCTTCCCAATAAGGCTGATCGAACGGCTGCAGTCCGTCATTCGTCTGCTGGTACTGGCAGAGGCGGAACAGGACGTCCGGCGCGCCGGTGATTAAAATCACCTCTTCATCGCCCAGCCGGTACAGGGTGGACATGTATTTATACTGCGAATCAAACGGGATTTTACTGCGCATTTCGGTATCGACCGGTGGGAGCGGGATTTTCGCCGCCAGCACCTTCAGCGCGCCCTCGGTTGGCCCCCCGGTGATTTTCCACAGCCCCTGCTCGTCTTTGATCAGCTGGCTGTCATTACAGAGGTCGATGGTGCGCAGGTAGCGTTCCAGCAGGGAACCCTGCGTCACGCTGACGGGCGTTGGGTCATCTACGGGGTGAATATTCCCCACCGGTTCGTAGCTGTCGCCCTCTACGCGATAGGTCGTGTCAGCGGTAATCACCGCTTTGACCGTCATTTCATTCATCGTCAGGGTGCCGGTTTTATCCGAGCAGATGACCGTCATCGCCCCCAGCGTTTCAACCGTAGGCAGCTTGCGAATGATGGCCTTGCGACGCGCCATGGCCTGTACGCCAAGCGAAAGGATGATGGAGATGATGGCCGGCAGGCCTTCCGGCACGGCGGCAACGGCGAGGCTGATAAGCGACAGCACCAGTTCAGAAACCGGCATATCCCGGAACAGGAGGCTAAAGACAAACAGCGCCACCATCATCACCAGGATAGTGATGAAGATAGTCTTACCGAGCTTATCCATCTGCACCATCAGCGGCGTGCGGTGCTTTTCAATGTCGGACATCATCTGATTGATGTGGCCCAGCTCGGTCTCGCCCCCGGTTGCCACCACCACGCCTTTACCGCCGCCGGAGCTAACGGTAGTACCTGAGTAGAGCAGATTATACCGGTCACCTAAGGGCAGTTCCCCGCTTAACGCATCGCTGTTTTTCTCAACAACGGTGGATTCGCCCGTCAGGATTGCCTCCTCCACGCGAAGGTTATGCGCTTCAATCACGCGCAGGTCCGCAGGGATACGATCCCCGGCGCGGATCACCACGATATCTCCCGGGACCAGCGCCGTGGTGGGGATCGTTTCATGATTCCCCTGTCGTACCACCACGGCTTCGCTGGAGAGCATATTGCGAATGCTCTGCAACGACTTTTCAGCATTGCTCTCCTGAATATGGCCAATCAGCGCGTTAATGATGGCAACCCCAAGGATCACAAACATGTCTACCCAGTGGCCCATAAAGAGCTTAAGCAACGCGGCCACCAGCAGCACGTAAATCAATACGTCGTTAAAATGCGCCAGGAAGCGCAGCCAGGCGGGTTTGCCCTTTTTTTGCGGTAACGCATTCTCACCGTGCTGCTGTAGTCGGGCTGATGCCTCTGTGCCGCTAAGGCCTTCCAGGGTGGAGTGAATATTCGACAGGGTTTCGTCAACGGTTTGTTGATAATACGGACGTTCAGGTTTTCCTGTTTTCATCGTTCCTTCCTCAGGTTCTATTCAGAAATCACCTTGCTTCTCTGTAATTAACGAATAACGAAAACAGGAACATGTGCGTAACGAACAATACTTGCCGCCTCCGATCCTAACAAATGGGTTTGAATATTTGGATTTCGCGAGCCGACAATAATCGCGCCGACGGTAAGTTCATCCGCCAGCTTAATAACCTCATCACGAACATTCCCGCTACGGACGTGGAGATGAACACGCTCTTCTGGCAGATTCAATTTTTTGACCAGGTCAGACAGCTTTTCTTTCGCATTATTAATCATATATTCATCCATTTTGCGCGCATCTGAAATAAAACCACGCGTCAGCTCGGCTGAAAATTTGGGCATGACGTGCAGCAAATGAATGTCACCCGATGCGCTTTGCGCCAGAAACTGTGCATGCTGCAACGCTTTATCCGCCAGGCTTGTCTCGTAGACATCCACCGGAACGAGAATGTTTTTATACATATCGAGCATCCTTTTTATAACCAACACGAGAGTGAATGAAGCAAAAAAACGCATTAAATGCAGGGGGTTGCCCTTAATGCCAGTTACGGTAAAAAAAGATGATTAACATTAAACGTAGCACAGGAATATCAGGTTTAGCGCTTCCCCACTGATAATGGTTATTTAACATTTATCTTTTCGCCGACTATGCTCATAGTCAGCTACCGCTTCCGGCTCATGGAGGAATGTATGTATGGTTTAAGCCTGATCCGTCTGGGTATGTTTATTGCGCTTGCCATTATCGCCAGCACGGCGATTGGTTTATTTACCTATATGGTCGTCACTGTTCTGGCAGAATAGTGTCACCCCTATCCAGGTTATGGAATAAATAAAACAGTTATTTATTAGGGGAATACAGTGAACCGCTACCTCTCTCTTTTACCGTTCGTTTTGTTAACGCTCACGGCGTGCGACCCGAAACCGAAGCAAGACTCTCCCCTTCCCAGGATGGTAAAAGTGGCGGAGGTGACGGTTCCCGGTCACGCCCAGCAGCGCGTTTTCCCCGCCCGCATTGAATCGGGCGATGCCACAGACCTTTCCTTCAAGCGCGCAGGTCAAATTGAAGCGCTGGATGTGCGTCAGGGCGCAGCCATCAAGCAGGGGCAACAGCTTGCCAGACTGAACGCCCGTGAAGCCCAGCAGCGGGTTAACGACAGACAAACGGCGGCGACGCTGGCCCAGAGGCAGTTCGATCGCTTCCAGACGCTGGCGGGCCGGCAGGCGATTTCGAAAGCGGAAATGGACGTGCAGCGTGCGAACCGCGATTCGGCGAATGCGGCGCTGCAGATTGCCCGGGAAGAGCTGAATCAGATGACGCTCGTCGCCCCCTTCAGCGGGACGGCGGCCAGCGTACATGTCCGAAATCATCAGGTGGTGTCCCCCGGTCAGCCCATTGCCACGTTAACCCGCACCGACCTGCTTGACGTGGTGTTCAGCATCCCTGAAAACCTGTTTAAGACCTTTGATATCCGCAACGCGCAGTATCGGCCCGTGGTGAGAATTAACGCCATTCCGGATCGGGAATTTACCGCCGTCTACAAAGAGCATTCGGGCAGCAGCGACAGCAATACCCTGACCTGGCAGGTGATACTGACCATGCCGCGGCCAGATGATTTTCCCGCCGTCGGTGGCGTAAGCGGTACGGTGACCATCAATTTAACCAACCTCCCGGCGGGCGCGGGCGCTCAGGCGCTGGTCGTACCGGTTGAGGCAGTCTTTAACCCGGACAACAGCCCGCGCAACGAGCCGCACGTCTGGGTCGTAACGGGCGAAGGCGACGCGCTGCATCTGGAAGACCGCAAGGTCAGCGTGGGGCAAGTAAGTACCGAAGGCGTGGTAATCACCAGCGGGCTTAAGGCAGGCGAGCGCGTGGTGGCCGCAGGCGTTGGGGAACTCCATGCTAACCAGCCGGTGCGTATCTGGACGCGTGAACGGGGACTGTAATGGATATCTCTCGTCAATTTATTAATAACCCTGTTCGCGTCTGGCTAACGATCCTGCTGCTGGGCATCGGGGGGATTTTCGCCCTGTTGAATATCGGCAGGCTGGAAGATCCCGCCTTTACCATCAAAACCGCAGTGGTGGTCACCCACTACCCCGGCGCATCCGCTCAGCAGGTTGAAGAAGAGGTGACGCTTCCGCTGGAGAATGCCCTTCAGCAGTTGCCTTATCTGGATAACGTCAGCTCTATCTCGTCAAACGGTCTGTCGCAAATCACCGTTAACATCGCGTCACGCTATCACTCGAACGAGCTGCCGCAGATTTGGGATGAACTGCGCCGCCGCGTGGGCGATGCCTCGCGTCAGTTCCCGCCCGGCGTGGTCACGCCCTTTGTGAATGACGATTTCGGCGACGTGTTCGGCTTCTTCTTCGCCATTTCCGGAGATGAATTCAGTAATCCTGAACTGGTGCGATACGCGGAGCAGCTTCGCCGGGAGTTGATTCTGGTCCCCGGGGTTGCGAAGGTCGCCATCGGTGGGGCGATTAGCCAGCAGGTCAACATTGATATCTCCCTGAGCAAAATGACCGCGCGCGGCATTACTCTGAACCAGCTTTCCGCCCTGCTCAGCAGACTTAACGTTGTTTCCAGCGCAGGAGAAATCACCTCCGGCACCGAATCCATTCGCCTGCACCCGACCGGTGAGTTCGGAAATCTTGATGAACTGGCGGATCTCATCATCACGCCTTCCGGCACCGGGGCGGCGACGCGTCTGCGGGATATCGCCACGCTGTCGCGCGGGCTGAACGAATCGCCAGCGAGTATCTACCATGCCAACGGCAAAAAAGCCGTCACCATGGGCGTCTCGTTTATTCCCGGGGTGAACGTGATCGACGTGGGCCACGCGCTGGAGGCGAAGCTAAACCAGATGTCGGCGGAAAAACCGGCAGGCATACGGATAGACCTGTTTTACGATCAGGCCGCTGAAGTGGGCCATTCCGTTAACGGTTTTATTATTAACTTCCTGATGGCGCTGGCGATTGTCATCGGCGTGCTGCTGATCTTTATGGGCGTACGCAGCGGGATCATCATTGCGGTTTCTCTCGCCCTTAACGTGCTGGGCACGCTGCTGATTATGTATCTGTGTGGCATTGAGCTACAGCGCATCTCGCTTGGGGCGCTGATTATCGCCCTCAGCATGCTGGTGGATAACGCCATCGTGATTGTCGAAGGGGTATTGATTGCCCGACAGCAGGGCTCGCCTCTGCTGACCGCCGTGAACTACATCATCCGCCGCTCCGCCCTGCCGCTGCTGGGGGCGACGGTGATTGCCATCCTGGCGTTTGCTCCTATCGGGCTGTCGCAGGATTCCACCGGGGAATACTGTAAATCCCTGTTCCAGGTGCTGCTGATTTCCCTGATGCTGAGCTGGTTCTCGGCGCTCACCCTCACCCCGGTGCTGATTAAGTGGTGGTTGTTTAAAAACGACAGCGCGCCCGATAAAACCGACGAGTCAGACCCTTACGATAAACGACTCTACCGCGCCTACCAGCGCCTGCTTAACACGCTGCTGCGCCATAAGGCACCGACGCTCATTGTGATGGCTGCGCTGCTGGCAGCGTCTGTCTGGGGCTTCGGCGCCGTACGGCAAAATTTTTTCCCGTCGTCTAATACGCCGATTTTCTTTGTCGACCTGTGGTTACCCTACGGTACCGATATCAAGTGGACTGAGAAAATGACCAGCGATATTGAAAAGACGATCAATGGCCAGCCAGGCGTGGAGACCACCGTCTCAACCATTGGTCAGGGAAGTATGCGCTTTATTCTGACCTACAGCGGACAGCGCCAGTACAGCAACTATGCGCAGATCATGGTGCGCATGGACGACCAGCGCAACATCTCCGCCCTGACGCGCCACGTGGACGAGTACATCGCGCGAAACTATCCGCAGGTCAACGCCAGCACCAAACGCGTGATGTTTGGCCCCTCCGGCGACAGCGCCATTGAGGTGCGCATTAAAGGCCCCGACCCTGACCGGCTGCGCCTGATTGCCAGCCAGGTGGACGATATTCTCACGCGCGACCCGGCCACGGGCAGCGTCAGGAACGACTGGCAAAACCGCAGCAAGGTGATCCGCCCACAGTACGTTGCCGCCCTGGGCCGCGAGCTTGGCGTAGATAAGCAGGACGTCGACAACGCGCTGGAGATGAACTTCTCCGGCAGCCGGGCGGGGTTGTACCGGGAAGGCAGTGACCTGCTCCCGGTCGTGGTGCGCCCGCCTGAGAGCGAACGGCTGGACGCCAGTCACCTGAACAACGTGCTGGTCTGGAGCCAGACGCGGCAGCAGTATATCCCGCTGAGTAACGTCGTCAGCCGCTTCTCGCTGGAGTGGGAAGATCCGCTCATCCTTCGCCGCGACCGCTCGCGGGTGCTGACGGTTCAGACGGACCCGGACCCGCTGAGCCAGCAAACCTCCGGGGACATTCTCGCCCGGGTGAAGCCGCAAGTAGATGCCCTTCCCCTGCCACACGGCTACAGCATCGAGTGGGGGGGCGACGCGGAAAACTCCAGCGAAGCGCAGCAGGGGCTATTCACTACGCTACCTCTCGGGTATCTGGTGATGTTTGTCATTACGGTGCTGATGTTCAGCTCGGTAAAAAATGCCGTCGCTATCTGGCTGACCGTACCGCTGGCGCTGATTGGCGTGACGCCGGGATTTTTACTTACCGGCATTCCCTTTGGCTTTATGGCGCTGATTGGCCTGCTGAGCCTGAGCGGCATGCTTATCCGCAACGGCATCGTGCTGGTGGAAGAGATCGAACAGCAGAAAACGCAAAAGGATCAGCACGAGGCGATCGTTTATGCCGCGACCTCGCGCCTGCGCCCTATCCTGCTTACCGCGTTTACGACCGTACTCGGCCTGGCTCCGCTGCTGCTGGACGTTTTCTTCCAGAGCATGGCCGTTGTGATTATGTTTGGACTGGGGTTTGCTACAATCCTGACGCTGCTGGTACTCCCCGTGATCTATGCGTGTTTCCATCGTAAGGACGAAGCCAAACAACAATGAATGCGACAGGGCTGAACATTATCAAGACGCTGGGCTGTATGACGGCGGTGACCTTCTTTACCATCTACAACACCTGGGATCGTTATGATTATGACTATCACTGGATCCTGGGGTTTTTAACCTTTATTTCGACGATTGCCACGCCGCTGTTTTTTGTCGTTGCGGGCTATCTTGACGGACAATCACGGCACGGCACCCGCTGGCAGCTGGGTAAAATTAAAAGTCTGGTGATTGTTTTTCTGTTCTGGATAACGATCTACTACCTGTGGGAGCCCTATCAGCGCGGGTATTTAATCCAGCCCTGGTTCGTGTTCGCCTTTGTGGTGATTTACACCTTCCACCCGGCGGTGGAGTGGCTCAGCCAGCGACGAGGGCTGTTCTGCGGCGCGATTGCCGCCCTGCTGCTCTTTTCCTACGGATACGATCTGCTGTCAGCGCTCTATCCTGGAACGCACGTCCTTTCTCTTTCACCGCAGTATCGGCTATGGACATGGCTGCTGTTTTATCTGACGGGGCAACTCTTTTGCGACCCGAAAATTGCCGAGTGGATTAGCCGCAAAAATGTCGTCAGGGCGGCGGTTGTCGCCATCCCGTTTATCTACCTCTTCACCTGGTTTTACGAGCGTTACTTCTTCTTCGCACTGTTCAAGGCGGACAGAAACGCCTTTATTCTCACCGGCTCTCAAATTTACATTTTGATCATCGCGCTGGTGATTGCGGCGAACGGCGTGCGCTTTCGCCGCAATGCTGAATTTAAGGAGTCCATTCTGGCCGCCATCAGCAAAACGATGACCGGCGTGTACATTGTGCACTACTCGGTGTTTCATCTGCTGACGGCGCTGATGCCGGTGACCTCTCTCGGTATGAAGCTGGCGTTGATTGTGCTCACCTTCGTCACCTCAGTTCTGTTCTCCATGCTGGTGTTGTCTAACGCCGTGGCAAAAAAGGTGATCACCCTTTAGAAGCCCAAGCGCAGCCAGGCAAAGAGCACGTTGCCGTTGTTATAGGTTCCGGGAATATAGGTGAACTGGACGGTAACGCGCTTATACCCGGCGGAAAACAGCGGGAAGATAAACGGTAGCGGGACATAGTTTGCAAAATCATCTCGCGCCGTGATGCCCGCCGCGGCACCGAGTCCAAGGCGGAAATCTTTGGCATCATCCAGATACCAGCCCTTCTCCCAGCCATAGCCCATCGCGGGCTGCCATTCGTTGTGCGAGTCCTTGAACATCATTGCGAACAGCGCGCTCCAGTTGCCCTCTTCGTTATAGCGGGAAACGCCCAGCCCGCCGCCCCACGGCATTTCATTGTAATTGTCGGTTTTTTCTTTGTCGTACATAAAGCGAGCGTGCCAGCTCAGAAACGGCAGGTACAGGTCGTAACGTTGGGGCTCTTCCCAGGTTTGCGAAATATCATCCGTCAGCGCATTCCACCAGCCGCTGATACGCTGTTCACCATAGACGCTGGGCTCCGCATGAAGCGGTGCGACGAATAAAAACAGGACCATCCAGAATGCCGAAAAGGTGCGTTGCATCGTTATTCCCTCAGCTTAACTTACGCAGCGGTCACTATTACTGTAAACCATTCAGCCTTTAACGGAGCCAGAAGACGCAATTATCTCGCTGCAGGTGGGGATGAAATTTATTTATTCAGCACCATCCGGAAAGATAAAAACGTTTTCTCAGGCGTTCTGTCGCGGTAGTCTCATAGGTTCCGTTTATATGACGGCCGCTATGTGAGTGACCTTTTCTTATACCAATAATTAAAAAATCAGTACGGACAGGACAACTATGGACTCCACCCTCATCTCCGATCGTCCCAGCGAGGAGACACCTTCGCTCAATCGTGCCCGCCGCGCAGCCTTAGGCAGCTTCGCGGGTGCCGTCGTCGACTGGTATGATTTTCTGCTCTACGGCATCACTGCCGCCCTGGTGTTTAACCGCGAGTTTTTTCCTCAGGTCAGCCCCGCGATGGGCACGCTCGCCGCGTTTGCCACCTTCGGCGTCGGCTTTCTGTTTCGCCCGCTGGGCGGGGTGATCTTCGGCCACTTCGGCGACCGCCTGGGCCGCAAGCGCATGCTGATGCTCACCGTCTGGATGATGGGGATCGCCACCGCACTTATCGGTATTCTCCCCTCGTTTGCCTCTATCGGCTGGTGGGCACCGGTACTGCTGGTCACCCTGCGCGCCATCCAGGGCTTCGCCGTAGGCGGCGAATGGGGCGGTGCGGCGCTGCTGTCCGTTGAGAGCGCGCCGAAGCACAGAAAAGCGTTTTACAGCAGCGGCGTACAGGTCGGGTACGGCGTAGGCCTTCTGCTTTCCACCGGGCTGGTATCGTTAATCAGCCAGCTCACCACCGACGAGCAGTTCCTGAGCTGGGGCTGGCGCATTCCGTTCATCTTCAGCATCGTGCTGGTCATCGCCGCGCTGTGGATCCGTAACGGGATGGAGGAGTCGGCTGAGTTTGAAAAACAACAGCTGGAAAAACCGCTCGCCAAAAAGCGTCTGCCTGTGATGGAAGCGCTGGTTCAGCACCCTGGCGCTTTTCTGAAAATTATCGCCCTGCGCCTGTGCGAACTGCTGACGATGTATATCGTCACCGCGTTTGCGCTGAACTACTCGACGCAAAACCTTGGTCTGCCGCGCGAACTGTTCCTCAATATCGGCCTGCTGGTCGGCGGGATCAGCTGTCTGACTATCCCCTGCTTCGCCTGGCTGGCGGACCGGTTTGGCCGCCGTCGCGTTTACATCACCGGGGCGCTGATTGGCACCCTCAGCGCCTGGCCATTCTTTATGGCACTCGAGGCGCAGTCGACCTTCTGGATTGTCTTCTTCGCCATCATGCTCGCCAACATCGCTCACGATATGGTGGTCTGCGTCCAGCAGCCGATGTTTACCGAACTGTTCGGCGCAAGCTACCGCTACAGCGGCGCGGGCGTGGGCTACCAGGTCGCCAGCGTGGTCGGCGGCGGATTTACGCCGTTTATTGCCGCCGCGCTGGTGACCTTCTCCGGCGGCAACTGGCACAGCGTGGCGATCTATCTGCTGGCCGGCTGCCTGCTGTCGGCGGCGACAGCGCTGCTGATGAAAGAGACGAGCCACGCCTGATCTCCCTTTTGTTTCACAGGCGTGTGACATACTATCGGGTAGAGTCGCACACCTGTGGAACAAGGAGACAGAGATGAATAATAAGGGCTCCAGCCTGACCCCGGCTCAGGCGCTGGAAAAACTCGACGCGCTGTATGAACAGTCCGTCAACGCGCTGCGCGGCGCCATCAGCGAATATATCGAAACAGGGAAACTTCCCGACCAAAAGGCCAGAACCGAGGGCCTTTTTGTTTATCCATCGCTCTCTGTGACCTGGGACGGCAGCGCCAGCAGTAATCCCAAAACCCGCGCCTACGCGCGCTTTACCCACTCCGGCTGCTACAGCACCACCGTCACCCGCCCTGCGCTGTTCCGACCATATCTTGAAGAACAACTCACGCTGCTGTACCAGGATTACGGCGCGCACATTGCCGTTGAGCCCTCGCAGCATGAGATCCCGTATCCGTACGTGATTGACGGTTCGGCGTTAACCCTTGACCGCTCCATGAGCGCGGGATTGACCCGCCACTTCCCAACGACGGAACTTTCGCAGATTGGCGATGAGACGGCAGACGGGATTTATCACCCGGCAGAATTTTCTCCCCTGTCGCATTTTGACGCTCGCCGCGTGGACTTCTCGCTGGCGCGCCTGCGCCACTACACCGGTACGCCAGCCGAGCATTTCCAGCCGTTCGTGCTCTTTACCAACTACACCCGCTACGTTGACGAGTTCGTCCGCTGGGGCTGCAGCCAGATCCTCGACCCGGAAAGCCCGTACATCGCGCTGTCCTGCGCGGGCGGGATCTGGATCACCGCCGAGACCGAAGCGCCCGAGCAGGCCATCTCCGATCTGGCGTGGAAAAAGCACCAGATGCCGGCCTGGCACCTCATCACCGCCGACGGTCAGGGCATCACCTTGATCAACATCGGCGTGGGTCCGTCAAATGCCAAGACCATTTGCGACCATCTGGCGGTCCTGCGCCCTGACGTGTGGCTGATGATTGGCCACTGCGGCGGCCTGCGTGAAAGCCAGCTGATTGGCGACTACGTGCTGGCCCACGCCTATCTGCGTGATGACCACGTGCTGGATGCGGTGCTGCCGCCGGATATTCCTATCCCGAGCATCGCCGAAGTGCAGCGCGCGCTGTATGACGCCACTAAAGAGGTCAGCGGCATGCCGGGTGAAGAGGTTAAACAGCGCCTGCGCACCGGTACGGTCGTCACAACGGATGACCGCAACTGGGAGCTGCGCTACTCCGCCTCCGCGCTGCGGTTCAACCTGAGCCGGGCGGTGGCGATTGATATGGAGAGCGCCACCATTGCCGCCCAGGGGTATCGCTTCCGCGTTCCTTACGGCACGCTGCTGTGCGTCTCCGATAAGCCGCTGCACGGTGAGATTAAGCTGCCGGGCCAGGCCAACCGTTTCTATGAAGGGGCTATCTCAGAGCATCTGCAGATTGGTATTCGTGCGATTGATTTGCTGCGGGCAGAAGGTGACAGGCTCCATTCCCGCAAGCTGCGCACCTTCAACGAGCCGCCGTTCCGCTAATCACGATAAGGAAAAACAATGTCCAGCACATCACCGCTCTCTGCCCTGCGCCACTGGCTTGAGGCCAGCCAACTCGACGGGATAATCGTCCCGCGGGCGGATGCCTGGCAGAGCGAATACTGCGCGCCTTACGACGAAAAGCTGGCCTGGCTGACGGGCTTTGACGGTTCGGCCGGCGTGGCGCTGGTGCTGAAAAACAAAGCGCTGCTGTTCGTCGACGGGCGCTATCAGGTTCAGGCGCGCGTTCAGGTCAATACGGATGAGGTTGAGATCCACCATCTACACAACGAGCCGCTGGCGGAATGGCTGGCAGAAAACGTTGAGTCAGGAACGCGCATCGGTTTTGACGCGCTGCTGATGACCAACGCGGAGTTTGAGCAACTGTCTGCCACGCCGTGCGAGCTGGTGCCGCTGAAGGCCTCGCCGTTTGACACGCTATGGACCGATCGCCCTGCCGCACCGGCGGGGCTTATCCGTGAGATGCCGGTTGAACACAGCGGCGAACGCAGCGCGGACAAACGTCAGCGCGTCGCCGCCGTGCTGGCCGCAAACAATGCCGATTATCTCGCCGTCACCCTGCCGGATAACATCGCCTGGCTGTTAAACGTCCGCGGTGCGGATATTCCTTACAGTCCGGTACCGCTCTCCTTTGCCCTTCTCGGTCGTGACGGTCACGTTGAGTGGTTTGTTAACGACAATAAGCTCAGTGCCCTGCCTGGTAATGTGCGCAATGCGTTTACCGTTGCCCCGCAGGATACCTTTATTGAACGCTGCCAGCAGATTGCTGTAGGCAAACGGGTGATGGTTGATGCCGATTCCGCGCCGGTGGCCCTGCGCTTCGCCATTGAACCACGGGGAGAAATTGTCTGGCGGACCGATCCCATAACCCTGATGAAAGCGACTAAAAACCCGGTCGAGCTGGCAGGCTATCGCGAGTGCCATCACCGGGACGGGGCCGCGTGGGTCAACTTCCTCGCCTGGCTGAGCCGTGAAGTGCCGCGGCGCGAGGCGGCAGGACAACCGCTCACCGAGCTGGACGCACAGGCGCAGCAGCTTGCGTTCCGTCAACAGCAGCCTGGGTTCATCGAGCAAAGTTTTGCGACCATCTCCGCCTCTTCGAGCAATGCGGCGATGTGCCACTACCATTCGAGCGAGGCCAGCAATAAGCCCATCGGTCATGACCATTTTTACCTGAACGATTCCGGCGGTCAGTATGCTAACGGCACCACCGACGCCACGCGCACGCTGGCGTGGGGTAACGTCGATCCGCAGCAGCGCCTGCACTACACTGCCGTGCTGAGAGGCTTCCTGTCGCTCATTACCCTGCAGTTCCCTTCCGGGACTCAGGGGCATCAGCTGGATGCGTTTGCGCGTCGCCCGCTGTGGGAGATGGGGCTGGATTACGATCATGGCACGGGGCACGGCGTGGGGCACCAGCTGCTTATCCACGAGAACCCGCATCGCATCGCCAAAAAGGTTAACCCGTGGCCGCTGGTGGCGGGCAATATCATGACTATCGAGCCGGGCTACTATCTGGGCGATAGCCACGGTATTCGTATTGAAAACCAGGTGGAGATTGTGGAGAGCCGTCCGGGTTTCTGCAGGTTTGCCTCGCTGACGCTGATCCCGATCGACTTAAGTCAGGTTGAGCTGCATCTGCTGAGCGAGCAGGAAAAGCAGTGGCTGGATGCGTATCACTGGCAGGTACGCGAGGCGCTTTCACCTCTGGTGAATAGCGATGCGCGTCCGTGGCTGGTTGAGGCGACGGCGCCGATTAGTTTGTAATTTCGTGCGGTCTGGTGCCCTCACCCCAACCCTCTCCCACGGGAGAGGGTGCACACACTAAAAACGGCAACAAGGTTGCCGTTTTGCATTTACCTTGCGCAGAAAAGCAAAAAGCCTGCTTTAAAAGCAGGCTTTTTAAATTTGGCTCCTCTGACTGGACTCGAACCAGTGACATACGGATTAACAGTCCGCCGTTCTACCGACTGAACTACAGAGGAATCGTGTGAACGGGGCGCATATTATCGATGCTCCCCCGGGATGTCAAAGGCAGAATGCACATTTCCGATCGTTTGCCGAATTATTCTCCACTTCGCGCAATTGTCAGGCATTTTTTCGCGGATATTTCCACAGCCAGCGTCCGCTGACCATCCGCCAGTAGAACAGAGCGCCCCGCACGGCCCAGTCGAGGAACATCCCCAGCCAGACGCCGACCACACCCCATCCGAGCATCACCCCGAGCGTATACCCCGCGACAACGCGACATCCCCACATGCCGAGCATCGATACCCACATCGCAAAGCGGGCATCGCGCGCCCCTTTCAGCCCGGCGGGTAATACCCATGAGGCCGCCCAGATGGGCATAAAGGCCGCGTTGAGCCAGATGAGGATCTTTACGACCTCTTTAACGTCATCTTCGTGGGTATAGAACGAGGCCATCAGCCCGGCAAACGGCGCGGTTCCCCAGGCGATCAGCGTCAGCCCAATGGTTGACAGCCAGAACACGTGCCGCAGCTGCCGCTCCGCCTGGCCTATCTGCCCTTTCCCGAGCCGTTTACCCGTAATAATGGTGGATGCTGAACCCAGCGCGTTACCCGGCAGGTTAATCAGCGAGGCAATAGAGAAGGCGATAAAGTTACCGGCGATAACGTCGGTCCCCATCCCGGCGACAAACATCTGCGTGAGCAGCTTCCCGCCGTTGAACAAGACCGATTCTATGCTCGCGGGAATGCCGATCCCCATCACTTCCCAGATAATGGCGAAATTAAAGGGGCGGAAATAGCTTTTTAGCGTCAGACGCAGCGAGGGGGTAATCCCTGCCATCAGCACCCCGATGATGGCTGCCGCACCGATATAGCGTGAAATGGTTAACCCCAGTCCGGCACCGACGAACCCCAGCCCCTCCCACGAGAACACGCCGTAGATCAGCACGCTGCTGATAATGATATTCAGGATATTCATCCCGCCGTTGATCAGCAGCGGAATTTTGGTGTTGCCCGCCCCGCGCAGCGCACCGCTGCCAATCAGCGCAATCGCCGCCGCCGGATAGCTTAAGACGGTCATTTCCAGGTAGGTCAGCGCCAGGTCTTTCACCTCGTTCGTCGCCTCCCCGGCGACAAAATCGATAATCTCTTTACCGAAATAGTGGATCACCGCCGCCAGAACGATCGAAAAAATGGTCATGATCATCAGCGACTGGCGGGCCGCCTCGCGTGCACGTTTGGGATCAAGCTTGCCGAGGCTAAAGGCCACCACCACCGTCGTCCCGAGATCTATGGCGGCAAAGAACGAGATCACCACCATGTTAAAGCTGTCCGCCAGCCCAACCCCAGCCATCGCCTCTTTACCCAGCCAGCTCACCAGGAAGGTGCTCAAAACCCCCATCAGCAGAACGCAGGTATTTTCCAGGAAGATAGGCACGGCAAGGGGGGTGATTTCACGCCAGAACAGGACACGATAGCTTTTACGTTTTGCATACCATGGCGTGCGCGTTATCGCCTGGCGTAAGGAGGCAGTGACGTTCAAAATGGACCTTAGCGAGAAAAGTTGAAACTCCATTTCAAATGATGGGGGACAAATGCTAATCCTGCAAAGTATTTTCCTGAAAAAAGATGTGTGGATTTACAACAAACTGACGACAGAATCAGCAATCAGTCGATTTTCCCTAAGATCAGGTTTGACAAAACTTTTTTCGCCGCTAAGATAAGCCTCCACAACGATTCCTCTGTAGTTCAGTCGGTAGAACGGCGGACTGTTAATCCGTATGTCACTGGTTCGAGTCCAGTCAGAGGAGCCAAATTTAAAAAGCCTGCTTTTAAAGCAGGCTTTTTGCTTTGCGGATGAGGGAAAATGAACGCTCTGTTTGTCTACGGCACGCTGCGCCCGGGCCACGCTAATGCGCATATTCTTGAAGACATCGGCGGCGAATGGCTGGCCGGTTCCGTATCCGGCACGTTTTACGAACGCGGCTGGGGCGCCGCGGCGGACTTCCCGGGAATTGTGCTCCACCCTGACGGCCCCCGCGTCGAAGGCTATCTATTTATCTCGGATAACCTTGCCGCGCACTGGCAAATGCTGGACGAATTTGAAGACGGCTACGATCGGGTTGAGGTCACGGTGACCACCCTTGAAGGCAAGCAGGTTCAGGCCTGGATTTATCAGCTACAGCCGCGTTCTGAATCATAAAAAAAGGCTCTCTGTCACCAGAGAGCCTTTTTCACCATCCGCTGCGATTACTCGCTTTTTGCTTCGCCGTTTTTGATTTCGCCCATCACTTTCAGCTTTTTAGAGATGTCACGGCGCTCTTTGGACAGCTCAGCATTTTTGATGATGTAATCATCAACGCGGTCTTCATAGTCGCTCTTCATGCTGGCGATGATGCCCTGAATAGCTTCAACGCTCATACCTGGCTTGATGTAGTCGCTCAGGTTGTCGAGCAGCAGAACACGTTTCTGGTTGTCACGGATCTTCTTCTCAACGTCCTGGATTTCACGCTGCAGCTTGTTTTTGCGGCGGAACAGGCGGACGAATTCCAGAACATCCTGGAACGAAGGCTTGGTAGTTTCCATTTTTACACCCCTGATAATGTGAGATTCGGATTCGTTAAGGCAACCGTTGTGACAATAACCTTACTGACAGCGGCTGCGAATGACAATGAGTATATCGTTTAAAGCTATCATAACCCCAATTGCTGCTGAATCGAAGCAGCAGGCGTCACATAAGCCTTTTATTTGCGCAGCGCCCGGCAAATAAGGTGCGATAACAGCTCAAGCTGCCGCGCCAGTTCCATGCTCAGCCAGACGTAGCCATGAATAGGCGTTTCCGCCACGTTATCGCTCTGGCGTTCATTGATTAACTGCTTCAGCTCCGCGACGATCTCATTCAGCCGCTCGCTGTTGGCCAGTATTGGCTGCGGGTTCCCTTCATAGAGCGCATGGGCAATGGTCAACAGCGTTTGCTGCGTCATCTGCTGGGTCTCTTTGAGGGTCTGCGCGTTAAGCATCAACAGATGGCTGGGACGTGAGGCCCAGTGGGCGTTGATTTGCAGTTCAAGCATGCAGACCAGATTGCGGCTTACCGTCTGGATGGCTTCGAAAATCGATTTCTGAATACGGGTTTCTTTGCTGGCGGGCGCGATCAGACCGCGCATTTTGACCACGTCGTTGAGGATCGTTTGCAGATGCTTTTCCAGCCGGGGCCGCTCGACCAGATTAGGAGAAAAACCGGCCTGATAGACGCGGTTAAAGGCGGTGACGTAGTTCGCCATCTGAATACGCCAGTGCAGAAAAGCGCGCTGCGGCCAGATACCGGTGAAGAGCATGGCCAGCAGTGACCCCAGGATGACATCCCCGCTTCGCCACAGCGCGGTGGTCATATCCCCGGCGGGCGCACCGACAACCACCGCGAGCGTAATACCAATCAGCAGCGCCTGATACGGCCTCTTACCCAGCGCCAGCCAGCCGCACAGGAACATGGCGGCACCGCACCATGCCAGCATCACGGGAAATGAGATGAGCTCCAGCTTCAGGGCGATAAGCCCAAGGGCCGAGCCTAAAACCGTCCCGCCAATTCGCTCAAAGGCGCGCGGAACAACGTTTCCCCAAAACGAGATGGGCCCCATCACCACCACCAGCGTGATCAGCGGCCACGTCCCTTCCGGAACGTCCAGCAAACGGACCAGCACAAACGTCAACACGAAAGCCAGCGCGATGCGACACCCGTGCACCACGCGGTAATGTTTGTACAAGCGAATTTCAAAAGGGGTTAATGATTTGTCGGGACGCACACCCGCTCTCCAGCTACACGGCAAATCACAATTGTACTGTGTTTTCAGCCGGGCGGATCGCTCCCGGCTGAAAAACCCTTCATTTAGCAGGCTTAAACCGTTTTATGCTCTACCGCGATATACATTTCGATATCCCAGTAGCCGTCTGCATTGCCGTCATTGAGATAGCGCTCGAAGCAGGGTTTGAGCGCCATCTGGTACTTGTTGTCCTGCAGCAGGGAATTAAAGAACTGATACCACGGCGTGGCGAAGTCGTAGTTTTCCACGCGCGCCGTCGCCACGGCATAATCCCCGGCCGCGATTTCCGTCATCATGACGCCTTCGCTGTTTTCCGGGATAACGAAATCATCCGGTACCGTAACCGCCGTATCGCAGCGCAATTTTTCTGCCGGGACCTCGTCGGGGTTATCGTAGTAGACCGCAACCCACTCCAGCGGCTCAATGTGACGCCCGTCGACCCACATCACAAGCTGTTCAAAGCCCTGTTTTACCGTTTGTTCCCACGGTCCGACCAAATGAAAACCGGCAATCTTACGTTTCTGTTGCTGCTTAATGCTGTAGTCCATGCTGCCTCCATTTATTACTGTATATACATACACTATAAAGCGAGTTCTGAGCATTCAGCAAACGTGAAGTGTTTATTATGTGAGCAGACTCGCAACCCTGCCAGCCTGCTCAGCAGCAGTTAGAGCGTGTGGTGCAGATAATCGCTCATGCGGGAGAACAGGCCGCCTTTATCAACGGCTTCCAGCGTCACCAGCGGCCAGTGCGCCACCACTTTGTCGCGATCGTAGAGCTGGATCTCCCCGACACGCTGATGCGCGGCAATCGGCGCTTCCAGCTCTTTTTTATCCAGCACGTATTTGGCTTTGATGTTCGGCACTTCCGCTTTCGGCAAGGCCAGCCAGAAGTCCTGGTCGGTGCCCAGTTTCACCTGCTCCTTATCGCCGTACCAGATACGCTCTGTCCCCACTTTTTTACCGCTATGCAGGATTTGCACCGTATCGAAGTTCTGCTGCCCCCAGTGCAGCAGTTTCCGGGCCTGGTCCTCACGCCCTTTCGGGCTGTCCGCCCCCATCACCACCGCGATTAAACGGCGCTGCCCGTCAACGGCGGACGCAATCAGGTTAAAGCCCGCCCCCGAGGTGTGCCCCGTTTTAAGCCCGTCCACGTTCATGGTTTTATCCCACAGCAGGCCGTTACGGTTTTGCTGGGTGATCCCGTTCCAGGTCAGGCTCTTTTCGCTGTACATATGATAAAACTCAGGCTCGCCGTGAATGATGGCCCGGGAGAGTACGGCCAGGTCATAGGCCGAGCTGTGCTGGCCCGGCGCGTCCAGCCCGTGGACGGTTTCAAAGTGCGTATCGCGCAGGTTCAGCTTCTGCACGTAGTCGTTCATCATCTTCACAAACTGCGGCTGACCGCCCGCCACGTGATCGGCCAGCGCCACGCAGGCGTCGTTGCCGGAATCGACAATCAGACCGCGGCTTAAATCACGCACGGAGACGCGATCGCCCTCTTTCAGGAACATCAGCGATGAGCCGTCAAAAACCGGGTTGCCTTTTGCCCACGCGTCACGCCCGACGGTGACAATGTCGTCCGGCGTAATGCGATGGCTATCAATGGCCCGATCAACCACATACCCCGTCATCAGCTTGGTCAGGCTCGCCGGATTACGATGTTGATGTTCGTTGCCCGCCGTTAAGATCTGACCAGTCGTGTAGTCCATCAGCACCCAGGAGCCAGCCTGAATGGCCGGAGGCTGCGGCGAAAAATCCAGTGGTTCGGCCGCAAAAGCAGATGAGACACTCGAAGCGAGTAAAGAAACAGCAATAAACAGACGGCGTTTCAACGGTATATCCTCAGGTCATTAAAAATCGATGACCTTTTTACGGGAGTTCTGATGTCGTTACCTGGCTTAATTGCAAAAAAATGTGACAGAGCACAGATTTTTCTCTGAAGCTGGCGCGCAAATTTGCGTCACGGCGGTGCTTTTTATTCGGTCTGAACCGCACGATCGTTTACCATAGTGACGTCATTTTTTAACAGGATGGTATTACTGGTGTCTGACTCTGCCGCTCGCCCGACTTTTTTATTTCATGACTACGAAACCTTTGGCACGCACCCGGCGCTGGACCGACCGGCGCAGTTTGCCGCCATCCGTACCGACGACGAATTCAACATTATTGGCGAGCCTGAGGTCTTTTACTGCAAACCGGCTGATGACTACCTGCCGCAGCCCGGGGCGGTCATGGTCACCGGGATCACTCCTCAGGAAGCGCGCGAGAAAGGCGTTAACGAGGCAGAATTCGCCCGACGCATCCACGATCTGTTTACCGTCCCCAATACCTGCGTGGTCGGTTACAACAACATCCGCTTCGATGACGAAGTAACGCGCAACATCTTCTATCGCAACTTCTACGATCCCTATGCCTGGAGCTGGCAGAACCGCAATTCGCGCTGGGATTTGCTCGACATCATGCGCGCCTGTTATGCCCTGCGTCCTGAGGGCATTAACTGGCCGGAAAACGAGGAAGGGCTGACCAGCTTCCGGCTGGAACACCTGACGCGCGCCAACGGCATCGAGCACAGCAATGCCCACGACGCGATGGCGGACGTCTATGCCACCATTGCCATGGCGAAGCTGGTGAAAAACGCGCAGCCCCGGCTGTTTGAGTATCTGCTGAGCCACCGCAGCAAGCAGAAGCTGATGACCCTTATCGACGTGCCGCAGATGAAACCCCTGGTGCATATTTCCGGCATGTTTGGTGCCTGGCGCGGTAATACCAGCTGGGTCGCCCCGCTGGCGTGGCATCCGGACAACCGTAATGCGGTCATCATGGTGGATTTAGCCGGCGATATTTCGCCGCTGCTGGAGCTCGACAGCGATACCCTGCGCGAACGGCTCTATACCCCGAAAAATGAACTCGGCGATCTGCCCGCGGTGCCGGTCAAACTGGTGCATATCAATAAATGTCCGGTACTCGCGCAGGCGAATACGCTGCGCCCGGAAGATGCGGACAGACTGGGCATTAACCGTCAGCGCTGCCTCGATAACCTGAAAGTGCTGCGCGATAACCCGCAGGTGCGCGAGAAAGTAGTTGCTATCTTTGCCGAGGCGGAGCCGTTCGTGCCGTCTGAAAACGTGGATGCCCAGCTCTACAACGGCTTCTTCAGCGATGCCGACCGCGCGGCGATGAATATCGTTCTGCAAACCGAGCCGCGTAACCTGCCGGCGCTGGATATCACCTTTGCCGATAAACGCATCGAAAAGCTGATGTTTAACTACCGCGCGCGTAACTTCCCCGGCACGCTGGACGAGGCTGAGCAGGATCGCTGGCTGCAGCATCGTCGCAATGTCTTTACCCCTGAGTTCCTTAATAGCTATGCCCAGGAGCTGGAAATGCTTTATGGCCAGTATGAGGGGAATGCTGAGAAACAGGCGCTGTTGAAATCCCTGTTCCAGTACGCTCAAGAGATTGTCTGAGCGAGGGGTATAAAAAAAGCCGGAGGCGATGTCTCCGGCTTTTTTTGCCCGCTGGCACAGGCCAACGGGTGTGTCGTTTTGTAGGCCGGGCAAGCGCTAGCGCCACCCGGCGAGTCATTACGCGACGTCTTCGTACTGAGGAACCGGGTTACGGAAGCTCTTCGTGACGCAGGCCAGGTAAACCAAACCGATAGCACCCCAGATCAGACCCAGAACCATAGAGCTCTCTTCCAGGTTAATCCACAGCGCGCCCACGGTCAGGGCACCACATACTGGAAGCACCAGATAGTTGAAGTGGTCTTTCAGCGTTTTGTTGCGCTTCTCACGGATCCAGAACTGTGAGATCACGGAGAGGTTAACGAAGGTAAACGCCACCAGCGCACCGAAGTTAATCAGCGCGGTCGCCGTCACCAGGTCGAATTTAATCGCCAGCAGGGCAATAGCTCCAACCAGCAGCACGTTCCACGCCGGAGTACGCCATTTCGGATGAACGTAGCCAAAGAAACGGGTTGGGAATACGCCGTCACGGCCCATCACGTACATCAGACGAGAAACGCCTGCGTGTGCCGCCATGCCGGACGCCAGTACGGTCACGCTGGAGAAGATCAGCACGCCCCACTGGAAGGTTTTACCCGCAACATACAGCATGATTTCAGGCTGTGACGCATCTGGATCTTTAAAGCGAGAGATGTCCGGGAAGTACAGCTGCAGGAAGTAGGAAGCTCCGATAAAGATCAGGCCGCCAATCAGCGCTGTCAGGAAAATCGCTTTCGGGATCACGCGCTCAGCATCTTTGGTCTCTTCGGACAGAGAAGAGATACCGTCAAAGCCCAGGAACGAGAAGCACAGAATCGTCGCACCGGTAATCATCGGCACAACGTGCGCACCTTCAGACCAGAATGGACGCGTGCTGGTCAGCGTACCTGCACCTTCACCGTGAGAAACACCGTAGATGATCAGGCCAACGATAACCGCCACAATACCCATCTGCAGTATAACAATCAGGGTGTTGAAGTTCGCCACGGTCTTGATGCTGCGCAGGTTAGAGATGGTCATAAAGGCCACCAGCGCGACAACGAAGATCCACGATGGAACAGAAGGCACCAGCGCTTCGAAGTAAATTTTTGCCAGCAGAATATTGATCATCGGCATGAACAGATAGTCCAGCAGAGATGACCAGCCCACCATGAAGCCAACCGCCGGGCTGATGGATTTTTGGGCATAGGTATAGGCAGAGCCTGCAGACGGGAAACGGCGAACCAGTTTACCGTAGCTCAGCGCAGTAAAGAGAATGGCGACCAGCGCAAAGGCGTACGCCGTTGCCACATGACCGTCTGTGAGGCCTGATACGATACCGAATGTATCGAACAGCGTCATCGGTTGCATATAGGCAAGGCCCATCATAACAACCGGAATCAACGTAAGCGTTTTACGTAATTCCACGCGAGAGGTGTTTGGAGTTGCGTTATGCGACATAGTTATTCTCCTTTACGGTGATAACCGCCACGTAAGCGAAAAATTGCCCCATTTCTTTCTTCCTCAGCGACAACAACTGTCGGATTTTAGTAAATATCTATCCGGTACGAAGCCCGGCCTCTTGGTTTTTAGTTTCGTTTCGTACATGCAAAAAAAAATAACCGACGCCTTTTATATCGTCGATTATTCATTTGGTTGCAGCGGCCGCATTTTGCCCCACATCGGATACAAAAGGCAATACTTTGCAACGCAGCGGGTAATTTTCTTTTTACTAACTGGCTGATTTCTGGACGTCGGGCTGAGAGTAAACGGCGGCGATAGCACTATTTGCTAAAATCTCGTCTCGCCACCAGGCGCTGGCCAGCCCGGCAGTTTGTTCATTCCAGCCTACCCACACCGATTCATTACTGCTTTGAGCAAGAACCTGTTTTTCAACAAGCGCGCCGCTGTCAATAAACCGCTGCGCCAGATAGCGGGGTAAATAGCCGCAGCCCAGGCCGCTTATTTGCAGTTCCAGCTTGGTTTTAAAGTCGAAAACGGTAATAGCTTCCTGTTCATCAAGCAGCTGCGAGGAGACCGAGCATTCTGGACGAGAGCTGTCCCCGACAACGATGGCTCGGTAGCCTTTAATTACGCGACGGTTAAGCGGCTCGGGTTCCTGAGCCAGCGGGTGATGGGGCGCCACGGCAAATACCTGCTCCAGCACGCCCAGCCGGGCAAAACCAAAATCACTCAGCTGGGGAGGCTCATGGAGTGCACCGACGAAAATGTCCGCCCTGCCCTGCGTTAAGGCATCCCAGGAGCCACCCAGCACGCCGTTGATAAAGATAAGCCGGGTCACGCTGTGGTGTTGATAGAAGGCTTCAATCAGCGGCGTCAGGAGAGAAAACGGAAAGGTATCATCCACGCCAATAACCAGCTCGTTTTCCCATCCCTGATGGAGTTTTACGGCCTGTTTTTCGAGTTCACGAACGGTATGGAGGACTTCACGGCCTTTTTCCAGCAGCATCTGTCCGGTACGGGTGAAACGTGCGCGGTGCCCGGAGCGATCGAGGATCTGGATATTGAGATCGCTTTCCAGTTTTTGAACGGTATAGCTCAGCGCAGATGGAGTTTTGTAGAGCTTTGCTGACGCAGCGGCAAAGCTCCCCTCTTTTCCAGAGCATCCAGAATAATAAGAACATCCAGCAGCGGTTTCATGCTCGCCCCCTTCTGGTGCGCGATCGTCTCCGCTGCGGGTCTTATTCCATGGGCATCACCAGCGGATCGGGATACTGATACTCAAACCCCAGCTCATGACAAATGCGATTGCCATCAACAATTTTGCCTTTGCTGTCATCCTTTGCCTCACCAAAAACCGGCGGAGCCAGGCCCAGCTGACGTGCCATCAGCGGGTAAAACGTGCTGCGTGCCGGATGAGAAGGTGCACATATATTATAGATGTGTCCACCTTTCGGAGCCTGTAAGAGTAGCTCAATCGCAGCAACAACATCGTCAAGATGCACAAGATTGACGACATGCTGGCCGTCTGGCGCAGACTTACCGGCAAAAAAGCGTCCCGGATGGCGGCCAGGGCCAACCAGCCCCGCCAGACGTACGATATCGACCTGCGTGCCGGGAAGATTATGCAGCCAGTCTTCCAGCTCTTTCAGAACCTGACCGCTCGCCGTAACGGGACGGCGCTCAGAACTCTCTTTCACCACGCCCTCAACTTCGCCATACACCGACGTCGAGCTGGTAAAAATGATGCGCGGAACATGGTGCGCCAGCGCGCTGTCGACGATCTCCTGCATCGCCTGCAGATAAAACGACTCGCCCGGGCCACTGCGCCGCGCGGGGAGCGTGATCACCAGCGCATCGACGTTCATCAGCGTGTCCAGATCGTCAGCATCACACACCAGCTCCGGTTCAAGGCGCAGCTCAACGCCATCAATACCGCACATGCGCGCTGCCTCTACCCCATCCGCCGTGGTTTTGCTCCCGGTCACCTGCCAGCCTTTCGCGGCTAATGACATCGCCAGCGGCATTCCCAGCCATCCTAAACCGACAATCGCGACCTTTTTCATGCGAATTCTCCTGACTCTCACTCGTCTTTTATAAGGCTACGCCAGCCCGGCAGAACACACAATTCATAGCATCAATATGAAATGAATTAATGATCAAAAAAAGCCCTTGCAATATGTCGTACAACTGGTTTAGGTTAAAAGACATCAAATGAATAAGCATTCATCGAGAATTTATATGACACGCGTTCAATTTAAACACCACCATCATCACCATCATCCTGACTAGTCTTTCAGGCGATGTGTGCTGGAAGACGTTTGGATCTTCCAGTGGTGCATGAACGCATGAAAAAGCCCCCGGAAGATCTTCTTCCGGGGGCTTTTTTTTGGACCAAATTCAGGCAGGTTAAAACAGGTTAACGAGGAATAAAGAATGTTAGATAACTCACGCTTACGCATAGCTATTCAAAAATCAGGCCGTTTGAGCGATGACTCACGCGAACTGCTGGCCCGCTGCGGGATTAAAATTAACCTGCACACCCAGCGCCTGATTGCTCTGGCTGAAAACATGCCCATCGACATTCTGCGCGTGCGTGATGACGATATTCCCGGCCTGGTCATGGATGGCGTCGTTGACCTCGGCATTATCGGGGAAAACGTGCTGGAAGAAGAGCTGCTGACCCGCCGCGCGCAGGGTGAAGATCCGCGTTACTTCACCCTCCGTCGTCTGGACTTCGGCGGCTGCCGCCTGTCCCTGGCTACGCCGGTTGACGAAGCGTGGGACGGCCCGGCCGCGCTGAACGGCAAACGTATCGCCACCTCTTACCCTCACCTGTTAAAGCGTTATCTCGACCAGAAAGGCGTGCAGTTTAAATCCTGTCTGCTGAACGGCTCCGTTGAAGTGGCGCCGCGTGCGGGTCTGGCGGACGCCATCTGTGACCTCGTCTCTACCGGCGCGACGCTGGAAGCCAACGGTCTGCGCGAAGTAGAAGTGATCTACCGCTCTAAAGCGTGCCTGATTCAGCGCGACGGCGACATGGCCGACGCCAAGCAGCAGCTGATCGACAAGCTGCTGACCCGCATTCAGGGCGTGATTCAGGCGCGTGAGTCCAAATACATCATGATGCACGCCCCAACCGAGCGTCTGGATGAAGTGATTGCCCTGCTGCCGGGCGCTGAGCGTCCAACCATCCTGCCGCTGGCGGGCGATCAGCAGCGCGTGGCGATGCACATGGTGAGCAGCGAAACCCTGTTCTGGGAAACCATGGAAAAACTGAAGGCGCTGGGCGCAAGCTCCATCCTGGTGCTGCCTATTGAGAAGATGATGGAGTAATGGCCATGAGCTTTAACACAATCATCGACTGGAATACCTGTAGCGACGCAGAGCAGCGCGAGCTGCTGATGCGCCCGGCGATTTCCGCCTCTGAGAGCATCTCACGCGCCGTGGCGGAGATCCTGGATAACGTCAAAGCCCGTGGCGATGACGCGCTGCGTGAATACAGCGCGAAGTTTGACAAGACGGAAGTCGGTGCATTACAGGTTACCGGGCAGGAAATCATTGATGCCAGCAATCGTCTGGGTGACGATATCAAACAGGCGATGGCCGTCGCGGTGAAAAACATTGATACCTTCCACACCGCGCAAAAGCTGCAGACCGTGGATGTCGAAACCCTGCCCGGCGTGCGTTGCCAGCAGGTCACGCGCCCGGTTGCGTCCGTTGGCCTCTATATTCCCGGCGGCTCTGCCCCGCTTTTCTCCACCGTACTGATGCTGGCGACACCCGCGCGCATTGCCGGGTGTCAGAAAGTGGTGCTGTGCTCACCGCCACCGATTGCCGACGAGATCCTCTATGCGGCGAAGCTCTGCGGCGTACAGGCGGTCTATAAAGTGGGCGGCGCGCAGGCGATTTCGGCCCTGGCGTTCGGCACGGAATCCATTCCGAAGGTCGACAAGATTTTTGGCCCGGGCAATGCGTATGTGACCGAAGCCAAACGCCAGGTCAGCCAGCGTCTGGACGGCGCGGCCATCGATATGCCTGCCGGCCCGTCTGAGGTGCTGGTGATTGCCGACAGCGGCGCAACGCCGGACTTCGTCGCCTCCGACCTGCTTTCTCAGGCGGAACACGGCCCGGACTCGCAGGTCATCCTGCTGACGCCGGATGCCGATATGGCGAAACGCGTGGGCGAAGCCGTGGAGCGTCAGCTTGCCGACCTGCCCCGCGCCGACACGGCACGCCAGGCGCTAGCGGCCAGCCGCCTGATTGTGGCGCGCGACCTGGACCAGTGTATTGCCATCTCCAACCAGTACGGCCCGGAGCACCTGATCATTCAGACCCGCAACGCGCGCGATCTGGTTGACAGCATTACCAGCGCGGGCTCGGTGTTCCTCGGCGACTGGTCACCGGAGTCAGCGGGGGATTACGCCTCCGGCACCAACCACGTGCTGCCCACGTATGGCTACACCTCTACCTGTTCGAGCCTGGGCCTGGCGGATTTCCAGAAACGCATGACCGTGCAGGAGCTCTCACGCGAAGGGTTTGCGTCACTGGCGTCTACTATTGAAACCCTGGCCGCCGCCGAGCGGCTGACCGCCCACAAAAATGCCGTTACGCTGCGCGTTGCAGCCCTGAAGGAGCAAGCATGAACATTGAAGAGTTAGCCCGCGAAAATGTCCGTCGCCTGACGCCTTATCAGTCGGCGCGTCGTCTGGGCGGTAAAGGGGATGTCTGGCTGAACGCCAACGAATTCCCGACGGCGGTGCAGTTCGAACTGTCGCAGCAAACGCTGAACCGCTATCCGGAATGTCAGCCAAAGGCCGTTATTGAAAACTACGCGCAGTACGCGGGCGTGAAGCCGGAGCAGGTGCTGGTCAGCCGCGGCGCGGATGAGGGCATTGAACTGCTGATCCGCGCCTTCTGCGAGCCGGGCAAAGACGCGGTGATGTACTGCCAGCCTACCTACGGCATGTACAGCGTCAGCGCGGAAACCTTCGGCGTGGCGTGCCGCAACGTGCAGGCGCTGGAGAACTGGCAGCTGGATCTTCAGGGGATCGCCGACAATCTCGATGGTGTAAAAGTGGTGTTTGTCTGTAGCCCGAACAACCCGACCGGACAGATTATCAACCCGCAGGATATCCGCACCCTGCTGGAGATGACGCGCGGTAAAGCCCTGGTGGTTGCCGACGAAGCCTACATCGAGTTCTGCCCACAGGCGACGCTGTCAGGCTGGCTGGAAGAGTATCCGCACCTGGTGGTGCTGCGCACGCTGTCGAAAGCCTTTGCCCTTGCGGGTCTGCGCTGCGGATTCACCCTGGCGAATAAAGAGGTCATCGACCTGCTGCTGAAAGTGATCGCCCCGTACCCGCTCTCAACGCCGGTTGCCGATATTGCGGCACAGGCGCTGACGCCTCAGGGGATCAACGCGATGCGCGAGCGCGTGGCGCAAATCCTGGAGGAACGTCAGTATCTGGTGACCGCCCTGAAGGATATCCCTTGCGTGGAGCAGGTATTCGACTCGGAAACTAACTACATCCTGGTGCGCTTCACCGCATCGAGTGCCGTATTTAAATCTTTATGGGATCAGGGCATTATCTTACGAGACCAGAATAAACAACCTTCTCTGAGCGGGTGCCTGCGCATTACCGTAGGCACCCGTGCAGAGAGCCAGCGCGTGATTGACGCCCTGAAAGCGGAGAAAGTATGACCCAGAAGATCCTTTTCATCGATCGTGACGGCACCCTGATTTCGGAGCCACCAGCCGATTTTCAGGTCGACCGATTCGACAAGCTGGCTTTTGAACCGGACGTGATCCCGGTGCTGCTCAAGCTGCAAAAAGCAGGCTTTAAGCTGGTGATGATCACCAACCAGGATGGTCTGGGTACCGACAGCTTCCCGCAGGCGGACTTTGACGGCCCGCATAATCTGATGATGCAGGTGCTGACCTCTCAGGGCGTGGTATTTGATGAAGTGCTGATTTGCCCGCACATGCCGGCCGACGAGTGCGACTGCCGTAAGCCAAAGGTGAAGCTGGTAGAGCGCTACCTGGCTGAAGATGCGCTGGATAAAACCAACAGCTATGTCATCGGCGATCGCATCACCGATATTACGCTGGCGGAAAACATGGGCATCGCGGGGCTGCGCTACGACCGTAACAACCTTAACTGGGCGAAGATTGGCGAGCAGCTGACAAAACGCGACCGCTATTCCCACGTTGAGCGCAACACCAAAGAGACGCAGATTGATGTGAAGGTCTGGCTGGACCGTGAAGGCGGCAGCAAGATCCACACCGGCGTCGGTTTCTTCGACCATATGCTGGATCAGATTGCCACCCACGGCGGTTTCCGCATGGAGATTACGGTAAAAGGCGATCTCTACATTGACGATCACCACACCGTGGAAGATACCGGCCTGGCCCTGGGTGAAGCCCTGAAGCTGGCGCTCGGCGACAAGCGCGGCATTAACCGTTTCGGCTTTGTCCTGCCGATGGACGAGTGTCTGGCGCGCTGCGCGATGGACATCTCCGGGCGTCCGCATCTGGAGTATAAAGCCGATTTTACCTACCAGCGCGTGGGCGATCTGAGCACCGAAATGGTGGAGCACTTCTTCCGCTCCTTGTCCTACACCATGGGCCTGACGCTGCACCTGAAGACCAAGGGCAAGAACGATCACCACCGCGTGGAGAGTCTCTTCAAAGCCTTTGGCCGTACCCTGCGCCAGGCGATCCGCGTTGAAGGTGACGCCCTTCCCTCGTCGAAAGGAGTGCTGTAATGAACGTGGTCATTCTGGATACCGGATGCGCCAACCTGAACTCCGTCAAATCGGCGATTGCGCGCCACGGCTATGAGCCGGTGGTGAGCCGTGACCCGGACGTGGTGCTGCGCGCCGACAAACTCTTTTTACCGGGCGTGGGCACCGCGCAGGCGGCGATGGATCAGATTCGCGAACGCGAGCTGGTCGACCTGATCAAAGCCTGTACCCAGCCGGTGCTGGGCATTTGTCTGGGCATGCAGATCCTGGGCCGCCGCAGCGAAGAGAGCAACGGCGTTGACCTGCTGGGCATTATTGATGAAGACGTGCCGAAAATGACCGATCGCGGCCTGCCTCTGCCGCATATGGGCTGGAACCGCGTGTACGCCAAAGCGGGCGACCGGCTGTTTCGCGGCATCGAAGACGGCGCGTATTTTTACTTCGTCCACAGCTACGCCATGCCGGTGAATGCGAATACGATCGCCCAGTGCACTTACGGCGAGGCGTTTACGGCGGCCGTACAGAAAGACAACTTCTTCGGCGTGCAGTTTCACCCGGAGCGCTCTGGCGCCGCGGGCGCGCAGCTGCTGAAAAACTTCCTGGAGATGTGATGATTATTCCCGCGTTAGATTTAATTGACGGTACGGTTGTCCGTCTGCATCAGGGCGATTACGGCCAGCAGCGCGACTACGGAAACGACCCGCTGCCGCGTCTGCAGGATTATGCCGCCCAGGGTGCGCAGGTACTGCACCTGGTGGATTTGACGGGCGCGAAAGATCCGGCGAAGCGCCAGATCCCGCTGCTTAAACAACTTGTTGCGGGCGTTGATGTGCCCGTCCAGGTCGGCGGCGGCGTGCGTACGGAAGATGACGTCGCGGCGCTGCTGGACGCTGGCGTGGCCCGCGTGGTGGTGGGCTCAACCGCCGTGAAAGACCCTGAGACGGTGAAAGGCTGGTTCCGCCGCTTTGGTGCCGATGCCCTGGTCCTGGCACTGGACGTGCGTATTGACGAACAGGGTAATAAGCAGGTTGCCGTGAGCGGCTGGCAGGAAAACTCCGGCGTGACGCTGGAAGAGCTGGTCGATATCTATCTGCCCGTTGGCCTGAAGCACGTACTGTGCACGGATATCTCCCGGGACGGAACGCTGGCGGGCTCCAACGTCTCGCTGTATGAAGAGGTCTGCGCGCGTTATCCGCAGGTAGCGTTCCAGTCTTCTGGCGGTATCGGTGATATAGACGACGTGGCCGCGCTGCGCGGTACCGGTGTGCAGGGTGTGATTGTGGGCCGGGCCTGCTGGAAGGTAAATTTACTGTGACGGAGGCGATTCAATGCTGGCAAAACGGATAATTCCTTGTCTTGACGTACGCGATGGTCAGGTCGTGAAAGGCGTGCAGTTCCGCAACCACGAGATCATTGGCGACATCGTCCCGCTGGCAAAACGCTATGCCGATGAAGGCGCCGACGAGCTGGTCTTTTATGATATCACCGCTTCCAGCGATGGCCGCGTGGTCGACAAAAGCTGGGTGGCACGCGTGGCGGAAGTGATCGACATTCCGTTCTGCGTGGCGGGCGGGATTAAGTCCGCTGACGACGCTGCCAAAATTCTCTCTTTTGGGGCCGACAAGATTTCCATCAACTCCCCTGCTCTGGCCGAGCCAGAGTTGATTACACGCCTGGCCGATCGCTTTGGCGTGCAGTGTATTGTGGTTGGAATCGACACCTGGTATGACGCCGCAACGGGCAAGTACCACGTCAACCAGTACACCGGCGATGAAAGTCGTACCCGCGTCACCCAGTGGGAAACGCTCGACTGGGTGCAGGAAGTGCAAAAGCGTGGCGCAGGCGAGATTGTTCTCAATATGATGAACCAGGACGGCGTGCGTAACGGGTATGACCTCGAGCAGCTGAAAAAAGTCCGCGCGGTCTGCCACGTTCCGCTGATTGCCTCCGGCGGCGCGGGCACCATGGAGCATTTCCTGGAAGCCTTCCGCGATGCGAACGTGGACGGTGCCCTTGCCGCCTCCGTGTTCCACAAGCAGATTATCAATATTGGTGAGTTAAAAACGTACCTGGCCGACCAGGGCGTGGAGATCAGGGTATGTTAACAGAGCAACAACAGGCGCAGCTGGACTGGGAAAAAACTGACGGATTACTACCGGTGGTTATACAGCATGCCGTCTCGGGCGAAGTGCTGATGCTGGGTTACATGAATCAGGACGCGCTGGCAAAAACGATCGACAGCGGCAAAGTGACGTTTTTCTCGCGCACGAAGCAGCGCCTGTGGACCAAAGGGGAGACCTCGGGTCATTTCCTGAATGCAGTGAGCATTACGCCAGACTGCGATTACGACACCCTGCTGGTGCTGGCAAACCCAATCGGGCCAACCTGCCATAAGGGCACCAGCAGCTGCTTCGGCGAGGCGAGCCACCAGTGGTTGTTCCTGTATCAACTGGAACAGCTGCTGGCAGAGCGTAAAACGGCGGCTCCTGAAAGTTCCTACACCGCGAAGCTTTACGCCAGCGGAACCAAGCGTATCGCACAGAAGGTAGGAGAAGAAGGCGTTGAGACCGCGCTGGCCGCAACCGTGCATGACCGTGAGGAGCTGACGAATGAAGCGTCTGATTTGATGTATCACCTGCTGGTGCTGCTGCAGGATCAGGAGCTGGATTTGACGGCGGTGATTGAGAATTTACGCAAACGTCACAAATAAAAAAACCGGGGATATTCCCCGGTTTTTTACTTGCAAATCAGGCTTTTGGTTTGTAGTTGCGCAATGCGTTGCGGCCAAGCACCACCCCAGAACCAATCATTCCGCCCAGCAGCACGGCAAGAATCAGAACAAGCGCTTTTTTCGGACTGTCACGACGCACAGGGAGTTCAGGTTTCATAACATAACGGTAAACGTGGATCGTGTCCGGGCTTACGTTCAAATTCTGGATGTCCAGCAGATTTCGCCTGGTCTGGTAATAGGCTCTTGGAAAGACCAACGGAAGAGAAGCTTCGTTGTCAATCATGGATTTCAGCCCCTCACTTCCCAGCAGGAACATCGTTTCCTGAGTCACTTCCTGGGTTTGCTGGAGGCGCGGCGAGGTAATATTCGCTGCTTCAGCGTTCTTCAGTGCCTCAGCAATCTGTTTGATACGCAGATCTTTCTGTTCCTGAGCGACCTTCTCCTGGTTTTGCAGGGAAGCATTCAAGGTCTTTATCTGCTCTTTGATGTTGTCATTAAGGTCAACGGCAAGCTCTTTCGCCGTTTGCTCATCAACCTGCTGAATGTACTGCGCCAGCTGCTTTTGAGCTGCTTCTGCGGATGTACTGGTATAGGAGACGCTTAGTGGCAACGCTTGCCCTTTAACAGCAGGCTCGATGGTGAGTTTTTCAGGCTCTGCCTGATTGTCCAGCGCCTGCGATAACGCTGAGAAAGAAGCACTAAAACGATCAATAGCGCGCGTTTGGTTGTCACTCATTGTAGGTGCGGCGGTACCATACAGGATATTCAACGCATTAGAATAGGTGGCAATCTGAGCTGCGTCAGGTTGTGCAATGATTGCACCAGAGGTCCACTTTTCTTTTGCAACGGATAAATATCCAATTGCCAGGGCGATAGAAACAACAACAAAGGCTGCTATCACCCACTTCCCACGCCACAGCTGGAACACTAAATCAAGTAAATCAATTTGCTCAGGCTCGTTACCTGGAGCGACCTGGCCATTGTTGTTTTGCGTCATACAATCCCTAACTGATAAAAAAAGGGCAAACATAATTAAGTTTGTATAGTTTATCTATTACTGGCGATTTTTCTATAAGAATCCGATGAGTAATATCGGAAAGATGGGTTATGTAACTTACACCCTTCGCGCTATCATAGAAGCCATCCGATGCGCTATGGCATCTGTATGATTTAGGTTTATGAGGGAAGCTATGAAATTTTTGGTCACGGGCGCTGCTGGTTTTATCGGTGCGAATGTCAGTAAACGCCTCCTTGAGGCCGGTCATCAGGTTGTTGGTATCGATAACCTCAATGAATACTACGATGTCAACCTGAAGCTGGCGCGCCTGGAACTGTTAAAATCTGAGAGCTTCACCTTCCACAAGCTGGAATTAGCTGACCGGGAAGGTATGGCCACGCTTTTCGCGGCTGAGAAGTTTGATCGTGTGATTCATCTGGCCGCGCAGGCGGGTGTACGTTACTCCCTGGAAAACCCTCACGCGTATGCCGATGCCAATCTTATCGGCCATCTCAACGTGCTGGAAGGCTGCCGCCATAATAAGGTTCAGCATCTGCTTTATGCCTCATCCAGCTCCGTATATGGCCTCAACCGCAAGATGCCCTTCTCGACTGACGATTCCGTGGATCACCCGGTCTCACTCTATGCCGCGACCAAAAAAGCCAATGAGCTGATGTCGCACACCTATTCGCATCTGTACAACTTGCCGACCACCGGCCTGCGCTTCTTCACCGTGTACGGCCCGTGGGGACGTCCGGACATGGCGCTATTTAAGTTTACTAAGGCGATCATTGAAGGCAAAAGCATCGATGTCTATAACTACGGTAAGATGAAGCGCGACTTCACGTACATTGATGACATCGCTGAAGCCATTATTCGTCTACAGGATGTCATTCCACAGGCCGATGCAGACTGGACCGTTGAGACCGGCTCCCCGGCAACCAGTTCAGCGCCTTACCGGGTCTACAACATCGGTAACAGCTCGCCAGTAGAACTGATGGATTACATTACCGCGCTGGAAGACGCGCTGGGTAAAAAAGCCGAGAAAAACATGCTGCCTCTCCAGCCAGGCGATGTTCTGGAAACCAGTGCCGATACCCAGGCACTTTATGAGGTGATCGGATTTAAACCGCAAACCTCGGTTAAAGATGGGGTGAAGAACTTTGTAGACTGGTACAAACGTTTCTACAAAATTTGAATGCATTCATTATGTCTACGCCAAAAGGAACTGCTATGTCTATTCCAGTAATTCACCAGACAGATCTTATCGTGGGTCGCTCTGTTAAACTTAGAAATGTAAAAACCGATGATGCAGCTTTCATTGTCGCGCTGAGAACGAATGAGAAAAAGGGGCGATTTATAAGCACCACCTCTGATGATATTAAAGCTCAAGAAAAATGGATCGAAGGTTATCTGAAAAGCGAGGGTCAAGCCTACTTCATCATTACCGACCTTGAAGATATACCTTTTGGAACGGTAAGAATTTATGATCAGCAGCAAGATTCTTTCTGCTGGGGATCATGGGTCATTCATGAGGATGCACCTCCACACTTTGCAATTGAGTCGGCACTTCTTGTCTATCACTACGCTTTGAAATTAGGGTTTACCAGTGCCCACTTCGACGTACGTAAAGGTAATCATTCTGTCATCAGATTCCATGAGCGTTTCGGTGCTGTTCGTCAAAAAGAAACTGAGGATGATGTTCTTTTCACCATTTCGAAAGATAGCATTCAGCACTCAATGAACAAATTCAAAAAATATCTTCCTGAGCGCATTTTAATCAAATAAGAAACGTTTAACTGCTCTAAGATTAGAGATTAAAAAAGGACAGCCCATAACAGGCTGTCCTTTTAAGCTAAATTTTTAGCTTAATCACTACCAAACAGATCGCGGGTATAAACCTTATCCGCCACGTCAGCCAGCTCTTCCGCCATGCGGTTTGAAATGATGACATCGGCTTCTTTCTTAAAGGCATCCAGATCGCGGATCACCCGGGAATTGAAGAACTGATCGTCCGGCATGGCAGGCTCATAGATAACAACCTCAACCCCTTTCGCCTTAATGCGCTTCATGATCCCCTGAATGGAAGAGGCGCGGAAGTTATCAGAGCCACTCTTCATGATCAGACGGTATACGCCGACCACTTTCGGTTGACGCGCAAGGATGGAATCGGAGATGAAATCTTTACGTGTACGGTTAGCGTCAACAATCGCCGAAATGAGGTTGTTCGGCACAGCCTGATAGTTTGCCAGCAATTGTTTAGTATCTTTTGGCAGGCAATAGCCACCGTAGCCAAATGATGGGTTGTTGTAGTGGTTGCCAATACGCGGGTCGAGACACACACCTTCAATAATCTGGCGGGTATTCAGGCCAAGACTCTCTGCATAGCTGTCCAGCTCATTGAAATAAGCCACTCGCATTGCCAGGTAGGTATTCGCGAAGAGCTTAATCGCCTCAGCTTCGGTGGAGTCGGTGAACAGCACCTGAATATCTTTCTTCACTGCGCCTTCCTGCAGCAGCGCAGCAAAGCGTTCAGCGCGCTCAGAACGTTCGCCAATAACGATACGAGAAGGATGCAGGTTATCGTAAAGAGCTCTCCCCTCACGCAGGAATTCAGGCGAGAAGAAGATATTATCAATACCGAACTTTTCTTTAATAGATTTGGTAAACCCAACAGGAATGGTCGATTTAATGACCATCACCGCGTCAGGGTTAATCGCGATAACGTCCTTGATCACCGCCTCTACAGTTGAAGTGTTGAAGTAGTTGGTTTTAGGATCGTAGTCAGTAGGCGTCGCAATGATGACGTAATCCGCATCGCGGTATGCATCTTCTTTATCTGTCGTGGCGCGGAAATTCAGCGATTTATTGCTGAGATAGTCCTGGATTTCTTTATCCACAATCGGCGATTTTTTCTGATTGAGCATATCCACTTTGGCCTGCACGATATCCAGCGCAACCACTTCATGATTCTGGGCAATCAGAATGCCGTTAGAAAGACCGACATACCCTGTTCCGGAGATTGTTATTTTCATTCGCTAATGACTTCTGTGAGTTAACTGTACTGATGGCCGCCAGACCATCGCGATAAACATAACTGTTGGGCTTTGTACCTCCTGGCAAACTGAACTGTCAAGGCAAACCAGGAGTAATCACTACGAGCGGGGCGAGATTCAGACTACTTCGAATAACAGGCGACATTTTTTGCATAAAAAAACCCGGAGACAGGCTCCGGGTTTTGATTACAGCGAGTAAGCTAACTTATTCCATCCATTCGGTATGGAACACGCCTTCTTTATCGGTACGTTTGTAAGTATGCGCACCAAAGTAGTCACGCTGTGCCTGAATCAGGTTAGCAGGCAGCACAGCAGCACGGTAGCTGTCGTAGTAGGCTACTGCAGCAGAGAAGGTCGGAACCGGGATACCGTTCTGGACAGCGTAGGCAACAACGTCACGCAGCGCCTGCTGATATTCGTCCGCAATCTTCTTGAAGTACGGTGCCAGCAGCAGGTTGGCGATACCGGCGTTTTCAGCATAGGCATCGGTGATTTTCTGCAGGAACTGCGCACGAATGATGCAGCCCGCGCGGAAGATCTTCGCGATCTCACCGTAGTTCAGATCCCAGTTGTTCTCGTCTGACGCTGCACGCAGCTGAGAGAAGCCCTGCGCGTAAGAAACGATTTTACCCAGGTACAGTGCACGACGCACTTTCTCAACAAATTCAGCTTTATCACCCGCTGGTTTAGCCTGAGGGCCAGACAATACTTTAGATGCCGCCACGCGCTGCTCTTTCAGAGAAGAGATGTAACGCGCGAAGACGGATTCGGTGATCAGAGACAGCGGTTCGCCCAGATCCAGAGAGCTCTGGCTGGTCCATTTACCGGTACCTTTGTTGGCAGCTTCATCCAGAATCACATCAACCAGGTATTTACCCTCTTCATCTTTTTTCGTGAAGATATCTTTGGTGATGTCGATCAGGTAGCTGTTCAGCTCGCCTTTGTTCCACTCGGTGAAAGTTTCCGCGAGTTCTTCATTGGAAAGGTTCAGACCGCCTTTCAGCAGGGAATAAGCCTCTGCAATCAGCTGCATGTCGCCATATTCGATGCCGTTGTGAACCATTTTGACATAATGACCAGCACCGTCCGGACCGATATAAGTCACACACGGCTCGCCATCTTCGGCAACGGCAGCGATTTTAGTCAGAATAGGCGCAACCAGTTCGTATGCTTCTTTCTGGCCACCAGGCATGATGGATGGGCCTTTCAGCGCGCCCTCTTCACCACCGGAAACACCGGTACCGATGAAGTTAAAGCCTTCAGCAGACAGCTCACGGTTACGACGAATGGTGTCCTGGAAGAAGGTGTTACCGCCATCAATGATGATGTCACCTTTTTCAAGGTAAGGCTTCAGGGAGTCGATAGCTGCATCGGTACCTGCGCCCGCTTTCACCATTAACAGGATACGACGAGGCGTTTCCAGAGATTCAACGAACTCTTTCACCGTATAGAAAGGAACCAGTTTCTTGCCTGGGTTCTCGGCAATCACTTCTTCGGTCTTATCACGGGAGCGGTTGAAAACGGAGACGGTATAACCACGGCTTTCGATGTTGAGCGCCAGGTTGCGCCCCATCACTGCCATACCGACGACGCCGATCTGTTGTTTGGACATTACATACTCCTGTCAGGTGTGGTCCCGCGATTTATACGCGGTTTGAATGTATTGTTAATGTTAACCTAAGTAAGGTGGAAGGGACCAGAGTTTACTTAACTGTTTCAGTTATAATTCGTACAAAAAGTGAAATAACGCAAAGTTTAAAAAGGGAAATATATTCCTAATTTAAACACAAGATGGATATACTAACTATCGACAAGTTCATTTCGTACCCGCCCAATATAAAGTGAACGATCATACAGGAATAAACTAATGAAAACCAAAATAAACAAACCACCACTAAAAATCATTGCCGAGAGAGAGTTAAATAAAAGAAAAACCAGAGCACAAATGTGCATGCTTAACAACAAATATATCACTCCGTATAGCGCACCTAATAATAAAAACTATAATCAAATTATAGATTAGCACCCCAAAAACGCCCCAGCCAATATATGAATCTACAAAATATGACGTATTTGCAGAACCTGTTCCACTCTCGTTTTGCCCCCATTGAAATTCAAAAACCTCTCTTTCAATATTTAATTTTTCCTCACCCTTCATTGAGGCTATGATAGAGATATTACGCCCCATCAATTCATTTCCATTTAATCTCGAATCTCGATACTTTAGCCAGTCAACGCTAGTAGCATAAGGTATAAAAAATATTCTATTTATTACATAAAAAAACTGACTATCAGATTTAAAAATATTATATTTATCCGGAACGGAACTTAAATCACTCGTGGTTGATTCTGATGATATACCACCACGCGCCAAAAATGATGTCGCCGCAACCAATATTATTGTTACATATAATATCCTGCGTGCCACTTTAGGTCTTATTTGGAAAAACAAAAAGAAAAGTGGAATTAAGGCAATTACACAGACGCTTTTCTCCAAAGTTAATAGCAAGGTAAATAAAAATATAATTACGGAGAAATAGCGCCAGCTATTTTTAGCATAAAATAACCAACATACTGCAAATGGCATTAAGACCGACCGATACATGGCGAAAAAATAATTCAATACTACTTCCCAACCGGTCCGCGTACGCAGAAATGTTTCACGACCATTTGAAATCACATCAATACCACTTCCTCTTAATGCATCAAGTAATGGAATTGTCGGAGCAGTCAACGCCGTATATAACATCAGCAGACTGTAACTTATAACGATCCCCTTAGATAGGGATGTAAGGTTTAAATTAAATTTAGCTGTTTTGAAGGGGAATAGTAATTTATCAAAGTTTGAAATCAGCACTAGCGTATAAAATAAAATAGACACACTAGATATTGTCATCATTTCAAAAGAATAAACATCACTATTTATAAAGTAGCTAATTATTGCTGGTATGATGTAAAAAAAAAGCGTGCCCAATGGGAGGACGCTTATTAGAAAAAATGTAGACATGGAAATTCCACGATTAACTTGAGACATATAAACTCCACAACCAATTTAAATAGTAAGCAATGTTTCCGCCCAAGAATCGATACTATAATTACTTGTAAATGAAATATCTGAATGCACAAAATCACTGGCAATAAAAAATTGCTCAATGACGGGATTATCTCGTTTAATAATACAAATATTATTGACATTATAAAACGGATAAGACGTTATCGAATCGTTTGTAGTAATAATTTTTCTTTCCAGAGGCAACAATTCTATCACCCTCATCGTCAAACCGTTTTGGTATGGATGGTGGACATCAATCACGGCAATAGAATTATTGTACTCTTTTGCGATAGTTTCACCTGAAATAGACTTAAGTGTAATCTTAATATGCTTCAGAGCAGATAATGATTTTATATTTTTGATTATAAAAGATAATAGGAGAATAATCGATGGGAAATATAGCGTGAAATTCAAATCATAAGCAGCACTGTATTTTTCACAAATTTTCTTTAACACATAAAATCTGTCACTATGATAAGAACCAATAAATGATATCTTGTTTGCTTTTGGTATTACTGACGACTTATTGTAATGGGGCGAATAAAATAAAGGTAAATGCTGTAGATGTTCATATTCTATTGCATCATTTTTATCAAATGAATAACTTTTATTAAAATGATGTAATAAATTTTCTACATGGGGGTAGTTTTTAATCGAATCCCATGCATAAAAAACAAATTTGCTTTCTTTATACTTTTCCTTTAACCACATCATAAATTCACCGGATATACATTCCGCCTTAACAATTATAATATAATCAAAAGAATCGATCTTTAAATCATTCACTTTCTTTTTCAAGCTTGCTAAAAGAAATTTTTGAACAATTTTTTTCTGCCCAAATAACCTTATAATGATTTTAGCGAGCGCCATATTCGAAGGTTTTTCATCCAAACGCACACACTGCAATCCTTGTCTCTCAATAGCTTTTTCAATCTGTACAGCATAATCAAAAAAATCAGGACAAATCAAAAGGGCATTCATGCAATAACATCCTTTATTTTCAGCACCTTAGCAGGAACCCCACCTACAACACAAGAATCTTCGCAGGTATTAATAACAACACTGTTAGCAGCTATAGTCACATTGTGGCCAACAGCAATCCCTCCCAAAACTTTGGCACCCGAGGCAATAGTCACATTATCACCAATTATAGGCCTATTGACATGCGAAAATGGCACGTCCAGGTTTTTTGCACCAATTGTAACACCTTGATAAATTATGGCATTTTTACCGATTTTTGAAGCGCCAATCACAATCCCAAAAGAGTGAGGAATAAACAGACCACCAGCAATATCCGTCTCCATACTTATCTCTACATTAAAGACAAGTGTATTTAATAATTGCAACAAACGTGATAAAAACCGCATTCTTTTCATGTGTAAATATTTACTGGCTCTATATATTGCGATGCATGAAAAGCGTGGATGAAAAGTGTACTTAACAATATTAAGTCTAGTTATTTTTTTCCCAATTTTGTAAATTTTAAAAAAATGAGATAAGTCTTCTTTAATCATGATCAGTTACCTTACGCAATATTGCGCTTAATGAATGATTTAAGTTTTGGTAACATTCTTGATAAACATAATACGACAAAATTATTCGATAATACCCAACCAAGAATCTTCGCTACATACCTGCCTTTGTTTGTAGAGGTAGACTCTAGTAGTGAAAAAAGATATTTCATGTTACTTGTCTTATTAGAAATAATCTGACGATAAACCTCTCCCAGGATGTATCGGCGCTTACCTTTAGCACAAACGTCAACAAGGTGAGCATCACTTTTTCCATATCGATCAATAACAACATCAAGCGTCAGTAAAGATTCAGACATTAGCTCTAAGGTGCGCTCACTAGCACCTTTTCCATGTTTACGATAACGCCCGAGCATTTCATCAAGAAACGCAACTTTCCCCTTCAGGGCGACCTCGATGTAGAAAATCCAATCGGAGACAACAGGGAATAGCGGATCAAAACCATGTTCAGGACACGCTGAACGCCTGACCATTACCGAGGAAGCTCCAGGAATACCCCCCTTAGAAATAATATCATAAACGTTTCCAATGAACTCATGGTGCGTAGTATTAGTCAAAAATAAAGTTTCACCAGTTTGATGCAAGAAAATGTCTACAGGATGATAAGAAAGAACGACTTCTGGATCCTCAAATTGTCTAACTTGTTTCTCAATTTTACCAGGTAAAAAAATATCATCACCTCCGAGAATAGCAACAAATTCTCCAGTACAATTGAAAAAAGCAGAGTTAGAATTTCCTGTAATGCCTAGATTTACTGGGTTGAGGACAGGTTTTATAATTCCGGGGAATCGCATTTCATATTCATGAATAATTTTAGGAGTATCGTCAGTCGAAGCATCATCAGCCACAACAATTTCCAGGTTAGGGTAATCCTGCGATAAAACACTATCTAATGTCTCCCGAATTAAATCTTCTTGATTGTAGGTAACAATCATGACTGAAACTTTAGGAGAAAAAATGTTATTCATATTTTTTATACCAATAGAAAAAAACAGATATTGCGAGAAGCAAATATAAAAAATAACTTACAGAATAAGCTATAATCGACCCTTTGAGCCCATATAACGGAACGGAAAAATATATCAAGCTTAGGTACACACAAAAATAAGCCAATTCAAGAAGTATTAATGTTTTAACTTTTCCCAATCCCAGCAGAGAAAAAGTGAAAATTAATGCAAAAATTTTAAATACGTCGCCGGGCAACTGATAGATGAAAAGTTCTTTCATCGGTAAAACTCACGACTAAAAAGGATAATTATAATATATTCTTTTAATATATAGACTAACCCAACACCAATAAAAATAACAGGCGTTAATAATAAAAACAAAGGTAGAATACAATCTTTAATATGAGCTTTAGTTTTCGCTGGTGATATCTTCGGTAGAATATAAATACTTAGAATAGAAGAGACCAGTACTAAATAAACCTCCGAAAAACGAGTCAGACCTTGCCAAATGCCTGAATCGTAAAGCCCATTATGATTTGCGATAAAATCCCTGGCGATGATTTGCGCTGAAGGCAAACAAATCGAAGAAACCAACCCGGCAAATGAATAATGAAGGAGATAATTGAGATTGCTTTCAGGTTCTATATTCTCAGTCAATACGTAATCATTATTCTTTTTAAAGTACTCATACATATATTTGAATGCTGGCCCCAGACACATACAAATCGCGAAAACTCGCCAATCAGTTGTAAATAAATAGGCGGCACAAGCAATCACAACAGTGAGCAAACTCGCATAAATACTTTCCCTTGCTAATAAATTAACTTTCTTTAATCCGTTTAATATTGCCAGATAAAAATTAAATCTAGTCTGTAATAATACAAATGGCAAAGATATTAAAAGAAGGATAATTATCTCATAGCTGTCATTTTCTACTGAAAAATAAACTACGGCAATACAGAGTGGTAATATAACTAAAACAGAAAACAGGCATAACGAGTTAAGAAATGAATTTACCCCTAAATAAAATGCTGTGAATTCGTTATCATCTTTTGTTCTTGCGATCTTAGATGTCACTCCTGCAAAAACAACACCACCACTCATCATTAATAATACAGTTACCAGATTTTGATATAAACCAAAACTAGAGAGAGCATTAGGCCCTCCTACTTTTGCAATTAATTTGATGATAATAAAACCTGCCATTAACTTAACCAAGGTTTGAGACATAGCCCAAAAAGCAGTTTTAATAATCATCATTGCCCCTCTTTATGAAAGCGCTTTATAAATTCATCAATCATAAAGGATAAACTATCGGTAACTGAGATGGGGCAGTACTGCATGATACTTTTAATCTTAGCGAGATCAATTACAGGGAAATTTTCATTCGTTGAGTTTGGGTGCCAGACAATCTCACAGTTGATTTTTGACTGTATAATTTCTGCGATCTCAATAGCTGTTGTATTTTTCCCTGATGCAATGTTGAATATTTTTTCCTCACCCTCATAGGCTAAAGCAAGGTATTTTATCGCTTCCGAAACATCAGCTACTGAAACATAATCCTTGCTATATTCCTTGTTGACATACATATTGATCTTTTTATTCAAAATTGCATGTTTAACAATCATGGGTAGAAATAACTTGCTTTCGAATGCATTACCATAAACATTACTTGGTCGTACAATCAAAACATTTTTACCAGATTTTAAGCAGCACTCTTCAGCAGTTAGTTTAGTTAAATTAAAAAGTCGCCTGTTATCATCATATTGTATCGTTATCCCAGCATTCTCTGCTGATTGTTCTGAGTTAAGATAAAGACGCGTGGATGATAGATAAATAAGTTTTTTGAAATTACAATTCGCAAGTATTTGTTGTAAATATATTATATTAGACTCTACTACCTGCTCAGGTCTGGAACAATCACCATTGCCAGCACAATAAATAATAATGTCACTTCCAGCATTAGTCGTAAATAACTCGTTGCGAGTAGGCACAATTACTTCTACTGCTGATGACTGGAAAGTTTTTACGACTTCGCTGCCAATAAAACCATTGCCGCCAACAACGAAAACTTTCATTTTATTCATTCTGAAACCTTGGACTTGAATTCAGCAAACGATATTAATTTTTCATCTTTTGGTGATACGATCGGATTTTCAATTGGCCATGCAATATTGATCTCATCATCACTCCAAATGATTCCCCCCTCATCTTTTGGATCATAAAAACTTGTACATTTGTACTGAAAATCGGCCATCTCTGATAACACACAAAAGCCATGAGCAAATCCAGGGGGAATGTAAAGCTGGTTATTCATTTCAGAGCTAAGAATTACAGAATAATATTTACCAAATGTGCTCGAATTTGGACGCAAATCAAGAGCAACATCAAATACTTCACCAGCAGTTACGGTAACAAGTTTTCCCTGTGGTTTTGTTATTTGAAAATGCAGTCCCCGCAAGACATTACGTACTGATCGCGAACGATTATCCTGAACAAACTTTTCTGTAATACCAATTTCGGCATATTTTTTTTCGTGATAAGACTCAAGGAAAAAACCACGAGCATCCTTAAATACATTTGGTTTTATGAGAAGACAACCATCAAGCCCTGTTTCAATAACGTTCATGTGAATAATACCTTTTCAAAGTACATATAATTAAAAAGAGTTAATAACGCTTACAACTTTCATTATTTCTTCGTTTGTCATTGTAGTATCAATTGGTAAGCTAAGAACTGACTCATGAATCATTTCGGTGACGGGCAAATTCAGATTGTTATATACCGAATAAGCTTGTTGCTTGTGTGGTGGAATAGGATAATGGATAAGCGTTTCAACACCATTCTCTTTTAGGTATTTTTGTAACTCATTACGATGTTCTGATTGAATAACAAAAAGATGCCAAACATGCTCACACTCATTATTGACCTTTGGGAGCTTTATTTTATTGTTATTAATGTGTGTCCTGTAATACGACGCGATATCTCTTCTAATATTATTTTCTCTATCAAGATGCGTAAGTTTGATATTCAAAACAGCAGCCTGAAGTTCATCAAGGCGACTGTTTACTCCAACATATGTATTTTCATATTTTTTGAATGAACCATAATTACGCAATGCGGTTAAAACATCAGCTAAATCAGGATCATTTGTTGTAATCATCCCAGCGTCACCTAATGCACCAAGATTTTTACCAGGATAAAAGCTGAAACCACTTGCATCACCCCAGTTGCCGGTTTTAATTCCCTTAAGTTCAGCACCATGCGCTTGTGCTGAATCCTCAAGAATCAAAATACTATGCTTATCAGCAATTTCTTTTAGTTTGTCCATAGGGCATATTTGCCCGTATAGATGGACAGCAAGAATACATTTAACATTGGCATCAAGGTGTTTTTCAACATTTTCTGCTGATAAATTAAAAGTATCAGCATCAGGTTCAACGAAAACAGGCTGTAGCTTATTTTCAGTGATAGAAAGTACTGATGCGATATAAGTATTAGCAGGCACAATTACTTTATCGCCATCCTTTAATTTACCCATCAATTTCCAGGCACGAAGTGTTAAGGTTAACGCATCTAGTCCATTAGCAACGCCAAGCGCAAATTTCACACCGCAATAGTCTGCAAACGCTTCTTCAAATTTCTTTAATTCTGCACCACCAATATACCAACCTGAATCTAATACTCGCGCAAATGCTTCTGTTATTTCTTCTTTATACTGATTATTAATTTTTGCCAAATTTAGGAAACTAATCATTTTTTTCGCCTTGCAAGTTAATCTATACGGAAATTATTTAGCTTGATAAATCACAATTGTTTTTTACTAATTCCTGGAACTGCTTGTAATCTCTTATATAATCAGTTTCTTCATAGAATGAGTCGGCAAGAACCATTAAAACGCAATCTTCCGAAAAATCATGCATTTCTCGCCACATAGTGGAGTCAATAAGTAACCCTTGGGCGGGATTGTTAAGAATAATATCAACGCGTTCTGAGCCATTATCTAAAATGAAGCGACAAGAACCTTTGACTGCTATAGCAACCTGCTTCAGTTTGATATGCGCATGATAACCACGGCTTACACCCTGCTTTGTGTCAAACATGTAATATACCCTTTTTACAGTAAAAGGGATGTTTTTTGACTCTTCGAGAGACACAAGGCAACCGCGTTCATCGCCATGAGTTTGTAATGGAATAAGTTTAATATCCATATAATTAGTGCGCCCCATCTAATAATCTTAACAAGTAGCTACCATAATCATTTTTACTTTGCTCTTTAGCCCTGTTTTCTAAAGTTTCTGTTGAGATCCATCCATTTCGCCACCCGATCTCTTCAAGACAAGCAATCATCATACCTTGACGCTTTTGTACCGTTTCAACGAAATTTCCCGCTTCGATCAAACTTTCATGTGTTCCAGTATCCAACCAAGCGAAACCACGTCCCAGGAGTTCTACTTTTAGTTTACCCTTTTTAAGGTATTTTTGGTTAATTGATGTAATCTCAAGTTCACCTCGTTCTGAAGGGGTGATACCTTTGGCGATCGAAATCACCTCATTATCGTAGAAATAAAGCCCTGTGACAGCCCAATTAGATTTTGGAACTTTCGGTTTCTCTTCAATTGAGATGACATTATTATTTGAGTCAAACTCAACCACTCCAAAGCTTTTCGGGTTCATTACTTGATAGCCAAATACAGTTGCACCATCTTTATTCTCTGCAGCTTCTCGTAATTTTTTACTAAAACTCTGACCAAAGAATATATTATCGCCTAATACAAGGCATACGCTATCATCACCAATAAAATCCTCGGCAATAATAAAAGCTTGAGCCAGCCCTTCAGGTTTAGGCTGAACCGAATAAGATAAATTCACTCCGAAATCAGAACCATCACCGAGTAAACGCTTAAAACTCTCGTTATCTTCTGGTGTTGTGATGATCATAATATCCTTAATCCCCGCAAGCATTAATACGGAAAGCGGATAATAAATCATAGGCTTATCATAAACCGGCAAAAGTTGTTTTGAAACGCCTTTAGTTATTGGATATAAGCGTGTACCAGAACCACCAGCCAATATAATTCCTTTCATACTGTCACCTCTTAAGGGTAAATTTAATATTTTTTATTTTGTTGACAATGAACGTATCTAACTCAGTTTCTGTCATTATAATTCTTAGCAATCCAAGATTGATAACTCCCTGTTTTCACATTATCAATCCATTGCTGATTACACAGATACCATTCCACCGTTTTGCGGATCCCACTTTCAAAGGTCTCGAGCGGCTTCCAACCCAACGTCTGGCTAATCTTCTCAGCATCAATGGCATAACGGCGGTCATGACCCGGACGGTCAGTCACATAGGTGATTTGATCGCGGTAAGACCCCACCTTCGGCACAATCTCATCAAGCAGGTCGCAAATCGTTTGTACCACTTCCAGGTTCTGCTTCTCGTTATGGCCACCAATGTTGTACGTTTCACCCGGTTTCCCCTGAGTGACAACGGTGTAGAGCGCGCGCGCGTGATCTTCTACATATAGCCAGTCACGGATTTGATCGCCCTTGCCGTAAATAGGCAGAGCTTTACCGTCCAGCGCATTCAAAATAACGAGCGGGATCAACTTTTCCGGGAAATGGTACGGGCCATAGTTATTCGAACAGTTGGTGACGATAGTCGGGAAACCGTAGGTACGCAGCCAGGCACGAACGAGATGGTCGCTCGAGGCTTTCGACGCTGAGTATGGGCTGCTAGGTGCATACGCAGTAGTTTCAGTGAAGAGTGGCAGCTCAGCTGATGCGGGGTGCTCATCAGGATGCGGTAAATCACCATACACTTCGTCGGTTGAGATGTGGTGAAAGCGAAACGCTTTCTTCGCCTGCTCATCCAACGTTGACCAATATGCTCGTGCGGCTTCCAGCAGCACATAAGTGCCGACGATATTGGTTTCGATAAACGCAGCCGGGCCGGTAATAGAACGATCGACGTGACTTTCAGCAGCCAGGTGCATAACCGCATCAGGCTTATGTTCTGCGAAGATACGATCCATTGCATTTTTGTCACAAATATCCGCATGCTCAAAAACATATCGATCGCTGTCGCTGACTTCACTAAGCGACTCAAGGTTGCCGGCATAGGTCAGCTTATCCACATTGACGACGTCGTCCTGGGTATTTTTAATAATATGTCGTACAACCGCTGAGCCGATAAAGCCGGCTCCGCCCGTCACAAGAATTTTCACGTTATCTGTTCCGTCTGTTGGAAATGTCTGGATATTTACGCTCTGAATCCGATCGGTTTTGACGGTTTCAGAAATTGAGCACGCTACCGCCCCTGGCTTAACAGCTACCAGTGCACTGAGCGATGTCTGATTGAATGATTTTTCTTGTCTGGATCCAGACAAAAAACTGGCGTTAATTGTCGTCCTAAACGACCTCAGAAACAAGCACAAATCGCTACAAAGCGATCCCGATTTAAACCCTATAACTCTATGTAATCATAGGATTAATAATAAAAAACGGCAGTCATCATTTTGGCTAGATTCAATACACCAAAATAATGACTGCCGCTTGTTCAAGACGTTGCAGCAATATCAGTCGTTTGCGAGCAACTTCTCAATACGGGTTCTGAACTTCGCCCCTTCCTTCAGGTTGCGCAGCCCATAGTTCACGAACGCCTGCATATACCCCATTTTCTTACCGCAGTCGTAGCTGTCGCCGGTCATCAGCATCGCGTCAACAGACTGCTTCTTCGCCAGTTCGGCAATCGCGTCGGTCAGCTGGATACGATCCCAGGCGCCTGGCTCGGTTTTTTCCAGTTCCGCCCAGATATCGGCGTTCAGAACATAACGGCCAACCGCCATCAGGTCCGAATCCAGCGTCTGTGGCTGATCCGGTTTTTCGATGAACTCAACGATGCGGCTCACCTGCCCTTCCGTCTCCAGCGCTTCTTTGGTCTGAATTACGGAGTACTCAGAAAGATCGCCCTTCATGCGTTTTGCCAGCACCTGGCTACGACCGGTTTCATTGAAACGCGCCACCATTGCCGCTAGGTTATAACGCAGCGGATCGGCAGAAGCGGTATCGATGATAATATCCGGAAGAACAACAATGAATGGGTTATCACCCACAACCGGACGAGCACACAGGATAGAATGCCCCAGACCCAGCGGCTGCGCCTGACGGACGTTCATGATGGTCACACCCGGCGGACAAATAGACTGCACTTCCGCCAGCAGCTGGCGTTTGACGCGCTGCTCAAGCAACGCTTCAAGTTCGTAAGAGGTGTCGAAGTGGTTTTCTACCGCATTCTTGGACGAGTGCGTAACCAGGACGATTTCTTTGATCCCTGCAGCAACAATCTCATCGACAATGTACTGAATCATTGGCTTGTCGACGATCGGCAGCATCTCTTTAGGAATGGCTTTTGTGGCTGGCAGCATATGCATGCCCAGGCCTGCTACCGGAATGACTGCTTTCAAATTGATCATTATCTCTTCCACCTTAATATGGTTGACGAAGTATAAACTGTGTCAGGAAAAATGCCTGAAGAAGAAAGTCTACTCCGTCGAATGCAAATCACGTTTGGCTCAGAACTCTGATTACTTAAGCTCATTACGCTATAAGTGTGACCCAGAATCGTCGGAAACCCTACCAATAAAGAAGAGGAAAAACGTGTTTCCGACAAATCCCAGATCGTCAGTTGCTACTCAGAAACAAACGTGATGTCATCTTTCTTCTCATGCACGAACTCGTACTTCAACGTACGGTCCAGTCCCTGAGATAGGGTATAAGGTGCTTTAAAACCTGAGGTGTGCACTTTAGTGGCATCAAACTGAGTGGTGGCACAGAATTTTTTTACACGTACGGAACTAATCGCATACTTCTTACCGGTCACTTTGCTAAGAATATCAAAGCAATAACCGCCAAGCATTCCTAAAGGATAAGGGAGATGAACTGAGGGGATTTTTTTGCTGAGGCTCTTTTCAACCTCCGCAACTAATTGATTCATATTCAGATCGGGTTTATCGACATAGTTGTAGACGTCGTAGCCAGGGTTAGCGTTGCTCAATCTGAATTTGATAAACTCAACAATATTACCCACATAAGCCATAGACTTATAGTTGGTTCCGGCGCCCACCATTGCGAATTTTCCACCCGAAATTTGCTTCAGAAGATTGTAGACATTGCCACGATTGCGTTCACCAAAAATGACCGTTGGACGAATAATGGTCAGAGATCGTTCTTCAGGCGCTTTGTTGAACCATTCGCGCAGTACCTCTTCCGCCTGCCACTTACTTTTACCGTAGTGGTTGAAAGGATCATGCGGGTGAGATTCGTCAGGATTGACTTTATTGAGACCATAAACAGCAACGGAACTGGTAAAAATAATATTCTTAACATTATTTTTTTCCATAGCTGCCAGTACATTGCGTGTACCCTGAACGTTTACATCATAGTAGAGCGACGTTGGGCTGACATCATCGCGATGCTCAGCGGCGAGTAATACCACTGTGTCGAAACCTGCAAGAGCGTGATCGAGTTGCTCCTGATTGCGCACATCTCCGGAAACAGTAATGTCAGGATAGAAATGACTTTGCTGCTTGTCGAAGTTGGTTACATTAAACTCAGCCTTAGAAATCTCGATCAAACGAGTCCCAACGAAACCGGACGCGCCAATAAACAAAACTTTATCGTTCATAAACCACTCAGTGCGTTATGTGTGTTTTGCAAACCTCCGGTAATCTCTGTATTCCCTGAGGTATCGCTAATGATAAGACAGAACTGACGAAAAGATGGCACGGATTATAAACCCTAAAATCGCTGAGTTCAGTAACAAATTTTAGGGATTACCGCGCACTCAATGAGATGTGACCCCACGACTTACTTTCTGGAGGAAGGAAGCGCAAAGTTAAGCCTTTCCACATTCACCACCTGCTGGTCGACCCGGTCAATATCGACCGAGCTTTGCCCCTTCTCATTCACTGCTTTTATGTTCGCCAGCGACAGCAACGTCTCATCTTTCGCCATGAATTTACCCCGCACATCCTTGCGCAGGTCGAAGTTAATCTTCAGGGCGGGCCCCACAGCGGCTTCCTGCATCACATTGATGTTGCGTAAGAAAAGATGCTGCGGCTTGTTGTGCAGTTCCAGCGTCGCCCGCTGCATCTCCACGTTGGTTATCGCCACAAACGAGGTGGCGTTACCGGATGAAATCTGTATTCCGCGCAATTTATAGGCAAGCTGGCGGTTATCGAGATGAATATTGTTGAGCTTGAAGTTCTGCGGGATGGACAAATAATCGCCTTTTATCACCCCATAGCCGATTAACATTCCGGCACTGTTCACCATATCGACATTATCAATAATGAAATTATCACAGCCATAGATGGCCACCGTGGCGTTGTCTATTCCCGCCTTTTTACTGAAGTCAGGAGTAATATTTTTGGCCTTAATATTGCGAATAACAAAATGCTTACCGTTTTCAACGTGCACCAGCTGGCGACAGTTGCTGCCGGTGATGTTTGCCACCACGAAGTTCTTGACGGTTTGCTTCTCCGGATAGTCGTTATCGTAGGTGCTGCCGGCGAGGCCAATGCCGATGCCCCAGTTGATCTTGCCGTTGGTGCAGTTGATGTTGTCGATGACATGATCGGAGATCAGGATATTGCGATCGTTGATGGCGACGTTCCACTCGATCGCATCCCCCTGGAGATGGCTAAATTTACTGTTGGTGATGCGGGCACCGTCCACCTGGTTGTGGAAACCCTGGCGCAGGATGGCGTAGTTGGCCTGGCTTACGCTGATGTTATCAATCAGCAGGTTGCGCATCACGCTCGGTTTCTTGCCGCCGATGTAGATCTGCGTCACCGGGCCAAAACCGCTCATGGCCAGCCCTTTGATAACGCAGTCAGATCCGCGAACGTCGAGCGTGATGTTCTCCGTGCGGCCAGCACCTTCGCCTATCACTTTGCTGCCTTCCTGCAGAACAAAGCGGCCGCGCCCGTTGCCGGTTAACGCCCCGCGGATCAGCAGCGTTTTACCGTCGGGAATGAAAATACCCGTATTGATGTTTTCGCAGGTGAGCCCGGCAGGGACAACGACGGTGTCGCCGTCATTAAACGCCTGCTTAAAGGCGGCGATCCAGTCGTTGTTATTGTACTGATTAACAGAGACCGTTCTTCCGGCTGCCGCCCGCGCAATGCGAGACGACAGCAGCGGCGTGGCCGCCAGAACGGAGAGAGAAGAGACAAAGGTGCGTCGGGTAATCTTTTTCAGCATACATCCTCGGCGTTACAACGTTTGCAGCAGGCTCGCTAACTGGCGGTTAATCACCTGCTGGTTAAAATCGGCTTCCACTTTTTGTCGTGCATTATGAAGCACGGGCTCCAGCGCCTGCTGGTCGATGTCGCTGAAGGCAGCTAATCGGTCCGCAAGGGCCATCGCGTTATTCTCCGGCACCAGCCAGCCGGAATGGTCGGACTTAATCAGCTCCGGGATCCCGCTGTGCAGGGTCGATACCACCGGAATACCTACGGCCATCGCCTCCATCAGCGCCACCGGAATGCCTTCCATATCGCCATCGGCGCCCGTCACTGAAGGCAGCAGAAAGACATCCGCCTCGTCGAGCATGGCCTTGACCTCGTGGCTCGGCTTGAAGCCCGGCATTTCTACGACATCCTCCAGCTGATACTGTTCGATAAGCGTGCGCAGACGACGCTCCCAGGGCCCAATGCCGAGAATGCGATAGTGGAAATCCACACCGCGCGCTTTCAGCTGGCGGCAGGCTTCGATGGCCACATGGAGGCCTTTCTTCTCGGTCAGGCGAGCAACGGAGATGATCTGCAGCGGTTTTCCCGGCACCTTGACAGGACGGCGGGTAAAGCGCGTTAAATCCACGCCCATGCGCGAAACGGCAATTTTCTCTCCCGGGCAGCCCATGTTTTTCAGGCGTCCGGCCCACAGTTCGCTGATCGGCAGCATCATGTCGCCACGCCGGAAAAGCTGCTGGTATTCCGGCGTGTAGTGGTTCAGCACTTCGCGGCTGGAGATATCGATACCGTGGAAGATGGTCGCAATTTTACCGTCAATCACGCCCAGCTCGCGCAGCTTCGCGGCGGTGACGCCCGCCGGGCCAAAGTGGGCGATAAACACGTCGGCACGATACGGCTGCGCGGTTTGCCCGCAGATGGCCGACAGGATCAGATTGCGGGATTCGGCCCCATAGCGGGAAACATTCAGCGCCCGCCAGGTCGACGCGCGGTGGATCCCACGCAAGGTCTGGCTGGCCCGGTGGCGCAGCTTATTCAGTTTCCCGGACGGCTCATCCTGCAGCCAGCGGGTTTTCGCCTCCAGGCCATACTGGGTATACGTCGCATGGGTATTTTTGGTATCGCCCTTTTGCAGGGCGATAATCTCCACGTCATATCCCATATCGATAAACGCGGTGATTTGGTTCAGGACAAACGTTTCAGACGACAGCGGAAATTTCAGTAAGAAGAAACCAACCTTCATTTCCCCTCCCGTACGCGGTCAAGTACCGATTTCACCATCCCAATGCCCTTCTCGCGCTCGGCTTTCACCGCCACAGCCAGGCGTTCATTGATCGCAGGCAGCTGGCCGAGCGTGTCGCCCACCATGGCACCCAGCGAACCATCCAGCAGATGACGGATATCCACGGCCATTTCCGGCATACCGAGCTGTTGCATGATGCCTGCTGATTTGTGTTCGTAGTTGATGGCAATGGCCGGCGTGCCAAAGTTCATGGAGATAATGGCGGAGTGCAGGCGCGTGCCGACGGTCAGGTCGCAGGCGGAGAGCAGCTTTCCCATCTCCAGGTCGTTCAGTTCGTCCATCACCACGTGGTAGCGGGACGGATCGTTCACCAGGCTGCGCAGGTTCAGCGCCACCATACGGTCGTCTTTGTTGTAGCTGTCGATGCCGGTGCAGGTTGAGAGCGCCAGCACCTGGTACCCGCTGTCCAGCACGCGGTTCACCACGTCGGCGAAGGCTTTCTCGTACGCTGCCTGGGTCGTGCCTAAACGCTTATCGAAGGGCGCCAGCTCGCGCAGGGTAATCGCGACGGTTTTCTGTTTCACCGCCACGTCGAGCCAGTGCTGCACCGCGTAGCTCGGCTGGAAGCTTTCGTCCTGGTGATCCACCAGCCACGCGGTGTCCACGCCGTGCTCAACTTTTGAGGTGTCAATTTCGCTGCGCTTCATCATGTCGAGGCTGACCGACTCGCGCAGGATCAGCGCGTCGCAGTGGCCGAACACGTAGTTTGCAAGCTGGTTAAACTGCGGATCCTGGAATGGCCCGACGCTGTGGCCAATCATAAACAGCGGCTTTTTCGCCATAAAGGTGCAGAGCGCATGCTCAAACTGCGGCACGCCGTAGAGATCGACGAAGAACGAACCGCCCACCTGGATAATGGCGTCGTAGCCGGACAGCAGACGGACAAAATCGGTAAAGCCCTGCGCGATAGCGATGTTGCGCAGCTTGCCGGTATCGGTCACACGGGAAAGCAGCACCTGGTGCTGGTAGCGACGGCGCAGCACTTTCTTCACGCGGCCCATCACGCCCGCGGCGTTGTTATGCTGTTTCATCTGGCTGTAGAGCGGGTCGCCCATCACCGGGCGGTTCAGTAACCAGGATGAGCTGACCGGATAACGGCTCATCACGTCCACTTCGGTCTCAGGCTTAAGGGTGTTAATTGCATCCAGTAAACCGCGCAGGATGGCGCTGTCGCCACGGTTGCCGCAGGTATGGTTGCCAAGAATTAATAATTTCATAATGGCCTCTTAAATAACTAGCCTGCGCGAAGCAGCGTTTTCATTTTTTCGTTACGGCAAAACTGGCGCTTCATCTCCACCACCAGCGCATTGCGTGACAGCACAATCATCACGCCAAATGCCAGCGCGCCCGCGGCAACCTGTACCGCCAGCAGCGCGGCCAGCGGCAGATGACCGCTGAGGATGATGCCCAGGCCGTAGCTCACCGCCAGGGTCGGCAACGAGAGATAGAACGGCAGCCACAGGCTCAGGATGTACTGACGGTAGCTGGAGCCCAGCACCGGCTTGATCATGATGAAGTAGCTCAGAACGGTATTGATTATCTGCACCAGCAGGAAGCCCAGCGTGACGCCGATGGCGCCCGCCATATGCCCGCCGACGATAATCGCCGGAATAAACAGGAAAGTTTTGAACACGTTGAACTTAAAGCTAATGTCGACGCGCGCTTTTGCCATCAGCAGGGAACCAATCGGATTCCCCACGGAGCGCAGGAGCCCCACCACGCACAGCAGCTGCAGGATCGGGATGATGCCGTTCCACTTCTCGCCAAACACCAGCGGCACGAAGTTGCTGGAAACCACCATCAGCCCCAGCAGCACCGGGAAGTTAATGATCCCCACCACGGAAAGCAGCTTGTAGAAGTTAACGCGCAGCTTCTCGGTGTCGTCCTGGATCTTGGCGAAGGCCGGGAACAGCACGCGGGTGATTATCGGGTTCAGCTTCATCGGCGGCACCACCGCGACGTTGTAGGCCAGGTTGTAGCCCCCCGCCACGCTCGCGCCAAGAATACGCGCCAGCACCAGCGTCGACAGGTTGGTATTCACATAGTTGATAATGCTGTCCGCCGTCAGCCACGCGCCAAAGCGCAGGTTGGACGAGACGGATGCGAGAGAGAAATGCAGCCCGGGACGGTAGATCTTGCGGCCAAAGTAGCCGAACAGCAGCGTACGCACGGCAGAGTTAACCAGGTATCCGAGGATAGCGGTCATCGCCAGCGGCCAGAAATGGGCGCTCACCACGGTGAAGGTAAAGCCCGCCAGCACCGCGCTGGTCTCGATCATGCCAATCTTGTTGAACTCCAGCTCTTTCTGCATCAGCGCGCGGAACTGCTGCCCGTGAGGGATCACCACAAAGGCAAACGACAGCGTGCGCATCAGCGGAGCCAGATCCGGGTTATGCAGCACGCTGGCGATAGTGTCGCTCAGCAGGAACACCAGCACGAACACGAAAATCCCCAGCCCCACGTTCAGCCAGTAGAGCGTGGTCAGCTCAAGATGGCTGATCTCTTTGCGCTGGATTATCGAGTTGGCGATACCAAAATCAGACAGCGTATCGGCCAGCGCGATAATCACCAGCGAGACGGTCAGCAGGCCGAACTGGTGATTATCAATAATGCGCGCCAGCACGGTCATCTGCACCAGACCGAGGCCAATGATGACGATGGTCGCCATCGCTGACCACTTCGCCCCGCTGATGGTTTTTTCACGTAAGCTCATCTTAGTACGCCGCTTTGTTCACGAAACCTTTGAAGATGGTCAGAAAAACAATCTTGATATCGAACCAGATACTCCATTCGCGGATGTATTCCAGATCGAATTCGATACGTTTTTCCATTTTTTCCAGCGTGTCGGTTTCGCCGCGCCAGCCGTTGATCTGCGCCCAGCCGGTAATGCCCGGCTTCACCTTATGGCGCAGCATGTAGCCTTCAATCAGCGAGCGGTACTGCTCGTTGTGCGCCACCGCGTGCGGACGCGGGCCAACAATCGACATGCCGCCGGTGAAGACGTTGATAAACTGCGGCAGTTCATCCAGCGAGGTGCGGCGCAGGAAGTTCCCCACGCGGGTGACGCGCGGATCGTTCTGCGTTGCCTGGGTCACCACCTTGTCGTTTTCCATCACCTTCATGGAACGGAATTTCCACACCATAATCGGCTTACCGTCCATACCGTAGCGGGTCTGGCGGAAGATAACCGGGCCGGGAGAGCTCAGCTTCACCGCGAGGGCAATGCAGCACAGCACCGGGGAGATGAGCAGTAAAATCAGCGAAGAGAGCACAATATCTTCCGCGCGCTTCAGCACGCGGTTAATGCCCGACAGCGGGGTGTCGTACAGCGGTACCACCGGCACGCCGTTAACTTCTTCAATGCGTGAATGAAGGATGTTGAAGGTAAAGACGTCCGGGATCAGGATCACCGAACAGGTGGTGTCCGCCAGCTCGCGCATCAGTTGCTTAATGCGAGATTCGTCTCTCATCTGCATGGCGATGTAGACGTTGTGAATTTTACCGGCTTTCGCGTCTTCAATAAGCTGTTCGTAATTGCCCGCCCAGTCCGACGGCACGCCGCCCGGCTTCGCGTCGTGATAAATCCCGACCACTTCAAACCCTAACCACGGCTCTTTGCGGAAGCTGTCGAGCAGGACCTTACCAACCGGCAGATCGCCCGCTACCGCAACGAAGCGACGGTTATAACCGCGGTTACGCAGCCAGCCCGCGCCGAAGCGGATCAGGGAACGGCACACCACCATGCCGACGCTGGTAATCAAATACCAGCAGAGATAGGTGACGAGGCGATTATCAAAATCATGGCTGAAGGCCACCAGGCCTGCGCTGAAGATCAGGCTCAGGGTCCAGTTCTGCAGCAACAGCATCAGTTCGGTGGTCATTTTCACGCCGCGCCACGAGCGGTAGAAATCGGTCATCCCGCCGATCATCTGAAACACGACCAGCGCAATGAGTGCCATCAGCAGATGCATATATAAGAACGGCAACCCGCCGATCCGACACACCGCCCACAATCCACCGACCATGATGGTGATATCAGAAAAACGCTGCACCATAGAGATTAACGATGCATTCGTTCTCGCTCGTTCGCGTTTTTTTAGATTCGTCATCGTTGTTCCTGTATTCGGTTCCCCCTCCCGCCGGGAGGGGCAATTGTTACTGATTCAACAGCGCCAGAATGTCCTTCGTTCGGGCTTCCATCAGCGCCGTGTCAGCACGGGACTCCACGTTCAGGCGCACCACCGGCTCGGTGTTGGACGAGCGCAGGTTAAAGCGCCACTGCGGGAACGCCATGCTGATGCCGTCCGTACGGTCAATTTCCAGCGCGTGGATCGCAAAGTGCTGCTCCACGCGGGCAATGGCCTCGGCCGGCTGCGCCAGCTTGCTGTTGATCTCCCCGCTCGCCGGGAACGCCGCCATGCGGTCGCGCACCAGCTCGCCCAGCGTCTGCCCCTTCAGGCACAGCAGCTCGGTCACCAGCAGCCACGGGATCATCCCGCTGTCGCAGTAGGCAAAATCACGGAAGTAGTGGTGGGCGCTCATCTCGCCGCCGTAAATGGCGTCTTCTTCGCGCATACGCTCTTTGATGAAGGCGTGGCCGGTTTTGGACATCACCGGCGTGCCGCCCGCCGCTGACACCACATCGACGGTGTTCCAGGAAAGGCGCGGGTCATGAATGATTTTCGCGCCCGGGTTTTTCTCGAGGAACGCTTCCGCCAGCAGGCCGACAATGTAGTAGCCCTCGATGAACTGCCCTTTCTCGTCGAACAGGAAGCAGCGGTCGAAGTCACCGTCAAAGGCGATGCCCATGTCCGCGCCGTGCTCAATCACCGCGTTGCGGGTGTCGTCGCGGCACTCCGGCAGCAGCGGGTTAGGAATACCGTTCGGGAAATTGCCGTCCGGGGTGTTGTGCACCTTGACGAAGGTCACCGGCACGTTCAGCGCCTTAAAGCGGGCTTCCAGCGCATCGACAACCGGACCGGCCGCGCCGTTACCGGAGTTGATGACCAGCTTCAGCGGCTTGAGGTTCGCCACGTTGATGTAGCCCAGCAGGTGGTCGATGTACTCTTTCTGCAGGTTGATTTTTTTGTAGCTGCCGCGCTTCGCGTCGTTCACCGGCGGGAAGTCGTTGGCTTCCGCCAGGCGCTGCACGTCGCGCAGGCCGGTGTCGCCGCTGATAGGACGGGCGCCCTTGCGCACCAGCTTCATCCCGTTGTAGTCCATCGGGTTGTGGCTGGCCGTCACTTCGATACCGCCGTCCACGCCCAGGTGGAAGGTGGCAAAGTAAATTTCCTCGGTCCCGGAAAGGCCGATATCCAGCACGTCCACGCCCGCGTCCTGCAGCCCTTTCGCCAGGGCCAGCTTGAGGGATTCGCTGGTCAGACGCACGTCGCCGCCCAGCACGATGGTCTGCGGTTTTAAATATTCGCCGTACGCGCGGCCAATGCGCCACGCGATGTCTTCATTCAGCTCTTCGCCCAGCTTGCCGCGAATATCGTAGGCTTTAAAACAGGTTAATTTTTCCATGATGACCCCTTTTTCAGGCAACAGTCGGCCCTGACCACTTAATGGCCAAATTGATTTTTTTGTCATTCGCAGGCCCGGTAAGCGCAGCGCCACCGGGCATAATGCAGAGTGCTACACCCGCCCGTAGCGGTCCTGGAAGCGCACGATATCGTCCTCTTCCAGATACGAGCCGGAGCGCACCTCAATTAAGTCGAGAGGAATTTTCCCCGGGTTCTCCAGACAGTGCGTCGCCCCCAGCGGAATATAAATGGACTCGTTTTCACCCAGCAGTTTGACTTCACCGTCGATAGTGACTTTAGCGGTACCCGCAACCACCACCCAGTGCTCGGCGCGGTGATGGTGCATCTGCACCGACAGCCCCTCGCCCGGCTTCACGGTGATGCGTTTCACCTGGTAGCGATCACCGGAGTCAATGGAGTCATATTTCCCCCACGGACGGTAGACTTCACGGTGAATATGGTGCTCGTGACGGCCATCGGCCTTAATTTGTTCAACCACTTTTTTAACGTCCTGCACGGCGTTACGGTCGGCAATCAGCACGGCGTCCTTGGTCTGGACAACCACCAGATCCTTCACCCCGACCGTGGTCACCAGGCCGGACTCGGCGTAGACGTAGCTGTTTTCCGTTTTGTGGCTAATAACATCGCCGTGGTGGACGTTACCCTCCGGGGTATGGGCGCTGATCTCCCACAGGGAGGACCAGGAGCCGACATCGCTCCAGCCCGCATCCATCGGTACCACGACGGCGTCCGCCGTACGTTCCATCACCGCATAGTCAATGGACTCTTCCGGGCAGGCGAGGAACGCCTCTTCATCCACGCGGATGAAGTCGAGATCCGGGTCCACCACCGCCATCGCTTTCTCGCAGGCGTTCAGAATATCCGGGCGGTATTTGCGCAGCTCTTCCAGGTAGCGTCCGGCACGGAACAGGAACATCCCGCTGTTCCAGTAATATTCACCGCTGGCGACATACGCCTGCGCGGTTTCCAGATTCGGTTTTTCAACAAACTGCGCCACGTCAAACGCCACGCTGTCGCCTTCACCCGGCGTCACGCTGCCGCGACGAATATAGCCATAGCCGGTTTCCGGCAGATCCGGCACGATGCCGAAGGTCACCAGCTTGCCGCTCTCGGCGTAAGGGATCGCCGCACGCACCGCGTCGCGGAAGGCGTCTTCCTGCTGAATAACGTGATCTGCCGCCAGGACCAGCATCAGCGGGTCACAGTTCGGGCTGCTGCGTTTTGCCGCCAGGGCCGCCAGGGCGATCGCGGGCGCGGTGTTGCGTCCGGCAGGCTCCAGGATGATGTTTTCGGTGAGCTTATTCAGCTGGCGCAGCTGCTCGGCAACAATAAAGCGGTGCTGTTCGTTACAAATCACCACCGGGCTTTCACACTCCACGCCGTGCAGACGGTTTACCGTCGTCTGCAGCATGGTGAGATCCCCTTTCAGGCAGAGGAACTGTTTTGGATAGAGCACGCGGGACAGCGGCCACAACCGGCTACCAGAGCCACCAGCCATCACAACCGGATACAAAGTGGTTTGACTCATGATTTATCCCCGTATATCTGCAATAAATTGGCTCAGCACGTTCTCTTTCTCGAGCGTGCGTTCGGCATATTCACGTGCCACCGTGTTCACTTTTGGCATGGCAAGTGCCTGCTCAATTCCGGTTACCAGCGCCGGGACCGATTCCGGCTCCACGCACACTGCAATTCCCGGATAGCTGTCGCACAGCTGGCCTAATTCTGTTTCGGCTTCTGCCGTGATCACCGCGTTACCGCCCACTGCCAGAATGTTGGTCAGCTTGGACGGCAGCACCGCGTCCGCGGCGCCGCGTTTTTGGACCACCAGATGGCAGTCGCCCATCTTCAGCAGCGCAGGCAATGTCTCGTAAGACTGAAGCGGGAAAAATTTCACGTTGGTCAGGCCGCGTTCCCCGGCCATTTTTTCCAGCCGCGCCTTTCCACCGCCCTGCCCGACAATCACAAACGTCCACGGATGTTCACTCAGCAGCTGGGCCGCTTCAATCACGCTCTCCAGCCCCTGCTTTTCGCCGATGTTGCCTGAGTAAAGAATGATTTTTTGATCTTCAGGCAAACCGAGCTGCGCGCGCAGGGCATGAGCGTCCTGCTCAGTCACATCGCGAAAACGCGCCACTTCGGACCAGTTCGGGAAGAAGATCACCTTCTCTGCCGGAACGCCCTTCTCCTGCGCCTTATTCATCATCGAGCGCGAGATAGTCGAGACGTAATCCACGTTGTGCAGGCCGCTGCGCTCAAACGCGCTGGCGAGCTTCGCCACCTTGCCGCCCTTGCTTTTGCCTGCCATCCCCAGGCCCAGCATGGCGTCAACTTCATAATCCTGAATGTGCAGCAGGGTGCGCGCGCCGGAGAGTTTGCCCAGCAGGCGCATGCCTGGCGTGCAAAACAGCGTTGGCACCACGCCGATAATGCGATCCGGCTTCCAGCGACGCTGCGCCATCAGCGGGAAGAAGCTGCTCAGAGCAAAGCTGCCCAGATGAAGTAACCGCTTAAGCGTTGAGGGCTGCTTAGGCACATACAGCGGGCAGCGCCAGACGGTCGCTGCGCCCTCTTCGCGACGGTAGCGCCAGCTTGAGTAGCGCTCCCCGACTTTCCACTCCGGGTAGTACGGCGGCGCGGTAATGACCCGCACGTCATGTCCCTGGCTCGCCATCCACTCGACCATCTCGCCGGTGTATTTACCAATGCCGGTTAATTCCGGCGAGTAGTTGATTCCGTATACGAGGATCTTCATATGCCCGGCACCTCGGCCTGACGTTCAGCCAGGAAATAGGCACGACTGTTGTCATGCACATTGTCGCTGGCAAGCAGCGCCTCTGGCGTCTGCCAGCGGTAATCGTCATGCTGAGAATCAGGCAGACGCAGGTCTGCCTCACTCACCTTCAGGCGGAACCCCAGCACGATGTAGTGCGTGGTGAACCCGGTGCCTGAAAAATTATCGTCATAGAAGTGCTGCCAGACCCCGTAAAACTGGCCCGCTGCCATCGGCAGCTGCAGGCCCAGTTCCGCCAGAGCGAGACGCTCAAACGCATCGCTGAGCCGCTCATCCTTCTGCACGCGCCCGCCGGGCACGAACCAGAAGCCCTGTGCAGGACGGTTGGTTCGTTTCCCCAGCAAGAACTCGCCGCGTTCGTTCTCCACGATCAAATCAATTGAGATGAGCGGAGTCGAACGCACTACCGTGGCAAAATCTTCCTGACTTAAAAACATCGTTACCCCCGGAAGCGGTGCTGGTTTTCCAGGAACCACTGGTAGGTACTGGCCAGCCCCTGCTCCAGTGACACCTCGTGATACCAGCCCAGCTGATGCAGACGGGTCACGTCCAGCAGCTTGCGCGGCGTGCCGTCCGGTTTCGTCGCGTCAAACACCACGCGGCCTTTGTAGCCCACTACCTGCGCGATGGTTTGTGCCAGCTCGCGAATGGTGCAGTCCACGCCGGTACCAACGTTGATGTGCGACAGCATCGGCTCGGTGTTCTCCTGCCACACCTCGCGATCCAGCTCCATCACGTGAATGCTGGCGGCAGCCATGTCGTCCACGTGCAGGAATTCACGCATCGGCGTACCGCTGCCCCACACCACCACGTCCGGCGCGTTCTCGGCGGTCGCCTCGTGGAAGCGGCGCAGCAGCGCCGGGATCACGTGCGAGTTGCTCGGGTGGAAGTTGTCGTGCGGTCCGTACAGGTTGGTCGGCATCACCGAACGATAGTCGCGGTTGTACTGACGGTTATAGGACTCGCACAGCTTGATCCCGGCAATCTTGGCAATCGCGTACGGCTCGTTGGTTGCTTCAAGCGTGCCCTGCAGCAGTTCGCTCTCGGCGATCGGCTGTTTCGCCATTTTCGGGTAAATACAGGACGATCCGAGGAACAGCAGCTTATTCACGTTGTGCAGATGCGCGGCGTGAATGATGTTGCTCTCGATCATCATGTTTTCGTAGATGAAATCCGCCGGGTAGGTGTTGTTAGCGACAATGCCGCCCACCTTCGCCGCCGCCAGATACACCTGGTCAATGCGTTCGTTAGCAAAGAAGTCCTGTACCGCACGGCTGTCGAGCAGGTTCAGCTCGTCGCGCGTGCGGACAACCACTTCCACGTCACCGCGCTGTTCGAGCTGGCGAACAATCGCGGAACCCACCATTCCGCGATGACCGGCGACAAAAATACGTTGTTTTGTCATTCTCAGGACTCCAGCGCGATGGCAACCTCGTAGCCATGAGACTTGAGCAGGGAGTGTTTTTTCGCTGCTTCAAGATCTTTAGCTACCATCTCGGAAACCATTTCCTGCAGAGTGATTTCTGGTTTCCAGCCCAGCTTCTCGTGCGCTTTGGTTGGGTCGCCCAGCAGGGTTTCCACTTCAGCAGGACGGAAGTAGCGCGGGTCAACCTGGACAATCACGTCGCCTGGCTTCACGCCCGGCGCGTCGTGACCGGTTACGGAAACCACGATACCTTTCTCTTCCACGCCGGTACCTTCGAAGCGCAGTTTGATGCCCAGCTGTGCCGCGGCCATTTCAACGAACTGACGTACGGAGTACTGCACGCCGGTCGCAATCACGAAGTCTTCTGGCTGTTCCTGCTGCAGCATCATCCACTGCATTTTCACGTAGTCTTTGGCATGGCCCCAGTCACGCAGGGAATCCATGTTGCCGAGGTGCAGGCAAGACTCCAGACCCTGCGCGATGTTGGCGATAGCGCGGGTGATTTTGCGGGTCACGAAGGTTTCGCCGCGACGCGGAGATTCGTGGTTGAACAGAATGCCGTTACAGGCGTACATGCCGTAGGATTCACGGTAGTTCACGGTGATCCAGTAGGCGTACAGTTTTGCTACCGCATACGGAGAGCGCGGGTAGAACGGCGTGGTCTCTTTCTGTGGGATTTCCTGCACCAGGCCGTACAGCTCGGAAGTGGATGCCTGGTAGAAGCGAGTTTTCTTCTCAAGGCCGAGGAAGCGGATTGCTTCCAGCAGACGCAGCGTACCCATGGCATCAACGTCAGCGGTGTATTCCGGGGATTCGAAGGAGACCGCTACGTGGCTCATCGCGCCCAGGTTGTAGACTTCATCCGGCTGTACTTCCTGCAGGATACGGGTCAGGTTGGAGGTATCGGTCAGGTCGCCGTAGTGCAGGTGGAATTTCGGGTTCGCCGCGTGAGGATCCTGATAAATATGATCCACACGTTCGGTGTTGAAAGAAGACGCACGACGTTTAATACCGTGCACTTCATACCCTTTTTCCAGCAGGAACTCTGCCAGGTAAGAACCATCCTGCCCGGTAACGCCGGTGATGAGAGCGACTTTAGACATGTTTATATTCCTCTACTTATGAATTTAATCAGTTTCAACGCGTTCGCGTATCACCACTGCGGGGTTGCCACGGCAAATTTTATTTGCCGGTAGCGATTTAAAAACGCTGCTGCGGGCACCGACTACCGTGCCATCGCCAACAGAAACACCCGGTGCAACAAAAACATCCGTTGCCAGCCAGCATTTTTCGCCAATCACAACAGGCGAAGCGGTAATATCAAAATGCTGACTCATAAAGTCGTGGCTGCCGGTGCACAAATAACATTTCTGTGAAACCACCGAATTTGCGCCAATCGTAATTTCGCCAAGGGTATATAACACCGCGTCATCCCCAACCCATGCGTAATCCCCCAGCGTTAATTTCCACGGATAGGTAATTTTCACAGAAGGTCGGATGACTACGTTTTTTCCGATTTTTGCGCCAAACAGGCGCAATAAAAAGGCTCGCCAGCGGTACATTATTTGCGGCGACCAGGCAAATAATGTTGCCTGAACGGCCCACCACAGCTGTACCTTAATACCGTTCCCGCCCCGAAAACCTTTCGGCACGGAGAAACCTTTTAAATCCTGCATTGCGTTTCCTTATATTCAGGCTTTGTTATATAAGGTTTTCGTTTTGCCTGTGGTACGTAGGCGTAATAAATAGGACAATTCCGCCCAGAACCCCGGCACGCGTAATATTTTACGCTGTACGTTTTTGGCGTCCTGGCACAATTCCAGATTATTAGACGTTGACACGCCGCCCATTGAGAATTCAGACACCAGCCCTTTAATTCGACGGAACGGGTAACCTGATTTATACAGGCTGGCTGCCAGCGCATAATCGGAAGACACTTTATACTGCAAATCGTAAGGCTGTTTTTTCAGACCTTTTACCGGGAAGAAAATAGCCTGATGGCTGGCCGGCAGGCTGTGGTAGATATACCAGCCTGGCTTCGCGCTGCGGCACACTTTATGTCCGTCGCCAAAATCGAGCAGCGCATCGCCAATATACATGGCGTCCTCTTTCTGGCGAGCCAGCTGACGGGCAAACAGCGCCACGTCTTCATGGAAAATATCGCCCGAGTTCAGGAAGATGGCATAACGGCCTTGCGCCATGTTGATGCCTTTATTCATCGCATCATAGATGCCTTTATCTTTCTCGCTGATGTAGCGTAAGTTGAACTCACCGTTGAGTTTTTCCAGAAACTCCGCCGTGCCATCGTTCGAGCCGCCGTCGACCACAATCCACTCAAAGGTGAGGCTTGGATCGCGCGCCAGGTTGCGCAGCGAGCGCCAGGTTTTTACCACCCCTTCGTAATTACGAAAAGCGACAGTAATGACGCTAAGAAACATAAATCACCTCATTTCGTCATACGTTCGTAATATTAAGCGCCTTGCGCAGAATAAACGGACAGACAATCAAGAAAGCATATTCCGGGCTAAATATTGACCCGGTAAAAAACAGCGACACCGGAGTAAACAGATAAAGCTGAACGCGAAAGTTCTGGTTATCACCAAACGCGTTAATCATCATTTTGAAAACTTTAAACAGATACCACAGGGTCAACAGTACGGCGAACCACGAAAAATAAATAATTAACAGATACAGACCATTGTCTATGGTTTTACCGACATCCGCACCGTTAAAGATTCCGAATGATGCAACATATTCGTAAAGTGAGCCGAATCTTACTACCCCATCAATATGGGTTAAGGAATAACCCACCATCACCAGTGGCCCAATGATGCGATAATAGGACGAAGACCCTTCCGTTCCCAAATCACCCAGACGTTCTGAGATGTACGGGAAGGCAAATATCACGCCTACCATAAATACCGTCAGAGAGATAATCGCCAGCGGCATTTTTTTCTTAATCGCATCTTTGTTCAGGTACTGGAACGCCCACTCCAGCAGGTAAAACAGGATAAATGTCATTACCCCTGAGAACGATCCAGACAGAACAATTCCTGCAAGAATCATAGCATCGGTCTTAGGCGTTTTGATACCAAACTGTTTGATGCTGAGCCAAATTGAGATTAACGCCAGAGCGAAAAACGCCGGTTCAAAATAGAGGGCCGTAGTACGCTTCCCGCCAAACTTGATGAAGTTCAATACATAGCTGTTACTGTAAATGAGATATTTCGAAATTATCTCCATCAGGCTGCTGCCGCCGGTGAGAATAATTTGCGCCATCTCCAGTGCGGCAAGCATAACAATTAACGCAACGGCAATATAAAAGAACCTAAGGATTTTCCGATAATTGTGCGGGGAAATAGTTTTAAACCGAATACTCCAGACCATTCCGATAATAATAACAATATAAACAAACAGCATGGTCGACGTGACGTATTTACTGGCATCCAGCGACTGGCCAAAGATGTAGTTAAACAGCGTCAGGCCCGTGCCCAGCCCTAAGGCAATCATCAGCTTCTTGAGGTTGATTTTATCGACATACAGCAGAAGCAGAACGGGCAAGAAGGTTACGATGGTTATCGGGAAGCTTTCGCCGAGCTGGGCAATTTTGACGTTGACCAGCAGGTAAATCAGCGGCAGCAGCAGATAACTACAGATTCTGATAGAACGAGACATATTCCTCCAGCATCTGTTGTCCACTGTAGGCCTTGCGGCTGCGGTTGCGGAACGATTCCAGGTCAGTGCCAAAAACGATCTCAGCAATCTGCGCCTTCGGCAGCTGTACCAGCGGCAGGACCTCCTGCTCCGTGAAGGTTTTCCCGCCGGACTTTTCCAGCACTTCGCGCGCCGCATCGCTGTGGGTGGCAATCACCGGCACGCCGATAGAGAGCGCCTCGCAGAGGATCAGCGGGTAGTTATCCACGCGGGAGCTGAACACCAGCGCGTCCATTTCATTCAGCGCGCTCATCAGCTTGCGCTTGTCGGTTTCAAACCCGTGGTTCACCACGTTGGTCCCTTCGAACGGCGAAAACTTGCCGAAGGTGTGAAGCTCTATCCTGTCACCCAGCGCCATCATGTCGCGCACCAGCTGCTGGTTGGTCTTACCGTCGTAACGCAGGTCATGCGCAACGATAGCGATTTTCGGTTTGTCCGCGGTTTCGGCCACCGGGGTCAGCTCGGCAAGAATGGCTTCCGTCGCCACGTCGATGCCGTTGTTGATAATCTGACAGCGCCCTGCCCCGTACAGGCTGTTGAAGGCATCGGCCACGTGCTGGCTCGGGGAGATAAACGTACAGCCGAGCGAGAGCATGTCGCGGAACAGCTGACGCTTTCCGGCCACCAGCTGATGCGCGCGATCCACCTTCACCGGCGGGTAGTTGCTTAACGTCGGGCATTTCTGGCAGTTATCTTTCCAGCCTTCGCAGCCGTCGGTAAACGCGCAGCGTCCGGTCACGCTCCAGTGATCGTGCAGCGTCCAGACAAAGCGGGTGTCGGGCTTGTGGGCCTGCACCTTCTGACAAAACGCCACCACCTCTTCAAGATTCAGCCAGTAGCTGTGCAGCACGTGAAAATGCAGCACAACCGGGCCCGCGGTGCGGGTAACCGTGCGATAAAGATTGTTCAGGTTGCCAAACAGATCGCGGTTAAACAGACGGAACAGCGCAATGTTGGCAATCGAGGTCAGACGCGGCGTATGCTTGTGCACCTGCGGGAAATTATCGTGGCTGACGCTTTTCTTGCCGCCTTTGCCGTAGCCGTAAATAAACCGAGACTGAAGTCCTTTTTGCAGCGCGCGCTGGTGCAGATCCAGGGCCACGCCTGCCGCTCCGCCTTCTGCGAGGCGTACGTTAAATTGCAGAATGTTCATTTAATCACCTTCACGCGGGCTTTTTCCCCCACCACCAGCGCGTTATCCGGAATGCTGTCCAGCACCACGCTGCCAGCACCAATCGTGACGTTATTACCAATCGTAATGTCACCGACGATCACCACGTTCGCGCCCAGCTCGACGTTATTGCCGATGACCGGGCAGGCCAGGCTGTCAGGCCCGCGGTTGCCAATGGTGACCGCATGACGAATGGTGAAATCATCGCCGACGACCACAAACTTGTTGATCACCACCGCATAGCCGTGATGGATGGTAAAGCGGCGGCCAATGGTCGCAGCGGCCTGAATTTCATAGCCAAAAAAGCATTCGGTGATGATGCGGTACAGCACCAGCACGGGCGCCGCCCAGATATTGTTCAGCACGTTTTTCTTACGCCACACCGAGCAAAAGTGCGCGATGCGGTACGCCAGAACCATGCAGCACGGACGCAGGCTCCAGCTGTTAGCGCGGCAATCTTCCAGAAACATTATTTCCCCCGAAGCCCGTCAGCCAGGCGCTTGCCGTTACGCACGGACAGCAGCGTCAGCAGCGTGCGCCAGTTCATGCGCTTATTGCGGATCTGATAGAGGGTAAAGAGCTGATATTTACGGCTGGCACGGTCAAACTTGTCCTTGTGCTTGCGGTAAAAATGGAAGTAGCCGGAGAACTTCTTCGGCGAGGAGGTGATTTGCATCTCCCCGTGGTTGATATGCAGGATCTGCGTGGCCTCTTCCACTTTCCACGGCTCGCCATACTCCACCACCATGCGCAGGAAGATGTCGTAATCCTGCGCGGCCTTAAGTTCGGTATCGAACAGGCACTCTTTGAAGCGCCACGCCCAGGTGAAGACCTGGTTACCAATAATGTTGCGCTTGTAGAACAGGCGGCGAGAATACGGCGATTTCGGGTACAGCGGCAGACTCGCGGGCTGCGAGTAAACCTCGCCCTGGCAGACATAGTCGTTGGCATACAGGAAAGCGTGCGTGACCAGCTGTTCTTTATGCGACAGGAAGATAGACAGGCGGTTCGGCGTCCATTCGTCATCGTCGTCGATCCCGGTCAGATACTGCCCTTTGGCCTGCATAATCGCCTGATTACGCACCGCACATGCGCCGGAGTTAATGGCGTTATGCGTATAGACCACCCGCGGGTCGTTGAGGTCAGTCACAAACTTTTGCAGCTGTTCATACGAGGAAGAGCAGTCATCAACGATGATCAGCTCCCAGTTATCGTAATCCTGTCGCAGGACGGATTTGATTGCGCGGATCGCCAGCTGCTGACGATTCCATGTCGGCATATAGATTGAAACTAAAGGGCGTTGTGTGGTCATGGTCTTCCCCTTATCCCTCACCCCGCTCCTCTCCCGGAGGGAGAAAGCTGCTCTCCCCTCTGGGGAGAGGGTTAGGGTGAGGGGGATTTTTATTTGCTGTCAGATTTATATTCGTACTCGTAATAGCCGTAATCCTGGTACCCGGTCGCGCGGCGGAAGATGGAGTTCAGGATCACCCCTTTCACCTCAATACCGTTCTGCTCGAAGCGGCTCAGGCTGGTTTCCACCTCTTTCAGGGTGTTGACCGCGTAACGCGCCACCATCAGGGTGGTGCCAGCGTGGCGGCCAACAACCGCTGCGTCGGTCACGGCCAGAATTGGCGGCGTATCGATCAGCACCAGGTCGTAATTTTTGCTCGCCCACTCGATCAGCTGGGTGAAGCGTTCGCTCATCAGCAGCTCGGACGGGTTAGGCGGCACCTGACCGCGCGGGATCAGGTCAAATTTCGGCACCGTTGTGGGTTTCGCGCTCTGGCTGATTTCACCTTTGCCGAGCAGGATTTCCGACAGACCGTTCACGTTGTTGGTGCCCAGCAGTTCGTGGGTGTAGCCCTTACGCATATCGCAGTCGATCAGCAGCACGCGCTTGTTGGTCTGGCTGACCACCGCCGCCAGGTTGGCGCAGACGAAGGTTTTACCGATTGACGGACTCACGCCGGTTAACATCAGGACGTTGTTTTTGGCCTGCATCATGGCGAAGTGCAGACTGGTACGCAGGCTACGGATCGCTTCGATGGCGAGGTCGGTCGGGTTACCCACCGCCAGAAGCTGGCTCTGTTTGTAACGCTTGACGCCCTTGATGGTTTTGACGCTGTCGCGGGATTTTTGCCACTCAGACAGTGGAATGCTGGCATAGACGTTGATACCGCTCTCTTCCAGCACCTGCGGGCTTTCGATACCGCGGTTGAATAGCGAACGCAGCAGCACGCCCACGATGGAGAGCATCAGGCCGAGAATAATGCTGCCGAGAATAATCAGCGCTTTCTTCGGCTTCAGCACGCCAGGCTGGGTAATGGCCGGGTCGACGATGCGCACGTCACCGACGGTACTGGCTTCGGTGATTTTCAGCTCCTGCTGCTTGTTCAGCAGCTGCATGTAAACCTGCTGTCCGGACTCCACGTCTCGGGTCAGACGCACGATCTCCTGCTGCGTTTTCGGCATCGCGGTCACGCGGTCATTGAGCTTCGCCTTCTCCTCTTCCAGCGTACGGCGCTTCTCCAGCAGCGTGCGGTAGGCCGGGTGGCGCTTGGTATAAAGCTTGGAAATCTCCGCCTCTTTGAAGGTCAGCTCGTTGAGCTGCGCATCAATGTTGACCATCGAATCGAGGACCGATTTCGCCTCCAAAGGCAGGTCAACGGAGTCTTTATCCTGACGATAGGCGTTCAGCTTGTTCTCGGCATCATCCAGATGGGCGCGCACTTCCGGGAGCTGTTTCGCGAGGAAAGCCAGGCTTTTCGCCGCTTCCGCCGACTTACGCTCAACGTTCTGCTCAAGATAGTTGCGGGTAATGCTGTTCAGGATGTCGCGGATTTGATCCTTATCTTCACCGGTAAAAGTCATGCTCAGCACGCCGGTGTCCTTACCGTTTTCGGTGACGGTCAGGTTGTTTTGCAGATTGTTGATCATCCCCAGGGTGGAGAATTTGGTGACGGTGAATTCGCCGCCCTCCTGAGCGTTAATCGCGCTGACCATCATGCTGACGCCGTCTTTGGTCAGCATCTGCCCCACTTCGCCGCGGGCGCTAAAGCCTGCGTCACTGGTTAGCTGATACTGTTTCGGGCCAAGCACCGTCAGGGTAAACGTCTGATCGGCCGCCCCTTTCGGCAGCACGAAGTCAGTGACTTTCACCGTGTCGTTGTTGCGCCCCATCAGCCGATCCCAGCCGGCACCAAAGACTGGGAAGGTATTTTTGGTGACGGAGATATCGAGCCCGAGGTCGTGAACCGTTTTACCCAGCACCAGGCGTGACTGGATGAGCTGAATTTCGGCGTCGGATGCCGGCGGCTTGTTCGCCAGCGCGGAACCAATGTCCTGCACCAGCGAGTTGCCGGTATTCTGCTCGATCTGCACCAGCGCGTCGGCGCTGTAGATAGGGGTGGCGAACAGCGTATAGACGACGGCCGCCGCGGCGAACACGGCGGTAATGCCCAGCACCCACCACTTTGCCTCTACAACAGTGCCGACCAGGCGCCCAATATCAATTTCATCACTGCCCGAAGTCGGGGCGGCAGAAGGTCTTGTTTTTTCTGTCATTGTTATCCCTGCTGAACTTTCAGTGCCTGCGCCCACTGTTGGGCAGACTGGTCAAGTAAGGTGTAAACCGCCTCAAAGGCCTCATGGCTTTTGCGATACGGATCGGGGATTTCACGTTCATTGTCCCAGTGACCAAACAGCATCACCTTGCCGCGCATCTCCGGAGCGATATCGCACAGCGCATGAATATGGCGTTTTTCCATCGTCAGGATCAGGTCATACTCCCGGCACATGCGGCCAGTGACCTGGCGGGCCACGTGGCCGTCGAGAGAGAGGTGATGATCCCGCGCCACGCTCGTTGCGCGCTCATCGGCACCTTTACCGACCAGTGCACCCAGCCCGGCCGAATCAACGGTCAGTTCGGGCTGGTAGTGTTTCAACAACCGTTCAGCCGTAGGGGAACGGCAAATGTTCCCCACGCATACCACCAGAATTTTGTTAAACATCGCGGATTACCAGGTATGAATGTCGCGCGCCGTATCCGTCATGTAGCGAACGCCACTGATGGTTGGCAGCAACTGGTTGATCAGACGGTTCCAGCGGGCAACCGGCGCGGTGGTGACATACACCACATCGTATGGCTGGAGACGGAACTCCGTTGCCATCACCAGAGAGGTCGCATCGGACATATCCAGCTGGTAGATGTTGGCAATCTTGCCTTTCGCACTGCCCTCACCTTTCAGCGGACGGATAACGAAGATACCGGTCGCGTTAGAGGTCGTCAGATCGATACCCTCAGCATTGCCCAGCGCTTCGGTCAGCGTCATACCGCTGAAGTCCATTTTGAGGGTGCTCTGTTTCTTCACTTCACCCATCACGAAGACTTTCAGATCGTCATTGCGCGGCACGTAGAGAATGTCGCCCGGATAGAGCAGGCGGTTCTGGGTCAGATCGCCGTTTTGCATCAGCGCCTGCAGCGAAATACGCTGCTCCTTCCCGTTGTGGGTGAGCACGACGTTGCGCCAGTCGGCGCCGTCGGTTAACCCGCCCGCGGCGTTGATGGCATCCAGTACGGTCAGAGGAACGTTGGTGATGGCCTGCTGGCCGGATTTGTTCACCTGGCCGGAGATATAGGCTTTTTGCGAGCGGAATGCGGCGATATTAACGTCCACCTGCGGATCGGCGATGTACTGCGCTAAGCGGCCGGTAATATCACTACGGATCTCGGCAAGCGTTTTCCCTGCAACATGGACTTTACCAATGTAGGGATAGAACATGGTGCCATCTGACTGTACCCAGTTACCGGTGTCGCTTGAGCTACGGTACTGGCCCGCTGGCGTGGTCAGTTCAGGGTGGTCCCAGACGGTCACGTTGATCACGTCACCCGGCCCCACGCGATACTGGTAGGACGCAATTTCCTGGTCCAGCGACATATTCGGCTGGGCAACATTCGGACGTGGACGTAATTGTTCGACCAGACGAGGCGTAAGTGGATAAACATTCACCATTTTGTCGAGATCAAAATCGGCATCCTGTTGCTTGATCACATCCTTACCCATTGTTGACATATTGCTGCCGGGAAAGACCGTGCAACCACTCATCAAGGTCACAGACACCAATAATGGCATCAATTTCATTTTGGATTTCATCATTGATTATTTATCACTTTGGCAGAGTAATTATCCTGTGCAATTTAAATAAGCTCGAGTCGTATTGGGTTTCAGCATGCAGTTAATCAAATAGAAATATAACTGGCATCAGTCCTAAAAAAAGCTTATTCATCCATTGGCTATTGACAGAATAATCGAGGCTGATTCACACGCTTTCAGGCACGCTACCGCCCTTGGCTTTCAGTTACCAATCCACTGACTAAACAATGTGTTATGGATAGACACCCTCTTGAGCAAGGTCTTCTGGAAATATATCAGTCGCTTGAGAAACCCGACGGATAATGAATAACCACCCCTGAAGACCGAACATTAATAGCAACACCGAGATTTAACATTTGATGCTGGGAGAATTGTTGCAGCTAACCTAATAGCAGGCAAGGAGACAACTGTCCTAATAATGGTTTTTAAGATTAATATTAAGAGCAAATTTTTGAGCTTTTAGGATTTTCTTTATATTGACAAAATAAGAGTAAAAATCATTACCTGCGATATATCCTAAAATGCATTCTTTGTAATTAAATATACGTATTTCGCTTATTTACACCCTATTGAGAATGCTCTCTTTTTTACCCGTCGTATTAAGAGAAATCTCAGCCCGGCATTGCAATTTCCCCCAGCTTTATCCATGATCGAAGTGTGACATTCGTCATATAACAGAAGGTATTGCTATTACTATGGAATGGATTGCCGATCCCTCAATCTGGGCCGGGCTGGTTACGCTGGTCGTCATCGAGCTGGTGCTCGGGATTGATAATCTGGTCTTTATCGCCATCCTCGCTGAAAAACTGCCCCCTTCCCAGCGCGACCGCGCGCGCGTGACGGGTCTGCTGCTGGCGATGGTGATGCGTTTACTGCTGCTGGCCTCTATCTCCTGGATGGTCACGCTCACACAGCCTCTGTTCTCCATTCACGGCCTGAGTTTTAGCGCCCGCGATCTGATCATGCTCTTCGGCGGGTTGTTCCTGCTGTTCAAAGCCACGGTGGAGCTCAACGAGCGGCTGGAGGGTAAAGACAGCGAGAACCCGACCCAGCGTCGCGGAGCGAAATTCTGGCCGGTGGTGGCGCAAATCGTGGTGCTGGATGCGGTCTTTTCTCTCGACTCGGTGATCACCGCCGTCGGGATGGTGGACCACCTTGCGGTGATGATGGCCGCGGTAATCATTGCCATCACGCTGATGGTCATGGCCAGCAAGGCGCTGACCCGCTTTGTGAACAGTCACCCGACCATCGTGATCCTCTGCCTGAGCTTCCTGCTGATGATTGGCTTTAGCCTGGTGGCCGACGGTTTTGGCTTCCATATTCCGAAAGGTTACCTGTACGCCGCCATCGGATTCTCCGTCATGATTGAAGCGCTCAACCAGCTGGCGATATTTAACCGCCGCCGCTTCCTGTCCGCGAATCAGACCCTGCGTCAGCGCACGGCCGACACGGTTATGCGCCTGCTAAGCGGTAAGAAAGAGGATGCGGAGCTGGATGCAGAATCCTCCGCCATGCTGGCCGATCACAGCGACGGGCTGATCTTCGACCCGCAGGAACGACGGATGATCGAGCGGGTGCTTAATCTGAATCAGCGGACGGTCAGCAGCATCATGACCTCGCGGCACGACATTGAGCATATCGACCTGACGGCACCAGAAGAGCACATTCGCGCCCTGCTGGATAAAAACCAGCACACCCGCGTGGTGGTGACCGGCGGTGAAGAGGAAGAGGAGCTGCTGGGCGTGGTGCACGTTATTGACCTGCTCCAGCAGCAGCTTCGCGGTGAGCCGCTCAACCTGCGCGCGCTGGTGCGCCAGCCGCTGGTCTTCCCGGAAGGGCTACCGCTGCTCTCTGCCCTTGAGCAATTTCGCAACGCGCGCACGCACTTTGCCTTCGTGGTGGATGAGTTTGGTTCGGTGGAAGGGCTGGTCACGCTCAGCGACGTGATGGAAACCATCGCCGGTAATCTGCCAAACGAGGTGGATGAGATTGATGCCCGCCACGACATCCAGAAAAACGCGGACGGCTCGTGGACGGCCAACGGCCACATGCCGCTGGAAGACCTTGTGCAGTACGTGCCGCTGCCGCTGGACGAAAAACGGGAATACCACACCATTGCCGGCCTGCTGATGGAGTATTTACAGCGTATCCCGCAGCCGGGAGAAGAGGTTCAGGTGGGCGACTATCTGCTCAAAACGCTGCAGATTGAAAACCATCGCGTGCAGAAGGTTCAGCTCATTCCGCTGCGGGATGAGGAAGAACTGGATTTTGAGGTGTAAATAAAACAAAACGGCAACCAGGTTGCCGTTTTAGGGTTTGGTCCCTCTCCCGTGGGAGAGGGCTGGGGTGAGGGCATCAGGCCGCACTGGCAGCCGGGTAAGGCGAAGCCGCCACCCGGCGCAACGGACATCAAAGCTTATCCAGCAGCTTCTTCACGTCCTTACCGTCCTGTGAATCTTTATTACGATCCGCCCAACCGCTAAGCCGACGTTTCGCTTCATCCTGCAGATGCTTGCGCAGGATCTGATCCACCTGCAGGCTGTAATTCAGGGCCTGCCATTTGCCGTATACGGTCAGCGGGACCGGCGTCTCTTTCAGGAAGTCGATGAGCTTGCTTTCACCCTGCCAGCCGGAAAGTACCTGCACGTTAAAGCGCGTGTCCGCCGTCTCTTTCACCAGATCCAGCTTACCTTCACCGGTCATTGATAACAGTGAAGAGGCGCCCTGCATCCCGTCGAGAGTGAGTTGTCCATTGTCCAGCGTCAGGTCCGCGGTGAAGCTGTCGAGGCGCGTTGCACTGTCGTAGTTATCCTGGGCTTTTACATCGCTGCTGCGCTCGACCGCCTGCTGCACCAGCTGCTGGAAGTTAAGCCCTTCCATACGGGAATTCTTCAGATCAAGATGCGCCTGCCCCTGCCACTCGCGGCGGAAAGCATCGGCATCAATTTTCGTGCCTGAGAAGTCACCCGCGAGCGTCAATTGCCCCGTCAGGGATATCGGATAGTTGAACGCGTTCAGGATGGTGCCTATCTCAACGTTGTCGAGACGCGGCTGGAATTCGGCGCTGGCAACGTCTTTACGGACGTCCAGCGTGCCGGGCAGCGAGAGGTTTCCTGCGCCCATCTTCCCGCTCAGTTCGGAGATCACCAGCAAACCGTTATGGTTAAACATCTGGCTGCTCACGTCGGTAAAATCAATGCCGCGCCAGCGCAGGCTATTGGCTTTCAGCAGAATATCCGCCGTGAACCCGCGCAGCGCGTTATAGTCAGGCTGATCGAGATTAGACGAGATAACCGGACGTGATGCCGGTGCCTGGCTTTGCCCCGTCTGGGTGGCATCGTTGTCCGTGGCGCTGGCCGGCAGAGGCGGCAGCAGGTTTTCCAGATTGAGCTTGTCAAACTGCAGATTCAGCACCCACTTCGGCTTCTCTTCGAGCGTGACGCTCGCCTGTCCCTTCAGGCTACTGTCATTTGCCTGCAGGTTGAGATTATCCAGCTCCAGCTGCTTTTGCTCTTCGCGCCACACGGCCTGCAGCGTTCCCTGCCCGGTTATCCCCTGGGTGGGGAGATCGGCACCCGTCAGCTGCCAGTTCAGCTGCTGGATGTCGGCCGTGAGCTGATGCGGGTAGTCCGAGGCGTTCACATTAGCATTCAGCGACAGGGTCAAATCGCGCTGATCGCGGTTCACGCGCCCGCTAAATTCCAGCGACGCAAGATGGTGAGCATCCTGTTCCATCTGCAGGTTGATGTTGCGAATGGTCACCTGCTCCTGGTGCTCATGCTGGAAAACCAACACGCTGTCGGCAACTTTCAGCTTGCCGATATCAAAGGACCAGCCGGTATCGGACGGTTCATCAGGCAGAGTATTTTCGCGCGGCGCAACCGGCGCACTGGCATCACGCACGGCTTCGGTTTGCGGGGTGAGCTGAATCACCGCGCCTTTCAGCATCACCTGCTTAACCTGCAGCTGATGGGAAATGAGCGGGATCAGCGCCACATCGAGACGCATGTTGTCTGCGGACACCAGCGGCTGGGACGCCCCCGGTGCCGTGAGCGACATGCGGCCAGAGAGAATGCTGAGCTGCGGCCAGACGTGCCAGCGCAGCGGCCCGTCAAGCTTCAGTTGATAACCACTGCGCGCCTCGACCTGCCGCACCATGTAAGCGCGGAAATCGTTGGGGTTAACCAGCAGAACCAACGCCGAAAGGCCAGCCACCAGCACCACCAGCAAAATCATCAGCGTCGTCAGAACTCTTCTCATGGCATCCTCAATGGGCTAACGATCAGTCTTTATCAATACGGCTGGCAACCGCGCCCTGCTGGTCGCGATATTTTGCGTCCTGCCGACGGTTATAAGGACGATCTGCCGGGCCTGACAGCGGTTCAAAGCTTAACGCGCCGATCATCATGCCCGGGCGCAGCGCCAGCGGCAATTTACCGGCATTGAAGAATTCCAGCACGATACGCCCCGACCAGCCTGGATCGATACGGTGCGCGGTCACGTGAACCATCAGCCCCAGTCGCGCCAGCGAAGAACGGCCATCAAGCCAGCCGACCAGGTCCGGAGGCAGGGTGACGGATTCAAACGTCACCGCCAAGGCCAGTTCACCGGGATGCAGATAAAAAGCTTCGCCTTCATCAATTACGATTTCGTCACTCATCACGCGATCGAGCGCGGCGCTGACTTCGTCCTTCGGCCCGCTGAGGTCAATGAACGGCGCAGTGTGGCCACTAAAGGTGCGGAATTTATTCCCCAGGCGGACATCAACGGTCACGCCATTGATACGCTCAACGGGTGGGCGCGGGGTAATAGACAAACGGCCTTCATCCAGCCAGGCTTCAATATCGCGATCGCAAAGACGCATGCCACTTTCTCCTTTCATGCATCGTACCCTGAGGCGGTAAGCGCTCAGGGTAAAACCAGGTTATCTCTGAACGGTACACAATTCACGCGGGTTATTCAAAAAACTGGCTGATTTTCGCTTTTAAGATATCAATAGCAATGCGGTTTTTACCCCCGCGCGGCACGATGATATCGGCGTATTGTTTGGATGGCTCAATAAACTGCAGGAACATCGGGCGGACCGTTTTCTGGTATTGCGCCATGACGGAGTCCATCGAACGGCCGCGTTCATTCACGTCACGCTTGATGCGGCGCATCAGGCAGATATCCAGCGGGGTATCAACGAAAATCGAGAAGTTCATGGATTCACGCAGGCGGGCGTCGGTCAGCAGCAGGATCCCTTCAAGGATAATGACCTTTTTCGGCTCGATGCGGATGGTTTCCCGGGTGCGGGTGTGTTCTACGTAACTGTAAACGGGCAGCTCAATCGCCTGGCCGCTCTTAAGCGCTTCTAAATGCTGGAACAGCAAGCTGTGATCCATTGCATTCGGGTGGTCATAGTTGGTTTTGACGCGTTCTTCCATCGACAGATGGGATTGATCTTTGTAATAGCTGTCTTCGGGAATGACGCCGATATGCTCATCACCTACTTGTTCATGCAGTTCGCGATAGAGCGTACTGGCAATTAGACTTTTACCTGAAGCCGATGCGCCGGCGATGCCTATAATGACGCATTGATGAGACTTATCAGTCATAAATTTAGCGACCTGATTAACCTGGATGTTAAGGAAGGACGACGCCGGAGCGTCAAACGCGGCAATTATAGGGATTTCGCGGGCGTGATACCAGTCGAAAGCACAGGTTCTGCGAGACTGGCCGAAAAGTGACATCTTATTCCCTGAGTGAAATTTAAATGAGCGTTTTTTCAGCGTTTAACCGTTTTTTTTTCACGGAGCCTCTATTTAATAAGTCTGTGGTGTCAAATTCTGAGCGGTCACCATATGAATTGTAAATTGTTTGTACTAGCATAAACCAAATTATCAAATTCACGCGTTCGGACATCTTCCCTGACGGCATGGCGTCTCTGGATAAAGCGGTAATGAATAAACAATACCAGCGGGTTTTGGTTACCACCCCACATCCTTTAATACGACTTGTCTGTCTGGGCCTGGTCACCTTTATCTTTACCTTATTTTCCCTGGAGCTTACCCGGTTCGGCACCCTGCTGGCCCCGCTCTGGTTCCCCACCGCCATTATGATGGTGGCGTTTTACCGCCATGCAGGAAAAATGTGGCCGGGAATCGCCCTGGCCTGTTCGTTCGGCAATATTCTGGCCACCTGGATGCTCTTTTCGTGGGGATCGATAAGCCTCACCTACACCTCGATTAACGTGGTTGAAGCCTTTACCGGTGCGCTATTGCTGCGCAAATTGCTCCCGTGGTACAACCCGCTGCAGAATCTGAATGACTGGATCCGCGTGGCCATCGGCAGCGCAGTGATCCCGCCGCTGGTGGGCGGCTTGCTGGTGTCCCTGCTGGCTCCCGGCCCTGAACCCCTGCGTAATTTCTTCGTCTGGGTGTTGTCCGAAGCCATCGGCGCGCTGGCGGTGGTTCCGTTGGGGCTGTTGTTTAAACCGCATTATCTGCTGCGCCACCGTAACCCGAGACTGCTGCTGGAAACCCTGACCACGCTGGCCGTAACGCTGGCCCTCAGCTGGGCAGCCATCACCTGGCTGCCGTGGCCTTTCACCTGCGTAATCGTTTTGCTTATGTGGAGCGCCGTGCGCTTGCCGCGAATGGAAGCGTTCCTGGTGTTTCTGGTCACCGTGATGGTTGTGTCGCTGATGATTGCCCAAAACCCTGTGGCGCTGACAACCCAGCACGTTGGGGCGATGCTGAACGCCCCGTGGCTGCCGTTCCTGATGCTGCTCCTGCCTGCCAACGTGATGACCATGGTGATGTACGCCTTCCGCGCCGAGCGCAAACACATCACCGAAAGCGAGGAGCGTTTCCGCAATGCGATGGAGTATTCCGCTATCGGTATGGCGCTGGTCAGCATTGAGGGCAAATGGCTGCAGGCTAACAAGGCGCTGTGCAATTTCCTCGGTTACAGCCAGACGGAGCTTCAGTCGCTGACCTTCCAGCAGCTTACCTGGCCGGAAGATCTGCACACCGACCTGGAACAGCTCGAACAGCTGGTCAACGGCGACATCAATACCTATACCCTTGAGAAGCGCTATTACGCCCGCGACGGGGAAGTGGTCTGGGCGCTCCTTGCCGTCTCCGTCGTGCGCCATGCCGACGGCTCGCCGCTCTATTTTATCGCCCAGATTGAAGACATTAACGACCTGAAGCAGACCGAGTGGGTCAACAAACGCCTGATGGAGCGCATTACGCTGGCTAACGAAGCGGGCGGTATCGGCATCTGGGAGTGGGATCTGGAGCCAGACATTATCAGCTGGGACAAGCGGATGTTTGAGCTGTATGAAATCCCGCCGCACATCAAGCCCACCTGGCAGCTCTGGCATGACACGATGCTGCCGGAAGATCGTGCCCACGCTGAGCAGGTGCTGCGGGACTCGCTGATTTCCCGTCTGCCGTTTAAGCTGGAATTCCGCATCCGCGTGAAGGAAGGCGTGCGCCACATTCGCTCCCTGGCGAACCGGGTGCTCAATAAGCAGGGTGAAGTCGAACGGCTGCTCGGTATCAACATGGACATGACCGAGGTGAAGCAGCTCAACGAGGCCCTCTTCCAGGAAAAAGAGCGTCTGCACATCACCCTCGATTCCATCGGTGAAGCGGTGCTGTGCACCGATATCAACATGAACGTCACCTTCATGAACCCGGTGGCCGAGAAAATGAGCGGCTGGCTGCAGACCGAGGCTATCGGCCAGCCGATCCTCAAGGTGCTGCACATCACCTTTGGTGAAAAAGGGCCGCTGATGGAAAATATTCACAGCGGCGATATGTCCCGTTCCGATATCGATCAGGACGTGGTGCTGAACTGCCGGACCGGCGGGAATTTTGATATTCACTACAGCATTACGCCGCTCAGCACGCTGGACGGGCAGAATATTGGCTCGGTTATCGTGATTCAGGACGTGACCGAGTCGCGCAAAATGCTGCGTCAGCTGAGCTATAGCGCCTCCCACGATGCCCTGACCCATCTGGCAAACCGGGTCAGCTTCGAAAATCATCTAAAACGCCTCCTGCAGACCGTTCGCGAAACGCGCCAGCGTCATGCTCTGGTCTTCATCGATCTCGATCGCTTTAAAGCCGTCAACGATACGGCAGGCCATGCGGCGGGGGATGCCCTGCTGCGGGAACTCTCTTCCCTGATGTTGACCATGCTCCGCTCCAGCGACGTGCTGGCGCGTCTGGGCGGAGATGAGTTCGGGTTACTGCTGCCGGACTGCAATATTGAAAGCGCGCGCTATATCGCCGGGCGCCTGATCCACACGATCAATGACTATCACTTTATGTGGGAAGGCCGCCTGCACCGGATCGGCGCCAGCGCAGGCATCACGCTGATTGATGAAAATAACCATCAGGCGTCGGAGGTGATGTCGCAGGCGGATATAGCCTGTTATGCCTCGAAAAACAGCGGGCGCGGCATGGTGACGGTTTACGAACCCCAGCAAGAGCGGGATCACAACACGCGCAGCATGATGTCGCTTGATGAACAGTGGCACATGATTAAAGACAATCACCTGATGATGATTGCCCGCAGCGTCGCTTCCCCGCGCATCCCGGAAAGCAGTAATTTCTGGCTGCTGTCGTTACGCCTGTGGACCAGCCAGGGCGAAGTCCAGGAAGAGCATGCCTTCCGCTCGGGTCTGGCCGAGCCTGAGCTTTTGCACGCCCTCGACAGACGTATTTTTAATGAGTTTTTCCGCGCCTCTGCCGCACAGGTCGCCAGTAAAGGCATGGGGGTGGCGCTGCCGCTTTCTGAGGCCGGTTTAGCCAGCGTAACGCTGGTCGATGAACTTCTCGACCTGCTGGATAAAAGCCCTATGCCGGGCCGTCTCCTGCATCTGGTTATCTCTGCCGACGTGGTGTGCAGCCCGGATAAAAACCTGCAGCGGAGTCTGCAAAAGCTTCGCCAGGCGGGCTGCCGCGTGATCTTCAGCCAGGTGGGTCGCGACATGAACGTCTTCACCCACCTGACCGCCAATATGGCCGACTATCTGATGCTGGACGCAGAGGTGGTAAGCAACGTGTATGGCAATCTGATGGATGAGATGATGGTGACCATTGTGCAGGGCCACGCCCAGCGTCTGGGGATGAAAACCATCGCGGGCCCGTGCAACCAGCCCATCATGATGGATACGCTCTCCGGCATCGGCATTGATTTCATCTATGGCGACACTATCGCCGAGCCGCAGCCGCTGGATCTACTGCTCAACACCAGCTATTTCGCCATCAACTGACGGCGTCCAGCCGTCGGTATACCAGATGTGCAGCAGCGCGTAAGAGCGCCACGGCTGCCAGCGCTCGGCATAACGCCGAATTTGCGCGGGCGTCATCCCGGCAAAGCGTTGCTTAATCAGATAATCATCCGGCAGAAAGACATCTTTCGCCTGCCAGCCGCGCAGGGCCAGGTAGTTTGCCGTCCAGCGCCCTATCCCCGGCCGCTGCTGTAGCGCCTTCATCCCGGCCTCAATATTCGCGGGCGGGAAAAGCGGAAACGTCCCGTCGATGACCGACTGCGCCAGGTGAATTAGCGACTCCGCGCGTTTTACCGGCATGCCCAACGCTTTCAGCGCCAGCGGGTCCGCTGCCGCCAGCGCGTCCGGCGTGGGGAAGCAGAGATATCCCGGACGATCCGCGATCGGCTCACCGCACAGCGCCACCACGCGCGACGTCAGTTTCGCCGCCATCGCCACGCTCACCAGCTGCCCGAGGATCGCCCGCACGCCCTGCTCGTACGCATCCATCGCCCCCGGCAAACGCAAGCCCGGCCGGGCAGCACCGAGATCCCCCAGCGTATCCGCGATGTGCTGCGGGTTGCAGGCGAGATCGAACAGGCGCTCGATGCGTTCAAGGCACGTCTGCGCAACCGGAATTAACCCCGGACTGAGCGTCACGGTCAGCGTATGGGTGGCGATATCCGGCGTTACGCGAAATATCCCCTGATGCCCTTCGCAGGCAAAACTGCGCTCGTAGTAGTCATGCGTGACGGTTTCAATGCCCGTCACCGCACGCGCGCCGAGAAAGCCAAACATCCACTGCCAGTCGTAAGGGGGTTGCCAGTTCAGGGTGTACATCGTTGCTCCTTTTTTGTTCTTATCAGCATAAACGGAAAGACCTTGTATTGCCTTGCTTTCATATTCCTGTTGTCGCCATGCGGACATTTCGTTAAAGTCTCGCCCCTTCTCACTGGCATGGGGATTTATCGTGTTTATTGGATTTGACTACGGTACGGCAAACTGCTCGGTTGCGATTATGCAAAACGGGCAGCCACAGCTTCTGAAAATGGAAAAAGAGAGCACGCTGCTGCCGTCAATGCTCTGCGCGCCGACGCGTGAAGCGGTAAGCGAATGGCTGTTCCGCCACCATCAGGTTCCGGCCACGGCAGCGGAGACCCAGGCTCTGCTGCGCCGGGCGGTCAGCTTTAACCGCGAGGAAGACATCGACGTTACGCCGTCCAGCGTGCAGTTCGGCCTCTCTTCGCTCGGGCACTATATTGAAGATCCTGAAGAGGTTTACTTCGTTAAGTCGCCAAAATCCTTCCTCGGCGCCAGCGGACTGAAGCCGCAGCAGGTGGCGGTGTTCGAAGACCTGGTGTGCGCGATGATGCTGCATATTCGCAATCAGTCTCAGACGCAGGTCTCCGATGCGATTACCCAGGCGGTCATTGGCCGCCCGATCAACTTCCAGGGGCTGGGCGGCGATGAGGCTAACCAGCAGGCGCAGGGGATCCTTGAACGCGCGGCGCACCGGGCAGGCTTCCGCGACGTGGTGTTCCAGTACGAGCCGGTTGCCGCGGGGCTGGATTTTGAAGCCACGCTGACGGAAGAGAAGCGCGTATTAGTCGTGGATATCGGCGGGGGCACAACGGACTGCTCGCTGCTGCTGATGGGACCGCAGTGGCATAACCGTCGCGATCGTGAAAACAGCCTGCTCGGGCACAGCGGCTGCCGCGTAGGCGGTAACGATCTCGATATCGCGCTGGCATTCAAAAGCCTGATGCCGCTGCTCGGCATGGGCGGTCAGACGGAAAAAGGCATCGCCCTGCCGATCCTGCCGTGGTGGAACGCGATTGCCATCAACGACGTGCCTGCGCAGAGTGATTTTTACAGCACCGCGAACGGCCGCTTCCTTAACGATCTGGTGCGCGACGCGCAGGATGCCGAGAAAGTCGCCCTGCTGTACAAAGTGTGGCGTCAGCGCCTCAGCTACCGCGTGGTGCGCACTGCCGAAGAGAGCAAAATTGCCCTTTCCGATCGCGCTGAACATGCGGTTTCCTTGCCGTTTATCAGCGACGAACTGGCCACCGCGATTTCGCAGGACGGGCTGGAGGCGGCGCTCGCGCAGCCGCTGCAGCGTATTCTGGAGCAGGTGCAGCTGGCGCTGGAGAACGGTAAAGAGAAGCCGGACGTGATTTACCTGACCGGAGGTAGCGCCCGCTCGCCGCTGATCAAGAAAGCGCTGGCGGAACAGCTGCCGGGCATTCCGATTGCCGGTGGGGATGACTTTGGCTCCGTTACCGCAGGGTTGGCTCGCTGGGCGCAGGTAATGTTTAGCTAGCGTTGTTACGGCGCGGTCTGATGCTCTCATCTCTCCCTCTCCCGGAGGGAGATGAACCAAAACAATTGAATCAAACCAAAGAAAGCAAAAGCTTAAAGACGTTGTTTTTATTGTTTTTTTCTTATACAAGTAAATTTCAGTCATTACGCTAACGTTCAAGAAACTGTTTTCCGGAACAATTTTTGAACCTAGTTAATGAATATAAATTCACAAATTATGCAAAAAAAAACGAATGATGAACATCGTCTTTTCTTCAAAAGCGTCAATCGTCTACCAGCCAAATAAGCTCGTACATTGTTTATCACGCAAGTGGTGAACGGGATGGGTTATCAGCATAAGTTTTTGCAGGGAAAGCAACCTCATGAAATCAATGGAGAAATTGGATGTTTTCTGAGTAAGACGTTATTATCCATTTCGCCCTGTTGGAATACTCTGATTAGCTCAATCCCTTGTTGCGGAAGGAAAGATAGCATACCCTTATGCTATTGAATTAACATGAGAATATGGGAAAAAAAGTAATTAATGCGGTCAAAAACAACTTGAATCTCCGGTAATGAAGGGAAATGAGAAAGTCACACGTAGTTTGAGTGAACCACATCTTCATCTCTTTAATAAAAAATGTTAATTCCGCATAAGTTATACGGGACGAAGCATCTGGTAATTTATGATTAATGAATCATGGTGATTGCTTTCTAAAGTTAAAGGTTTGAGCAGGTTATTGCTGATTTATTATGAGTTTGAGCATCATATTTAAATGTGCGGTTCATATGCCAGAATCAAACGCTATTAAAAATATGTTACCTGAGACTCTTTCAGCGAAAGTGCAAAAATTTGAAACACTGATTGAGCATGATTATCCGTTTGAGAGTGTTGCACTAAAGAGTTGATTACACGTTTTGATTCTTCAATTAAATCCATTGGTAGTTTGCTCTGTGAAAACGCTGTGCTCGATATCATGCGTATGTTGTACGATAGTGAAGGTCAAGGACAGGCTTCATCGAATTCTATATTTATTCCGGTCAGCCGGGAGTATTACTGAAACGATCTCAGGAGGTGCCTATGGCGCTTTAGTACGCTATATCAAAATGAGTTAGATGTGCCGTCTGGTCGGAAAAACGCCCAACGATCCGAAAGATGATTAAAACAGGGGAGTCTTCTGATCCCCGAAAAGTGAGAGGAACGTTCCCTGGCTGGCTTAAATCAGACATTCAGGAGTGGGTGGCTGGTCAGAAAGATGAACCGTTGGGTGCGGTCGGTAAAACTTCAAAGATAAGTTAATCAGTAACAGCTAAACGTACAGAAATGCACCCACTCCTTTAATTTACTGGTACGTAACGTTTAACGTCGCAATTGCATTCGCTTTTCCGGCGCGAATTTTATCCTTAGTTTGTATATATCGGGCAGTAAACGGATAAGTCTCAGGGCCACCAGCCGATCGATTCAGGTTGAGCATTTCATTAATTTTGAGCGGATTATTATCATACAGGATCTGAACTCCCACTCCCGTAGCTACGTTTTCTTCTTCTGATAAAGCGATCACGCTGTTGTCCGAGGTGTCTGGATTTTGTGTTCCATTAAGCGTGACATTCACATTAGCATCTTCATCGCAATCAAGCTTTAAATTGACTGTCTGTGTGGTTTTTGAGAATGCTCCTGTGTGATCAAAGTCAGCAGAAGGAATATTACCCATCGGGAACGCCAGAGTTGCGCCTGACTGTATTGAACATTTTAAAGAAGTAATATTCCCTCCCGTCATATACAGTTTCATAATCGGCATTGTCAATGCTGAATCAGGCCCATCACCCACATCCCATCTCATTATCATGCCTGAGTTTAACCCACCAGACTGAGCTATTCCCTCAGTTTTAACTATCTCAACTTTGACCGCCTCTAAATTTTGCCACATTTGAGGCGGAGTCAGGTGATCATTTCGAATGACGCCGTAATCTGTTGATACACGAATACCTATCCCCTCCAGATTGGTTTCATAAACATGCGATATTGATGATTCTGTAGAAAATATGCCTACATCCCAGACAGCGTATGCGCCATTGTCACAATAAGGTCCAAATTTTGTAAAACTGATGTTTTTAGTTTCCAGAACGGTACCGGGAGGCGTATCGCGCTGAACAATTATATTGTCAAGCGTTACTGAGGCATCAAGGTAATCACCTGAATAAAAGTCACAGCTCGCTAAAATCATCTTTGAAACAGATAGCAATAACAATATTAATATTATATTCTGTTTTCCATTCATTATTTTTTCCTCAAAAAAAATAAAACTCAAACAGATATACTCCAATAATATTATATTGATAATAAAAAATCGTCCTCTAAAGGACCTATTCACGCTTGACAAAACAATATCAAAAACAGCCTAACCCCTAGTTTTCCCTCATCTTTACCGACAACCCCAGTAAGTATCAAATTACATACCGAAAGGAGGTGTCACCTCCTTAAAAATAATGTATCGCCTGTGTTTTATTAGAACCACTAATAGACTTCACATTTCATCACACATATTATTCGCTTTATTACAGGGCCAATTTTGCAGCTCCATGAAAATGTATATCAGAGGGCCAGACACCAATGTAAAGCTTAACTGCTTTTTATTTCCGGCACTTCCACAGACACTTCCAGTTCCAGTTCTGGGTCATTCTTTGCGATATAATTTTTGGATAGTTCGTCATACTGCACCGGGTTAAATTTTGCGTAATTATACTATTCTCCTGACGGTTCGGATGAAACAAATAAATCAAAACTATGTATTTGGTTATTTTTAAGACCCAATAATATTGATCTGTTGTCAATCCTGATGACCTCAACATCAATGGTTTTCCCGCATATCTGATGACCCTCAGCTCTTAAATTTCCCAATCTTGTTATCTCTGAAGCATGGCTGAAATTAGGTAATGCATACGAAACAGCAATACAAACCCATTCGTATTTCATATGTAAGCCTTTGTTTAATAAGGAGTAATAATATCCATCTGGATTCTTAATGTTTGGTGTAAAAATGCCTCTTCTTCACAGCTGCTCTTATGCAGCCTTTATGCAAAATCAAAATAACGGCGGATTTTTTTAACTTTTTGTTGAGCCACAAAGTTACTGAACGAGGCCGCAACCATTTAACTCACTGTTATATATAAATATTTATTATGTGCCCTTCTGTGTTCCCTCTACCACAGGGAGGGGGAGAAAACACCAAATACGGCAACGGATGTTGCCGTTTTGCTTTTACCTTGACGTCCACCCGGCCAAACGAGCACCACACTCAGACCATTCCTGACAGTCTTCCATATTTCCTCCATTTTTCCGCTGTGTTAGCTGACTAAACTAGTATCATTCCCCGAAGTCTTCAGGATGAGAACGTATAACGATGAAAGGCAGTAACAAATCCCGCTGGGCAATCGCCGCTGGCATCATTGTGGTGGTCCTTGCCGCCGCCTGGTACTGGCACAGTCAATCCGCGAACTCCGCCGCTCCCGCCGGTGCCAGCAGTCAGGCACAGCGCCCGGCAGGCGGAGGGCGTCACGGCATGCGCGGCGGTGCGCTGGCGCCGGTACAGGCGGCGACGGCGGTGAATAAAGCCGTTCCTCGCTATCTTACGGGCCTTGGGACCATTACCGCCGCCAACACCGTGACGGTGCGCAGCCGCGTCGACGGCCAGCTGATGGCCATTCACTTCCAGGAAGGTCAGCAGGTCAAAGCGGGCGATCTGCTGGCGGAAATCGACCCGAGCCAGTTTAAGGTCGCCCTCGCCCAGGCGCAGGGGCAGCTCGCGAAAGACAAAGCCACCCTCGCCAACGCTCGCCGCGATTTGGCCCGCTACCAGCAGCTGGTGAAAACCAACCTCGTGTCTCGTCAGGAGCTGGATACCCAGCAGTCGCTGGTCAGCGAAACGCAGGGCACCATCAAAGCCGACGAGGCCGCCGTGGCCAGCGCACAGCTGCAGCTGGACTGGAGCCGCATCACCGCGCCGATTGATGGACGCGTGGGCCTGAAGCAGGTCGATATCGGCAACCAGATCTCCAGCGGCGACACCACGGGCATCGTGGTGATCACCCAGACCCACCCGATTGATTTAGTCTTTACCCTGCCGGAAAGCGACATTGCGACCGTGGTGCAGGCGCAAAAAGCCGGGAAGGGGCTGGTGGTGGAAGCCTGGGACCGCGGCAACAAGCAGAAGCTGAGCGAAGGCTCCCTGCTCAGCCTGGATAACCAGATCGACACCACCACCGGCACCATCAAGCTGAAGGCGCGCTTTAACAATCAGGACGATGCCCTCTTCCCGAACCAGTTCGTCAACGCGCGTATGCTGGTCGCCACCGAAGAGAACGCGGTGGTGATCCCCACCGCTGCGCTGCAGATGGGTAACGAAGGTAACTTCGTCTGGGTACTTAACAGCGACAATAAGGTCAGCAAGCACCTGGTGAAAACCGGTATCCAGGACAGCCAGACGGTGGTCATCGCCGCCGGCCTTTCCGCAGGCGACCGCGTGGTCACCGACGGCATTGACCGTCTGACCGAAGGGGCCAAAGTGGAAGTGGTTGAACCTGCGAAACAGGGAGCGAAATCCTGATGCAGGTGATGCCTCCAGGCTCTACAGGCGGGCCGTCACGTCTGTTTATCCTCCGTCCTGTCGCCACCACGCTGCTGATGGTGGCGATCCTGCTCGCCGGGATTATCGGCTATCGCTTCCTGCCCGTGTCGGCGCTGCCGGAGGTGGATTACCCAACGATTCAGGTTGTCACTCTCTATCCAGGCGCCAGCCCGGACGTGGTGACGTCCGCCATTACCGCTCCGCTGGAGCGCCAGTTCGGCCAGATGTCGGGGCTAAAACAGATGTCCTCCCAGAGTTCCGGCGGGGCATCCGTCGTGACGCTGCAGTTCCAGCTGACGCTGTCGCTGGACGTCGCCGAGCAGGAAGTACAGGCCGCCATCAACGCCGCCACCAACCTGCTGCCGTCCGACCTGCCTAACCCGCCGGTCTACAGCAAGGTGAACCCGGCCGATCCGCCGATCATGACGCTTGCCGTCACCTCCTCCGCCATGCCGATGACCCAGGTCGAAGACATGGTCGAAACGCGCGTGGCGCAGAAAATTTCACAGGTCTCCGGCGTCGGCCTCGTCACGCTGGCGGGCGGCCAGCGCCCCGCCGTGCGCGTGAAGCTTAACGCGCAGGCGATTGCCGCGCTGGGCCTGACCAGCGAAACCATCCGCACCGCCATCAGCAGCGCCAACGTTAACTCGGCAAAAGGCTCGCTCGACGGCCCCACCCGCGCCGTGACGCTCTCAGCCAACGATCAGATGCAGTCCGCCGATGAATACCGTCAGCTGATTATTGCTTACCAGAACGGCGCCCCGGTGCGTCTGGGCGACGTGGCGACCGTGGAGCAAGGCGCGGAAAACAGCTGGCTCGGCGCCTGGGCCAACAGACAGCAGGCGATCGTGATGAACGTGCAGCGCCAGCCGGGCGCTAACATCATCGAAACTGCCGACAGCATCCGCACCATGCTGCCGCAGCTGATCGAAAGCCTGCCGAAATCGGTCAGCGTGAAGGTGCTTTCCGACCGTACCACGAACATTCGCGCGTCGGTCACCGACACCCAGTTTGAGCTGATGCTGGCGATTGCGCTGGTGGTCATGATCATCTATCTGTTCCTGCGTAACGTCCCGGCAACCATTATTCCCGCCGTCGCCGTGCCGCTCTCGCTGGTCGGGACCTTTGCGGTGATGGTGTTCCTCGATTTTTCGATTAACAACCTGACGCTGATGGCGCTCACCATCGCCACCGGGTTCGTGGTGGATGACGCCATCGTCGTTATCGAGAACATTTCGCGCTATATCGAGAAAGGCGAAAAGCCGCTGGCGGCCGCGCTGAAGGGCGCAGGCGAAATCGGCTTTACCATTATCTCGCTGACCTTCTCGCTGATTGCGGTGCTGATCCCGCTGCTGTTTATGGGCGATATCGTCGGGCGTCTGTTCCGCGAGTTTGCCGTGACGCTGGCGGTCGCCATTTTGATCTCCGCCGTGGTGTCGCTGACCCTGACGCCGATGATGTGCGCCCGCATGCTCAGCCACGAGTCCCTGCGCAAGCAAAACCGCTTCTCGCGCGCCTCCGAGCGCATGTTCGAGCGGATTATTGCCGCCTACGGACGCGTGCTGGCGAAAGTTCTGAACCATCCGTGGGCCACGCTCGGCGTGGCGCTGGGAACCCTGGCGCTCAGCGTGATGCTGTGGATTTTCATTCCGAAAGGCTTCTTCCCGATTCAGGACAACGGCATTATTCAGGGCACGCTTCAGGCCCCGCAGTCGGTCTCCTTCGCCAGTATGGCCCAGCGCCAGCAGCAGGTGTCCGAAATCATCATGAAGGATCCGGCGGTCGAGAGTCTGACCTCCTACGTGGGCGTCGACGGCACCAACCCGTCGCTCAACAGCGCGCGTCTGCAGATCAACCTTAAGCCGCTGGATGAACGCGACGATCGCGTCAACGCCGTCATTGAGCGTCTGCAAAACGCCGTCGCGCGAGTGCCGGGCGTTGAGCTTTACCTGCAGCCGATTCAGGATTTGACCATTGATACCCAGGTCAGCCGCACGCAGTACCAGTTCACGCTGCAGGCCACCTCGCTGGACGCGCTCAGCACCTGGGTGCCGCAGCTGGTGAATAAGCTTAACACCCTGCCGCAGCTCTCCGACGTCAGCAGCGACTGGCAGGACAAAGGGCTGGCGGCGTACGTGAACGTCAACCGCGATACCGCCAGCCGTCTTGGCATCACCATGTCGGACGTGGACAACGCCCTGTACAACGCCTTCGGTCAGCGCCTGATCTCCACCATCTACACCCAGGCCAACCAGTACCGCGTGGTGCTGGAGCATAACACGGAGAATACGCCCGGCCTGGCGGGGCTGGACTCGGTGCGCCTGACCAGCAAAGACGGCGGCATTGTGCCACTGAGCGCTATCGCCACGGTGGAAGAACGCTACACCCCGCTGTCGATTAATCATCTGGATCAGTTCCCGTCCACCACCATCTCCTTCAACGTGCCGGACAATTATTCTCTCGGTGAAGCGGTGGAGGCCATTCAGGCTGCTGAAAAAGAACTTAGCTTCCCGTCCGATATTCAGACCCAGTTCCAGGGCAGCACGCTGGCGTTTCAGGCCGCGCTGGGTAACACCATCTGGCTGATCGTCGCGGCGGTCGTGGCGATGTACATCGTGCTCGGGGTGCTGTACGAAAGCTTTATCCACCCGATCACCATCCTCTCTACCCTGCCGACGGCGGGCGTGGGGGCGCTGCTTGCACTGATGCTGGCGGGCAGCGAGCTGGACGTCATTGCCATCATCGGTATTATCCTGCTTATCGGGATCGTGAAGAAAAACGCCATCATGATGATCGACTTCGCCCTGGCCGCCGAGCGCGAGCAGGGCATGTCGCCGCGCGACGCCATATTCCAGGCCTGTCTACTGCGTTTCCGTCCAATCCTGATGACGACGCTGGCCGCCCTGCTGGGCGCGCTGCCGCTGATGCTCAGCACCGGCGTTGGCGCGGAGCTGCGCCGTCCGCTGGGTATCGGCATGGTCGGCGGTCTGCTGGTAAGCCAGGTGCTAACGCTCTTCACTACGCCGGTTATCTACCTGCTGTTTGACCGCCTGGCGCTGTGGACCAAAAGCCGCTTCCCGAAACGTGAAGAGGAGGCATAAGTGAAGTTTTTCGCCCTCTTCATTTATCGCCCGGTGGCGACGATTTTAATCTCGCTCGCCATTACCCTCTGCGGCGTGCTGGGCTTCCGGCTGCTGCCGGTAGCGCCCCTGCCGCAGGTGGATTTCCCGGTGATCATGGTCAGCGCCTCGCTGCCGGGCGCGTCACCGGAAACCATGGCCTCGTCGGTTGCCACGCCGCTGGAGCGCTCGCTCGGGCGGATTGCGGGGGTCAACGAGATGACCTCCAGCAGCTCGCTCGGCAGCACGCGCATCATTCTGGAGTTCAGCTTCGACCGGGATATTAACGGTGCGGCGCGCGACGTGCAGGCGGCCATCAACGCCGCGCAAAGCCTGCTGCCGAGCGGGATGCCGAGCCGCCCAACCTACCGCAAGGCCAACCCGTCCGATGCACCGATCATGATCCTGACGCTGACCTCGGATACGTACTCGCAGGGGCAGCTTTACGACTTTGCGTCTACCCAGCTGGCGCAGACAATCTCACAAATTAACGGCGTCGGTGACGTGAGCGTCGGCGGGAGCTCCCTGCCCGCCGTGCGCGTGGGCCTAAACCCGCAGGCGCTGTTCAACCAGGGCGTGTCGCTGGATGACGTGCGCTCCGCCATCAGCACGGCCAACGTCCGCAAGCCGCAAGGGGCGATTGAGGACGGCAGCCACCGCTGGCAGATCCACACCAACGACGAGCTGAAAACCGCCGCGGAATATCAGCCGCTCATTATTCACTACAACAACGGCGCGGCGGTGCGCTTGAGCGACGTAGCCAGCGTCACCGACTCGGTGCAGGACGTGCGCAACGCCGGGATGACCAACGCGAAACCGGCCATTCTGCTGATGATCCGCAAGCTGCCGGAAGCGAACATTATTGAGACGGTGAACAGCATTCGCGCCCGTCTTCCGGACCTGCAGGAGACCATCCCGGCAGCAATCGATTTGCAAATTGCCCAGGATCGCTCCCCGACCATTCGCGCCTCGCTTGAAGAGGTGGAGCAAACGCTGATTATCTCCGTCGCGCTGGTGATCCTGGTGGTCTTCCTGTTCCTGCGATCCGGTCGCGCGACGCTTATTCCGGCGGTGGCCGTGCCGGTCTCGCTGATCGGTACCTTTGCCGCCATGTACCTGTGCGGGTTTAGCCTCAACAACCTGTCGCTGATGGCCCTGACGATAGCGACGGGCTTCGTGGTGGATGACGCCATCGTGGTGCTGGAAAACATTTCCCGCCACCTGGAAGCGGGCGTGAAGCCGCTTCAGGCCGCGCTGCAGGGCACGCGCGAGGTGGGCTTTACGGTGCTCTCCATGAGCCTGTCGCTGGTGGCGGTATTCCTGCCGCTGCTGCTGATGGGCGGGCTGCCGGGCAGGCTGCTGCGCGAGTTTGCCGTCACCCTCTCCGTCGCCATCGGGATTTCGCTGGTTATCTCCCTAACGCTGACGCCGATGATGTGCGGCTGGATGCTCAAGCGCAGCAAACCCCATTCGCAGCCGCGCCGCAAAGGCTTTGGTCGCTTCCTGATGGCCATGCAGGAAGGCTACGGCAAATCGCTGAAGTGGGTGCTGAACCATACGCGGCTGGTCGGCCTGGTGCTGATCGCCACCATTGGGCTGAACGTCTGGATGTATATCACCATCCCGAAAACCTTCTTCCCCGAGCAGGACACCGGCGTGCTGATGGGGGGGATTCAGGCGGACCAGAGCATTTCGTTCCAGGCGATGCGCGGCAAGCTGCAGGACTTCATGAAGATCATTCGTGAAGACAAAGCCGTGGATAACGTCACCGGCTTTACCGGCGGGTCACGCGTTAACAGCGGGATGATGTTTATTACCCTGAAACCGCGCGGCGAGCGCAACGAAACCGCCCAGCAGGTGATTGACCGCCTGCGGGTGAAGCTCGCCAAAGAGCCGGGGGCAAACCTGTTTTTGATGGCCGTTCAGGATATCCGCGTCGGCGGCCGTCAGGCGAACGCCAGCTATCAGTACACGTTGCTCTCGGACGATTTAGCCGCCCTGCGCGAGTGGGAGCCGAAGATCCGCAAGGCGCTGGCCGCCCTGCCGGAGCTGGCGGACGTCAACTCCGATCAGCAGGACAACGGCGCTGAGATGGCCCTGACCTACGACCGCGAAACCATGTCGCGTCTGGGCATTAACGTTGAAGCCGCCAACAGCCTGCTGAACAACGCCTTCGGCCAGCGCGAGATCTCCACCATCTACCAGCCGATGAACCAGTACAAGGTGGTGATGGAGGTTGACCCGCGCTACACCCAGGATATCAGCGCTCTGGACAAAATGTTTGTGATTAACAACGACGGCAAGGCGATTCCGCTCTCCTACTTTGCCAGCTGGCAGCCTGCCAACGCGCCGCTGTCGGTGAACCATCAGGGCCTTTCGGCGGCGTCGACCATCTCCTTTAACCTGCCCGCCGGTTCGTCGCTTTCAGAAGCCAGCGACGCAATCAACCGCGCGATGACGCAGCTTGGCGTGCCGTCCACCGTGCGCGGCAGCTTTGCCGGCACCGCGCAGGTGTTCCAGGAGACGATGAACTCGCAGGTGATTTTGATTCTGGCCGCCATCGCCACGGTCTACATTGTGCTGGGCGTGCTGTACGAGAGCTACGTTCACCCGCTGACCATTCTCTCGACGCTGCCGTCGGCGGGCGTGGGGGCACTGCTGGCGCTGGAGCTGTTCGGCGCGCGTTCAGCCTGATCGCGCTCATCGGGATCATGCTATTAATTGGTATTGTGAAGAAAAACGCGATCATGATGGTGGATTTCGCCCTGGACGCCCAGCGCAACGGCAATCTGTCGCCGGAAGAGGCCATCTTCCAGGCCTGCCTGCTGCGTTTTCGTCCGATCATGATGACCACCCTGGCGGCGCTGTTTGGCGCGCTGCCGCTGGTTATTTCGGGCGGCGACGGCTCAGAGCTGCGCCAGCCGCTGGGGATCACCATCGTCGGCGGCCTGGTCATGAGCCAGCTGCTGACTTTGTACACCACGCCGGTGGTCTATCTGTTCTTCGACCGCCTGCGGCTGCGCTTCTCGCGTAAAAACAGAACCACGGTGACCGAGTAAATGACCGATCTTCCCGCTAACGTTCGCTGGCAGCTTTGGATAGTCGCTTTCGGCTTCTTTATGCAGTCGCTGGATACGACCATCGTCAACACCGCCCTCCCCTCCATGGCGAAAAGCCTGGGGGAGAGCCCGCTGCATATGCATATGGTGATTGTCTCCTACGTGCTGACGGTGGCCGTAATGCTGCCAGCCAGCGGCTGGCTGGCGGACAAAGTGGGCGTGCGGAACATCTTCTTTACCGCCATCGTGCTGTTTACCACCGGCTCGCTGTTTTGCGCCCAGGCCAACACCCTCGACCAGCTGGTGATGGCGCGCGTGCTGCAGGGCATCGGCGGGGCGATGATGGTGCCCGTCGGGCGGCTCACGGTGATGAAAATTGTGCCGCGCGAGCAGTACATGGCGGCGATGACCTTTGTGACCCTGCCCGGCCAGGTTGGGCCGCTGCTGGGCCCGGCGCTCGGCGGTATTCTGGTGGAGTACGCCTCCTGGCACTGGATCTTCTTAATCAATCTTCCTGTTGGCATCATCGGCGCCATCGCCACCCTGACGCTGATGCCGAACTACAAAATGCAGACCCGGCGCTTTGATTTCTTCGGCTTTATCCTGCTGGCGGCGGGCATGGCCACGCTTACCCTGGCGCTCGACGGGCAAAAAGGGCTGGGCATTTCGCCCCTGACGCTTGGGCTCCTGATCGCGCTCGGCGTTACCGCCATACTGTGGTATCTGCGGCATGCCAGAGGTAACGATAAGGCGCTGTTCAGCCTTAGCTTGTTTAAAAACCCCACCTATCGCCTTGGCCTGTTCGGCAGCTTCGCCGGGCGCGTCGGCAGCGGCATGCTGCCGTTTATGACGCCCGTTTTCCTGCAGATCGGAATGGGATTTTCGCCGTTCCACGCGGGGCTGATGATGATCCCAATGGTGCTCGGCAGCATGGGAATGAAGCGCATCGTGGTGCAGGTGGTGAACCGCTTTGGCTATCGTCACGTGCTGGTAACCGCCACGCTGGGGCTGGCTCTGGTCAGTCTGCTGTTTATGGCCGTGGCGCTGATGGGCTGGTACTACGTTCTGCCGCTGGTGCTGTTCTGCCAGGGGATCGTCAACTCCATGCGCTTCTCGTCGATGAATACCCTGACGCTGAAGGACCTGCCGGACGATCTGGCGAGCAGCGGCAACAGCCTGCTGTCGATGATCATGCAACTCTCAATGAGCGTCGGGGTGACCATCGCGGGTTTACTGCTCGGCATGTACGGCCAGCACCACCTCAGCGTCGACACGCCGGTGGCGCATCAGGTCTTTTTGTATACCTATTTAAGCATGGCGGTCATCATCGCCCTGCCCGCTTTCATCTTCGCCAGAGTGCCGGATGATACCAGCAAGAACGTCGTGATTAGGCGCGGCAAAAGGAGTGGCTCATGAAATTCTGGCGTCCGGGCATTACCGGCAAGCTCTTCGTGGCGATATTTGCCACCTGTATCGTCCTGCTGATCACCATGCACTGGGCGGTGCGGATCAGCTTTGAGCGCGGTTTTATTGATTACATTAAGCATGGCAATGAACAGCGTTTACAGGGCTTAAGCGATGCGCTGAGTGAACAGTACGCCCAGCACGGCAACTGGCGTTTTCTGCGCAATAACGACCGCTTTATTTTCCAGATCCTGCGCTCGCTGGAGCACGATACCGGTGACGATCGCCCGGGGCCGGGCATGCCGCCGCACGGCTGGCGCACCCAGTTCTGGGTGATTGACCAGGACATGCGCACGCTGGTGGGTCCGCGTGCGCCGATCCCGCCGGACGGCACCCGTCGTGCGATCAAAGTCAACAACGCGACGGTCGGCTGGGTTATCGCCTCCCCGGTGGAGCGCCTGACGCGCAACACCGACATCAACTTTGACCGCCAGCAGCGCCGGACAAGCTGGCTGATTGTCGCCCTCTCCACCCTGCTCGCCGCGCTCGCCACCTTCCCGCTGGCGCGCGGTCTGCTCGCCCCGGTGAAACGGCTGGTGGAAGGCACGCACAAGCTGGCCGCCGGGGATTTTACCACCCGCGTCGATACCCGCAGCCAGGACGAACTGGGCAAGCTGGCGCAGGATTTTAACCAGCTCGCCAGCACGCTGGAGAAGAACCAGCAGATGCGCCGCGACTTTATGGCAGATATCTCCCACGAGCTGCGCACGCCGCTGGCGGTGCTGCGCGGCGAGCTGGAGGCCATCCAGGACGGCGTGCGCCAGTTTACGCCTGAATCGGTGGCCTCTCTGCAGGCGGAGGTGGGCACGCTCACCAAGCTGGTGGACGATCTCCACCAGCTCTCCATGTCCGACGAAGGCGCGCTGGCCTACCAGAAGGCGCCGGTGGACGTGATTAACATTCTGGAAGTGATCAGCGGCGCGTTCCGCGAGCGCTTTGCCAGCCGCAACCTGAAAATCGACCTCTCCCTGCCGGACAGCGCTGTGGTGTTTGGCGACAAGGACCGGCTGATGCAGCTGTTCAATAACCTGCTGGAAAACAGCCTGCGCTACACCGACAGCGGCGGCGGGCTGCACATCTCCGGCAGGCAGGAAAACGGACGCTTTGCCCTCACCTTCGCGGATTCCGCCCCCGGCGTACAGGACGCGCAGCTGGAAAAACTGTTTGAACGTTTTTACCGTACCGAAGGCTCCCGCAACCGCGCCAGCGGCGGTTCCGGCCTGGGGCTGGCGATTTGCGTTAACATCGTCGAGGCGCATAATGGCACGATCCGCGCCGCCCATTCGCCTTTTGGTGGGGTTAGCATTACAGTAGAGTTACCTCTGGAACGGGATTTATCGAGAGAAGTATGACCGAGTTACCGATTGACGAAAACACGCCGCGCATTTTGATTGTGGAAGACGAACCCAAGCTTGGGCAGCTGCTGATCGACTATTTACGCGCGGCCAGCTACGCCCCTTCGCTGATCAGTCACGGCGATAAAGTGCTGGAATACGTGCGCCAGACCCCGCCGGATCTGATCCTGCTGGATTTAATGCTGCCGGGCGTTGACGGACTGACCCTGTGCCGGGAAATTCGTCGCTTCTCCGACGTGCCGATCGTCATGGTCACCGCCAAAATTGAAGAGATTGACCGCCTGCTGGGGCTCGAAATTGGCGCGGACGATTACATCTGCAAGCCCTACAGCCCGCGTGAAGTGGTCGCCCGCGTGAAAACCATTCTGCGCCGCTGCAGGCCGCAGCGCGAGCTTCAGGTGCTCGATGCCGAAAGCCCGCTGATTGTCGACGAAAGCCGCTTCCAGGCGAGCTGGCGCAGCAAGCTGCTGGACCTGACGCCTGCGGAGTTCCGCCTGCTGAAAACCCTCTCCCACGAGCCGGGAAAAGTGTTCTCCCGCGAACAGCTGCTGAACCACCTGTATGACGATTACCGCGTCGTGACCGACCGCACCATCGACAGCCACATCAAAAACCTGCGCCGCAAGCTGGAGGCGCTGGACGCCGAGCAGTCGTTTATCCGCGCGGTGTACGGCGTGGGGTATCGCTGGGAAGCGGATGCGTGCAGGATAATGTGATTAACGATGATTTACAGCTATGTATAGTACAGTCACACATTTTTAAACAATACAGAAAAGAAGTCTGGTTCTATTTTTTTCTTTAAGGAAATATCATGGCAGATAATCTTTTGGAAATGATCGTCTTTGGCCGACCAGCCACGGTTAACAGGAAAGGCCCTAAATCTTTGAAGGCAATCTGGCAATCGAAAGTTTTTAATTCTGCAAGAGCAGGATATACTGGCATGCAGGTTAAGTATAAGACAACTTTTAAAATATTTTATTTCCCACATAACAACTCTTATTCAGACGTAGACAACGGACTTAAATTTACCATTGATGCCCTGGCTCCGGTAGTCATGGAGAATGACAGGCAAATAACGCGCATTATTGCTGAGCGATTCGTGAAGGAGCCTGGAAAATCCCTTGTCGTTCCATTATCCCTAGCTCCCTCAATTGCTAAAATATTAGAAATGAGAGAAAACAACTCGCCCGCAGAATATATGACACTAATTAAACTTGAAAAATACAAATGCAATGGGGGCAAACTATGGTAAACTATTATGATTATTACCATTACCAACTTGAATTAATTAAAACAGAATATGCTTTAAAAGAGTATGCGGTTTATGAAGACTTACCAAGAACACCTTCATATAAAAACTTTCTATTTGATTTAGTTGCAATAAGCAAAGACAAAAAAGAAATTATAATCATAGAAATAATAAATAAGCGTCACGGTGACCATTACCGTAATCGTATAAGAATGATGGAAGAATTAACCACCCATCCTTTTTACATCACTATTTTAATGTTGATAGAGATGCTCAAATATTGGTTGACTTTAGATATATTGATAATCGAGAGAGTGAGCAATCGGAAATAAATGCTAAGATCCAAGAAAAATTTTCTGATGATAATATAGCTATTATTCTTTCCGAAAGAATACCACCACTTTATCTTAATAACGAAAGCACTACAACCAATTCATTTATTAGAGACTGGATTTATATAGCAAGAATGATTCGTTCCATGATCTCTTTTCACAGAGCACAAAATAATCATCATCGAAACAAGAATTCAACCCTTGATTATTTCAATCTGATACTTTACGAATTTGACATACATCCTCTGGAACAAATTAATGCAGAAGTGAGAGACCTTTACACACTATATTCAATCGTGCTAAGTGTTATCGAAGGAAATAAAGTATCAGAACTTGAAGCCAGAGAAATGAGATGGCATCTAAAATACCTACAGCAGCAATTCAAAATAAAAATTACATCAGAAAGAAATAAATAACAATACAAATTTAGCCGTAATTAACTTTACGGCTAAAATAAATAATAATTCAATCTTTACCTCCCTGCCCCGCAGCGCTACAATGCCCGCCCTTAAAGTGGGGGATCTCCCCTTACCGCTGCACCTGGTGCATGCGGATCTGACCTGTCATCAGAACGAGAACAAACATGTTTAAACCGGAACTCCTTTCCCCGGCGGGAACGCTGCAAAATATGCGTTACGCTTTCGCCTATGGTGCCGACGCCGTTTATGCGGGCCAGCCGCGCTACTCGCTGCGCGTGCGCAACAACGAATTCAACCACGAGAACCTGCAGCTCGGCATCAACGAAGCGCATGCCCTGGGCAAAAAATTCTACGTGGTCGTGAACATCGCGCCGCACAACGCCAAGCTGAAAACGTTCATTCGCGACCTGAAGCCGGTGGTGGATATGGGGCCGGACGCGCTGATCATGTCGGACCCGGGTTTAATCATGCTGGTTCGGGAGAACTTCCCGGAGATGGATATTCACCTCTCCGTCCAGGCTAACGCCGTCAACTGGGCGACGGTGAAGTTCTGGAAGCAGATGGGGCTGACCCGCGTCATCCTGTCCCGCGAACTGTCTCTGGAAGAGATCGAAGAGATCCGCACCCAGGTGCCGGATATGGAAATCGAAATCTTCGTTCACGGCGCGCTGTGCATGGCCTACTCCGGCCGCTGCCTGCTCTCCGGCTATATCAACAAGCGCGACCCGAACCAGGGCACCTGCACCAACGCCTGCCGCTGGGAATATAACGTTCAGGAAGGCAAAGAGGATGACGTCGGCAACATCGTCCACAAGCATGAGCCGATCCCGGTAACCAACGTTGAGCCAACGCTGGGCATCGGCGCGCCAACCGACAGCGTGTTTATGATTGAAGAAGCCAAACGTCCGGGCGAGTACATGACCGCCTTTGAAGACGAGCACGGCACCTACATCATGAACTCGAAAGATCTGCGTGCCATCGCCCACGTCGAGCGTCTGACGCAGATGGGCGTGCACTCCCTGAAGATCGAAGGCCGCACCAAATCCTATTACTACTGCGCGCGCACCGCACAGGTGTATCGCAAAGCCATCGACGATGCGGCGGCCGGTAAACCGTTCGATACCAGCCTGCTGGAAACTCTGGAAGGCCTGGCGCACCGCGGCTATACCGAGGGCTTCCTGCGTCGTCATACTCACGATGACTACCAGAACTACGAGCACGGCTACTCCGTTTCCGAGCGCCAGCAGTTTGTCGGTGACTTTACCGGCGAGCGCAAAGGCGCGCTGGCGGCCGTCGCGGTGAAAAACAAATTCACCAAAGGCGACAGCCTGGAGCTGATGACCCCGCAGGGCAACATGAACTTCACGCTGGAGCATCTGGAAAACGGCAAAGGCGAGGCGATTGACGTGGCGCCGGGCGACGGGCATACCGTCTGGCTGCCGGTTCCGGAAGAGGTGGAGCTGAAGTTCGCGCTGCTGATGCGTAACTTCAACGGTGAAAGCACCCGTAACCCACACGGCAAATAGTCAATCAGGGAAATTTTTTCGCGCTGGGATAATTCTTAGAATCGGATCACATACCGCTTCGTTCAATACGGGTATTATCCCCCCGCTGAAAAACATAACCCATAAATGCTAGCTGTACCAGGAACCACCTCCTTAGCCTGCGTAATCTCCCTTACGCGGGCTTATTTTTTGCCTTCTCTCTCCTCAATCCAGACAATGAGTTCGTCAATTTGCTTCTCTGAGAACACGGCGATCCCATGCTCTGCGAGCAACGATGCCGCAACCCCCTTCCCCGCTTTATGTATTCCGCGAAACGATCCGTCATAAATAAACTCACTGCCGCACGTTGGGCTGCCATCGGTTAACAATGCAGCGCTACACCCCGACTCCTGAGCAGCGCGTAGCGCAAGCCAGGCTGCAAGCTGATACTGCTCAGTCACATCCTGCCCTGTATTTTCACTAATTCTGGCTTGCCCGTGCATTACGTCTTTGCCATCAGCGGACATAATCTCTGCCGGAGGACGAGGGACAGGCATCCCGGCCGCAAGTTCAGGGCAGTGGATCACCAGACGCTTTTCCTGCTGCCAGCGAGCGAGCAGCTCGTTCATTCGCGCTTTTTCACTTCCGTTATAACGAACCTTAAAGCCCATCAGGCACGCGCTTACCAAAATTTTATTCATCATCACTTTCCTGTGATTACGTTACTATCATCGCTGGAGTGTAACGCGCTTTCGGGCATATTTTGTTCCTTTCATCCTGTTCTTACCCGCTTTTTTCCTCTCTGCTATACACTCTTACTAACGCTAAAAAAGGGAGCAGCGCGGATGGCAACCTATCCAGACAGTTTATTGATTCTCAATGGCAAAAGCGCGGGCAACGATCTGTTGCGTCAGGCAATTCAGGGTTTGCGCGATGACGGCGCGCGCATTCACGTCAGGGTGACGTGGGAAAAAGGCGACGCGGCACGCTATATCAATGAAGCCCTCGGGCTTGGCGTCAGCACCATCATTTCCGGCGGCGGCGATGGCACCATCAATGAGATTGCGTCAGCGCTTATCGACCTGCCCCCGGCAAACCGGCCGGTGATGGGTATTTTACCGCTCGGCACCGCCAATGATTTTGCCACCAGCGCCGGGATCCCGGAAGAGCTGGAGAAAGCGCTCCAGCTGGCGATCCTCGGCAAGGCCACCGCTGTGGATATTGCGCAGGTGAATGATAAAACCTGCTTTATCAATATGGCGACGGGCGGGTTTGGCACGCGCATCACCAGCGAAACGCCGGAAAAGCTGAAGGCGGCGCTGGGCGGCGTGTCGTACCTGATCCACGGCCTGATGCGCATGGATACCCTCAAGCCTGACCGCTGCGAAATTCGCGGCGAGGATTTTCAGTGGCAGGGTGACGCGCTGGTGATTGGGATTGGCAACGGGCGTCAGGCGGGCGGCGGACAGCAGCTCTGCCCGGAGGCGCTGATTAATGACGGTCAGCTCCAGCTGCGTATTTTCACGGGCGACGGCCTGCTGCCCGCGCTGTTTACCACGCTGACGCAGCCGGAAGAGAGTCCAAATATCATCGCCGGGAAATCGGCGTGGTTTGAAGTGAATGCGCCGCACGGGATGACCTTTAACCTCGACGGAGAGCCGCTGAGCGGAACGCAGTTTCGCATTGAGGTGTTGCCCGGCGCGCTGCAGTGCCGGCTACCGCCGGACTGCGTGCTTTTGCGCTGATGTATCACACGGTGAGCAATGATGCCCTCACCCAACCCTCTCCCACCGGGGAGAGGGAGATGGAGCCGTCAGGCAATCGTGACTTTGCTGTCAAGATAGACGTCCTGAACCGCATTGATCAGCTTCACGCCGTCAGCCATTGATTTCTTAAACGCCTTGCGGCCAAGGATCAGCCCCATACCGCCCGCACGTTTGTTGATCACCGCCGTACGCACCGCATCTGACAGATCGGTATCACCGCCCGCCGCGCCGCCTGAGTTAATCAGCCCCGCGCGGCCCATGTAGCAGTTCGCCAGCTGGTAGCGCACCAGGTCGATCGGGTTTTCGCTGGTCAGCTTGCTGTAAACGCGATCGTCGGTGTAGCCAAAGTTCACCGCTTTATAGCCGCCGTTATTCTCGGCCATTTTCTGCTTCACGATATCCGCGCCGATGGTCGCCGCAAGGTGGTTCGCCTGCCCGGTCAGGTCGGCCGACACGTGGTAATCCACGCCGTCTTTCTTGAACGCGTTGTTGCGCAGATATGCCCACAGTACGGTGACCATGCCCAGCTCGTGCGCGCGCTCAAACGCCGCGGAGATCTCTTCAATCTGACGACGGGACTGTTCGGAGCCGAAGTAAATCGTCGCCCCTACCGCTACCGCGCCCATGTTGAACGCCTGCTCGACGCTGGCGTAGAGGGTCTGGTCGTATTCGGTTGGATAGCTAAGGGTTTCGTTGTGGTTAAGCTTCACGAGGAACGGAATGCGGTGGGCATAGCGACGCGAAACCGAGGCCAGCACGCCGTAGGTAGAGGCCACGCAGTTACAGCCCGCCTCAATCGCCAGCTCAACAATGTTCTTCGGATCGAAGTAGAGCGGGTTCGCCGCAAAAGAGGCACCCGCAGAGTGCTCTACGCCCTGGTCCACCGGCAGAATAGAGAGATACCCGGTGCCGCCGAGCCGCCCGGTGTTGTAGAGCGTCTGCATATTTCGCAGGACCGCAGGCGGACGGTTGTTATCGATCATCACGCGGTCAACGTAGTCGTGACCAGGCAGATACAGCTGGTCGGCTGGAATGGTCATACAACGATGCTGTAAAAGGCTGTCGGCGTCTTTGCCAAGCAACTGCGCAATATCAGTCATGTGATACTCCCGTAAGTCCGACGTCGTGTCGGTGTGTGTTTATCCAGTCCCATCTTTTATGGGCAGACTAAGCCTGGTACCGACTTAACAGATTTTCCACTCTTTGCTTTTTTTTTCAGCACAATCTGCTGGCTCGATTCGTGTACAACAAAACTGTTACATTGATCAAACAATCGCCACAAAGGTATTTAAAAGGTATTATTGAGTGGTATGTTAAAGGCGTACCCTCTCTGACATGCAGGATTAAAAAATGAAAACGAAAGTCCAACTGTCATTCATGATGTTTGTTGAATGGTTTATCTGGGGCGCGTGGTTTGTGCCGCTGTGGCTGTGGCTGAGCAAAAGCGGTTTTACCGCCGGGGAAATCGGCTGGTCTTACGCCTGTACCGCCATTGCCGCGATCCTCTCGCCGATTCTGGTCGGCTCGCTGACGGACCGCTTCTTCGCCGCGCAGAAAGTGCTGTCAGTGCTGATGTTCGCCGGAGCCATTCTGATGTACTTCGCCGCGCAGCAAACCCAGTTCAGCACCTTCTTCCCGCTGCTGCTGGTTTACTCCCTGACCTATATGCCGACCATCGCGCTGACCAACAGTATCGCCTTTGCCAACGTGGACGACGTTGAGGCCGATTTCCCGCGCATCCGCGTGATGGGCACCATCGGCTGGATCGCCTCGGGCCTGGCGTGTGGGTTCCTCCCTCAGATGATGGGCTACAGCGACATCTCCGATACCAATATCCCGCTGCTGATGACCGCAGCCAGCTCCGCCCTGCTCGGCGTGTTTGCCCTGTTCCTGCCGAACACCCCGCCGAAGAGCACCGGCAAGCTGGATTTCAAAGTGATGCTGGGGCTGGACGCGCTGATCCTGCTGCGCGACAAAAACTTCCTGGTGTTCTTCTTCTGCTCGTTCCTGTTCGCCATGCCGCTGGCCTTCTATTACATCTTCGCCAACGGCTATCTCACCGAAGTGGGGATGAAAAACGCCACCGGCTGGATGACGCTCGGCCAGTTCTCCGAAATCTTCTTTATGCTCGCCCTGCCGTTCTTTACCAAACGCTTTGGTATTAAGAAGGTCTTACTGCTGGGCCTGATTACCGCCGCCATCCGCTACGGGTTCTTTGTTTACGGCGGAGCGGAACAGTTCTTCACCTACGCCCTGCTGTTCCTCGGCATTCTGCTGCACGGCGTGAGCTACGACTTCTATTACGTCACCGCGTACATCTACGTGGACAAAAAAGCGCCGGTGCACATGCGCACCGCCGCGCAGGGCCTGATTACGCTGTGCTGTCAGGGCTTTGGGAGCCTGCTGGGTTACCGCCTGGGCGGCGTGATGATGGAAAAAATGTTCGCATACAAAGAGCCGGTGAATGGGCTGACCTTCAACTGGGCCGGAATGTGGACGTTTGGTGCAATCATGATTGCCGTGATTGCCGTGCTGTTTATGCTGTTTTTCCGCGAATCGGATAAAGAGATCGCCGCTATTGCGGTGGTTGATGGCGATGCCGCGCTGACACAAGGGGAAGTTAAATGAAACAAGAACGTGTTCTCGGTGCCCTTTACGGGCAGGCGTTAGGGGATGCGATGGGTATGCCGTCGGAGCTGTGGCCGAGAAAGCGCGTCAAGGCGCACTTCGGCTGGATCGACCGCTTTTTACCCGGCCCGGCAGAGAATAATGCTGCCTGCTATTTCAAACAGGCAGAGTTCACCGACGATACCTCAATGGCGCTGTGCCTGGCGGATGCGATCGTTGAATGCGACGGGGAGATTAACGCGGACGTTATCGGCAAGCATATTCTGCGCTGGGCGCTCGATTTCGACGCGTTTAATAAGAACGTACTCGGCCCGACCTCCAAAATCGCGCTTAACGCGATTCGCGACGGCAAGCCGGTTAGCGAACTGGACAACAACGGCGTGACTAACGGGGCGGCGATGCGCGCCTCCCCGCTGGGCTGCCTGCTTCCGGCCACGCGTCTGGAACACTTTGTTGAGCAGGTGGCGCTGGCCTCCAGCCCGACCCATAAATCGGACCTCGCCATTGCCGGCGCGGTGGTGATTGCCTGGGCGATTTCCCGCGCGTCGACGGCGAAAGCTGGCAGAACATCGTCGATGCGCTGCCGGGTATCGCCCGCTATGCGCAGGAGGCGAAAACCACCACCTTCAGCGCGTCGCTGGCGGCACGTATTGAACTGGCGCTTAAGACCGTGCGGGAAGCCAACGGGGTTGAGTCCGCCAGCGAGCAGGTGTACCAGCTCGTGGGGGCCGGAACCAGCACCATTGAGTCCGTTCCAGCGGCCATTGCGATGGTCGAACTGGCGGGAACCGACCCAAACCGCTGCGCCATTTTATGTGCCAATCTGGGCGGCGACACCGACACCATTGGCGCAATGGCGACGGCCATCTGCGGCGCGCTCCACGGCGTGCAGGCGATTGACCCGGCGCTGAAGGCCGAGCTCGACGCCGTTAACCGGCTCGACTTCGGCCACTATTGCGAGAAACTGCTGCACTACCGGGAGCAAAGGGAGGGCGTATGAATTCGTTTGCCCAACGTCTCGACACCCTGCACGCCGAGCGGCCGGTAACGGTGCTGGGCGCGGCGGTGATTGACGTCATCGCCGACGCCTACGCCCTGCCCTGGCGCGGGTGCGATATCGAGCTCAAACAGCAGGGCGTGAATATTGGCGGCTGCGCGCTGAACATTGCCATCGCCCTGAAGCGGCTCGGCATTGCGTCGCAAAACGCCCTGCCCGTCGGCCAAGGCGTCTGGGCGGATATTATCCGCAACGCGATGGCGAAGCAGGATCTGCACAGCGCCATCGAGGCCGAAACCGGCGACAACGGCTGGTGTCTGGCGCTGGTGGAGCCAGACGGCGAGCGCACCTTTATGTCCTTTAGCGGCGTGGAGAACCAGTGGCAGCAGCGCTGGCTTGATGTGCTTAACATCCCGTCGAACAGCCTGGTCTATTTATCCGGCTATCAGCTGGCCTCATCGTGCGGCGAGCTGCTGACACGCTGGCTGGAGGGATTACAGGACGTGACGGCCTTTATCGATTTCGGCCCCCGCATCGCGGATATTCCCGACGCGCTGATGGCGCGGATTATGGCCTGCAGGCCGATCGTGTCGCTTAATCGTCAGGAAGCAGAGATCGCAGCCGAACGACTGGGCGTAGCGGCTGACAACCTGGGTGTGGAGTGGCAGCATCGCTTCGGCGCCGCGCTGATTGTGCGCCATGATAAAGACGGCGCCGCGTGGTATGACGGTAATACCTCAGGCGTTGTTCCGGCGTTTCCGGCGACGGTTGTGGATACCATTGGCGCTGGCGACAGCCACGCGGGCGGCACGCTTGCCGGGCTGGCGGCGGGATGGTCACTGGCAGATGCCGTTCTGCTGGGGAATGCCGTGGCGTCCTGGGTGGTCAGCCACCGCGGCGGGGACTGCGCCCCGACTCGCGAGGCGCTACTCCTCGCACACAAAGACGTATAGATCGCTGCGGCAGTAGCTGATGCTGTACTCAATCGGCCGGTGCTGTTGGTCAAGCGCAACCTGCTTGATCACCAGCACCGGTATTTTTTCGTCCATCTTAATGTGCGCCTGAAACTCGCTGTCCGGCATGCGGGCGCTAACCCGTGAACGGGTGCGCTGCGGGAAAATATTCTGACTGCGGAAGTAATCGTACAGCGAAATGCCAATCGCATCCGGATCGGGAATGAGCCCGACCGGCACCCAGGACTCTTCAATCGACACCGCATCGTCATCCACATAGCGAATGCGCTTGAGCAAAAAGACCTCGCTGTCCGGAGGGATCGACAGGTGGTTTGCGACCTCTTCCGGGCACTTCACCACCCGCTTGTTGACCCACAGCGTATTAGGCTTTTGGCCGCGCAGCACTACCTGCTGGGAAAAACCGCGCGCCTCTTTCAGCGAATATTCAAAGATATTGTTGATTTGCGTGCCGTAGCCACGAGAGCGCGTAACTACGCCCTCTTCCTCCAGCGCCTGCATCGCCTTTCGCACGGTGATGCGCGACACGCCGGTTAACTGGCTCAGATCGCGCTCGCCGGGCAAAATATTCCCGTGCTCCAGCACCCCGCTGCGCACCGCATTTTTTACCGTTTCGGCAAATTTCAGGTACAGCGGCGTGTTGTCAGGCGCGGCGATCCGTTCATTCAGTTGAGCGATTAACCGGGTATGCGCTTGTTCCATCTCTGTTTTCTCAGGCGTGGTGTTTCCTGCCAGTATACTGGGTTACCACCATGCATGAAAATGATGAACCGGTCCAATACCGTGACCCACTTCCAGAGTATCGGCTTTTGCCAGCGCCGCCGAGAGCCAGGTTTTCGCTTCGCGCACCGTATCGGCCCAGCCGTCATGCCGCGGGCGCAGCGCCGCCAGCGCGGCAGAGAGGGTACAGCCCGTACCGTGGGTGTTTTTGGTCTGCACGCGCGGCGCGGTAAAGCGTACTTCGCCGTCGCGGGTAAAGAGCCAGTCCGGGCTTTCAGCGTCATCCAGATGACCGCCCTTCATCAGAACCGCCCCGCAGCCAATTGCCAGCAGCGCGTTTCCCTGCGCTTTCATCTCGCGTTCAGTTTGCGCATGCGATGTGCCTAACAGCGCGGCGGCTTCTGGCAGATTGGGCGTGATGAGCGCCACCTGCGGCAGTAGTTTTGTACGCAGCGTCTCCACGGCGGAGGCGGAGAGCAGCGGGTCGCCGCTTTTAGCCAGCATGACGGTATCCAGCACCACGTTTTGCACCTGATAGCGTTTAAGCCGCTCGGCCACCGCTTCCACAATATCCGTCTCGGCCAGCATGCCGATCTTGGTGGTATCGATGCGCACATCGCTGAACACAGAATCCAGCTGCGCGGCAACAAAATCCGGCTCGATACGATAGACCGACTGCACGCCGCGCGTATTTTGCGCCACCAGCGCGGTAATGACCGAGCAGCCGTACGCGCCAAGGGCCGAGAAGGTTTTGAGATCGGCCTGGATACCCGCGCCGCCGCTGGGATCGGTGCCGGCAATGGTCAGGGCGTTAATCCGCTTCATGCCTGCTCCTCCAGCGTATAGAGCGCATCCAGAAACGCGCTGGCAAAACTGCCAGGCCCACGTGACTGCGCAACGGCCACCGTTCCGGCTCGCTTCATCCATCCGCAGGCGGCGGCGACGTTATCCATCCGGTCGCCCGGCAGCGAGCAGCTCGCCGCCACAACGGCAGAGAGCGCGCACCCTGTGCCCACCACGCGCGTCATCAGCGGGTCACCGCCCGTGACCGTGCGGGTACGTTGTCCGTCGGTGATGTAATCCACCTCGCCGGTGACGACCACAATTGCATTCGTCTGACGCGCCAAAGCCTGCGCGGCAGGCACCGCGCTGGCGGCGGTATCGGTGGTATCAACGCCGCGCCCGCCCGCGCTCATTCCGGCAAGGGCAAGAATTTCAGAGGCATTGCCGCGAATAGCGGCCGGTTTCAGGGCAAGAATTTGATGGCAAAAGCGGGTGCGGAACGTCAGGGCACCCGCGGCAACCGGGTCCAGCGTCCAGGGCTTGCCTGCCGCCACCGCGCTTTCTATTGCCCGACGCATCGCCTGGGCGCGCGGCGACGTCAGCGTGCCAACGTTAATCAGCAGCGCATCGGCGATGCCGGCAAACTGTTCAGCCTCTTCGGCCTCAATCACCATCGCGGGTGAGGCGCCAAGCGCCAGCAAAACGTTGGCCGTAAAAGTCTGTACGACATCGTTGGTCATACAGTGGGTCAGCGGAGAACGGGTTCGGAAGTGGTGTAAAACGTGTAAATCGAGCAGGTCAGGCTGCATGGTTTCGCTCCTGCCTTGCGTGAAGAAGCGATGACCGGGAAGGCATCTGACTTCCCTACGCTGGCATTATCCAGATCAGGTAATACGGGTATTTCTCAGCCTTCACAAAGAAGGGCACCCCGAGTCAAAATACTTTTAAAACAGTTGGTTATGAAAATCATTAACGTTAGGTAGTGTAACCGCGGCCCCAGGCCAGGCGCAAGAAGTTTCGATTTATCACAACGTTTGTCACAGCGGTAATTTCCAGGCGCTCTTTCCCGTCATTTGCATACATTTATTACGCTTTAGTTAATTCTGGTTTAGTAATTGTTAATACATTATTGAAAAACTATATTACGTACTTTTACTGAGGCTATTATTTTTATTTTTTACTACGTGCTCATTCTGCTTTTATAAGATATGGAAACTTCTTTCGCTTGAAAGAATAAGACAGTATTAATTTATTTAACTCTATTAAACATTGGTATTTTCATCAATAGCTTAACGCATCCCTTGATTTATCGCATAACCCATAAGTTAATGTATACATTAAATAAACCTTCTCGATACCGCACCCTGCCCTTTCATTTATTCATATCATTTATGATTTAGATCAAAATCATCAATTTGGGTTTAATCGATAGTTTATTCACGCCACTAAAAAAGGTCCGGGCATTGAATATCCTGTATTGAAATATGGAAATACAGTTATCTACATACCACTAAAGCCAAAACTGTTCTGCTTAATTTTGTTTTTTTAATACGTTAATGATGTGAGTCCTTCGAATGAAACTTTTCAATAAATCTGTTATTCCTGTTTTTGTATTTGGGGTGGTCGCTGGTAGCGCCATGAATATTACCAACGCTGCTGCTGCCGTTTGGGATGACGCATTAATCACAGATATTGTGAATGACCATCAAGACCAAATTACGCAAAACAGGGCCGATAGTATTGCTCGCGATCTCTCAACTGAAAATCGCTTAACGCAGGTGGATAGCGACCTTCAATCCACTAAATTAGGTGTTTTGGTTATTGAGCAAGCCACAAATGACGCTTACCAAAAAGCCTTGCTTGCTGGCGCGCTTGCAGATACCGCCAATCAAAAAAGCGATGCGGCTTTACAGGGCGTCATGACGAACGGCACAGAAATTATCAATATGGAAAACGTTAACAAAGTGCAAGATAACCGTCTTGACAGCCTGGAAAATGCCCCTAAACCCACTAACGGCAAAGATGGCAAAGATGGCGTGACGACCACCGTGACGCACATGCAGGTAGACGCAGCAACACAAACTAAAGTGGCTAATAATACCCAGGCAGTTACCGCCACCGCTCAGGATCTGCTGGCAACGAAACAGACGTTACAGGCAATGAATAACAATACCAACCAGCAATTTAAATCACTGCACGATGAAGTAGATAATAATAAGAAGCAAGCCAACGCCGGTATTTCAGGAGCCATGGCGATGGCAGGATTACCGCAGGTACAAACGAATCAGCATGTTATGTTCTCTGCTGGCGGAGCCACATACAATAGTGAAAGCGCCCTTGCCGTCGGGGCATCCGTTAACTTTAGTTCACATGTGATCGCGAAAGTGAGCTTCTCTGATGATACTGCCAACAATATGGGAGCGTCAGTTGGCGTCGGAGTGGGCTTTTAACGAAATACAACTTAAGCATTATTAACTGACGCCATTAAGTTAATAACCTGCTTGCCTCCGGCAAGAATAGCGATGACAGAAAAAACATGCTCAGACATATCATTATTTCAGCGACCCTGTATCTGATGCTCATTGGCGTCGGTATTTGGATCGGCATGATGTACGTCTCCTATTATCTGTGCGTTTTATAAGGTGAACAAAAGTTTAGCCATGAAAACTCAATTAATATGGATTGCACTGATGTTGACGGTAGCGACAACACCGGCTCATGCGATTAACGCGCACTATCGTGCTCAATTAGAACGTTCAGGATGTACTGAGATGAACGCGAATGACGGCTTTTGTGATATCCACAAAACAAAAGCCCAAAATGCGGCGCAGCACGCAGCAGCTGCGGTCCACGACCCTTTGCGTGAAGCCACTTTCACATCGGATGCGGTTAACGCCACGATTTCAAACGGCTTTTTTAACGCCACCATTAACGGCAAAAAGGCCACCGTGAAACGTCTGAATGCTCATTTCTATGAGATTCGCGGTAATGGTTTTGTTATATCGCTAAGCCTTGATGAGAACGGCATTACGGCGGCATCCTGGAATAAGACGACGGGGCGTAACCACGGCATTTTGCAGGTGTCGCAGAAATAAAGCGAACAAGGAGGCAGTCTGCCTCCTTTTCGGTCAGCGAATGGCACGATTTGTCACACTCTTTTTTATGAATTTACAGTCAGGGCAGAACACACGTAACAGTCTGTTTTTATTTACCATAAAGTGCAATTTTCTTTCTTAAAAAGGGGATATCCCCTCCCCTGAGCGCCATGCCACAAAACAGTAAACAAATTAACCATTGAGCCCTGTGGCAAAAGGCTCTATATTGGCGGCGTTTTTTTCAGGCCCCCATCTGTTTTTTAACTTTTTATTCAATCGTGGCTCATAACGAAGCGGCGGTTGTAGGAGTGATATGATGACGGATAAAGTCCGTATTGACACCGTAGATGCCCACAAAAGCAACGAAACCTATCTGGCCCGTCAGGCCGAGTTTGAATCTAACGTCAGGAGTTATCCGCGCAAACTGCCTTTAGCCATCACTAAAGCAGAAGGCGTGTGGATCACCGATGCAGATAATAAAGAATACCTTGACTGTTTAGCAGGCGCGGGGACCCTTGCGCTTGGCCATAACCATCCTGATGTGCTGAAAAGCATCCAAAATGTCATTACCAGCGGCTTGCCGTTACATACCCTGGATCTGACTACGCCTCTGAAAGATGCGTTTTCTGAATACCTGCTCTCTCTGCTGCCTGGTCAGGGCAAAGAGTACTGCCTGCAGTTCACCGGCCCATCCGGTGCTGACGCCGTTGAAGCGGCGCTGAAGCTGGCGAAAAAAGTGACCGGTCGTAGCGGTATCATCAGCTTCTCTGGTGGTTACCACGGTATGACCCACGGCGCGCTGTCCGTGACCGGCAACCTGTCTCCGAAAGAAGCGGTTGACGGTATGATGCCAGAAGTGCAGTTCATGCCTTACCCGCACGAGTACCGTTGCCCGCTGGGTATCGGTGGTGAAGCGGGCGTGAAAGCGCTGACGTACTACTTCGATAACCTGATCAACGACGTTGAAAGCGGCGTGCGTAAACCTGCTGCGGTGATTCTGGAAGCCGTTCAGGGCGAAGGCGGCGTGAACCCGGCTCCGGCTGAGTGGCTGCAGCGCATCCGTAAAGTGACTCAGGAACACGGCATTCTGCTGATCCTCGACGAAGTTCAGGCTGGCTTTGCCCGTACCGGTAAATTCTTCGCCTTCGAACACGCGGGCATTGAGCCAGACATCATCGTGATGTCTAAAGCAGTAGGTGGCGGTCTGCCGCTGGCCGTTCTCGGTATCAAAAAGCAGTTTGACGCATGGGCACCAGGTCACCACACCGGTACCTTCCGCGGCAACCAGCTGGCGATGGCAACCGGTCTGACGACGCTGAAAATCCTGAAAGATCAGAACATCGCGGGCAAAGTTGCCGCTCAGGGCGAATGGCTGAAAGGCCAGCTGAAAGAGATGGCGAAACGCTATCCTGTTATCGGCCACGTGCGCGGTCTGGGCATGATGATCGGTATTGAGATCGTTAAGCCACACGAAGCCGCTGACCACATGGGCTGCTTCCCGGGCGACGGCGAGCTGTCTGCACTGATTCAGAAGAAGTGCTTCGAAGCCGGTCTGATTCTGGAGCGCGGCGGCCGTAACGGTATCGTTCTGCGTCTGCTGCCGTCTCTGCTGATCAGCGACGAAGAGCTGAAAATCTTCCTGGATAAATTTGAGCAGGCACTGCTTGCTGCGGGCGTTCGCCCGGCGTAACCGGAGTTATTGATTACGATGTCTGATTCAAACCCAATTTTGTTCTCCTCTGCGCAGAGCATTGAAGCTTACCAGCAGGCGATCGAACAAAGCACTCAGGCTGTGATGCAGTGGCTGAAACAGCCTGAGATGTACCAGGGCAAAACGGTCGCGGAACTGCGCGACCGTATTAAGCTGGATTTCAACCCGAAAGGGCTGGGCAACGAAGCGGCGATTGAACGCGCCGTTGAGTTCTTCCTGAAAGACAGCTTGTCCGTTCATCACCCGCAGTGTGTGGCGCACCTGCACTGTCCAAGCCTGGTCGTAAGCCAGGCGGCGGAAGTGCTGATCAACGCCACTAACCAGAGTATGGACTCCTGGGATCAAAGCCCGTCCGCAACCATTATCGAAATCAAACTGATCGAGTGGCTGCGTACCCGCGTGGGTTATCAGGCCGGCGACGCCGGTGTCTTCACCAGCGGCGGCACCCAGAGCAACCTGATGGGCCTGATGCTGGCTCGCGATGCGTTCTTCGCGCGTCAGGGTCACTCCGTTCAGCAGGACGGCCTGGTCGGCGATCTGCGCAAAATTCGCGTACTGTGCTCTGAAAACGCACACTTCTCAGTGCAGAAAAACATGGCGCTGATGGGTCTGGGCTACCAGTCCGTGGTGCAGGTGAAAACTGACGAATTCTCCCGCATGGATCTGACCGATCTGGCGGCGAAAATCGAACAGTGCAACGCGAACGGCGAGCAGATTCTGACGATCGTCGCAACGGCAGGTACCACCGATGCCGGTGCTATTGACCCGCTGCGTGCAATTGCAGAGCTGGCCGCTAAGCAGAACATCTGGGTACACGTTGATGCGGCCTGGGGCGGCGCGCTGCTGATGTCTGAGCAGTATCGTCACTACCTGGACGGCATCGAGCTTGTGGATTCCGTCACCCTGGACTTCCACAAGCAGTTCTTCCAGACCATCAGCTGCGGCGCGTTCCTGCTGAAAGAAGCGCGTCACTACGAGCTGATGCGCTATCAGGCGGCCTACCTGAACTCTGAGTTTGATGAAGAAGCGGGCGTACCTAACCTGGTGTCCAAATCTCTGCAGACCACCCGTCGTTTCGACGCGCTGAAGCTGTGGATGAGCCTGGAAGCGCTGGGTCAGGAACAGTACGCGGCGATCATCGATCACGGCGTGACGCTGGCGCAGCAGGTTGCAGCCTACGTGAAAGAGCAGCCTGCTCTGGAACTGGTTATGCAGCCACAGCTGGCGAGCGTTCTGTTCCGCTTCCGCGGACAGGTGCAGACGGATGACGCGGGCATTGCCCTGCTGAACCAGAAAATCGGTGATGCGCTGCTGGAATCGGGCCGTGCGAACGTCGGTGTGACCGAGCACAACGGCGTCACCTGCCTGAAGCTGACGCTGCTGAACCCAACCGTGACGCTGGAAGATATTAAAATCCTGCTGTCTCTGGTTGAGCGCACCGCGCAGGAAGTTCTGGCTAAGTAATACAACACCCCTCTTCCGCCAGGAGAGGGGTTATTTTTACAGCCCTGCCCACCACATCCTTAATTTTAATCCCCAGTAACTCGTCCAGCCCGTCGTGGTACTGACCACTTTCCCCTTCGACACAATGACCAGCGTAGGCGTGACGCTCACCTGCCACTGCTGCGACAACGCACCGTTTTCATCGTTAATCACCGGCATTTTCAGCTGTTTCTTTTCAACCCAGCGCGCAAGCTTTGCATCATCGCCGGAACGCATCGCAATGCTGACGACGTTCCCGCCCTCTTCCGCCAGTTTATTGACCGAAGGCGTCGTGTAACGGCATATGCTGCACCATGTGGCCCAGACGTAAATCAGCAGCGGGCGTTCCTGGCTGAGCGCCGCGATATCGTGAATGTTGCCGTCGATGCTCTGCATCGGTGTTGCACTAAAACTGGCGGGGAGTGTCGGTTTTCGGTACCGATCAACACCCCACATTACGGCCAGCGTCAGCAGAACGAGTATGATCCCTTCCCGCGCCCAGCGGCGCAGTCGACTGATTTTGCGGTTATCCATTGTGACCTCATGTTTAAACGAAGGTCATCTTAACGGGCAATACGCCATCACGCTGTAAAGAAGTGTCGCGCCAGGTTTACTCCTGGGTATAGCCGTAGTCGTAATGGCTATATCCCGAGTTGTAATAGAGCGCAGCCGATTTCACGATATCATTGAGGATCGCGCCATTCACCTGCACACCCATTTGCTGCAGGCGCTTCAGGCAGTTCTCGATCTCCCTGACGCTGGTTTTACCAAAGCGGGCGACCAGCAGCGTGGTAGCCGCTGCTCTGGCTATCAGCAAGGCATCCGTTACGGCAAGCACGGGTGGAGTGTCGACAATCACGATGTCATAATGTTTGTCTATCTGCGACATCATACTCTGGAAGCGTTCGCTCATGAGCAGCTCAACGGGATGTGAAGGTTGGGGTCCGCAGGTCAATACATCAAAACCGCCTTTCTCGGCGCGTTGAATTGCTTCCTGCCATTCAACGATTCCTCCGAGCACGCAGGATAATCCCCGATGATTGCTCAGTTTGAAAATATTGTGAACATATCCCTTGCGCATATCCGCATCAATAAACAGCACTCGCTGTCCGGCCTGAGCGGCAATCGCCGCCAGTGACGTACTGACCAGCGTTTTTCCGCAGTCCTGCGTAGGGCCAGACACCACGACGATCCGGTTTGTGGCATCAATCATGGTAAAATGCAGACTGGTGCGCAGCCCGCGCACCGCCTCGACAAACATATCTGCCGGACGGTCAACGGGCAGAAAAGGTATGTTCGACGTTCTGTGCTTCCAGTGGGAAGCAAACAGGTTTCTCCTGCGCAGGTGCGTTTTTTTCCAGAGCCACACCGAGCGCGGGAGCGTTGCCAGAAGCGGTATCCCCTGCACTTCCAGCTGTTCTGACGAGGTAATGCCCCGCTTAAAGGCTGAGCGTACCAGAACCGTTCCGGCAGAGAGCATCAAGCCCATCAGTATGCCCAGCACGATAACGAGCACTTTGTGCGGCTTGATTGGGTCTGGCTGCGTCACGGCCGGATCAATAATCCGCACGTTCCCGATAGTGCTGGAGCGCGAGATACTCAGCTCTTGCTGACGCGTCAGCAGCTGCAGATATATGGTACGCCCGGATTCAACGTCACGACTCAGGCGTAAGATTTCCTGCTGCGTAGAAGGCATGGATGAGACGCGGCTATTCAGACGCTCGCGCTCCCGCTCAAGCGTTTGTTTCTTCTCCCGTAAAGCACGGTAGGTGGGATGGTCCTTTTTGAAAAGCTGGGAAACCTCTGCTTCGCGGAACGTCAGCTCGTTAAGCTGGTTTTCCACGTTCACCACCTGATCAAGAACCGACTTTGCCTCCAGGGATAAGTCGACAGAATCGCGCTGCTCTCTGTAAGCATTCAGTCGCGCTTCGGCTTCATCCAGCTCCTGGCTGATCTTAGGTAATTGATCCTGTAAGAAAGTGAGGCTGCGGGAATCTTTTGCCTCCTGGCGCGCAATATTCTGACTGAGAAAACGTTCAGCAATCGTATTAAGCACCGTGGCGATCCTGTCGGGGTCCTCGCCCGTTAACGTTAATGCGATTATACCGCTCTGTTTCGCCGACTCCACAACCGTAAGCTTGTTCTGAATGGCGTTGATCGCGTCAAGTCTTGTGACGGTTTCGAGGGTAAACTGGGTGCCGGGTTCCGCGCTCAGGGATGTCACCAGAAGCGATATTCCGTCTTTAGCCAGCGTTTTCCCAACAGCGCCGTCTGCTTCAAGCATTTTCCCCTCAAGACGATATCGCCCTTTCTCCTGAACGGTGAGTAAAAGCGTTTGTGGCTTACCTTCCAGAAGGGGAATCGTTAGCGCGCCAATCGTTATTTCATCGGATTTACGTCCCTGCACGTGTTCCCGCAAAGGTCCTATAACAGGAAATACGCGCCGCTTGACGTTGTGCGTCAACCCTAGCCGATCAACGGTCTCTCCCAGGATCATCCTTGATTTAAGGAGTAAAAGCTCTGGCGCGACATCGGGTGAGAGATCGGACCCGAACGGGGTCAGGTTCTTGAGCAGCGAGCTATTCTGCTTCGCTTCAACCTGTACCAGAGCATCAGCCTGATAAACTGGCGTGACGCTGAACGCGTAGATCCCCGCGCATACCGTGAGCAGGAGCGTGACACACGCGATCGTCACCCGGTTATCAAACATCTCAGCAAGCAGCTGAAGAAAATCGATCTCGTTATTCTGCGATGTCGCAGCACTATATTTGTCTGATTTAGAAGACGACATTACTGCTTCATTCCTTGTTGACTCAAACGACGAGCCCATTCCTGACTGGCTTTTCCTAATTGCTCGAAAACATATTCATAGGCTTCACGACTTTTGTGATACGGGTCGGGAATGTCCCTGCTTTCCAGCCATTGTCCAAAGAGCAGCGATTTCCCCCGATTCTCCGGAGCCATTGTGGCAATGAAACGGAGATGTTCCGGCTCCATCACCAGAATCAAATCGGATTTTTGCAACAGGCTTCGCGTCACCCTGCGGGCAACATGCCCCTCCAGCGAAACGCCATGCCGCCGGGCCACGGCCTGCGCAGCCGCATCCGCCGGGTGCCCTTCAAGCCCCAAAATACCTGCCGAGGTCACCTGCTTGCCGGGTAATTGCTGGCGCAACAGCCGCTCACCAATCGGTGAACGGCAAATATTGCCGGTGCAGACCACTAAGATTGACTGAAACATTACTGCGGCCACGATCTGATGTAACGAACGGTTTCGGTCAGGTCATGGACGCCGCTGATGGTAGGCACCAGCTGGGAGATCACACGATTCCAGCGTGATAACGGTGCCGTAGTGACGTAAACAATGTCATACGGTTCCAGCTGGAATTCCGTACTCAGCACCATGGCTGACGCATCTTCCGCATTCAGTTGGTAGATGTTGGCAATTTTGTCAGTGTTGCCTTTTTTCGCTACCTGCCTGATAACAAAAATGCCGGTTGCATCGGCCATATTTTGGTTAAGCCCCCCGGCATTGCCCAGGGCTTCGGCCAGCGTCATGCCGCTACGATCCATCTTAAGCGTACTTTGCTTGACCACCTCGCCCATCACGAATACTTTTAGCGCATCGTTCCGGGGAATAAACAGGATATCACCCGGATAAAGCAGCTTATTTTGTGTCAAATCGCCATGCTGCATCAGCGCATAAAGCGAAAGGCGGGAGTCCTTGCCATCATGCGTCAGCACGACGTTACGCCAGTCGGCATCCGCAGAAAGACCGCCAGCGGCGTTAACCGCATCCATCACCGTCAGCGGAATATTGGTTATGGGTTGCTGGCCTGATTTTTCGACCTCTCCGGTGACATAGGCTTTTTGCGAACGGAAGGCGGCAACGCTGACGTCCACCTGCGGGCTCTCAATGACTTTATCCAGTCGCGCTGTAATCTCTTCACGTACCTGTGAAACCGTTTTTCCCGCTACCCGCAGCTTCCCGACGTAGGGATAAAAGAGCGTACCATCGGCGTTGACCCAGTTGCCGGCATCGCTCGCACTACGATATTGTCCCGCGGGCGTTGTTAATTCAGGGTGATCCCAGACGGTGACCGTCAGGATGTCGCCTGTGCCAATACGGTATTCCCAGTTTTTGATCTGCTCATCCAGATTAGGATTTGCCTGAGATTTCGATAGGGTCGGACGCAGCTTTTCAATCAATCCAGGCGTCAGTGGGAAAATTTCCACGCGCTTATCAAGCTGATAATTAACCTCTCCCACCGCAGTGACTTTTTTCCCGTTCACGCTCAAGTTCTGGCCGGGTGAGAATATACACCCCGTTAACTGACTAACGGTGAGAAATAACAGCGAAAATGCAGTTGTACTTTTCATTTATATAACTATTTCTTTTTAACGTTGCGCTTATCGTAAAGCCTGCAAAGAAACTCAACATAAGTTTATGAAATTTAATTGCTTATTATTCTGCGATATGTAGTTCTGGCATGATAAAGCGCAACCCACCCGGCTTCTAAAAAAACAAATACAACGATCGGCTTTGTTAAAAAATAGAAAAGCAAGCGCGCTTCACCCGGAGGCAATCTTAAATGTTATTCAGTGGGAAAGCATTCTTATTCCAGTCCAATTTTGACGTGAAAAGTTATTTTCAGAATTGAGTGATGAAATAATAAATATTAAAAATATAAAGCACAGGCAATATTCACCACAATGATAAACATCATCCAGTTTGACTACACAAAACCGTCCACTTTTGTTACATTTTTTTTCAAACATACCCTGCGTTGATACTTAAAATGGATTGTCTGCTCCGCTTTGCACGACCTGCAGACGAAAAGTATCTGTAACGATATCACTGGAGAAAAAATGGCTAAGCGTAAATTGCTGCTTCTGGGTGTATTACTGTCTCTGGCGGGATCCGCATTCGCTGCCCCGCAAACGGCCGCTGCGCCATCGGGCATCAAGGCCTATGAAGAACAAGAGTTCATCGCGGACTTTACGAAATTCAAGATTGGCGACACGGCGCCGGCGCAGTATCAAACGCCGGAGTACACCATCAAACAGTACCAGTTACGTAACCTGCCGGCTCCGGATGCAGGAACCCACTGGACCTATATGGGTGAGAACTACGTGCTGATCGGCGATGCTGATGGCAAGATCTACAAAGCCTACAATGGAGATATTTTCTATCACCGCTAACGCAATTCTGATTCGCCCCTGGCAGGAAAGTGACCGCCCTTTCCTGCGCACGCTCTACCTCCACGCCCGGCGTGAAGCCTGGCCATGGCTGGACAGTGCAGACTGGCAGCTTGAAGACTTTGACTCGGCAACCCGTGACGAAGTGATTTGGGTTGCTGCTCAGAACGGTCATCGCCTGGGTTTTGCCTCCGTCTGGACGAACGATAATTTCCTGCACAACCTGTTTGTCGATCCGCAGTATCAGAGCCTGGGCGTCGGGCATGAGTTGCTTGAGCACGTACAGAAGACGTTTACCAGTACGGGTTCGCTTAAGTGTCTGGTGAAGAATGCGCGGGCTATTGCGTTTTACCAGCGACACGGCTGGCACATTGAGGCGACGGGTGATTCTCCGGACGGAGAGTATTATTTGATGCACTATCGGTTGGGTTAAAGTCGGGTGGCGGCTTCGCCTTACCCGACCTACGTGATGGTGCCATTTGTAGGCCGGGTAAGCGAAGCGCCACCCGGCATTTCGGAGCTGAGGAATTACACCGCGCGGAACGCGATTTCCCCCGGAATGATTTCGCCCTGCCAGTAGAGCTGCGCCGCAACGCGTCCCGCCAGCTGGCGATACATTTCCGCGAATTCGCTGTCCGGGCGGCTGACCACCGTCGGCTTTCCGCTGTCCAGATCTTCACGGAGAGTAATGTGCAGCGGCATCTGCCCCAGCAGCTGAGTGTGATACTTCGCGGCCAGTTTTTCTGCCCCCCCCGTACCGAAGATAGGTTCGTGGTGACCGCAGTTGCTGCAGATGTGCATGCTCATGTTCTCGACGATACCGAGCACCGGCACTTCCACCTTCTCGAACATCACGATGCCTTTTTTGGCGTCGATCAGCGCGATATCCTGTGGCGTAGTCACGACGACCGCCCCGGTGACCGGAATGTTCTGCGCCAGCGTCAGCTGAATGTCACCGGTGCCCGGCGGCATGTCCAGCACCAGATAATCCAGATCCGGCCACATCGTCTCCTGCAGCATCTGCAGCAGCGCTTTGCTGGCCATCGGGCCGCGCCAGACCATGGCGTTATCGTCAGTCACCAGGTAACCGATCGAGTTGGTCGCCAGACCGTGCGCCATAATTGGCGCCATGTGGGTCCCGTCCGGCGAGGTGGGGCGCTGGTTTTCCGCGCCCAGCATGTTCGGAATAGACGGACCGTAAATATCGGCATCCAGAATACCGACCTTTGCCCCTTCCGCTGCCAGCGCGAGCGCCAGGTTAACGGCGGTAGAGGATTTCCCTACCCCGCCCTTGCCCGAGCTGACGGCAATGATATTTTTCACGCCGTTCACGCCAGGCTGGTTTTTCACGCGCTTCAGCGTGGCGATGCTGTGGCTCAACTTCCAGTCGATCGCCTTCGCACCGGTAATGCGCAGCAGCTCAGAGCTGGTCTGCTCTTTCAGCGCGTCAAAGGCGCTGGTCCAGACGAACGGCATCTGCAGCTCAATGTGCAGGGTATCGTCGAGCCAGGCGACGTGGTGTAACGCTTTCAGCGTAGTGAGATTGTGCTTCAGGGTTGGATGCTGAAAGTTAGCCAGCGTCCCGGCGACCATTGCTCGTAAGGCTTCCGGTGATTTGGCCTGGGATTGAGAACTCATCCCGACTCCTTTGTTCTTGTGAATAAGACCTTAGATGAACAAGTTTACCTGAAAGGCCGTGGTTTGTGCTTACTTAATAATGCCCCTTTTGGTAATATCAAAAACCCTTTTCACAGTTAAAAGAAGTAATGCCTACTATGACTCAAGTCGCGAAGAAAATTCTGGTAACGTGCGCACTGCCGTACGCCAACGGCTCAATCCACCTCGGCCACATGCTGGAGCATATCCAGGCTGATGTCTGGGTCCGTTACCAGCGAATGCGCGGCCACGAGGTTAACTTCATCTGTGCGGACGACGCCCACGGCACGCCGATCATGCTGAAAGCGCAGCAGCTGGGGATTTCCCCGGAGCAGATGATTGCCGAAATGAGTCAGGAGCATCAAACTGATTTTGCTGGCTTTGACATCAGCTATGACAACTATCACTCCACGCACAGCGACGAAAACCGCGAGCTGTCGGAGCTGATCTACACCCGTCTGAAAGAGAACGGTTTTATCAAAAACCGCACCATCTCCCAGCTGTACGATCCGGAAAAAGGCATGTTCCTGCCGGACCGCTTCGTCAAAGGCACCTGTCCGAAATGTAAATCCCCGGACCAGTACGGCGATAACTGCGAAGTGTGCGGCGCGACCTACAGCCCGACCGAGCTTATCGAGCCGAAATCCGTGGTATCCGGTGCAACGCCTGTGATGCGTGACTCCGAGCACTTCTTCTTCGACCTGCCGTCCTTCAGCGAAATGCTGCAGGCGTGGACCCGCAGCGGCGCGCTGCAGGAACAGGTGGCGAACAAAATGCAGGAGTGGTTCGAATCCGGCCTGCAGCAGTGGGATATCTCCCGCGATGCGCCGTACTTCGGCTTTGAAATCCCGAACGCGCCGGGCAAATACTTCTACGTCTGGCTGGACGCGCCAATCGGCTACATGGGCTCCTTCAAGAACCTGTGCGACAAGCGTGGCGACACCGTCAGCTTCGACGAATACTGGAAGAAAGATTCCACTGCCGAGCTGTATCACTTCATCGGTAAAGACATCGTTTACTTCCACAGCCTGTTCTGGCCGGCGATGCTGGAAGGCAGCAATTTCCGCAAGCCAACCAACCTGTTTGTGCACGGCTACGTGACGGTGAACGGCGCGAAGATGTCCAAGTCCCGTGGGACGTTCATTAAGGCCAGCACCTGGCTGAACCACTTCGACGCGGACAGCCTGCGCTACTACTACACCGCGAAGCTCTCTTCCCGCATCGACGACATCGACCTTAACCTGGAAGATTTCGTACAGCGCGTGAACGCGGACATCGTCAACAAGGTGGTGAACCTGGCGTCCCGTAACGCGGGCTTTATCGCCAAGCGTTTTGACGGCGTGATGGCGGCTGAACTGGCTGACCCTGCCCTGTACCAAACCTTCACTGACGCAGCGACGACCATTGGCGAAGCCTGGGAAGCGCGCGAGTTCGGTAAAGCGGTGCGTGAAATCATGGCCCTGGCTGACCTGGCGAACCGCTATGTCGACGAGCAGGCCCCGTGGGTTGTCGCGAAACAGGAAGGCCGCGATGCTGACCTGCAGGCCATCTGCTCTATGGGTATCAACCTGTTCCGCGTGCTGATGACCTACCTGAAGCCGGTTCTTCCTCAGCTGGCAACCCGCGCTGAAGCGTTCCTGAACACCGAACTGACCTGGGATGCAATGGCGCAGCCGCTGCTCGGCCACAAGGTGAACACCTTCAAGGCGCTGTACAACCGCATCGAGATGAAGCAGGTTGAAGCCCTGGTGGAAGCGTCTAAAGAAGAGGTTAAAGCGGCTGCGGCACCGGTGACCGGCCCGCTGGCAGACGATCCGATTCAGGAGACCATTACCTTTGACGATTTCGCCAAAGTCGACCTGCGCGTGGCGCTGATCGAAAACGCGGAATTCGTGGAAGGTTCTGACAAGCTGCTGCGCCTGACGCTGGATCTGGGCGGCGAGAAGCGTAACGTCTTCTCCGGCATCCGTTCAGCCTACCCGGATCCGCAGGTGCTGATCGGTCGTCAGACCGTGATGGTAGCGAACCTGGCGCCGCGCAAAATGCGCTTCGGCATCTCTGAAGGGATGGTGATGGCCGCAGGCCCTGGCGGGAAAGATATCTTCCTGTTAAGCCCTGATGAAGGCGCGAAGCCTGGCCAGCAGGTGAAATAACAAAAAAGCCGGAGATAATCTCCGGCTTTTTTTATGGTTTAGGGTGATGCACCCGGTGGGTCAGCCCGCGCAGGAAATTACGCAGAAACTGATCGCCGCACTCGCGGTAGTTTTTATGATCCGGCGCGCGCATCATGGCGGTCACTTCCGGCACGGATACGCGGTATTTTTGCTCCGTCATGATCGCCACAATATCGTCCGTTTTCAGCGAGAACGCGATGCGCAGCTTTTTCAGCACCGTGTTGTTGTTCACGCGACGCTCCAGCGCCAGCTCCGGCGCGGCGGGATCTTTGCCACGTTTATCGTAAATCAGGCCGTTCAGGAAACCCGACAGAATGATGTCAGGGCAGCGAACAAAGCCCTCTTCGTCTTCTTTGGTCATCCAGGTATCGAAACCCGCAGACGTGGCTTCCATGTCGGACAACGCAAGAATGCGCACCATGTCGTTATTGTTTGCTTTCAGGGTGTAGCGCAGGCTACGAAGAATATCATTACTAATCATGAGTGCCTTTAACTGTCGATGATGCAATGGCGCGCAGTGTACCAGTTTTACAGGCCAATCGCCTCTTTCAAACTCTTCAGGTAGCGACGGCTGACGGGCACCGTTTGCCCGGCACGCAGCACCAGTTCGGCCTGGCCGTTATCTTCCAGGCGGATCTCCTTCAGGTGAGCCATGTTCACCAGATACTGGCGGTGGCAGCGGATCAGCGGCGTGCGGCTCTCGAGCGTGCGCAGGGTCAGCTCGGTAAACCCTTCGTTCCCTTCCGCGCTGGTGACAAACACCCCGCTCAGGCGGCTGCTGACAAAGGCCACATCATCCATCTGCAGGAGATAAATGCGGCTGTGCCCGGTGCAGGGGATAAACTTCAGCGGCTGCTGGTTTTCCGGCAGCAGCGTCATATCCTGCACGGTGCGCTCCTGGCGTAAACGAGTGAGCGTTTTATCCAGCCGCTTCTCTTCAATCGGTTTCAGCAGATAATCAAAGGCATGTTCTTCAAATGCCTTCACGGCATATTCATCAAACGCTGTCAGAAAGACGATATAGGGGCGGTGCTCAGGATCAAGCATCCCGACCATCTCCAGCCCGCTGATGCGCGGCATCTGAATGTCGAGGAACAGCACGTCCGGGCGCAGCTTGTGCACCGCGCCGATGGCCTCAATAGCGTTCGCGCACTCCCCCACAATCTCAATATCAGGCTGCTCCTGCAGCAGAACGCGCAGGTTTTCCCGTGCCAGCGGCTCGTCATCCACGATCAGCACTCTTAACATGCGTTTTCCTCCAGCGGCAGTCGTACGGTAATACGGGTAAATCGGTCGGGCTCACAGGCAACGGTAATGCCACAGTCATCGCCAAAGTGTGCGCGCAGACGTTTATCCACCAGGCTCATCCCTAAACCGCCGGAGGCGGAAGGCTGGTAAAGCCCGGCATTATCTTCAATATCCAGCACCAGATGGTGGTTGAAACGGCTGGCGGCAATGGTTATCTCCCCTGTCCCCAGAAGCTGTGACGTGCCGTGCTTAATGGCGTTTTCGACAATAGGCTGCAGGGTAAAGGCCGGGAGATGCTGATACGCCAGCTCGTCCGGAACGGAGAGCGACACCTGCAGGCGCGACTGGAAACGCGCCTGCTCGATCTGCAGATAAGCATTCACGTGTTCAATCTCATCGGCGAGGGTCACGATCTCAGACGGCCGTTTCAGGTTCTTGCGGAAAAAGGTTGACAGAAATTGCACCAGCTGCGCGGCCTGATCGCTGTCGCGGCGGATCACCGCTTTGAGCGTGTTGAGGGCATTAAACAGGAAATGCGGGTTGACCTGAGCGTGCAGCAGCTTAATTTCGGACTGCGTCAGCAGGGCTTTCTGCCGTTCATACTGCCCCGCCAGAATTTGCGCGGAAAGCAGCTGGGCAATCCCCTCCCCCAGCGTGCGGTTGATCGAGCTGAACAGACGGTTTTTGGCCTCATACAGCTTGATAGTCCCCATCACCCGCTGATTTTCCCCGCGCAGTGGAATCACCAGCGTGGAGCCCAGCTTGCACTGCGGATGCAGCGAACAGCGGTAAGGCACTTCGTTACCGTCGGCATACACCACCTCACCGGTTTCAATGGCGCGCAGCGTATAGGCTGAGGAGATCGGTTTACCCGGCAGATGGTGATCGTCACCTGTGCCGGTAAAGGCCAGCAGCCGCTCGCGGTCGGTTATGGCCACCGCGCCGATATCCAGCTCCTTGTAAAGCACCTGCGCGACCTTCATGCTGTTCTCTTCGTTAAACCCCTGGCGCAGGATCCCTTCGGTCGAGGCGGCGACCTTCAGCGCCGTGGCGGAAAACGCCGAGGTGTACTTCTCAAACATGGCGCGCTTGTCGAGCAGAATGCGCATAAACAGCGCCGCACCCACGGTGTTGGTGACCATCATTGGGGCGGCAATGCTGCTGACCAGGTGCAGCGCATCTTCAAACGGACGGGCAATGAGCAGAATGATCGCCATCTGCGCCACTTCGGCCACAAAGGTAATGGCACCGGCGGTAAGCGGGCTAAAGACTTTATCCGGGCGGCCGCGTTTGATCATGTAGCTGTGCACCAGGCCGCCGAGCAGCCCTTCCACGATCGTGGAGATCATGCAGCTCAGCGCCGTCATTCCGCCCATGGAATAGCGATGCAGACCCCCGGTTAAGCCGACAAGCCCACCGACGACGGGACCGCCCAGCAGCCCGCCCATCACCGCACCGATAGCGCGCGTGTTGGCAATAGAGTCTTCGATATGGAGACCAAAATAGGTCCCCATAACGCAGAAAATAGAGAAGGTAACGTAGCAGAGCAGCTTGTGCGGCAGGCGTACGGTAACCTGCATCAGCGGGATGAAAAGACGCGTTTTGCTCATCAGCCAGGCAATGACCAGAAACACGCACATCTGCTGAAGCAACAGCAGCACCAGATTAAACTCGTACATACTCAAAACCGCACACGCTAAAAACGCGTAACATACACTGATGCGGGTTTACTTTCTTTGAAGCATCCCAAAAAAGCGCAAAATCGTGTCCGTTATCACACCTTTTTCTGAATATCGTGCATGCTCCGCATTGTTTGTTCAAAAATCAATCAATCCTTCCTGGTTCGCCAAAGTGGGTCTACAGTTAAGCTGGGAACGCGTAAGCCAGGGGGCGAATATGGCGCTTTACACGATAGGTGAAGTGGCACTCCTTTGTGACATCAATCCCGTTACCCTACGGGCGTGGCAGCGACGGTATGGATTGCTTAAACCGCAGAGGACCGACGGTGGGCATCGCCTTTTCAATGAGGCCGATATCGACCGCATCCGCGAAATTAAAAGCTGGATCGACAACGGGGTGCAGGTCGGAAAAGTGAAGTCCCTGCTGAGCCATGACGATCCGGACACGCAACACCTCTGGCGCGAACAACAGGAAACCCTGCTGCGGCTTCTGCAGGCGGGGAATCTTCAGCGCCTGCGTGCATGGATAAAAGAGCAGGGCCGCGACTATCCGGCACAGACGCTAATCAGCCATCTTTTCATTCCGCTCCGTCGACGTCTTCAGTGCCAGCAGTCCACCCTGCAGGCGCTGCTGAGCATGCTCGACGGGGTGCTGATCAACTATATTGCCGTCTGCCTTGCCTCAGCGAAGAACAAAGCCGGAAAAGATGCGCTGGTGGTCGGTTGGAATGTACACGATACCACCCGCCTGTGGCTGGAAGCGTGGATCGCCACCCAAAAGGGCTGGCGCGTGGATGTCCTGGCACACTCGCTGGCGCAGCTTAAGCCCGAGTTTTTCGACGGTCAGACCCTGCTGGTCTGGTGTGGCGAAGTGCCGTCCGCCACGCAGCAGCAGCTGCTGACGGAATGGCGAGAGAATGGTTACCCGGTTTATTCCCTTGGCCCGGATGAGCCATAACGGCATTTAATGGTTCATTAACAGCTGCGCTTCACCGTATAATTGTTCCGTTAACAACAGGAGCACATGATGAAGGCAACCAAACTGGCCATTATTACCCTTTTTGTCCTGATGGCCGTGAGCGGTATCGGCGGCGTGATGCTGGCAGGATACTCGTTTATTGTTCGCGGCGGTGTCGGCTGAGGTACAGCGCCAGCCGCTCAAAAAGGCGATCGACGACGATTGCCGCCAGCGCGACCAGCACCGCCCCCTGCACGATATAAGCCGTATTAAACCCGCTCAGGCCGATAATAATCGGCGTTCCCAGCGTATTGGCACCGACCGTTGACGCAATGGTCGCCGTCCCGATGTTAATAATCACCGACGTGCGGATCCCGGCAATGATAACCGGCGCCGCAAGCGGCAGTTCAATCTTGCGCAGCCGCTGGCCGCGACTCATCCCCATCCCTTCAGCCACGCTCAGCACCGACGCCGGTACCGCCGCGAGGCCCGCCAGCGTGCCCTGCAGCACCGGCAATACGCCGTATAAAATCAGCGCAATAATGGCGGGTTGCTGACCAAAGCCCATCACCGGCACCGCTATCGCCAGCACCGCCACCGGGGGAAACGTCTGGCCAATCGCCGCTATCGTCTCCACCAGCGGACGAAATTCTTTGCCCGCAGGCCGCGTGACCGCGATGCCTGCCCCAACCCCCAATACAACCGCGATGACGCTTGAGAGCGCCACCAGCCAGAGATGTGCCAGGGCGAGATTAATAAATCTCTCCTGCTGATAAACCGGCCGCGGCAGCCCCGGGAAAAGAGCGTTAAACAGCGCCGCGCTGTGGGGCATCAGAAACAGTAAGGCGACAAAGAGCGCTACCAGCCAGAGGAGCGGATCACGCAGTGCCTTCACGCGTCACCTCCCCGGCCAGCAGATCGCGAAAATGTAAGGTTCCGCACGGCGTACCGCGCGAGTCCGAGACGGGCAATACCTCGCACTGGCGCGCGACAAACGCCGAGAGGGCATCCCGCAGGCTCATCTGCGCCTGCAGCGGTTCGCCGCTCACCGGTATCTCCTCCCGACGCATATAGTCGCTGACCGTCCGCAGGGAGAGCAGCCTCACGCCCAGCTCGCTGCGGCCAAAAACTCGCGCACAAAGTCGTTCTTCGGCCATGTTAATAGCTCAAGCGGCGAGCCCTGCTGCACCACTTCGCCATGATCCATCAGCACCAGATGGTCGGCCAGGCGCAGAGCTTCATCAATATCGTGCGTCACGAGAACGATCGTGCGTCCGAGAATGCGGTGAATGCGGGTCATTTCCGCCTGCAGCGCGCCCCGTGTGACCGGATCCAGCGCGCCGAAGGGTTCATCCATCAGCAGCACCTGCGGGTTAGCCGCCAGCGCGCGCGCCACGCCCACGCGCTGCTGCTGGCCTCCGGAAAGCTGGTGCGGATAGCGGTCGCGCAGCGCGGGCTCCAGGCCCAGGAGCGACATGAGTTCATCCACCCGGTCGGCGATTTTCGCCCGCGACCATTTCTCCAGCTGCAGCACGGTGGCGATGTTCTGCGCCACCGTCCAGTGGGGAAACAGGCCGATAGACTGAATGGCATAGCCCATCCGGCGGCGCAGCTCCAGCACCGGCAGGCTGCGGATCTCTTCTCCGGCAAAGCGGATCACCCCGCTGTCATGCTCAACCAGGCGGTTGATCATCTTCAGGGTGGTGGATTTTCCCGAGCCCGAGGTGCCAATCAGCACGGAAAACGCCCCCTCGGCAAAGTTCAGGTTCAGATGGCTCGCCGCCGGGCGACCGGCAAAGATTTTACTGACATCATGAAATTCAATCATTGGCTCTTCTCCTGAGCAGCGCGAGCCATAAGGCAAACAGCGCGTCGACGACAACCGCCAGCGCAATCGTGGGCACCACGCCCAGCAACACCAGATCGAGGGCACTGCTGAGCAGCCCCTGGAACACCAGCGCGCCAAAGCCGCCCGCACCAATCAGCGCCGCAATCACCGCCATGCCGACGGTTTGTACCGCCACCACCCGCAGGCTGCGCAGCAGCAGGGGCAGCGCCAGGGGGAGCTGAATTTTCCAGAAACACTGCCGCGCGCTCATCCCCATCGCATGGGCGCTTTCAAGCACATCCGGCGCGACCTGGCTCAGGCCCGCGACCACGCCGCGCACCAGCGGCAGCAGCGCATACAGCACCAGCGCGATAAGCGCGGGCGTTAACCCCGTTCCGGCTATGCCGAGCGTTCCCAGCACCGGAAATGACTTAACCAGCCCCGCCAGCGGGGCAATCAGCAGGCCAAACAGCGCGACGGAAGGTATGGTCTGGATCACGTTGAGTACGGCAAAGATCCCGCCCTGGCGTGAAGGATGACGATAGCACCACATGCCGAGCGGTATCCCGATCAGCAGAGCCGGGATCAGCGTGCCAAAAAGGATCGTCAGGTGTTGCGCCAGGGCATCATCAAACACCTCCTGACGGTTCGCGTACTCTTTCAGCAGCGAGAGATTGTTCAGCTCACCGCTGAACAGCAGGAACAATGGAATACACCATATCTGCGCGTTGAGCACCCAGCGCCAGACGGCGCTGGAGATGAGTCGACGAATGGCGTCGCTGCTGGCCAGCAGACACAGCGCCAGCCACAGCCAGAGGCCGCTGCCCACCGTGGTTCTCGCCAGCGGGCTTTCCGCCGAAGCCATATGCGTCGCCGCCTGCCCGGCTCCCCAGAAGAGGAGGATAAACAGCCCTTCAGCAAGGAGCAGCGTCAGCCACTGCGCCGTGCGCCCTTGCCAGAGCGATAGCGCAACCCACGCGCCCAGCGCCGCGGCCAGCCACCACGGCGTGAACGCCCACACTTCCCAGAGATAGCGCCCTTCCCCTGACATCAGGCGGTTAGGTGCGACATTCACAAACGGCAGCGCGACCGCCGCGATGGCCACGCAGGCCAACAGCAGCAGTACGCGGTTATGACATTTTATTGGCACAGCCCTTTCCCGTTACTTCACAAGCCCTTGTTGTTTCAGGAAGTCGGCGGCCACTTTTTTGGCATCCAGCCCCTCGACGGCAATGCTGGCGTTCAGCTGCTGCAGCGTTTTTTCATCCAGTTTTTCGAAGACCGGTTTGAGCCAGTCGGCAATATCCGGATAGGCTTTCAGCACCGACTCACGTACGACCGGGGTCGGAGCGTAAATCGGCTGTACGCCTTTTGGATCGGTCAGGGTTTGCAGGCCGAGCGCCGCCACCGGGCCGTCTGTGCCGTAGGCCATTGCCGCGTTAACGCCAGAAGTTTGCTGCGCCGCCGCCTTGATGGTTACCGCCGTATCCCCGCCCGCCAGCGAGAGCAGCTGCGCCTGGTCGAGCTTGAAGTCGTAGGCTTTTTCGAAAGCAGGGAGCGCGTCAGGACGCTCGATAAACTCCGCGGACGCAGCCAGCTTAAAGTCGCCCTTCTCTTTCAGATAGCGGCTGAGATCCGCCAGAGACGTCAGCTTACCTTTCTCCGCCACGTCCTTGCGCACGGCGATAGTCCAGGTGTTGTTGGCCGGGGCCGGCGTCAGCCAGACCAGCTTGTTCTGTTCCGCGTCGAGTTTTTTGACTTTCTCATACCCGGCTTTGGCGTTTTTCCATGCCGGATCGTTTTCATCTTTGAAGAAGAATGCCCCGTTGCCGGTGTATTCCGGATAGATATCCAGCTCGCCGGAGGTGATTGCCCCGCGCACGACGGGCGTGGTGCCCAGCTGAACTTTATTGACGGTTTTAACGCCGTGGCTTTCCAGCACCTGCAAAATAATATTGCCGAGCAGCGCGCCTTCGGTATCGATCTTTGAGCCCACTTTTACCGGCTCCGCCGCCTGTAACGGCAGGCTCAGCGCCGCCAGCAGCACCGCAGATCCCAACATCCCCTTTGCAATCGTCATTCCGCTATCCTCATTTTTTATCGCCTTTTTCAGAGGCTTGAGAGAAAAGCGTAGCTTAAAACAGCTGATTTACCCGGTAAAATGCCTTTTTAGCATAACGTAAGACGCATCCCCCGGGAGTCGGGGGATGCAAAGGAAGGAAGGTTACAGCAGCTCGAACTCGCCTTTATTCACGCGGGCGGAATCCACCCCGATAAAGACGTTAAACTTGCCTGGCTCCGCATCGTATTTCATCTGCTGGTTCCAGAACTTCAGCGCCTCCACGTCAATCGGGAAGCTGATGGTTTGGGTTTCGCCAGGCTTCAGATTGACCTTCTCGAAGCCGCGCAGCTGCTTCACCGGACGGCTCATCGAGGCGGTGACATCCTGAACGTACATCTGAATTACCGTTGCCCCTTCGCGCTTGCCGGTATTGGTCACCTCAACGCTGGCGGTAACTTTGCCGTCACGCTTCAGGGTCGGTGCCGACATTTTCACGTCAGAAACCTTGAAGGTGGTGTAGCTCAGGCCGTAACCAAACGGATACAGCGGGCCGTTAGCTTCGTCGAAGTAACGGGACGTGTACTTGTTCGGCTTGTCGGCGTTATACGGGCGACCGGTGTTCAGGTGGCTGTAGTAGACCGGGATCTGCCCGACGGAGCGCGGGAAGGACATCGGCAGCTTGCCCGACGGGTTGTAATCACCAAACAGCACGTCGGCGATGGCGTTACCGCCTTCGGTACCGGCGAACCAGGTTTCCAGAATGGCGTCAGCCTGCTGGTCCTCTTTCACCAGCGCCAGCGGACGACCGTTCATCAGCACCAGCACCAGCGGCTTGCCGGTAGCTTTCAGGGCGGCGATCAGATCGCGCTGGCTCTGCGGGATGGTGATGTCGGTACGGCTGGAGGCCTCGTGCGCCATACCCTGCGCTTCGCCCACGACCGCGACAACGACGTCAGACTGTTTCGCGGTATTCACCGCCTCGTCGATCATCTCCTTCGGCGTGCGCGGATCGACCTTCACCGCTTCCTCGTACTGGTTGAGGAAGGTGACGATGTCTTTGTCGTTGGTGACGTTCGCCCCTTTGGCGTACACCACTTTCGCGTTATCACCTACGGCACTCTTAATCCCGGTCAGCACGGTCACGGACTGATCGGCCACGCCTGCCGCAGACCAGCTGCCCATCACGTCGCGCTTGCTGTCGGCCAGCGGGCCCACTACGGCAATGGTGCCGGATTTTTTCAGCGGCAGCGTGTCGAGGCGGTTTTTCAGCAGCACCAGGCTTTCGCGCGCCACGTCACGCGCTTCTTTGCGGTGCAGGCGGCTTTCGGCGTTGGTATCTGCCGGGTCAGAATCCTTCGGCCCCAGATGGCTGTACGGATCGTTAAACAGCCCCATGTCATATTTCACGTTCAGCACGTGGCGAGCGGCATCGTCCAGCTCCGCCATCGTTACCTTGCCGCTCTTCACCAGCCCCGGCAGGTATTTGCTGTAATACTCGTCGCTCATGCTCATGTTGATGCCGGACTTGAGCGCTACGCGCACGGCGTCTTCCGGATCGGAGGCGGTACCGTGTTTGATCAGCTCTTTAATCGCGCCGTGGTCTGAAACGGTGATGCCCTTAAAGCCCCACTGGTCGCGCAGCACGTCTTTCAGCAGCCATGAGTCAGAGGTCGCAGGCGTGCCGTTCAGCGAGTTCAGCGCCACCATCACCGCGCCGCTGCCCGCATCCAGCCCTGCCTTGTACGGCGGCATGTAGTCGTTGAACAGGCGCTGCGGGCTCATGTCGACGGTGTTGTACTCTTTCCCGCCCTCCACTGCGCCATAGGCCGCGAAGTGTTTGACGCTGGTCATCACCGAGTAGCGATCCGCCGGGCTTTTGCCCTGCATCGCTTCCACCATGGTTTTACCCATCGTGGAGGTTAAATACGTATCTTCACCAAAGCCTTCCGAGCCGCGGCCCCAGCGCGGATCGCGCGAGACGTCCACCATTGGCGCCCAGGTCATGTTCAGGCCGTCGTCCGCCGCTTCATAAGCCGACACGCGCCCGACGGTTTTCACCGCGTCGAGGTTAAAGGAAGAGGCTAAACCGAGGCTAATCGGGAAAACGGTACGCTGGCCGTGCACCACGTCATAGGCAAAGAACAGAGGAATTTTCAGGCGGCTGAGATCCATCACCTGATCCTGCATCTTGCGGATATCCTGGCGGGTGACGGTATTAAAGATGGCCCCTACCTGCCCGTCTTTGATCATCTCGCGGATGGCCTCTTTCGGGTTATCCGGGCCGACGCTGATAAGACGCAGCTGGCCGATTTTCTCATCAACCGTCATTTTCTTGAGCAATTCAGTGACAAACGCGTCCCGTGCTTCAGGCGTGAGCGGGTGATTACCAAACAAATCCTCTGCCAGCGCAGGTTGCAGCGCCAGGCTGACGGCGACACCTACAGAACATAGCCATTTCATGTCGTTTTACTCTCTCATCAATAACCGCCGGACGATCTCGGCCATACCGTGCGAAAAGCGCAGTGTGCCACAAACCCTCGAAACGTTGCAGGGTTATTCTCTGATTTTTCTCGTGAATACTCGACCGCTTAACAGTTAATCGCGCTATGCTTTACAGCGAGAAATTTGCCCCACCACAAGGAGTGGAAGATGACTTCTGTTCGAACAAACGATAACACAACTTTTATTAACGAACTGTCGCGCCTGGTTGGCTCCTCTCACCTGCTTACCGACCCGGCCAAAACCGCCCGCTACCGCAAAGGTTTCCGCTCCGGTCAGGGCGAGGCGCTGGCGGTGGTCTTCCCCGGCACGCTGCTGGAGCTGTGGCGCGTGCTGAGCGCCTGCGTCGCCGCCGACAAGATTATTTTAATGCAGGCCGCCAATACCGGCCTGACCGAAGGCTCCACGCCGAACGGCAACGATTACGATCGCGACATCGTGATTATCAGCACTCTGCGCCTCGACAAGCTGCATCTGCTGGATAAAGGCGAGCAGGTGCTCGCATTCCCCGGCACGACGCTCTACTCCCTGGAAAAAGCGCTTAAGCCGCTGGGTCGTGAGCCGCACTCGGTGATTGGCTCGTCCTGCATTGGCGCCTCGGTGGTTGGCGGGATTTGCAACAACTCCGGCGGCTCGCTGGTACAGCGCGGCCCGGCCTACACCGAGATGTCGCTGTTTGCCCGTATTGACGAAAACGGCAAGCTGACGCTGGTCAACCATCTGGGAATCGATCTCGGCGTGACGCCAGAGCAGATCCTCAGCAAGCTCGACGACGATCGCGTGAAGGACGAAGACGTGCAGCACGATGGCCGCCACGCGCACGATCACGACTACGTGACCCGCGTGCGGGATATCGACGCCGATACGCCAGCGCGCTACAACGCCGACCCGGACCGCCTGTTTGAATCCTCCGGCTGCGCCGGGAAGCTGGCCGTTTTTGCCGTGCGTCTGGATACCTTCCCGGCGGAGAAAAAGCAGCAGGTGTTTTACATTGGTACCAATCAGCCTGAGGTTCTGACCGAAATTCGTCGTCATATTCTGGGCGAATTCACCCATCTGCCGGTGGCGGGCGAGTACATGCACCGGGACATTTACGACATCGCCGAGCGTTACGGCAAAGATACGTTCCTGATGATCGACAAGCTCGGCACCGACAAAATGCCGTTCTTCTTCACCATGAAGGGACGCACCGACGCGATGCTGGAGAAAGTGTCGCTGTTCAAACCTCACTTCACCGACCGCTTTATGCAGAAGCTGGGCAACGTTTTTCCGGCGCATCTGCCGGAGCGAATGAAAACCTGGCGCGATAAGTACGAGCACCACCTGCTGCTGAAAATGGCCGGGGACGGAATTACCGAAGCGCAGTCCTGGCTGACCGAATTCTTCAAAACCGCCGAAGGGGATTTCTTTGCCTGTACGCCTGAAGAGGGCAGCAAAGCGTTCCTGCACCGTTTTGCCGCCGCAGGCGCCGCCATCCGTTATCAGGCGGTGCATTCCGAAGAGGTGGAAGATATTCTGGCCCTGGATATCGCCCTGCGACGTAACGACACCGAGTGGTTTGAGCACCTCCCGCCGGAAATCGACAGCAAGCTGGTGCATAAGCTCTATTACGGCCACTTTATGTGTTACGTCTTCCATCAGGATTATATCGTCAAAAAAGGGGTCGATGCGCACGAACTGAAGGAGCAGATGCTCGCCCTGCTGCGTGAACGCGGCGCACAATATCCTGCGGAACATAACGTCGGGCATCTTTATAAAGCCCCTGATGCACTTAAGCAGTTTTATCGCGAGAATGACCCTACAAACAGCATGAATCCCGGCATTGGTAAAACAACGCGGAAGAAATACTGGAAAGAGAGCGCGGACGCGGAGCAGCGCGTAACGCAAGCGTCTGATTAATTCCTATAGCCAAATTTGAGAGATTGTTTAGCGCGCCTTAATCGTAATAGAGTAACCGTCTGACGCCGGAGGAACGTTTCTCCGGCTTTCTATAACGAGGAGCAGGCACATCATGTCGGCTATTGATGTTTTATCCGAGACCGAACTGGAAGTGCGCGATGCCCTTCCCGATGATGTGCATGCCATCGCCGCCATCTATGCATGGCATGTGCTGCACGGGCGTGCGTCATTTGAAGAAGTCCCCCCTACCATCGACGAAATGCGTCAGCGTATGAAAAGCGTGGCTGAGAGCGGTTTGCCGTGGCTTATCGCGTTGTATCGCGGCATCGTGGTGGGCTACTGCTACGCCACGCCTTACCGCCCGCGACACGCCTACCGCTATACCCTGGAAGAGTCGATTTACGTGGATGCCAGCATCACCGGGCGCGGTTTTGGTTCGGCATTAATGGATGCGCTAATCGCCCGCTGCGAGCAAGGCCCGTGGCGGCAGATGATTGCCGTTGTGGGCGATGGCAACAATAATGCCGGGTCGCTGCGGCTGCATAAAAAGCACGGCTTCGAGATTGTCGGTCAGCTGCGCAGCGTGGGGTATAAGAAAGGCGACTGGCGGGATACGGTGATTATGCAGCGCTCGCTCAACGATGGGGACTGGACGCTGCCGGAATAAACGCAAAACGGTAACCTGGGTTACCGTTTTTAGTGTTTTTTCCCTCTAGAGGGTCGGGGTGAGGGCATCAGCGCACACAAACGACTCAGTCGTTCTGCGCCGTCGCCATCTGTTCCGCTTTCTGCTTTTTATAGGTCAATGCTGCGGCCGGAACGGGCTGCACTTTCCCGGTTTCAATCCAGGTACGCAGGCGGCTCGCGTCCGCGAAGTGGGTATATTTGCCGAAGGCATCCATCACCACCAGCGCCACCGGCTTACCGTTAAACACGGTGCGCATCACCAGACAGTGTCCTGCCGCGTTGGTAAAGCCGGTTTTGGTTAACTGAATATTCCAGTTATCGCGATATACCAGATGGTTGGTGTTGCGGAACGGCAGCGTATAGGCCGGGTTCGCAAAGGTCGCCATCTCTTCACGGGTAGTGCTGAGCTGACCAATCAGCGGATACTGTTTGCTGGCAATCAGCAGTTTCGTCAGATCGCGGGCCGTGGAGACGTTGTTGATCGACAGACCCGTCGGTTCAACATAATGCGTATTGGTCATCCCCAGCGCTTTGGCTTTTGCGTTCATCGCGCGGATAAAGGCGTCGTAGCCGCCCGGATAGTGGTGCGCCAGGCTCGCCGCCGCACGGTTTTCAGACGACATCAGCGCCAGCAGCAGCATATTTTTACGGCTGATTTCACTGTTCAGACGCACGCGAGAGTAGATCCCCTTCATCTCCGGCGTGTGGCTGATATCCACTTTCAATTTTTCGTCCAGCGGCAGATGTGCATCAAGCACCACCATCGCGGTCATTAATTTGGTTATTGAGGCGATCGGGCGCACCAGGTCCGGATGGCTGGCGTAGATCACCTTATTGGTGTTGAGATCGACAATCATCGCGCTGCCGGACGCAATTTGCGGCTGAGCAGCGGCGGCGGTCACCGCGGGCGTTTTAGCGACGGCCGGCACGGCAGCGGATGCACCCAGCAACAGCGCCAGGCTAAGTAAAGAGACTCGGAATTTCAGCATGGTGAGACTTCTGATAATTATTCACGCACGTCATGACGTACACCGCCTGTATCAACGGATAAACGCAGGCTGGCTTCGGCATCATAGCGGTCACCGAGCGTTGTCGCCAGCGGATAATCGTGAACAGATGCTGCATTGCTGGCATTTACGCCAGCAATGCAGTGAACTCAGAAGAGACGGTATCCGTAACCCCAAAGAATAACCGTCAGCGCCAGTAGCGCCTCCAGCACCAGCACCCCGATGGCGAGTGTTGAACTGGAAAAACTCAGGCCTTCTTCTTTATTGATATTCAGGAAGGTTGGAACCCCCAGATACAGCAGATACCCGGTGTAAAAGAGGGCAATGGTACCGATCAGCGCGCACAGCCAGACCAGTGGATAGAGCGCAACAATACCGCTTAAGAACAGCGGGGTCGCGACATATCCGGCAAAGACCATACAGTGCGCCAGCGATGGACGTTGCGGGTAGTTACGCGCCATCCAGTGAATGACGCGCCCCATTATCGCCACACCCGCCAGCATCAGGCCATAAAAAACGATGGCCAGATAGAGTCCGGTAAACCAGGAAAGCTGAACCACGGTGCCGTCACCGAAGTTCCAGCCGATTTGTGTTGTTCCGATAAAAGCGCATATTACCGGCACCGCAGCCATCAGCAGCACGTGGTGCGTGTAATGATGCGAGACCGTTTCGTTCTCACTTTTAATGACATGCATCTCACGATCGGGATGGGAGAAAAGTCCCCAGACATGGTTCATAGCGCCCCCTTGTTGTCGGCCCGTCAGCGATACCTTAAGTATAATGCAGGCTTTAGATTATTTTATGTACAGTGGGAAATTTCCGTTGATTTCCCCGCTGTTGATTCATGGGGTATATGATTAAACGAGGTAAGCAGAGGGAGATAACATTCACGTAATGGATATTAACGCACTTATTGAACAATATGGATATGCCGCGCTGGTCGTCGGTAGCGTGGCAGAAGGTGAAACCATCACGCTGCTAGGCGGCGTCGCCGCGCATCAGGGCTTACTGAAATTCCCGCTGGTCGTCGCAGCGGTCGCGCTCGGCGGAATGATTGGCGATCAGCTGCTCTACTTTCTCGGGCTGCGCTTCGGGCCAACGCTGCTTAAGCGTTTCGCAAAGCATCAGAAGAAAATCCGCCGCGCTCAACGGCTCATTCAACGTCATCCCTATCTGTTCGTCATCGGCACGCGCTTTATGTATGGCTTTCGCATTATCGGGCCGATACTGATTGGCGCCAGCCATCTGCCGCCAAAAATTTTCCTGCCGCTCAATGTTCTTGGTGCGATTGCCTGGGCGCTGATCTTTACGACGCTCGGCTACGTAGGGGGCGAAGTGATTGGCCCGTGGCTGCATAATCTCGACCAGCACCTGAAGCACTGGGCGTGGTTGATTCTGGTGGTTGCGGCGGTGATCGGGGTCAGGCTGTGGCTGAAGCACCGGGATAAGACGCGGGATGAGGAGTAGCAGGGTGCGGCCTGATGCCCTCACCCTAACCCTCTCCCACAGGGAGAGGGAACTAAAAACACCCTCTCTCACAGGGAGAGAGGGAACCTACCCCTCCGGCTTAAACTGCGGGTTCGCCAGCATAAAGCCCCCGTCGACAATAAACGATTGCCCCGTCGTGTAGCTGGCGTCGCTGTCGCACAGCCATGCCACCAGGCTGGCAATCTCTCTGGTGTGGCCCGGTCTTGCCAGCGGGATTTCCGGCATTGAGCCTTCCTTCACTTCGCTGTCGTCCATGTCGTTCATCGGTGTGGCAATGGCGCCCGGCGCGACGGCGTTCACCAGAATGTTGTGCTTAACCAGTTCCATCGCCATGGATTTGGTTAACCCGCCGAGCGCATGTTTTGCCGCCGTGTAGGCGCTGGCCTCCGGCAGCGGCGTGTGCTCATGCACCGAGGTGATATTCACAATCCGCCCCCCTTCCCCCTGCTTCACCATCTGCCGTGCGGCAATCTGCGAACAGAGAAACGCGCCGTCCACGTCGACGGTGAAAATGTTCCGCCAGTCGTCAAACGGCATCTCAAGGAACGGCGCTTTGGTCATCGCTCCGGCATTGTTAACCAGCACGTCCAGCCGACCAAAACGCGCAATCAGCGTTTCAATAGCCTTTGCGCCTTCCGGCAGCGTGCTTAAATCAAGATGGATAGCCTCTGCGCGCTGCCCCTGCGCTTCAACTTCGCGGCAGGTTTCGAGCGCCCCTTTTTCATCCGAGTGCCAGGTGACGCCAATATCAAACCCGCGCTCTGCGAGCATCAGCGCCGTGGTTTTACCAATCCCGGAATCCGATGCGGTCACTATCGCTACTCTGGTCATACTCACCTCCTGAAAAACTGCAAAGAGGTAAGTATAGATAATGACCATTTTTAGCCATGATGATAGCCGCCGCCCAGCGCCGACGTCAGCTGCAGCGTGGCGTCGACATACTGGCCTTTCAGCAACAATCCGGCGAGGTCTTCCCTGAGGGCCGGGATCCTGGCTTCACTGACCCGCGAGCCCGCAACAATCCCCGCGCTGAAACGCGCCTGCGCCAGCGCCACAACCCGCGCCGCATCTTTTTCGACCTGCTGCTGATGGCGGTTCTTCGCCGTCAGCGTTTCGACTTCGCTGGCCGTGCGCGCCACCTGATTGACCGCTTCGACCACCGCTTTGTTGTAGTTCGCGACCGAGAGATTGTTCTGCGCCTGGGCGATATCCAGGCTGGCGTTCAGCCTGCCGCTGTCGAAGATCGGCAGCGTCAGCCCGGCGGTCACGCCCATCTGCTGCGCTGAAGCGCGAAACAGATCGCTCAGATGGAGGGCATCCTGCTGTAAGAACGTCATCAGGTTCACGTCAGGATAGAAAGCCGCTCTGGCGGCCTCCACCTCGCTCATGGAGGCTTCGATATACCAGTGCGCCTCCTGAAGATCCGGACGGCGGGCCAGCAGCTCATAACCGAGCGTCGGCGGTAACGCGGCGTCAACCGTCGGCAGCGCATGCCGCGTAAGCGTTACGGAGGAAGAATTAGTCAGCGCGACCAGACGCGCCTCTACGGCTTTCATCTTCCCGTTGACTTCAGCCAGCTGCTCTTCGGTTTTGTTGGCGTTGATATCGGTTTCCACCCCTTCAACGGAGGAGGTGATCCCTTGCTGATACAGCTCGCGGTCGGCGCCGATAATATTGTCCTGCTCATGTTTGATCTGCGCGAGAACCTCCCCTGCGGCGGCCTGAGTTTGCCACTCCCAGTAAAGCCGCGCCACGCTGCTGGCCAGCAGCTGGCGGGTCTGCTCCAGCTCCGCTTTTTGCGCATTCACTTTGCCAATCCGGGCCTCGACCCGGGCGCGATTTTTTCCCCACAGATCGAGATCCCATCCTGCGGTCAGGCCAAAGGTGCCGTTGGTGTACCACGGCCCGGTGGTGCCTGCAGCCGGGTCGGTAAGGGCAAAAGGCCCCATTAGCCCTTCGGCGGACATCTTCTGGCGTTCCGCATCGGCGGAAAAATCAATCTGCGGACCGTCAGCGGCCATGGCGGCTTTGGCCTGGGTTTCGGCAAGCGTAATGCGCTGACGGGCAATCTGCATATCCGGCGCATCGCTCAACGCTTTCGCAATCAGCCCGTTAAGCTGGGGATCGTTATACGCTTTCCACCACTCATTCTTCGGCCAGTCCTGATGATTCAGAACCGTATTCACCGACGCCGCAGCGGTTTGCGTTTTAATGGGAGACACTGTGGCATGTTCAGGCGCGCAGGCTGCCAGAATAAAAGCGAAGGGTGCGCTCAGAGATAAAATAAGAGAACGTTTCATTACGCCATACACTCAAAAAATAAAGGCGCACGTTACGCTCGATATCGTTCATTTTTTTAGTAACGCGTGGCAATCCGCAAATTGTCATACATTTTAATACCCGGAAATTTATTCCCAAAGAGAATGATTAAATCCAATGCATTCACGCCAAATATAAATACGCTGCTACACTTATTCAGGACATACATGAGCGGGAGAAAGGAATGAAAATATTACTGTGGGTTATTTTAATTATATTTCTGATAGGGCTCTTAGTGGTCACCGGCGTATTCAAGATGATTTTCTGATCTATTTGCCCGGCTAAGAGCCGGGCAACGTCATTAATATCAGGCTTTCAGCGAAGCCCCTTTCGTGGCAATCACCTCTTTATACCAGTAGAAACTTTTCTTACGGCTGCGCGCCAGCGTGCCGTTACCGCTGTCATCGCGATCGACGTAAATAAACCCGTAGCGCTTGGAGAGTTCAGCTTTAGACGCGCTGACCAGGTCGATTGGCCCCCAGCTGGTATATCCCATCACCTCCACGCCGTCGTCAATGGCTTCACGCACCTGCACCAGGTGGTCGTTAAGGTAGCTGATGCGATAGTCATCCTGCACCACGCCGTTCGCATCCGGTTTATCCTTCGCCCCGAGGCCATTTTCCACGATAAACAACGGCTTCTGATAGCGATCCCAGAGCACGTTTAACAGGGTACGCAGGCCGATGGGGTCAATCTGCCAGCCCCATTCGGAACTTGCCAGATGCGGGTTTGGCACCATGCTCAGGATATTGCCGCGCGCCTGCTGGTTGAGGGCCTCATCCGCGGTGACGCAGCCCGTCATGTAGTAGCTGAACGAGATAAAATCGACGGTTGATTTCAACGCCTCTCGGTCGGCATCCGTGACCTCAAGCTGAATACCATTGTCGCGGAAGAAGCGCTGCATATAGCCGGGATAGGCGCCACGGCACTGCACGTCGCCAAAGAATTGCCACGCGCGGTTTTCCTGCAGCGTCTCCAGAACATCTTCCGGCTTGCAGGTCAGCGGGTACATCAGGCCGCCCAGCAGCATGTTGCCGATTCTGGCATCCGGGATAATCTCGTGGCAGGCCTTCACGGCCAGCGCGCTGGCCACCAGCTGGTGATGGATCGCCTGATACACCTCCCCTTTACTGCTGGTTTCCGGCAGGCCCACGCCGGTCATCGGCGCGTGCAGAGACATATTGATCTCGTTGAAGGTCAGCCAGAGCTTCACCTTCTCCTTGTAGCGCGCAAACACGGTACGGGCGTAGCGCTCGAAGAATCCAATGGTCTGGCGGCTGCCCCACCCGCCGTACTGCTTCACCAGCCCCCACGGCATTTCGTAATGCGAGAGCGTCACCAGCGGGGTAATGCTGTGCGCGGCCAGCTCGTCAAACAGCCGGTCGTAAAACGCCAGCCCCGCCTCGTTAGGCTGCTGCTCGTCGCCGTTCGGAAAAATGCGGGTCCAGGCAATGGAGACGCGCAGGCAGCTAAAGCCCATCTCTGCGAACAGTTTGATGTCTTCCGGGTAGCGGTGATAGAAGTCGATGGCGACGTCCTTGATGCCGCTGTCGCCCGCCACGCGCTCAACCACCGGGCCGAAGACACCCTGCGGCTGAACGTCTGAGGTGGACAGCCCTTTCCCCTCCTCCAGATACGCGCCTTCTACCTGATTCGCGGCAACCGCGCCGCCCCATAAAAAATCGTCCGGGAAAGTTTTCATCACGTTCTCCTGTTATTGATGGCTTACGCTGAGTAACGGCGCACCGGCGTTGACGGACGTTGCCGCCACGGTCACCACGTCACGATACTCATCGCTGTTACTGATAATAATCGGGGTCGCCAGGTCGTATCCGGCATCGATAATCGCCTGTCGGTCAAACTCCAGCAGCAGATCGCCGGGCTGCACCCTGTCGCCCACCTTGACGTGGGCGGTAAACGGCCTGCCGTCGAGCTTCACGGTGTCGATCCCCACGTGGATCAACACTTCAATCCCGCTGTTGCTGAGCAGGCCGATGGCGTGTTTGGTCTGAAACAGCGAGGCCACCACGCCGGCAAACGGGGCCACCACTTTGTTATCCGAGGGAATAATCGCGGCACCGCTGCCCAGCAGGCCGCTGGCAAACGTGGTATCCGGCACCTGGTCGAGCGCCAGAACGGTGCCGGTCATCGGTGCCAGCACATCGTTTTCACCCGCTGGCGCAACCGCCTCGGGCGCTGAGCGTCCCGGCATGCCCGCCACCAGCGTCAGGCCGCAGCTCAGCACCAGCGCTACCGCGGTGCCGATCACGCCGCCCCACAGCGTGGCGTTTACCCCACCCGGCGGAATCATCTGGGCGATGGTAAAGATATTGGCGAAGCCGAAGGAGTAAACGTGGGTATCGCTGAAGCCGACAATCGCCCCGCCGATTGCCCCCGCCACGCAGCCAAAAATAAACGGGCGGCGCAGCGGCAGGTTTACGCCATAGACGGCCGGTTCGGTAATACCAAATATCCCGGCCGTTACCGATGAACCCGCGAGCATCTTCTGGCGGGAATCGCGGGTACGCAGGAAAATCCCCAGCGCTGCCCCTACCTGACCAAACACCGCGGGCAGCAGCATCGGCAGCATGGAGTCATGCCCCAGCACCGCCAGGTTGTTGATCATCAGCGGCACCAGCCCCCAGTGCAGGCCAAAAATAACGCAGACCTGCCACAGCGCGCCCATCGCCGCGCCCGCCAGCCACGGTGCCAGAACGTAAATACTCTGATAGCCGTTCGCCAGCATCTGGCTCAGCCAGGTCGCCAGCGGGCCGATAACGAGGAAAGTCAGCGGCACGGTTAATCCTAAGCAGATCAGCGGCGCGAAGAAGTTTTTCATCGAGGAAGGCAGCAGCCTGGTGCTCTGCTTTTCCAGCCAGCAGCTCACCCACGCGGCGAGAATAATCGGGATCACCGACGAGCTGTAGTTAAACCAGGTGACAGGAATGCCCAAAAAGGCGTCCGATACCGCCCCCGGCTGCTGGCTGGCGTTAAACGCCGCAATCATCATCGGGTGAGTGAGCGCCCCGCCGATCACCATGGTAATAAACGGGTTGCCGCCAAATTTTTTCCCGGCGGTATAGCCCAGCACCAGCGGGAAGAAGAAGAACAGCGCGTCGCTGGCGGCGAACCAGATTTTATAGGTGCCGCTCTCGGTGCTCAGCCAGCCGCACACCACGGCCAGGGCCAGCAGCCCTTTCAAAATACCGGACGCGGCCAGAATGCCGATAAATGGGGTGAAGATCCCGGAGACGATGTCAATCAGGCGACCCAGCAGGTTGCCCTTGTCACCCTTCTCTTCCATGGCTGGCGCGTCATCGGTAAGGCCTGCTTCATTGCGCACCGCCTGCCAGACATCGTGAACGTGGTTGCCAATCACCACCTGAAACTGGCCGCCGCTTTCGACCACCATGATCACGCCCGGGTTTTTCTTGAGCCCTTCCGCATCCGCCCGTTGATTCTCTTTCAGTTTGAAGCGAAGCCGGGTCGCGCAGTGTACAAGACTGACGATGTTTTCTTTTCCGCCAACGTGGCCGAGAATATCCTTCGCTAAAGCCTGGTATTCCATCTCGATTTCCTTACATCCGATGCCCGCGGGCACCTGCTGACTGAGTATAAAAAATAAAAAAACCCGAGAACGACCTTCTGACGAAGGCCGCGCTCAGGTTTTGCCTGCGTGATGCAGTAACAATCCTGTTTTGAGGCTTAGCGCCCCTCTTTTCTCACCCGCTCGATATGAATGGCGAGGAACATAATTTCTTCGGTCGTCAGCTCACGCTGATAGCTTTTGTTCAGGTGCTGGGCGATTTTCTCGGCGCATTTCCACGCTTTCGCGTAGTTGTCTTTTACCGCGGTATGTAGCGAGACGTCGTCATCTTCCACCACGGTGCGGGTCAGCATCCGCTGGGCAAAAAACTTCAGATGCGTGACAAAACGCTGATAGCTGAGCGCGTCTTCATCGTACTCAAGCTGCAGCTGATACTTCACCAGCTGCAGGATCTCCTGCATCACCCGCGTCACGTGCATCACTTCCGGCATTTCGCTGTTCAGCTGCGCGGTGACCAGATGCAGCGCGATAAACCCGGCCTCATCCTCCTCCAGTTCGACGTTAAGGCGTCTGGCGATAATGGCACGCGCCTCCTGCCCTAATTCGAACTCCTTCGGATACAGCCGTTTAATATCCCACAGCAGCACGTTTTTGATGGCCAGCCCGTTCTTCTGCCGCTCAATCGCAAAGTAGCAGTGGTCGGTGAGGGTGATATACAAACTCTCCTGCAGCTTGCCCAGCCGCTGCGCCGCCAGCCCGATGATGCGGTCGCAGGTGGTCATCACCTCCAGCGGAATTTGATTCAACAGCTCTCCGAGTCGACGCACCAGTTCATCGCTTTGTAACGCAAACACCTTTTCAACCAACGCGGTATCCAGCGCTTCACCGACGCGCTTCTGAAAGGCCAGCCCACGGCCCATCACCACCTGTTCGCGCCCGCGCTCATCCTTAACAACCACCACGTTATTATTGAGTATCTTGGCGATTTTCATCTGAACCCCAGAAACAAAAAAACCTGACCTCCGGCAGATGCCAGAAAATCAGGTTTTGCCTGCCTAAGCAGTAACAATCCAGTTCTGGCACTCTATCAGTTTCATTCATAGCCTCAATGCATCACGCGTCAGAAACGTGACGCGGATCGAACTTGCTACGGTGATATCAGAAGCTCACCACCGTTTTCAGCTCGGTAACCCAGGCATCCTGGGTGCGACTGACCCCGCCGGGATGGTGCCAGTACTGAATGCCCGGCTGCAGTTCAAGCCACGGCACTGGACGAAAACGGTAGTAAAACTCGCCGTTCAAGGAATGGCCCGGCACCGGATGATACGCCGGATTGGTGTCATCGCTAACGCCGCTCAGGCTGTTCAGGTAACGCTGATTGCGGGCGTACTGGCTGCTCATATCAATCCAGGTTAAGCCAAAGCCAATCCAGTCTTCCGGCCGCGCGTCAAACAGCCCGCGGTAGCGCAGCGAGGCGGCGTAAACCTGATGCATGTAGTTGGTACTCTGATCCGCAAGGCTCATGCTGAAAGAGGTGCTCAACCCGCGATTCGGGTCATCCTGATGCTGCGTAAGCTGCTGGTTCAGCCCGGCGTACATGAACCAGGTCCGGCTGTGGGTATCAAAGCCGTTCGGGTCCGTCGCGCCCGCCCCGCCGGATTTGCCGCGATAGAGATCGGTTTGCGGCGCGTTGGTAAACACCACGCCCAGGTTATACGCGCCCGGCAGGCCGTTAATCAGCGGACGCGCTTCGATTTCAACCGGCAGTAAAACCCCTTTGCTGCCCTTCGTCGACCAGCTCCACGCGTGGCTGCGGCTGGAGGCCTGCGGATTTTGCTCCATCACGCCACCTTTTAAGGTCAGCGTCGGCGTGAGTTTATACGCAAGCGTGGTGCCCCAGGTGTGCACGTTCCAGTTGTTCCACGTCAGCGAGTTGGCTGACTTCCCGCCGCACTGCGACAGGAGCTGGAAATCACAGGGGATGATTTGATCGAAGGTCTGTACCTTGTTCATCATCCCGATGCGCCAGGTCAGACGCCGGTCGTCAAAGCTGCGGGCAAAGGTCAGCCAGCCCAGGCGGGTAATGGACTGTCCGCCCCAGCTCTCCTGGGTCAGGTCGTTAAAGTTGACGCGAGGGTCCTGCACGCGTTTGGTGGTGAGGTCGTCATTGTGGTTACGGTTGACGATGTTCCCCTCGATACGCGCATCCGGGATACCGGTCCAGCGCTCAAGATCCTGGTTGAAGGTCAGCGCAAACTGGTCAATATAGGCCACGTGGGAGTCGTGGTTATAGCCACCGCCTCCGTTCCAGCCAATTTCATTCAGATATCCGAGGTTATAGGTAAAACCGTTATCGTTGAGGATTTTACGTATGCCGAGCATTTCGCCCAGAACAGGCTCCGGCGGAGCTTCAAACCCTAATACCGTTCCGTTCCAGTCCTGCGCCATTGACAGCGGGGATATCGCTAATAAGGCGAACGCATAGAGTTTATTTTTATATGCCATGATAACAACCTGTGATTGAGTATTTTGTGCGTAACCGTCCGCAGGAAATTTTTCTATTTCCTGTCGTTATTAAATTTTTTTAAAATCAGTAAAAAGCGCTAAGCCAAATTTCTCTCCTGCGTAAACGAGAGGCAAAAAAACCTAAGCGCTCCACAGCGAAAATGCTGTGAAACGCTTAGGTTTTGCCTGTTAGCCAGTAACAATCCTGCGTTGAAAACAGTGGCACCTTAACACCGTCGCGCCACGTTGAAAACCAGAACGGTTTTCTGGTTTAAAAAAGTGTGAGCAATTTAACGCTTATTATTTTGACTGAATCACCCGGGCAATATCAGACGAAGTCTGTAATGTCCGAATCTCCTGAAATAATCCCAGCGCTTCATCGTACTCTTTGCGTAAATAACTCAGCCACTGCTTAATTCGCGCGACGTGATACAAGCCGGTGTCGCCCTGCTTTTCCAGTCGGCTGTATTTTTGCAGCAGCGTAACGACGTCTGCCCACGGCATTCGCGGCTCGTTATATTTCACCACCCGGCTAAGGTTCGGCACATTCAGGGCGCCGCGGCCGATCATCACCGCATCGCAGCCGGTGGCCTTCAGACAGGCCTGCGCGCTCTCGTAGTCCCAGATTTCACCGTTGGCGATCACCGGAATGGTGAGGCGCTTGCGGATCTCGCCGATCGCCTGCCAGTTGATGCGCTCGGCCTTGTAGCCATCTTCTTTAGTGCGGCCATGCACCACCAGCTCGGTGGCCCCGGCCTGCTGCACCGCATCGGCGATTTCAAACTGCCGCGCGTCGCTGTCCCAGCCCAGGCGCACCTTCACCGTCACCGGCAAATGCGAAGGCACGGCCTCACGCATGGCTTTCGCGCCGCGGTAAATCAGCTCAGGATCTTTCAACAAGGTCGCCCCGCCGCCGCTGCCGTTGACCAGCTTCGACGGGCAGCCGCAGTTGAGATCCACCCCGTAAGAGCCCAGCTCAACCGCGCGGGCGGCGTTTTCCGCCAGCCATTCGGGGTACTGGCCGAGCAGCTGAATACGCACCAGCGTGCCGGAAGAGGTCCGGCTCTGGTTGTGCAGCTCGGGGCACAGGCGGAAGAAGGATTTTACCGGCAACAGCATATCGACCACGCGCAGAAACTCCGTCACGCAGAGATCGTAATCGTTCACCTCGGTCAGAAGCTCGCGCACGAGGGAGTCGAGCACGCCTTCCATTGGGGCCAGTAAAACTCGCATAGCAGTACCTGTGAAAAAAGACGCGCTATAGTAGCCGCTCTCTATATCGCTGGGAAGCGCTTCTGTTCAGGGAAAAAGTCGGCCGGAGTTGCCCCGACAACGGCGCGAAACGCCGCCGCAAATGCCGCCTGCCCGGAAATCCCAGCATCCAGGCCACCTGCTTAACCGGGTATCCGTTGGCGAGCAGGTCCAGCGAGGCACAAATCCTTGCGCGCTGTCGCCAGGCCCGGAAGCTAAACCCGGTATCTTTGATAAACGCGCGTGAGAATGTGCGTTCAGACATCGCGGCCTGTTCCGCCAGCCTGTCCATCGAAACGTCCCAGAGATTGCTGGCAATGATGTCACAGGCAACGCGATGTAACCGCTCATCAACGGGCATCGGTAATTCGGCCGAAATCTGCTGCGCCTCGCTGAGGATTTCGAGCAGCAAAACGGCCATGCTGCGCTGGCTTGCCGGCCGGTATTCCGCGCTGAACAGCCCGGCAATCAGCTCTTTGAACAACGCTGTCGCCATAATCACGTGAACCTCCTCTTTCCGCGTAAAAGGCTCGCATTGCGCTATCAGCGCCGGGCTAAACCAGACCGCGCGGAGCTCCGTTGCGGATAACACGCTGTAGGTGTGTTCCTGAAAGGGAGGGATCCACAGCGCGCGCTGCGGCGGTATGACCCAACGCTTATTGCCGGTTTCGACCAGCATCACCCCTTTGATGGCAAACAAAAGCTGCCCCTGTGGATGCCGGTGAGGGGGATCCACTTCGCCGCGCGTATAGCTAATTGCCCCTCTGGACCATCCGGTGGCATCGTCGTGAATTGGCGTTTTATCGATAACGGTTGGCATTTCACATTCCTCCCTTCCTCTTATGATGCTGCTTGTACACGTAACCGGAGAGAGACGCAATGCACATTCATTTTATCATTCATGAACATTTCGAAGCGCCAGGCGCATATGAAGTCTGGGGGAAAAGCCGCGGCTGTAGACTGAGCTACACCAGAGTTTATCAGGGCGATCCGTTACCCGAGGATCTGCAGAGCACAGACTTGCTTATCATCATGGGAGGCCCGCAGTCACCTGCCACCACGCTTGAGGAGTGCCCCTGGTTTGACGCGCAGGCGGAAAAGGCACTCATCAGCCGCGCAATTGAGGCAGGTAAAACGGTGATTGGCGTTTGTCTGGGCTCGCAGCTTATCGGTGAGGCGCTGGGCGCAGCGTTTTGCCATAGCCCGGAAAAAGAGATCGGCAAATTTCCCGTCAGGCTCACAGAGGCAGGCAAGGCGAACCCGCTGTTTGAGGATTTTGGCCACGAGCTGAACGTCGGTCACTGGCATAACGACATGCCAGGGTTGACGCCGCAGGCTAAAGTGCTGGCTTACAGCGAGGGCTGCCCCCGTCAGATCGTGCAATATGGCGAACGGGTTTACGGTTTTCAGTGTCATATGGAACTGACGCCGGAGGTGGTTGAGCTGCTGATTGAACATTCGCAGAACGATCTCCGCCGCGCGGCTGAATTTCGTTTTGTCGAAACGGCGGAAAAACTTCGCTCGCATGATTATCGCGAAATGAATCAGGTGCTGTTTTCATTTCTGGATAAACTCGTCGCCCAACGCGAAGCCTGACTCAGAGGCATTTCTCTGGCTCGTCACTTCGCCACCGCACGCCCTTTCCTCTAAACTGTAGCCTGCCCCTGTGCGGTGATACCAGACGTTCCATTCTGGAATGTCTGGTATGCTCAAATTTCATGATGTGATCCATGGCACATTTTTGGGTTTAATTGTATGATGAATGCGTTTCAGCAAGGACTATCACCATGAGCAAATCATTGAACATTATCTGGCAATATCTGCGCGCATTCGTCCTGATATACGCCTGCCTGTATGCCGGGATATTCATCGCGTCGCTGCTGCCCATCGTCATTCCCGGCAGCATTATCGGCATGCTGATCCTCTTTGTTTTGCTGGCGCTGCAAATCCTGCCCGCAAAATGGGTCAATCCGGGCTGCTTCGTCCTTATTCGCTATATGGCGCTGCTTTTCGTGCCTATCGGCGTCGGGGTCATGCAGTATTTTGATTTGCTCAAGGCCCAGTTCGGCCCGATTGTGGTCTCCTGCGCGGTCAGTACGCTGGTGGTTTTCCTGGTGGTGAGCTGGAGTTCGCATCTGGTGCATGGCGAACGTAACGTGGTCGGGGAGAAAACAAAAAAATGATGGCCAATATCTGGTGGTCGCTGCCGTTAACCCTTGCGGTGTTCTTCGCCGCGCGCAAGCTTGCTGCACGTTTCAAAATGCCGTTGCTGAACCCGCTGCTGGTGGCAATGGTGGTAATTATTCCGTTCCTGCTGCTCACCGGCATTCCTTACGAACGTTATTTTGTCGGCAGCAAAATTTTAAACGACCTGCTGCAGCCTGCCGTTGTGGCGCTTGCCTTTCCTTTATATGAGCAGCTCCACCAGATCCGCGCCCGCTGGAAATCCATCATTACCATCTGTTTTGTGGGCAGCCTGGTGGCGATGATCACCGGCACGTCGGTAGCGCTGTTGATGGGAGCCTCCCCGCAGATCGCCGCCTCTATCCTGCCTAAATCGGTGACCACGCCTATCGCGATGGCGGTCGGCGGCAGCCTCGGCGGGATCCCGGCCATCAGCGCGATGTGCGTCATTTTCGTCGGTATTCTCGGTGCGGTGTTTGGTCACACCCTGCTGAACGGGATGCGTATTCACACTAAAGCGGCACGGGGGCTGTCGATGGGGACCGCCTCCCACGCCCTGGGCACCGCCCGCTGCGCGGAGCTGGATTATCAGGAAGGGGCGTTTAGCTCCCTGGCGCTGGTGATCTGCGGGATTATCACCTCCCTGCTGGCCCCGTTCATTTTCCCGCTGATTCTGGCGGTGATGGGCTAAAATTTGCGATGCGTCGCGCAAATTTCATTTTGATTTCATAAGTTGCAAACATAATGAGAAGTGGATCACATATAAAGCCCTGACGGCTCCGTAAACTACCGATCCATTAACCTTTATGAGGCAAACGCCATGCACCCACGTTTTCAAGCTGCTTTCGCCCAGCTTGCAGAGAATTTGCAGTCAGCCCTGGCTCCCGTTCTGGCAGATGCACACTTCCCCGCCCTGCTGACCGCGGAGCAGGTCACGATGCTGAAACAGGCAACGGGACTGGACGAAGACGCGCTGGCTTTCGCACTGCTTCCCCTGGCTGCCGCCTGCGCGCGGGCCGATCTCTCCCACTTTAACGTCGGGGCCATTGCGCGCGGCGTCAGCGGAACCTGGTACTTCGGCGGCAATATGGAGTTCCTGGGCGCGACCATGCAGCAAACGGTTCACGCCGAGCAGAGCGCCATCAGCCACGCCTGGCTGCGCGGTGAAAAAGCCCTGAGCGCCATTACCGTTAACTACACCCCCTGCGGCCACTGCCGTCAGTTTATGAACGAGCTGAACAGCGGGCTGCAGCTGCGCATCAACCTGCCAGGCCGCGCGCCGCACACGCTGGGGGATTATCTGCCGGACGCCTTTGGCCCGAAAGATCTGGAGATCAAAACGCTGCTGATGGACGAGCAGGACCACGGTTACACCCTGTCCGGCGATGACCTGAGCCAGGCGGCCATTCGCGCGGCCAACAAAAGCCACACGCCGTACAGCAAGTCTCCGAGCGGCGTGGCGCTGCAGTGCCGCGATGGCCGGATCTTTAGCGGCAGCTACGCGGAAAACGCCGCGTTTAACCCAACCCTGCCACCGCTGCAGGGCGCGCTTAACCTGCTGAGCCTGAACGGCTATGACTATCCGGACATTCAGCGCGCTATTCTGGCAGAAATTGCCGATGCGCCGCTGATCCAGTGGGATGCCACCGCCGCGACGCTTAAAGCGCTGGGCTGCACGACGATTGACCGCGTACTGCTTGCGTAATCCTTCCGGCGGGCAGAAATGCCCGCCAGTTTGCTGAAAAACCCCTCAGTTGAGTCGCTGTTTCTTGCGCTAACCAGGCGGGTAAAGTAGCCTGAGTTAAATTTCATCCACGAACGAGCCATCTCCATGTTAAAGCGCGTTTTTTACAGCCTGTCTGTCCTGGTCGGCATACTGCTGTTGATCGTGCTGGGTCTCGACCGCTGGATGAGCTGGAAAACCGCCCCCTACATCTTTGATGACCTGCAGGACCTGCCCTATCGTCAGGTTGGCGTGGTGCTCGGCACCGCCAAGTATTACCGCACCGGCGTGATCAACCAGTATTACCGTTACCGCATTCAGGGCGCGCTGAACGCCTACAACAGCGGCAAGGTGAACTACCTGCTGCTGAGCGGCGATAACGCGCTGCAAAGCTACAATGAACCGGTGACGATGCGTAAGGACCTGATTGCCGCGGGCGTGGACCCTGCCGATATCGTGCTCGACTACGCCGGATTCCGCACCCTGGACTCCATCGTGCGCACGCGTAAAGTCTTCGACACCAACGACTTCATCATCATCACCCAGCGCTTCCACTGCGAACGCGCGCTGTTTATCGCGCTGCATATGGGCATTCAGGCGCAGTGTTACGCGGTGCCGTCGCCAAAAGACATGCTGAGCGTGCGCGTCCGTGAGTTCGGCGCGCGTTTTGGCGCCCTGGCCGATCTGTATATCTTCAAACGCGAACCGCGCTTTTTAGGCCCGCTGGTGCCGATTCCGGCGATGCACGAAGTGCCGGAAGACGCGCAGGGTTACCCGGCCGTCACGCCCGAGCAGCTGCTTGATATGCAGAAAAAAGAGAAATAACAGGGCCGCCTTTATACTTTCTTTACGCCGGGCCTGACGCTTTTTATCCCCCCTTTACGTCGGCTCTTTTAAGCTGAGTTCACTGCCGCTACGGCTTCATTGAAGAATGACTATGAACTCAATAATGAATGCGTTTTTCCTCAAAAGTCTCCGTCCGTATTTTAACTTTCCCGGTTTATCACTTCCTGGCGCACTCAATTCCGGTCTCTGGCTTGATGAAAAAATTGACGCCCTGCAGCACAACATTTCAGTGGAAGTGGCAGATTATCTGGAACGTTACCCGCAGACGAAACATGTAGACGTTTACCTGAACGATATCAACGGCACGATGCGCGGCAAGCGTCTGTCGGTGGAGAGCATGCTGAGCCTGGAAAAAGGCTGTTATTTTCCCCTTTCGGTTTACTCGATGGATCAGAAAGGAAAAATCGCCGCCCCGCTTCATGATGAACCGGACCGACTCTGCCTCCCCGTCGCCGGTTCCCTGCGCCCCTGCCCGCAGGATCCGCAGCACAACGCGCAGATCCTGCTGACGATGAAAGACAGCGACGATATCCCCTGCCCGCTTGAGCCGCGCGTGATACTGCAGAACGTGCTGGCCCGCTTCCACCAGCACGGCCTCTTCCCGGTGATTGCCCCGGAAATCGAGTTCTATCTGACGGGACATGACGATCGGGATCCGCAAAATCAGGGCTGTTTTCACATGGATACTACGACGGCCCATGCGGCACTGTTTGACGAGCTGGAACAGCTGGCGTACCTGCAGCGCATCCCGCTGTCCGGGATCGTGGCGGAAGCCGAGTCCGGTCAGTACGAATTAAACCTGAAGCACAGCCATCGCGTCGTTGAGGTCTGCGATAACGTGCTGGCGCTTCGTCGCCTGACCCGTCACGTTGCCGAAAAGCACGGCCTGCAGGCCAACTTTATGGCTAAACCTTTCAGCCAGCTGTCCGGCAGCGGCCTGCACTTCCATTTCAGCCTGAACAATCGTCACGGCGAAAACGTCTTTGCTTCCCCGGTGAACGCGCTTAACAGCATGATGCGTTTGTGCATCGCGGGGCAGCTGGCGCTGATGCCCGCCTCCGTCGCCATTCTTGCGCCGGGCGTTAACGCGTTTCGTCGCCTGCGTAAAAACCTGACGGAGCCCGTATTTAACTCCTGGGGCTATAACACCCGCTCCGCCGCCCTGCGTATTCCCTGCTCGGATGACCACAACCGTCGTATCGAGTACCGGCTGGCCGGGGCCGATGCCAATCCCTATCTGGTGGCAGCCACTATCTTGACCGGCATGCTGTACGGGCTGGAAAACACCGACGACGAGGATTTGCCGGAACCGCAGCACGATCGTCCCAAGCTGCCGCTGTTTCAGCAGGAGGCGATTGAGACCTTTGCCCGCTGTCAATACCTCACCGACAGCCTGGGCGACGCCTTTTCCGAGCAGTGGGTCGCCTGCAAGCTCTCTGAACTCGACTGGTTTGAGCGCATTGTGACCCGAGAGGAGTCGCATCTGGCGTAGGGCATAAAAAAAGCCCGCTCGATGAGCGGGCCGGATAACGCGAGGAGGAATTACTTCTTACGCGCGTACTTGAGTGAATCCAGCGCAACCGCGAAGATAATGATGGCGCCTTTGATGATGTACTGCCAGTACGGGTTCACGCCGATATAGGTCAAGCCGTAGTTGATGACGGTGAAGATGATCACACCGGTCACCACGCCCAGTACCGTACCCACGCCGCCGCTGAAGGAGACGCCGCCCACCACGCAGGCTGCGATCGCATCCAGCTCGTACATGAAGCCAAGGTTGTTGGTTGCAGAGCCGATACGGCCCGCTTCCAGCATCCCGCCAAAGGCGTAGAACACGCCGGACAGCGCGTAGATGAAGAGCAGGTTCAGGGCAACGTTTACGCCGGACACTTTCGCCGCTTCCGGATTACCGCCGATTGCGAAGATGTTTTTACCAAAGCGCGTTTTGTTCCACAGGATCCAGACGAAGGCCACCGCGATCAGCGCATAGAAGGTGATATACGACAGGCGGAAGCTGCCCAGCGCGATAAACCCTTGCGTAAAGGTCGAGAAGCCGCTGTCAAAGCCCGAGATAGGTGAAGCACCGACAAAGTCGTAGTACAGGGAGTTGATACCGTAAACGATGATCATCGTACCCAGCGTGGTGATAAACGGCGTCACGTTCAGGTAGGCGATAATGATACCGTTGATCAGACCAATCACCGCACCGATGGCGCAGACAATCAGGATCACCACGAAAATCGGCATGGTAGCCATTTCCGGGAAGACCTTGTTGGCGTTTTCCATCGACTGCAGCAGGGTTGCCGCGATAACCGCCGCCAGCCCCACCTGACGACCGGCAGAAAGGTCCGTCCCCTGGGTCACGATCAGGCCCGCCACGCCCAGCGCAATGATAATACGCACGGAGGACTGGGTCAGAATGTTACTCAGGTTCAGCAGGCTTAAGAACGTAGGGTCCTGGAAAATGATGATAGCCAGCAGTACTAAAAGAACAACGTAAATACCGCCTTCTTTCAGGTAAGTGAGAAAACTTTTTTTATTTAACGCACTCATGAGGAGCCCCTGATCTTAAAGGTGCAAAGACGCAAGACGCAAAATTTCGTTTTGCGTTGTCGTTTTGGTGTCAACAATACCGGCAACGAGACCATTGCTCATAACCAGAATACGATCCGTGATCCCTAACAATTCCGGCATTTCGGAAGAAATAATAATGATCCCTTTATTCTTTTTCGCCAGCTCGGCAATCAGCTGATAAATTTCAAACTTCGCGCCGACGTCAATACCGCGGGTCGGTTCATCCAGCATCAGAATTTCTGGCTGGGTTAATAACCAACGTCCGATAATGACTTTCTGCTGGTTACCGCCTGACAGCGAACCAATTTGGGTGCGGTGTCCTGGCGTTTTCACGCGCATGGAGTCAATAACCCATTGGGTATCGCTCTTCATGCGGGAGTTATCCAGCAGCCCGACTTTGTTTTTGTAATTGCGAATGTTAGAAATTAACGAGTTAAAGTTAATATCCAGATAGGCATAAATCCCGGTCGAACGACGCTCTTCCGTCACCAGCGCAAAACCATTATTAATGGCTTCGTTGGCGTTGTGGTTGTTAATTTTCTTACCGTGCAGCGTAATAGTGCCTTCGGCTTTCTCACGGATACCGAACAGGGTTTCCACGATGTCGGTGCGTTTTGCCCCGACCAGACCGGCAATCCCCAGGATTTCCCCCTTGTGCAGGTCGAAGGAGACATCGCGGATGGACGGCTGGCGTAACGAGGTCAGATTGCGCACTTCCAGGATCACTTCGCCCGGCTTGTTTTCTTTGTCCGGGAAGCGCTGGTTCAGGGAACGGCCCACCATCATAGCGATGATCTTGTCCATGTCCAGCCCTTCCAGCGGCTGCGTGGCAATCCACTGACCGTCGCGCAGGATGGTGATCTCATCGCACAGCTGGAAGATCTCTTCCATTTTGTGGGAGATATACACAATGCCGCAGCCGCGATCTTTTAGCTTACGAATAATGGTAAAAAGGTGATTAACCTCTTTTTCCGTTAATGACGATGTCGGTTCGTCCATGATGACGATTTTCGCATCATAGGAGAACGCTTTGGCGATTTCGATCATCTGCATCTGGGAGACGGATAATGTTCCCACGCGGGCGCGCGGATCGATATCAATATCCAGCTCATCGAAAATCGCTTTGGTGTCGCGATACATTTTGTCCTGGTCGACAAAGACACCCTTGGTTGGATAACGCCCCAACCACATGTTATCCATGACTGAACGCTGTAGCACCAGGTTTAATTCCTGGTGAACCATCGAGATACCGTTTTCCAGTGCTTCTTTCGCTGAATGGAAATCGATCTCTTTCCCCTGAAAAAGAATGCTGCCAGAATCTTTTTGATAGATCCCAAAAAGACATTTTAATAATGTTGATTTACCCGCACCGTTCTCACCCATTAAGGCGTGAATAGAGTGAGGACGCACTTTTAAATTAACATTATCGAGTGCCTTAACACCGGGAAAGGACTTGTTGATACCGCTCATTTCCAACAGGTATTCACCGGATGACTGAGTATTTGTGCTGACCATAATTATACCTTGTTGGCCTCGCATATCGCGTTATAAATGGGCGCAACGAATTGCGCCCAGTGGAGACATAACAACTAACTTATTTACCGATGAACTCAGCCAGGTTGGACTGGTCTACGCCCACGTAAGGTACGCGAACGATTTTGTTTTCAATTTTCCAGTTGGTGCCATCAGCCGCACCTTTACCGTCGGCCAGGTTTTTCGCCAGATCGAAGGTCGCTTTCGCCTGGTTGTTGGCATCGTTCAGAACGGTACCGGCCATTGCACCAGATTTAACCAGCGCCAGTGCTTCTGGCAGTGCATCTACGCCGAACACAGGAATGGAGGATTTGTTGTGTGCTTTCAGCGCTTCTACCGCACCCATTGCCATCGCATCGTTGTTCGCGATAACCACTTCGATTTTGTTTGCGTTAGGGCCGGACAGCCACGCGTCCATCTTATCTTTCGCCTGAGCGGTATCCCACATCGCGGTATCTAACGCCAGCTGCTGGGTTTTCAGACCCTTGTCGTTCAGCTCTTTGATAACGTAGGTGGTACGGGCTTCAGCATCCGGGTGGCCGGGTTCGCCTTTCAGCAGCACGAACTGAATCTGACCGTCTTTGTTCAGGTCCCAGTTCGGGTTCGCCGCCCAGTGTTTTGCAATCAGATCGCCCTGAATAATACCGGACTCTTTGGAGTCGGTACCGACGTAATACGCTTTGTCGTAGCTATCCAGCGCTTTACGGGAAGGTTCTTTGTTGAAGAAGACGATTGGCACGTTCTGGCCGCGCGCTTTTTCAATAACCGTGCCTGCTGCAGCCGGGTCAACCAGGTTGATGGCCAGGGCTTTCACGCCTTTCGCCAGCAGAACGTCGATCTGGTCGTTCTGTTTGGACTGGTCGTTCTGGGAGTCGTTCATCAGCAGCTGAACGTCTGGCGCTGCTTTCGCATCTTTCTCAATCGCTTTACGTACAACAGACATGAAGTTGTCGTCGTATTTATAGATGGTCACACCAATACGGGTATCCGCAGCGTGCGCTGCTGCACCAAAAAGCATGCTTGCCATTACGGCAGACAGGGTCAACACCTTCTTATTCATGGTATCTCCGGTTTTTTTTATGCAGGGTAGTTCTTGTGAATAACGATCGGCGGGCAGGTGTTAATAAAACGTTACTGACAGCCGAAGTTCACTTATAAAATTTCTATCTTCCGTGTTCGGTAACGCTCCAGAAATGCGTTTTATTCGTTGTTTGCGGCACGTTGGCTATAGTGAAAGTGAATAATCACCGTTACATAGCGTTTCAGCCCCTAAAACGCTGACATCATAGTCAGCGCCTTGTTAAGATACTGTGAATTTACTCACAGATTGAAAACGGTTACATCACCTCACGTAATCAGTTAGTGATCGGAACCACAATTTGCCGTGCCGCGACGGAATGCCGACGCACTAAAGTCGGCATGAAACAGTGCGTTGCGCCCGGATCCAGCAGCCCTGCAGCCCCCTGTAACGCCAGCTCAGTCGCCAGTTTCGCCATAGAAGCAATGGGGTAACGCACCGTTGTCAGCTGCGGGTCGGTGTAACGGGCAATCGGAATATCATCAAAACCAATGAGTGATAAATGCTGTGGCACCGCAATGCCGTTATCCTTCAGCGCCGTCAGGGCGCCTGCCGCCATGCTGTCGTTATAGGCAAACACCGCAGTAAGCTGCAGGTTGCGGCCCAGCAGCTCCACCATCGCCGCCTCACCGCCCTGCATGTCCGGCGTACCGGTGCCTGTCCAGCTTTCTGACGGCGTAATGCCGTGCTCTTTCAGGGCGTTTTGCCACCCCTCGCGCCGCAGGTCGTCATCTTCAATATGATGGCTGGAGGCCAGATAGCCGATCCGCTGATGCCCGTTGTTGATGAGCATTTTCGTCGCCATCATGGCGCCGCTGACGTTATCCAGCCCGACGCAGCGATGGGCATAGCCGGGGACGATGCGGTTGATCAGCACCATGCCCGGGATCTGATCCATAAAGCCGGTTAGCTCTTCATCGCTCAAGGCTTTTGAATGGACAATCAAGGCGTTACAGCGCTGGCGGATCAGCACTTCGATGGCATGGCGCTCCTTTTCCGCCTCATGATAGCTATTGCCGATCAGGACATATTTCTGATGCTGCTGGGCGACCACGTCGACCGCTTTGACCAGCGCGCCGAAAAAGGCATCCGATACATCCATCACCACCACGCCGATGGTGTCGCTGACCTGCGTCGCAAGCGCCTGGGCATTGGCATTTGGCCGGTACCCGAGCTGGGTCACGGCTTTCATTACGGTTTCACGGGTTTCAGGGCTGACCAGCGCGCTATTGTTCAGCACGCGTGAGACGGTAGCCACAGAAACGCCCGCCTGACGGGCGACGTCACGAATGGTGATCATATTCACCATCCTTCAAAGGATTGCAGCAACTCACAGACACCCCCTGTGTTTAGCAAGGTGGCTATTTTGGCAGCGAGAGAAAGGGGACTACGTGAAGAAGCTCACACTCATGAAAACGCTTACATCCGTTTTGTTAATGATTGTGATCCAGATCGTTATCTGGATGTGTTCCTCAATGATACCCCTGAAGCATGTGCGGTTAACTGACGCCACACCCACTCCAGCGGTCCCTGGCGGAAATAGCGTAGCCAGAGAACAGAAAACGCCAGGTTAATCACCCAGACCGGAATAACAAACGCCAGCAGCGTGAGGCGGTCGAATTTCATAAACAGGCCAAAGCGATAGAAAAGCGCGGTGCATATCAGCGTTTGTAGCAGGTAATTGCTCAACGCCATGCGGCCCACGCAGGCGATAGCGCTGACGATCCACAGGCGGGAAAGCGTTGGCCAGTAGCCATAGATCAGCGCCGCGTAGCCGATGGTCTGGAACGGCGCGCTCAGTTCGCGCGGCACCTGGAGCAGGAACGCGCACCAGCGGTAATCCCAGTGGATATGCCACTGCGTGATTATCGCCGGGAGGTTAATCAGCACGCCGATCAGCACCAGCCCGACACCCGTTCGCCGATAGTGACGCAGGCTGAACTCCCCTTTCAGCCAGCCGGTGCGCATCAGTGACGCGCCCATCAGCATCATGCCCGCCAGCTGCCAGCCGTATTGCGCGCCCAGCGCAAGGAGGTTATCCCCCAGCATATCCGCGCGGTTGCTTATCGCTTCCGTACCGCCCTTCAGCTTCCAGTACTGTTCGTACTGCAGGTTAGCGGCATCCGGTATCCAGGAACGGTTCGTCGCCTCGCCGGAGATCATCCCCAGCAGCAGCAATACAGCAAGCCCCATGACATAGAGCATCACGCCGGTGTTAAACAGGCTTTTTACGCTGTGCGCATCGCGAATCAGACGCCAGCAGATGAGCCCGACTAACCCATACGCGAGAAGAATATCGCCGTCCCAGAAGAACAGGCCGTGGATAAAGCCGAGGAGAACCAGCAGCGTCAGGCGCGACTGGATCCAGCGCGTACCGCGTTTGAGGAGGAGTTGCAGACCTGCACCAAACAGCAGGGCAAACAGCGTGAGGAATTTAACCTGTGCGAAGAGATCGAGGACAGCCCAGGTCCAGGCATCACTGCGCGTGATGTCGCCATACCAGGCAGGATTGAGATAAGCCGCCTTCGGCAGGCCGAAGGCGCTGATATTAAGCAGCAGGATACCGAGAATGGCGACGCCGCGAACAAAATCGAGCGTGACGTTTCGCTCCATGGTTCCTGCCCTGTAAGACTTAGTTGTGGTGACGTACGGCGCGCAGGAACTCCTGGCGGGTATTCTGGCTCGATTTAAACAGGCCGCCCAGCGACGTGGTGGTCGTTGCACTGGTCGCATCACGCACGCCGCGCGCCTTCACGCAGTAGTGAACCGCGTCGATAGAGACGGCCACGTTATTGGTGCCCAGCAGCGTTTGCAGCGCGGTCAGGATCTGCTGAGTCAGACGCTCCTGCACCTGCGGACGCTGAGCAAAGAACTGCACGATGCGGTTGATTTTCGACAGGCCAATCACCGTATCTTTTGGGATATACGCCACGGTCGCTTTACCGTCGATGGTCACGAAGTGGTGTTCGCAGGTGCTGGTCAGCGTGATATCGCGTACCGTCACCATCTCGTCCACTTTCATCTTGTTTTCAATGACGGTGATTTTCGGGAAATTGGCGTAATCCAGCCCGGAGAAAATTTCGTCGACGTACATTTTCGCGATGCGGTGCGGCGTCTCCATCAGACTGTCGTCACTCAGATCGAGATTCAGCAGCTCCATGATCTCGGTCATATGACCGGCAATCAGACGCTTGCGGGTTTCATTGTCCAAATCCTGGACGGGCGGGCGCAGTGGCGTTTCAAGACCGCGCGCAACCAGGGCTTCGTGGACCAGGGCAGCTTCTTTACTGAGTGATGACATTTTGTTCTCCTGCAGGTGTGGCGTCTTTTGCCCTCGTTGTGGCAAAAGTATGCGCTCATTGTGCGTGAGGCGGCGCACATAATCCAGTATTCACGACGATAATTATTGCAATTGCTGTTGCCTTTCAGCGTGACGATTCCAGACCAGCGCTCCGCCGACGAACAGCGCAACGCCCGCCAGCCCCAGCGCGGGCTCCAGCCGGTGGGTAAGCCAGGTTGATAACGCCGAGGTGACCGGGCCAATCAATTGACCAATCGCATACCCGGTGGTGAGCAGGCCTGCCATATAGCGCGTATGGTTTGGCGCCAGTTCGCGGCCGTATAAAAGAGAGAGCTGTACGGCACACAAAAAACCGCCGCCCACCAGCAGCCCGCCCGTCAGCAAACCGCCAATCCCCGGCAGCAGCCAGGCCGCCAGCACGCCAGCCCCCTGTAACCACAGCACGATAGCCAGCCTGCGGTTAGCCGTTGAGGTGTGGCGTAAAAGAATACTGAGCGCAATGCCCACCACGGCGGCGATACCAAAAATCGGCCAGACAAACTGGGCAAACAGGCTGCCGGGAAAACGCACCGCAGCCATTTGCGACAGGAATGTCGCCGGGAGGATATAGCCAAACCCGGCCAGGCTGTAGCTCCAGACCAGGCGCTTTAAATCCGCCGTCAGCACCAGCGGCTCCGGCGCGGAGCCGGGGCGATGGAGCTGCCCGGATCGCGGCAGGTAGCGCGCCACCAGCGCAATCAGCACCAGCGCCAGCACGCCGTAGATTTGCCATGCCGCCCCGGCCGAAAGGGATTTCGCCTGGATATAGACGGCGAGCAGCCCGCTCAGGGCAATGCCCGCCCCCGGTCCGGCAAACACGGCGGCGCTCAGGCCAGGTTTACCCAGCTGCCCCAGCCGCTCGTTGGTCCAGGCGGCAATGAGTACCATCGACCAGCCGCTCATGCAGCCAATCACGAAGCGCAGCAGGCCGTGCACGACGGCGTTATCCGCCGCCGCGGAGAGCAGCGTCAGCGCAACCGCGCCGGTGATGCCAAGCCAGAGACGCGTTTCCACAAAGCGGTGCGCGCGCATGGCATCCCATGCGCCCACCAGATAGCCCAGATAATTCATCGCCGCCACCAGACCCGCGCTGGTCAGCGTAAGCTGCCCGGCATCAATCATGAGCGGCACCTGAGGCGTAAAGGCAAAGCGCCCTATTCCCATCGCCACCACCAGAACGACAAATCCACTGAGCGCAATACGCAGCGCCATGACCGCTCCAATTGTTAAAGAAAAGTAAATTTATGATGCAGCATCTCGCCGTCTGGCGAAAGTGAAAGTTACTCACAGGTCAATGAAAAGGCTGTATTATGGTTTTTATGAATACGCATTCTCATTAAGGAGCCCTGCATGGAACTGCTCGAAGAGCACCGTTGTTTTGAAGGTCGACAGCAGCGCTGGCGGCATGACTCCACCGTCCTGAACTGTGCGATGACGTTCAGCATTTTCCTGCCGCCGACGGAAAATCCGCCGGTTCTGTTCTGGCTTTCGGGCCTGACCTGCAACGACGAAAACTTCACCACCAAAGCGGGCGCACAGCGACTTGCCGCCGAGCTGGGTATTGCGCTGGTGATGCCTGATACCAGCCCGCGTGGCGATGATGTGGCCGACGATGAAGGTTACGACCTGGGCAAAGGAGCCGGGTTTTATCTCAATGCAACCGAGCAGCCCTGGGCGCGCCACTACCGCATGTATGATTACATACGCGACGAGCTGCCCGCGCTGATTCAGTCCGGGTTTGCGGTAAGCGATCGCTGCGCCATCAGCGGACACTCCATGGGCGGTCACGGGGCGCTGATCATGGCGTTAAAAAATCCGGGAAAATACGTCAGCGTGTCGGCATTTGCGCCAATTGTGAACCCAACGCAGGTGCCGTGGGGGCAGAAAGCCTTCACGAACTATCTGGGGGAAGATGAAGCGAATTGGCAGGAATGGGACAGCTGTGCGCTGATGCTGGCCAGCAGTTCGGCAAATGCGATCCCGATGCTTATCGATCAGGGCGATGCGGATCAGTTCCTCGCCGGACAGCTGCAGCCTGCGGTGCTCGCAGAAGCGGCACGCCAGAAGGACTGGCCGCTGACGCTGCGCATTCAGCCGGGGTATGACCACAGCTATTACTTCATCGCGTCCTTTATTGAGGATCATCTCCGTTTCCATGCGGAGCATTTGTTTGGGTAAGTGCGAGTGTGTGCGCTCTGATACCCTCACCCTGCCCCTCTCCCACAGGGAGAGGGAACAAACACTAAAAACGGCAACTTACGTTGCCGTTTTGCTTTTACCCTGGCCGCATCAGAACTTGTAATCCACGCCAACAAAGTAGCGACGGCCATCTTCCGTATAGCTGTAATCGTCGCGGCTCAGATCTTTATCCAGCAGGTTCTGCACGCCCGCGCGCAGCTTCACGCTTTTCGTCGCCTGCCACGCGGCGCCGGTATTCCAGATGACATAGCCACCCGGCGTTGCTGCACTGCTGGTCAGTGCACGTTTCTCACCGGTGTAGTTGCCCTGAACGTAGAACGACCAGTCCTGCGTTGCCTTCCAGTCTACGGTACCGTTGGCGGTGTGGAACGGCAGATCGGACAGCGGCTTGTTGCCGCCGTTGCTGATGTCACGGCCGTCGTTGTAGGTATAGTTCAGGGTCAGTTTCCAGTCGTCCGCCAGCGGGAGCTTCAGCTCGGTCTCCACCCCGCGGATACGCGCCTTGTTAACGTTGTAGTAGCGGAAAATCGGTTCACCGTCCGCATTCAGGCCAACGTAGTTAGGGTAGCCCAGGGCCTGTTTCGCATTGGCCGTACGGCTGATGCTGATGCGGTCATCCACGTTATTCTGGAAGGTGGTGACGCTGGCCTGCACGCCCTCTAACCAGCCCTCTTCCCCGCTGTAGTAAAGACCGAATTCAAAGCTTTCGCTGGTTTCCGGTTTCAGATCGGGGTTACCGACAATCTCACAGGCACCGCGGCACGAGCCGGTTACCCAGTCCGGGCTAAGCTGCAACAGTGACGGCGCTTTAAACGCGGTAGCCCAGCCCCCTTTCACCGTTACGGTATCGGTCGCGTTGTAAACCAGATAGGCTCGCGGGCTCCAGTGGTCACCGTAGGTATCATGGTCATCCATACGGATGCCGGTGGTCAGCGCCAGAGGTTCAAAGATACGCCACTCATCTTCAAGGAACAGGGCATACTGGCTTGTCGAGGTACTGCTGCTGGAACCGCCCGTCAGGTTGACCGGATCTTTCAGCTTATCGTGACGCCATTCCCCGCCGAAGGTCAGCAGCTGGTTGATTTCACCCAGCGGCAGCACGTATTTCCCGTCCACCGCGTTGCTCTCGGAGGTGATCGGATTGCTGTTGCCCGGGTTTTTGTTATCCACCTTTTCGCCGTAAACCTTCAGCTCGCTGTTGCCGACGCCCCAACGGCCGTTGTGGCTGAGAGAGTAGTTCTGACGCTCAAGGCGGTTTTTGTCGAGGGAATCCGAGTCACGATCCTGACGGTCGAAGCCGTAGCCCGCCGTAAAGTCGTGGTTTTCAGACGGTGTCCAGGCGAACTCCACATTCGCATCGCGGCTGGTAAAGCCCTCAATGCGCGGCGTTTCACCGCTCGCCGTGGTAGAGGACTTCTGCTGACCGTCTTTCTCACGCTTCGCGAGGCTACCGTAGGCTTTCAGCCCCAGCAGGCCGTCCACCAGCGGACCGCTGGTATAGAACTGACCATTGTAGGTGTCTCCACGGTCGCGGTGCTCCTGAATTGTGGAATCGGCGCTCAGGGTGCCCGTCCATTTCTGGCCGATTTTTTTGGTGATAATGTTCACCACCCCGCCCAGCGCATCGGAACCGTACAGAGAAGACATCGGTCCGCGCACCACTTCGATTCGTTCGATGGCGTCAACCGGCACCCAGTTGAGGTCGAAATCATTATGGCGGAATACCGCGTTACGCGAGTTGACGCGCTTGCCGTCGATCAGGATCAGCGTGTAGCTGCTGTCCAGTCCACGAATACTTACCCCTTTACGGTTGTCCCCTTCGCTCGTGAGCTGAACGCCCGGCACCTCCCGTAACACATCTTTCAGATTCTGAACGGGTTTGCGCTGCAAATCTTCCTGGGTAATCACGCTGATGCTTGCCGGTGCGTCTTTCAGGTTTTGCTCGGTCGCGGAGGCCGTTACAACCATTGTGTCGCCGGATTCCGCTGCGATAACAGGCAGGGCCAGGGACATTGCGGACGCACAAAGTCCTCCCCTGACGAAGGGATTCAACCTAAACATTCCATATCTCCATGAGGTAAATACAACTAAATCAAATCATCATTGCTCACAGCGTCTTCCCTGCCGCCCACGTCTGCGGTGGGTCGGTGACACGCTTATTTTTGATAACGATAAAGCAAACGATAATTATTATCAATTAAATTGTTAAGAAATATATCTTTGTTTCAGGATGCGGGCATAAAAAAACCCGCTCGAATGAGCGGGTTAAAAGAGAGGAAGTGCGATTATTGTTTAAATCGTTCCGGGAATTCCATTTCACTGTAGCGAACGAATTTTGTTCCTTTCGTCAGCTTGTAGCCAAACCAGATGACGAGGAACAGTGGAATACCAATGTAGGTCGCCGTCACGGCGCCCCAGTCAATGGTGTCCGCCAGGAACGCTTCATAGTTCTGTCCCAGCGTAATGATCAGGCACAGAATGAAGGCGAAAATAGGACCCAGCGGGAAGAAGCCGGAGCGATACGGCAGCGAGTTAACATCGTGACCCTGCTTGACGAAGCCGCGGCGGAAACGGTAGTGGCTAATAGCAATTCCCAGCCAGGCAATAAAGCCCGTCATCCCGGACGTGTTAAGCAGCCACAGGTACACCGTCTGGTTGCCAAACATGGAGGTCAGGAAGCACAGACCGGCAATCACCGTTGTGGCGTAGAGCGCGTTACGCGGAACGCCACCGCGGGACAGCTTCGCAAAGATACGCGGTGCTTTACCGTCGCATGCCAGCGTGTAGAGCATACGGGTGGACGCGTACATCCCGGAGTTACCGGCTGAAAGCACAGCGGTCAGGATAACGGCGTTCATCACTGCCGCAGCTGAAAGCAGACCGGCGTGCTGGAAGACCAGCGTGAACGGGCTGACGCTAATGTCTTTTACGTCATTACGCAGCAGGCTTGGATCGGTGTACGGGATGATCAGACTGATAATCAGGATCGCGAACACATAGAACAGCAGAATACGCCAGAAGACCTGACGGACCGCACGCGGAATATTTTTCTCCGGGTTCTCTGACTCACCGGCGGCGATACCAATCAGCTCGGTCCCCTGGAAGGAGAAGCCGACAATCATCGCCACGCCAATCATCGCCGAAAGGCCACCGGCAAACGGCGCATCGCCTATCGCCCAGTTACTCCAGCCCGCAGGTTCTGCGCCTTTGAAAATACCAACGATCATCGCCACACCGACGACGATAAAGATGATGACGGTTGCCACTTTGATCAAAGAGAACCAGTATTCCGCCTCGCCGAAACCGCGCACGGAGATGTAGTTCAGCAGGAAGATGACGGCGAGGAACAGGGCGCTCCAGATCCAGCCCGGCGTATCCGGGAACCACCAGTTCATCACCAGCTGTGCGGCGACAAGGTCAACGGCGATAGTGACCGCCCAGTTGTACCAGTAGTTCCAGCCCAGCGCGAAGCCGAAGCCTTCTTCAACGTATTTTTGACCGTAGGTCGAGAACGAACCGGATACCGGCATGTACGCGGCCAGTTCGCCGAGACTGGTCATCAGGAAGTACACCATCAGGCCAATCAGGATATAAGAGAAAAGTGCCCCACCCGGGCCTGCTGCCGAAATCGTTGCGCCAGAGGCAACGAAAAGACCTGTACCGATTGAGCCGCCAATGGCGATCATCGTCAGGTGACGCGCCTTGAGTTCACGACGTAGCGTGGGCGCTTCTGTGGTTTTAATTTCTGAAACCATATGAAAATGCTGTCCATTTAATAAATGAGGCGCGATTGTAGCAGACGATCCGCGTTCCTTCCGGCAGAAATACTCAGTTATAAGAGAGCTTCATGACTCGGCCAGGATTATAAGTAAAGCATAAAAATGTGGGGTGACAGGCGCGCGTAGTCCCGGTAAGCGAAGCGCCACCGGGAAACGTTAAATGGCGCAGTAGCGCAGAAAACGCTGCAGAGAGCTGGAAAGGTGTTTCTGACGATGATGGATGCACCATAGCGTGCGCACCAGTTTCGGCAACGGAACCGGGATTTCAACCAGTGACCCCGTCTCAAGCTGTTCGGCAATGACGCGCCGGGAAAGACAGCTGATCCCCAGACCATGACGCACCGCGTGCTTGATGGCCTCAGAGTTCCCAAGCTCCATTCCTAACTGGAAATGCGGCAGATGGGAAAGCAGCAGATAATCGACAATTTCACGCGTGCCGGAGCCCTGCTCGCGCAGGATCCACTGCGCCTGCGCCAGGCGCTCCAGCGTCACCTCGCCCTGCAATAACGACGAAGCCGGGGACGCAAACACCACCAGCTCATCCTCCAGCCAGGGCTCGGCAATGATATCGACGTTATGGCAGGGTCCTTCGATGAGGCCGATATCCACGCGGAAATCAATCACCGCGTTGATAACGTCCTGGCTATTACCCACGCTCATCTCCAGCGGCAGGGTCGGGAAATCCCGGCGGTAGCGGGCAATCACTTCCGGCAGAATGTAGTTCCCAATGGTGCTGCTGGCGTAGACGCGGATCGCACCGTTGTCCTCGCGGAACAGCTGTTCGATTTCGATAGCCTGCTCCAGCAGCGCCAGCGCGCGTGGATAAAGAAGACGACCGTGCTCGTTGACCACCAGACGCTTCCCTACCCGGTCGAAAAGCTGAACGCCCAGCTGCCCTTCAAGATCGGTCAACGCCGCGCTGACCGCAGACTGCGAGAGCGCCAGCATTTGTGACGCCTGGGTCGTCGAGCCGCTTTTCAGCACCTCGGCAAACACTTCCAGCTGACGCAATGTAATGTGCATGGTTGCTTACCACTTATATAGATTAATTATAAGTATATAATCAATTTTATTTTTAAGCCAGAGCGCCGTAACCTTTAGCCAGACAAAGGAGAAGGTTATGTCAGAAATCACCTTACAACATCATCGTACAGTGTGGCACTTCGTGCCGGGCCTCGCGCTTAGCGCAGCAGTGACCGCCGTAGCATTATGGGGCGGCAGCATCCCGGCCATCGCGGGCGCAGGTTTTAGCGCGTTGACGCTGGCCATTTTGCTGGGCATGGTCGTGGGAAATACCGTTTACCCGCATATCTGGAAATCCTGCGACGGCGGCGTGATCTTCGCCAAACAGCACCTGCTGCGTCTCGGGATCATCCTTTACGGCTTCCGTCTCACCTTTTCGCAGATTGCGGACGTGGGCGTGAGCGGAATCGCTATCGACGTCCTGACCCTGACCAGCACCTTTTTGCTGGCCTGCTTTATCGGCCAGAAAGTCTTTGGCCTGGATAAGCAAACCAGCTGGCTGATCGGTGCCGGGAGCAGTATCTGCGGGGCCGCAGCGGTGCTGGCAACAGAGCCCGTCGTTAAAGCCGAAGCCAGCAAGGTGACCGTGGCGGTGGCGACGGTGGTGATCTTCGGTACGCTGGCGATCTTCCTCTACCCGGCGATGTATCCGCTGGTGGCCCACTGGTTTAGCCCGGAAACCTACGGCATCTATATCGGTTCAACCATGCACGAAGTGGCCCAGGTAGTTGCGGCAGGACATGCCATTAACCCGGAAGCTGAAAACGCGGCGGTGATTGCCAAAATGCTGCGCGTAATGATGCTGGCGCCGTTCCTGATTTTCCTCGCGGCGCGGGTTAAGCAGCTGGCACCGGCAGGCGGCAGCGAGAAAAGCAAAATCACCATTCCGTGGTTTGCGATCCTGTTCATCGTGGTCGCTATCTGTAACTCCTTCCACCTGCTGCCGAAAGCGGTGGTAGATATGCTGGTGACGCTGGATACCGTGCTGCTGGCGATGGCCATGGCGGCGCTGGGGGTGACCACCCACGTCAGCGCGCTGAAAAAAGCCGGGGCAAAACCGCTGCTGATGGCGCTGGTTCTCTTTATCTGGCTGATTGTCGGGGGCGGAGCGATTAACCTCGCGGTCCATAGCCTGATGGCATAAACCATCTCGTCCTTCTCCTGCTAACCCGCTATCATAAGCGTTTCGGGTTAGCAGGAGTTTTTTTATGAAATATGTTGGAGCGCACGTCAGCGCTGCAGGTGGCCTTGCGAATGCCGCCATTCGCGCCGCCGAAATCGAGGCGACCGCTTTCGCCCTGTTCACCAAAAACCAGCGCCAGTGGCGCGCCGCGCCGCTCACCGCTGACGTGATTGATGATTTCAAAGCCGCCTGTGAGAAGTACCACTACGGGCCAGGCCAGATCCTTCCCCACGACAGCTACCTGATCAACCTCGGTCACCCGGTTGAAGAGGCGCTGGAAAAATCCCGCGAGGCGTTCCTTGATGAAGTTCAGCGCTGCGAACAGCTGGGGCTGACGCTGCTGAACTTCCATCCGGGCAGCCATCTGATGCAAATCGATGAAGATGCCTGTCTGGCGCGCATTGCCGAATCCATCAACATCACGCTGGACAAGACCAAAGGCGTCACCGCGGTGATTGAGAATACCGCCGGTCAGGGCAGCAACCTCGGGTTTAGGTTCGAACATCTGGCGGCGATTATCGACGGCGTGGAGGATAAATCCCGCGTTGGCGTGTGCATTGATACCTGCCACGCGTTTGCCGCCGGCTATGACCTGCGTACCACCGAGGCAACGAAAAACACGTTCGATGAGTTCGAGCGCATTGTTGGCTTTAAGTACCTGCGCGGAATGCACTTAAACGATGCGAAAAGCGCCTTTGGCAGCCGCGTTGACCGCCACCACAGCCTGGGTGAAGGCAACATTGGCCACGATGCGTTCCGCTTCATTATGCAGGACGCCCGCTTCGACGGTATTCCGATGGTGCTGGAAACCATTAATCCGGACATCTGGGCAGAAGAGATTGCCTGGCTGAAGGCACAGCAAACCGCTGAACAGGCGGCATAAAAAAAGCCGGGTGCATTATGCAACCCGGCTTTTTTGTGGTTTATCGCTTACGCTGCTTTCGCCACGACTTCAGCTTCCGGACGTTTCAGCACTGCGTATGACAGACCCGCCACCAGCGTACCGGCAACAATGGCCAGCAGATAGCCCAGCACCGGGGTAATGGCGCCAGGGATCAGCAGTACGAACAGACCGCCGTGTGGTGCCATCAGTTTTGCGCCAATCGCCATGGAGATCGCTCCGGTCACTGCACCACCCGCGATACAGCACGGCAGTACACGCATTGGGTCACGGGCCGCGAACGGAATCGCACCTTCGGTGATGAAGCACAGACCCAGCACCAGCGCGGCTTTACCGCCTTCCTGCTGCGCTTTATCGAACTTACGACGGGCAATAATCGTCGCCAGGCCGAGCGCCAGAGGAGGCACCATACCTGCCGCCATGATGGCTGCCATTGGCGCGTAGGTCTGGGTACTCAGCAGACCAACACCAAAGGCGTACGCCGCTTTGTTCACCGGACCACCCATGTCGGTACACATCATGCCGCCGAGAATTGCGCCCAGCAGAACCGCGTTCGCGGTGCCCATGGTTTGCAGCCAGTGGGTCAGACCCGCCAGGATGCCCGCAACCGGCTTACCAATCAGGTAAATCATCGCCAGACCGACCACCAGGCTGGAAATCAGCGGGATGATCAGAATCGGCTTCAGCGCTTCCATACTCTGCGGCAGCTTGAGCTTCGAGCTGATAAGCTTCGCGACGTAACCGGCCAGGAAGCCCGCGATGATACCGCCGATAAAGCCAGAACCGGTGCTCACGGCCAGCATACCGCCGATAAGCCCCGGCGTCAGGCCTGGACGGTCAGCGATGGAGAAGGCAATAAAGCCTGCCAGAACGGGAACCATCAGTGCGAACGCGGAACCGCCGCCAATCTGCATCAACGCAGCGGCCAGCGTGCCTTGCTCTTTAAACGCGGTAATACCAAATGCGAACGAGAGGGCGATACACAGACCACCCGCAACCACCATCGGCAGCATGTAAGACACACCCGTCAACAGGTGGCGATAGGCGCCTGCAGACTCTTTCTTACCTTCCGTCGCGGTTTGACGCGCGCCGGTTGCCTGATACGGCTTCGCTTCCACCAGCGCTTTATCAAACTCCTGCGCGGTCTTTTTCAGCGCCAGGCCGGTAGACGTGCGGTACATTGGCTTACCGGCAAATTTCGCCAGGTCCACTTCGATATCCGCCGCCACAATCACCAGGTCGGCCTCAGCCACTTCTTCAGGGGTGATAGCGTTGCCGGCACCGACGGAGCCGCGCGTTTCAACTTTAACCCACCAGCCGCGTTTTTTCGCTTCGGTTTCGATGGCCTCAGCTGCCATAAAGGTGTGAGCCACGCCCGTCGGGCAGGCCGTCACCGCAACAACGCGTTTTGGCCCCGTGGCCGCAGCCGGTGCCGTCGCGACAGGCGCGCTGTAGACAGACGCGTGCCCTTTCGCTTCGCTCAGGAACAGTTCCGGGTGTGCCACCGCGCGATTAATATCACCCAGCCACACTTTTTTGCCGTTCAGCGAACTGTCAGCCGGGATGTTGTCGCCCAGGACAATGACCAGTTCGGCATCGCCCGGGTTATCAATGATCTCGAGATGTGCTTTGTTCGCCGCCCCTCCCAGCAAGGTCTTCGCCATATAGGCGCGAGCCTGTCCGAGACCGGAGTCAATGATCAGCAGCGTTTTCATTATTCCTCTCCTGCTGTTAGTTAAAAGGTTTTAAGTCAACGCGCGCCATCATCGCGGCTAACTGGGTACGATCGGTAATACCGACATTGCTCTGGCTTACGGCCAGGGCAGCAACGGCAGTGGCAAGACGTAAAGTATGTTCACTGGATTCACGCATCAGCAGACCATAAATCAGGCCGCCAACCATGGAATCCCCTGCGCCAACGGTGCTGACAACGTCAACCGACGGCGGTTTGGCGATCCATTCGCCAGAAGCGTTAACCCACAACGCTCCTTCTGCACCAAGCGAGATAACCACGTGAGCGATACCCTGCTCGCGCAGCGCATGGGCAGCGTCAATCACATCTTTTAATTCCGGCAGCTTACGACCCGCCCAGATCTCCAGCTCGCGGCGATTCGGCTTCACCAGCCACGGCGAGGCTTTCAGACCGGCAACCAGCGCGTCGCGGCTGCTGTCAAAAATGATGCACGGGCACTGGCTGCGCAGGCGCGTCATCCAGTCGGTAAACGCTTCCGGCTCACGCCGGACGGCAGGCTGCCGCTGACGCAGACCATGTCAAACTGACCAAGCCAGGTCAGAGAGTCGTTAACAAAACGCTCCCAGTCAGACGGCGTCACTTCGAAGCCAGAGAAGTTCAGATCGGTCACTTCACCGTCTTTCTCCGTCAGCTTAACGTTGATGCGGGTACGGCCCTGAACAATCTGAAAACGGTTGGCAATGCCCAGCTCGCTGAACAGCTGCTGGAAACCATCCTGGTTATCTTTACCGAGGAATCCACCCACGGTGACATCGATACCGAGATCCTTGAGCACTTTCGCGACGTTAATCCCTTTGCCCGCAGCATGCAGGCCAGTGGTACGCACGAGGTTGACTTCGCCGCGCTCAATTTCCGGGCAAAATCCTACCAGGTCATAAGCCGGGTTCAGCGTAATAGTCGCAACACGTCTGCTCATTATGCGCCCTCCCCCAGACCTGCCGCGATGGCGTCGCCAATCGCTTTCAGCGCCTGTTCAGCATCAGCACCCTGCGCGGTGAAACGCAGACGGTGGCCTTTCTTCACGCCCAGCGCGACCACTTTCATCAGACTACGGCCGTTGGCCGGTTTGCCCGTGCCATCAAGATTCGCCACGGTGATCTCACTCTCGAATTGTTTAATGGTATTCACCAGCATGGTGCCCGGACGGGCATGCAGGCCGTGCTCGTTGCGTACCACGAACTCCGCGGTCTGCACGTCTTCAGTCTGCACATCATCGCTGGTCAGCAGTGCCAGCACGGTGGAGGCATCAGCGTTCAGCAGTTTTTCAGCTTTGTTGTTCAGCAGCAGATCGCCCAGACGCTTCAGCACGGAAACTGGCTGCTCATCGTTCATCGCCACGGTCACCAGCATGGCCGCGCGCTCGCCTTCCACGTCAAAAGGATTGGCCGCGCGGCTCACGGCGATAGCGCTGCGCAGGTTGCCTTCAGCACTGTCGTTCAGCCAGATACCCTGACCCAGATTCAACGGCTTATCGTTAATCACGCGCGTCACAAACGTGGCATCCGCCGCGCCGGCTTCTTTCAGACGACCCGCGTTCAGCGCCTGCAGCGTCACCAGATCGGAGGCAGCTACGTCCAGCGTCAGCGTTTCATTATCCAGCTTCAGCGCTTCGCTCTGTTTTTCGCCCATCAGCAGGGCGCGCAGCTCTTCAGCTGTGGTGGCGGACTTCAGCTGTTCAGCCACGTCGTCATCGCTCAGGACATGCGTCAGCTGACGCAGCAGGCCTAAGTGTTCATCGCTGCTGGCCGCGATACCGATAGCCACGTAAGCCACCTGACCGTCGCCCCAGAGCACGCCCTGCGGGAACTGATAAACCTGAACGCCGGTTTTCAGCACCTGATCGCGGGTGTCGGTTGTGCCGTGCGGAATGGCAATGCCATTGCCGAGGAAGGTTGAGGTCTGCTGCTCGCGGGCCAGCATGCCGTTTACATAGCCTTCCGCGACGTTACCCGCCTGCACAAGCGCGGCGGCAACCTGGCGAATAGCCTCTTCTTTATCCCCGGCCTGAGCGCCCGGGTGGATATCCTGGACAGATAACTGGAACATGGTTCTCCACTCCTGCTGAACTTGAATCGTTTCAGCTTTAATGAGAAAAAATGCGCTAGCCTGCTCCGTTTGTTAAAACAAGATAGCGCTGAAACGTTTCAAAAAGTCTTGCGCTTTCTGCAATGTCTTGCAAGTAAACTCGTATTTCTGATATCAGAATTTAGAGATACAGCACATTTCTTCTTCGTTCAGCTGAATTTTGCTGAAGTTCAGCAAGACAGTTTCAGCTAAGGTCAGCCGGGCGGGACGTTAGTTGAAATGCCATTTTGATTTATCGTGGCATCATTGACCGTACCCACTGTTTATTTTTTAGCTAACGGCGTAAACTCCGCCCCTCTCTGATACTCGCTAATTATAAAACATGCATAACACCCCTGCGGCCGTCTCGCCGAAGCCCTTTGATTTGACCTCCGCTGCATTCCTGGTTGTTGCCTTCTTCACGGGCATTGCCGGTGCGTTACAGACGCCAACATTGAGCCTATTTCTGACAAATGAGGTTCACGTCCGTCCGGCAATGGTGGGCTTCTTCTTTACCGGAAGCGCCATCATCGGCATCCTGGTCAGCCAGTTTCTGGCGGGACGATCCGACAGAAAAGGCGATCGTAAAAGCCTGATCGTTTTCTGCTGTCTGCTCGGGGTCATGGCCTGCGTTCTGTTCGCCTGGAACCGCAACTATTTCATTCTGCTCTTCGTCGGGGTATTCCTGAGCAGCTTTGGCTCAACGGCGAACCCTCAGCTGTTCGCCCTTGCCCGCGAACACGCCGACCATACCGGACGTGAAGCGGTGATGTTCAGCTCTGTCCTGCGTGCTCAGGTGTCGCTGGCATGGGTGATTGGCCCGCCGCTGGCCTATGCACTGGCGATGGGTTTTGGCTTTACGGTGATGTACCTGAGCGCGGCCGTCGCGTTTGTGGTGTGCGGCGCGCTGGTGTGGTTCTTCCTGCCGTCCATGCGCAAAGAGCCAAAAGTGGCAACGGGGGTACTGGAAGCGCCGCGACGCAACCGCCGCGATGCCCTGCTCCTGTTTGTTATCTGCACGCTGATGTGGGGCACCAACAGCCTGTATATCATCAATATGCCGCTGTTTATTATTGATGAACTGCACCTGTCGGAGAAGCTGGCGGGCATCATGATGGGCACCGCGGCCGGGCTTGAGATCCCGACGATGCTCATTGCGGGCTATTACGCAAAGCGCTTCGGAAAGCGTTTTTTAATGCGCATCGCCGCCGTTGCCGGTCTGCTGTTCTATGTCGGTATGTTGACTGTACATACGCCGGGGCTGTTGCTGGCTTTACAGCTGCTGAACGCCATCTATATTGGCATTCTCGCCGGGATAGGGATGCTCTATTTCCAGGATCTGATGCCGGGCCAGGCAGGCTCTGCCACCACCCTTTATACTAATACCACCCGCGTGGGCTGGATTATCGCGGGCTCAATGGCCGGTGTCGTTGCAGAAATCTGGAACTATCACACGGTGTTCTGGATTGCGCTGGTGATGTGCTCGCTGACGATCGGCTGTCTGGCGAGGATTAAAGACGTTTAGGGCGCGGTGAGCGCTTCCAGCTCAAGAAGGTACGTCATCGCCTGCCCTCGCGTGCTGCCACACATTTCTGCCGTGGGCTGAAGCCCGGAGCAGACTTTCGGGCGCATCGGCGAGCCAAAGATCATGCACAGGTTCGTTTCCGAGAGCTGAACGCAGCGGGTATTGGCAGGCTTGCCCTCCGGCATTCCTGGAATGGGGCTTGAAATGGACGGTGCAGTACAGCACGCGCCACAATCGGGACGGCAATCCATAAATGCTCTCTTTCGCTGACGATCGCCCGCGCAGTCGGGCATCGCGCGCACAGTAACACCTTTTGCGTATTGATAGCAAAAGCCACGAATTCCTCTTGCCTGAAAGGCCGCGCGCGAGTAATTTGGCGCGATATTTTTTACCTCCCGTAAACAGGATTACTGCAATGCCAAGAGCGAACGAAATTAAGAAAGGTATGGTGCTGAATTACAACGGCAAACTGCTGATTGTGAAAGATATCGACATTCAGGCCCCGAGCGCCCGTGGTGCAGCAACGCTGTACAAAATGCGTTTCGCCGATGTGCGTACCGGCCTGAAGGTGGAAGAGCGCTTTAAAGGTGACGATATCGTCGATACCGTGACCCTGACCCGTCGCTACGTTGATTTCTCCTACATCGACGGCAACGAATACGTGTTCATGGATAAAGAAGATTACACCCCGTACATCTTCACCAAAGATCAGATTGAAGAAGAGCTGCTGTTCATCCCTGAAGGCGGCATGCCTGACATGCAGGTTCTGACCTGGGACGGCGTGCTGCTGGCGCTGGAGCTGCCCCAGACCGTCGATCTGGAAATCGTTGAAACCGCACCTGGCATCAAAGGCGCATCCGCAAGTGCGCGCAACAAACCGGCTACCCTGACCACCGGCCTGGTTGTGCAGGTGCCGGAATACCTCTCCGCTGGCGAGAAAATCCGCATCCATATTGAAGAAAAACGCTATATGGGTCGCGCCGACTGATTGTGGCGTTTGTCAGGTGGCGGCTTCGCCTTACCTGACCTGCAAAAACACAAAAACCGGCTCTCAGGCCGGTTTTTTTTATAGGCCCGGTAAGCGTAGCGCCACCGGGCAACAGCGCTTACAGAAGCTCTGGATACTTCGTCATCTTCAGCGCCAGCTCAACGCCGCGCACTTCCGCCATCCCTTTAAGACGGCCAATAGCCGAATAGCCCGGGTTGGTTTTCTTACGCAGATCGTCCAGCATCTGGTGGCCGTGATCCGGACGGAACGGAATAGGACGCACATCGCCCGCCTGCTTGCGACGCGCCTCTTCCGCCAGAATGGCGTCTACCACAGCTACCATGTTCACATCGCCGCCCAGGTGCGCCGCCTCGTGGAAGGTTTTTGGGTTCTCTTCGCGGCAGGTCGCACGCAAGTGCGTAAAGTGAATGCGATCGCCAAAGGTTTCAATCATCCGCACCAGGTCGTTATCCGCACGCACGCCGTAGGAGCCGGTACACATGGTGAAGCCGTTATAGATGCTGTTTACCGTATCCTTCAGCCACTGCATATCTTCAATAGTGGAAACAATGCGCGGCAGGCCGAGGATAGGACGCGGTGGATCGTCCGGGTGCACGGCGAGGCGTACACCTGCCTCTTCAGCAACCGGCACGATAGCGCGCAGGAAGTACGCCATGTTTTCACGCAGCTGCTGCTTATCAATATCGCCGTATTCCGCCAGGCGCGCGCGGAACTGATCCAGCGTATAACCCTCTTCCGCGCCCGGCAGGCCCGCAATGATATTACGGGTCAGCTTTTCGATGTCTGCGTCACTGGCTGCATTGAACCATTCGAGCGCCTGCTGCTGCTCTTCCGCGGTGTAATCCGCTTCGGCACCGGGGCGTTTCAGAATGTGCAGCTCAAACGCCGCGAAGGCGATCTGGTCGAAACGCAGCGCTTTCGAACCGTCCGGCATCTGATATTCAAGGTCAGTACGCGTCCAGTCGAGGATGGGCATAAAGTTATAGCAAACCGTATCAATGCCGCAGGCCGCCAGGTTGCGAATGCTCTGCTGATAGTTAGCAATCCAGGTCTGGTACTCCCCGGAATGGGTTTTGATGTCTTCGTGAACCGGGATGCTCTCTACCACTGACCAGGTTAACCCCTTCTCCGCCAGCAGCACCTGACGCTGTTGAATTTCTTCAACCGGCCATACCTGACCGTTAGGAATATGATGCAGCGCCGTGACGACACCCGTTGCGCCTGCCTGGCGCACATCATCAAGAGAAACCGGATCGTTCGGCCCGTACCAACGCCAGGTTTGTTCCATTGCCTCACCCTCTTAAGTTGTTATACCAATATGCGTTACTGCAATGACGACTACCATACATGTTTACCGCTAAGGGTCAACATACCGCCACACATTGATTGATCAAACTCACAGAACGGGGATATTTACGGCTCACCAATTTTATTTGCTGTCATATAACTTTACACTGGCATTGTTAATTAATGGTTAATCAGGTGTGTATCTCATGAAGACAATTGCCTCCACAGCCCTTCCTGCCCAGGTTCAACAGCCGCGCTACGATCGTCAGCAACTGCGCTCCCGCATCGTCCATTTTGGCTTTGGCGCGTTTCACCGTGCGCACCAGGCATTGTTAACAAACCGGGTGCTGAACGAAAAAGGCGGCGACTGGGGTATTTGTGAGATTAGCCTTTTCAGCGGCGACGTGCTGATGAGCCAGCTGCGCGCGCAGGATCATCTGTTCACCGTGCTGGAGAAAGGGGCAGAAGGCAATGAGGCGATTATCGTCGGTGCAGTCCATGAATGCCTGAACGCAAAGCTGGACTCTCTGGCCGCCATTATTGAGAAATTTTGCGAGCCTCAGGTCGCAATTGTGTCGCTCACCATCACGGAGAAAGGCTATTGCATCGATCCCGCGACCGGGAAACTCGATCTGCACAACGCCCGGATAATCCATGACCTTGAAAACCCCTCAGAGCCGCATTCCGCGCCCGGGATCCTGGTCGAAGCGCTTCACCGCCGCCGCGAGCGCGGCTTGCCTGCGTTTACCGTGCTCTCCTGCGACAATATCCCTGATAACGGGCACGTGGTGAAAAACGCGGTGCTGGGCATGGCGCAAAAGCGTTCCGCAGCGCTGTCTGAATGGATTGACAGCCACGTGAGCTTCCCGGGGACGATGGTCGACAGAATTGTTCCCGCCGCGACGGACGCCTCGCTGGCGGAAATTACCGACGCGCTCGGCGTTGAAGATCCGTGCGCCATCAGCTGTGAACCGTTTATTCAGTGGGTGGTGGAAGATAATTTTGTCGCCGGCCGTCCGGAGTGGGAAGTCGCGGGCGTTCAGATGGTGCAGGATGTTCTGCCCTGGGAGCAGATGAAATTGCGCATGCTCAACGGCAGCCACTCTTTCCTGGCGTATCTGGGGTACCTCGCGGGCTACGCCCATATTAATGAATGCATGGAGGACGCTGCGTTCCGCGAAGCCGCCCGTCGGCTGATGCTGGACGAGCAGGCGCCCACATTACGCATTAAGGATGTCGACCTCACCGCCTACGCCGATAGCCTGCTCGAGCGCTTTGCCAACCCGGCACTCCAGCATCGGACCTGGCAAATCGCGATGGACGGTAGCCAGAAACTTCCGCAAAGAATGCTGGACGGGATCCGCGTTCATCTCGAGCGAAAAACACCGTGGCCGCTGCTGGCTCTGGGCGTGGCCGGCTGGATACGCTACGTCAGCGGTACCGACGACCGTGGCAACGCGATTGATGTTCGCGATCCCCTCAGCGATAAAATTCGCACGATGGTCAATGCCAGCAGCGACGCCGACCGCGTTAACGCCCTGCTGGGGCTGAGCGAGGTCTTTGGTCACGATCTCGCGCAAAACAGCGCGTTTGTGGAGGCTGTCAGCCAGGCATACCAGCGCATCACCCGCCACGGCGCGCGTCAGGCTGTTATCGAAACGTTAAATATTTAACGATTATTGCGCTTAACGCGAACGGATGAAGCCTCCGTTCGCCCTCCCCCTTCTCACCGGTCACGTTTTTCGCCAGGATAGAGAGATTAGTGTTATAGCATCACAATCCTCATCTGGAGCGCACGTGACCAAAACCAACCTCATCACCGGTTTTCTCGGCAGCGGTAAAACCACCTCAATTCTCCACCTGCTGGCGAATAAAGATCCTGCCGAGAAATGGGCCGTGCTGGTCAATGAATTTGGCGAGGTGGGCATTGACGGCGCGTTGCTGTCATCCAGCGGCGCGATGATTAAAGAGATCCCCGGCGGGTGCATGTGCTGCGTCAATGGCCTGCCGATGCAGGTCGGGCTCAATACGCTGCTGCGTCAGGGCAAACCCGACCGCCTGCTGATTGAGCCCACCGGGTTGGGACACCCGAAGCAGATCCTCGATTTACTCACCGCCCCGGTTTACGAGCCGTGGATCGACCTGCGCGCCACCCTGTGCCTGCTCGATCCGCGTCAGCTTCTGGATGACAAAGCGGTGGCCAATGAGAACTTCCGCGATCAGCTCGCCTCGGCTGACGTTATTGTCGCGAATAAAGCAGATCGCGCCACGGCTGAAAGCCAGGCCGCGCTGGACGCGTGGTGGCAACATTTCGGCGGCAACCGCACGCGGGTGCAGACCACCCAGGGGAATATTGATAGCGCCCTGCTTGACCTTCCTCGTCTGAACCTCACCGAGCTGCCTGCCAGCGCGGATCATTCGCACAGTCATCCGGTTAAGCAGGGTTTAGCCGCTCTCAGCTTGCCGGAACATCAGCGCTGGCGTCGTAACCTGAACAGCGGCCAGGGATATCAGGCCTGCGGATGGATATTTGATGCTGAAACCGTTTTCGACACCATCGGGATCCTGGAGTGGGCCCGACTTGCTCCTGTCGATCGCGTGAAAGGGATCATGCGCACCCCAGACGGGCTGGTGCGGATCAACCGTCAGGGTGACGATTTCTTTATTGAAACGCAAAATGTGGCGCCGCCTGACAGCCGAATAGAGTTAATTAGTGCGGTTAACGCCGACTGGAATGCCCTCCAGTCCAGCCTGTTGAGGATTCGTTTAAGTTCGGGCGGCTAACGTTGCCCCAGTTTTCACTCTATGCAGAACGTTATGACAACTCGATTTCCCCTGATATTACTGCTTAATGTCGCCGGCCTGGCGCTTTTCTTCTCCTGGTATATCCCGGCGGAGCATGGTTTCTGGTTCCCGCTGGATTCTGCCATTTTTCACTTCTTCAACCAGGAGCTGGTGAAGAGCAACGCGTTCCTGTGGCTGGTGGCAATTACCAACAACCGCGCCTTCGACGGCTTCTCGCTGCTGGCCATGGGCTGCCTGATGCTCTCTTTCTGGCTGAAAGAGGATAAAGCCGGGCGTCGGCGTATTCTCATTATCGGTCTGGTGATGCTGCTGTTTGCCGTTGTCATTAACCAGCTGGCAACCGCAATTATTCCGGTTAAGCGTTCAAGCCCAACGCTATTCTTCACCGATATTTATCGCGTCAGCGAACTGCTGCATATTCCAACAAAAGATGCGTCGAAGGACAGTTTCCCCGGCGATCACGGCATGATGCTGCTTATTTTTTCCGCAATTATGCTTCGCTATTTCGGCAGAAAAGCCTTTGCCATAGCCCTGATTATTTTTGTGGTTTTTGCCTTCCCGCGCGTAATGATTGGCGCTCACTGGTTCACTGATATTGCCGTCGGTTCGCTCTCCGTGGCGCTGATTGCGCTGCCGTGGTGTTTAATGACCCCACTGAGCGACAGGATAATAGCGCTGTTCGATCGCTATCTTCCCGGAAGAGCGCAACAACAATTAAACAAATAACTAACCTAAATTAACGTGAGCTATCAGGGATCGACATGATCCCTGATAGCATTCTCGCCGCGATCTTTCCCCACTGTCATATTCTCGTCATCATATTCATGATAAAAATGAAGCAATTGCATACTGGCGCAGCGGATCCGTCGCTATTTTGAGCAATTCTATGTTTTTACTTTCTGTATCACATTTTCTTATAAAAAAAAGGCTTTTTTTTCTCGCAATACCCCAGGCAATCGGTTAATCTCGAACTCGTTTTGCCCCATAGAGATAATTATTTCACTGGCGAATAATTTTGTGCGCTGTGCCACAAATGTGACCAGAAAGAATTGTCTCAATGTGAACAGATAATTAGTCTCGTCACGTTTGGCATTTTTATAACGATATTTGTCGTTAAGGACTTCAAGGGATAATAAACAAAATGGTCAAATCTCAACCGTTTCTGAGATATATCTTACGGGGGATCCCGGCGATAGCAGTCGCGGTACTGTTGTCTGCATGTAGTACATCGAACACCGCAAAGAATATGCATCCTGAGACGCGTGTTGTGGGAATGGAAGATTCCTCGTCACTGCAAGCCTCTCAGGATGAATTTGAAAATATGGTACGTAATCTGGACGTGAAGTCCCGCATTATGGACCAGTATGCTGACTGGAAAGGCGTGCGCTATCGCCTTGGCGGCAGCACAAAAACAGGTATTGATTGTTCCGGTTTTGTACAGCGTACCTTCCGTGAGCAATTTGGGTTAGATCTTCCGCGTTCAACCTATGAACAGCAGGAGATGGGCAAGTCAATTTCACGAACCAAACTGCGCACCGGTGATTTAGTCCTGTTCCGTGCCGGTTCTACAGGTCGACATGTTGGCATCTACATTGGTAATGACCAGTTTGTACATGCCTCCACCAGCAGCGGTGTGACCATTTCCAGCATGAATGAACCGTACTGGAAGAAGCGCTACAACGAAGCACGCCGCGTACTGACCCGCAGTTAATATGACTATTGTATCGTTGGTTATCCCTTGGCTGACGATATGATGAAAAAAAGCACTGCTTCGGCAGTGTTTTTTTTTGCCCGTTACACTGAATACATCCAGCGGCATTTCAGGAATCACGACGTCTATGTTCACCCGCTATTTCTCCAGCAATCGCAAAATACTGATCCTAAGCATCATCACAGGCCTGATCGCCGCCCTGCTCCTGGGTTCGTTGCAATTTTTCTGGAGCTACCACAAGCGGGAAGTCAAATTCGACACCCTAATCCACGATGTGAGCATCTATATGGAGAGCTACTTCGATGAGTTAAAAAATTCTATCGATGTGCTCCAGCCGCTCACGTTAAACAGCTGCCACGACGTCAATCAGGAACTTACCTCGCGCGCTGCCTTTAGCGTTAACGTTCGCGCATTCCTGCTGGTCAGAGACAAAATGGCGTTCTGCTCTTCTGCCACGGGGCCGATGAATGTCCCCATAGAGGAGCTGATCCCCGAGCTGCACATCGACAAACAGATTGATATGGCGTTACTTCCAGGCACCCCCATGTTGCCCAACAAGCCCGCGATTGCCATCTGGTACCGTAACCCGCTAGTGAAGGACGGCGGCGTGTTTACCTCGGTGAATCTTAATCTGACGCCTTACCTACTCTACACCGCGCGCCAGGACGAATTTGCCGGCATTGCCATCATTATTGGCGACCATGCGCTGTCAACGCGCTCCAGCACGCTGGTCCTTGCGCATGATCTACATGAAACGCCGGCCCGTACCGCGACGCTGAAAGACATTCCCCTGACCATCAACCTGTATGCTGACGCATGGACCAGCGATGAAATTCTCTACGCCCTGTTCTTCGGGCTGGTGTGCGGCATTTGTGCCGGATCGCTCAACTACTATATCCTCAGTATTCGCCTCAGCCCGGGTAAAGAGATTTTAAGCGCAATTAAGCGCGGTCAGTTTTATGTGGTTTATCAGCCCGTCGTCGATGCTAAATCGCTCCAGATGACCGGGCTTGAAGTGCTGATGCGCTGGAAACACCCGACAATGGGGGAAATTCCGCCAGACGCGTTTATCAATTTTGCCGAAGCGCAGAAGCTGATTGTCCCGCTGACGCTGCATCTCTTTGACCTTATCATTCACGATGCGCCCGTGTTACAAACCCTGTTACCTCCGGGAGCAAAGGTGGGCATCAACATTGCGCCGGGGCATCTGCATGCGGAAAGCTTCAAAGACGATATGCGCACCTTCAAAGCGCTACTGCCGCAGGATTACTTCCAGATCGTGCTGGAAATTACCGAGCGCGACATGCTCAATCATCGGGAAGCCAACAGCCTTTTCGAATGGCTGCACAACGAAGGGTTTGAGATAGCCATTGATGATTTTGGCACCGGTCACAGCGCGCTGATTTATCTTGAGCATTTCACCATGGACTACCTCAAGATTGACCGCGGTTTTGTTAATGCTATTGGCACCGAGACCGTGACGTCGCCGGTGCTGGACGCCGTCCTGACGCTGGCAAGACGACTGAATATGTCGACCGTCGCCGAAGGAGTGGAAACGCCGGAACAGGCCGCCTGGCTGCGCGAACACGGCGTTAATTTCCTGCAGGGATACTGGATTAGCCGCCCGATGCCGCTGGCGCAGTTCCGCGAATGGCGGCCTGATATTTCGCCCGAAGGTGATTAATTTCACATTGCCCGTGACGTCACTTATTATTCAGCTTAACCGAGCCGGTCTGTAAAAGAGGGAGCCGCCGCGAGATGCTTATGCGCTTCATGTTGCTGATGTTGGCACTAACGAGCCTGTCCAGCCAGGCGCAGGCCATCAAAGAAAATATCGCCTTCGCGGTGATTGGCGAGCCGAAATATGCGGTCAATTTTACGCACTTCGATTACGTTAACCCTGCCGCGCCGAAGGGCGGAAAGGTCACGCTTTCCGCCACGGGAACATTCGACAACTTCAACCGCTTCGCCCTGCGCGGCGTGGCGGCCGCGCGAACGGAATCACTTTACGATACGCTCTTCGTCACCTCGGATGATGAGCCCGGCAGCTACTATCCGCTGATTGCCGAGAACGTGCGTTACGCCGACAACTTCGCCTGGGCGGAAATCTCGCTGAATCCGCGAGCACGTTTTCACGACGGTACGCCGGTGAAGGCCAGCGACGTGGCGTTCACCTTCCATAAATTCATGACCGAAGGCGTCCCCCAGTTCCGCATCGTGTATAAAGGCGCATCCGTCAGAGCCATTGCGCCGCTCACCGTGCGCATCGAGCTGAGCGAACCGAACAAAGAGAACATGCTTAGCCTGTTCTCGCTGCCGGTGATGCCTGAATCGTTCTGGAAAAATCATAAGCTAAGCGACCCGCTTTCCACGCCGCCGCTGGCAGGCGGCCCATACCGCATCACCGACTGGCGCATGGGGCAATATGTCGTTTACTCTCGCGTGAAAGACTACTGGGCGGCAGACCTGCCGGTAAACCGCGGGCGCTGGAATTTCGACACCCTTCGCTATGATTACTACCTCGACGATAACGTGGCGTTTGAAGCGTTCAAAGCCGGCGCTTTCGATTTACGCGTCGAGAGCAGCGCCAAAAACTGGGCGACCCGCTATATCGGCAAAAATTTCGCCAAAGGCTATATCGTCAAAGACGAGCACAAAAATGAGTCTGCCCAGGACACCCGCTGGCTGGCGTTTAATATTCAGCGTCCGGTATTTAATGACCGCCGGGTGCGCGAAGCCATTTCCCTGGCCTTTGATTTTGAGTGGATGAACAAAGCGCTGTTTTACGGGGCTTACAGCCGTGCCAACAGCTATTTTCAGAACACGGAATACGCCGCGCGCGATTACCCGAAAGCCGACGAGCTGGCACTGCTGGCACCGCTAAAAGCGGAGGTTCCGCCGCAGGTGTTCACCACCGTGTTTCAGCCGCCCGCGTCGAACGGTGACGGTTACGACCGCGACAACCTGCTGAAGGCCAGCAAACTGCTGGATGACGCGGGCTGGCACCTGAAAAATCAAAAGCGTGTGGATGCCAAAACGGGTAAACCTCTCAGCTTTGAGCTGCTGCTCTCGTCCGGGGGCAACGATCAGTGGGTACTGCCGTTTAAGCACAACCTTGAGCGGCTGGGCGTGACCATGAACATTCGCCAGGTCGATAACGCGCAGATCACCAGCCGCATGCGCAGCCGTGATTACGACATGATGCAGCGCCTGTGGCCCGCGCAGCCGTGGCCCAGCTCCGACCTGCAAATCTCCTGGGCATCCAGCTACATTGACTCCTCATACAATGCGCCAGGTGTAAAAAGCCCGGCGATTGACGCGCTGATTGCGAAAATAGTGGCGGCGCAGGGGGATAAAGAAAAGCTCCTGCCGCTCGGGCGCGCCCTCGACAGGGTCCTGACCTGGAACTACTACATGCTGCCGATGTGGTATATGGGCGAAGATCGCCTGGCGCGCTGGGACAAATTCTCCGTGCCTGCCGTGCGCCCTGTCTACTCCCTGGGCTTTGATACCTGGTGGTATGACGTTAACAAAGCCGCCAGACTTCCCGCTGAGCGGCGATAAGGAATCATCATGGGTGCCTATCTTCTCCGCCGTCTGCTGCTGGTCATCCCCACCCTGTGGGCCATCATCACGATTAACTTTTTTATCGTGCAAATCGCCCCCGGTGGGCCGGTCGATCAGGCCATTGCCGCCATTGAATTTGGCAACAGCGGCGGCATGCCCGGCGGCGGCGGTGAAGGGATGGGTGCCAGCCATGCGCGAACCGGTGTAGGGAATATCAGTGAAAGCCACTACCGCGGGGGACGCGGGCTGGATCCGGAAGTGATCGCCGAGATCACCCACCGCTACGGCTTTGACAAACCGATTCACGAGCGCTATTTCAAAATGCTCTGGGATTACATCCGCTTTGATTTTGGCGATAGCCTGTTTCGCAGTGCGTCAGTGCTGACGCTGATCAAGCAAAGCCTGCCGGTTTCGATCACGCTGGGGCTATGGGGTACGCTTATCATCTATCTGGTCTCTATTCCGCTCGGGATCCGCAAAGCGGTGTACAACGGCAGCCGGTTCGATATCTGGAGCAGCACGTTCATCATTATCGGCTATGCCATCCCGGCGTTTCTGTTTGCCGTCCTGCTGATCGTCTTTTTTGCCGGGGGAAGTTATTTCGACCTCTTCCCGCTGCGAGGGCTCGTCTCCGCCGATTTCAACTCCCTGCCCTGGTACCAGAAAATTACCGACTATCTCTGGCATATTACGCTGCCGGTTCTGGCAACGGTCATTGGCGGGTTTGCGGCCCTCACCATGTTGACCAAAAACGCCTTTCTCGATGAAATTCGTAAACAGTACGTCGTCACGGCCCGCGCTAAGGGCGTGAGCGAGAAGCAGATCATGTGGAAACACGTGTTCCGCAACGCCATGCTGCTGGTGATCGCCGGATTTCCGGCCACGTTCATCGGCATGTTTTTTACCGGCTCGCTGCTGATAGAGGTGATGTTCTCGCTCAACGGCCTGGGGCTGCTGGGCTATGAGGCTACCGTGTCGCGCGACTATCCGGTGATGTTTGGCACACTCTATATTTTCACCCTGATTGGCCTGCTGCTGAATATCATCAGTGATATCAGCTATACGCTGGTCGATCCCCGAATCGATTTTGAGGGCCGCTGATGCCGCGTTTAAGCCCCGTCAACCAGGCCCGCTGGGCCCGCTTTCGCCACAACCGCCGCGGCTACTGGTCGCTGTGGATTTTTGCCGTGCTGTTTGCCTTAAGCATGTGTTCGGAGCTGATCGCCAACGACAAGCCGTTGCTGGTGCATTTTAACGACCGCTGGTACGTGCCGGTTATCGCCAACTACAGCGAAAGCGACTTCGGCGGCCCGTTTGCAACACCGGCGGAGTATCAGGATCCGTGGCTTCGCCAGCAGATCGAACAGCACGGCTGGGCGCTCTGGGCGCCGGTGCGCTTTGGCGCCAACAGCATTAACTTTGCCACCACGACGCCGTTCCCTTCCCCGCCCTCCGCGCAAAACTGGCTGGGAACGGATGCTAACGGCGGGGACGTGCTGGCGCGCATCCTGTATGGCACGCGAATCTCGCTTCTCTTTGGGCTGATGCTGACGATCTTCTCAAGCGTAATGGGCGTCGTGGCGGGCGCCGTTCAGGGCTACTACGGCGGGAAAATTGACCTGTGGGGCCAGCGGGTTATTGAAGTCTGGTCAGGCATGCCAACGCTGTTTCTGATCATCCTGCTTTCCAGCGTGGTGCAGCCCGGCTTCTGGTGGCTGTTAGGCATCACCGTCCTGTTCGGCTGGATGGCGCTGGTGGGCGTGGTGCGGGCAGAGTTTCTGCGCACCCGTAATTTCGACTATATCCGCGCCGCGCAGGCGCTTGGCGTGAGCGACCGGGGAATCATCTTCCGCCATATGCTGCCTAACGCCGTTGTAGCAACGCTCACCTTCCTGCCGTTTATTCTGTGCAGCTCCATCACCACCCTCACCTCGCTGGACTTTCTGGGCTTCGGCCTGCCGCTGGGGTCGCCGTCGCTCGGCGAACTGCTGCTGCAGGGCAAGAACAACCTGCAGGCTCCGTGGCTGGGCATCACCGCCTTTCTTTCCGTGGCCGTGCTGCTGTCGCTGCTGATTTTTATCGGCGAAGCCGTACGCGATGCCTTCGATCCCAACAAGGCGGTATAAGATGACCCAGCCTCTTCTCAGTATTGATAACCTGTCGATTGCTTTTTCTAAGCAGGACGAGACGCGCACCGTGGTCACCGACCTGTCGCTGCAGATCCAGCCCGGTGAAACGCTGGCCCTGGTGGGCGAGTCGGGTTCAGGCAAGAGCGTCTCAGCACTCTCCATCCTGCGGCTGTTGCCGTCTCCGCCGGTGAGCTACCCGCAAGGGGATATTCTGTTTCACGGCAGCTCGCTGCTGCATGCCGACGAACATACCCTGCGCGGCATTCGCGGCAACAAAATCGCGATGATCTTCCAGGAGCCGATGGTTTCCCTCAACCCGCTGCACAGCCTCGAGAAACAGCTCTATGAAGTGCTCTCCCTGCACCGGGGGATGCGCAAAGAGGCCGCGCGGGGAGAAATTCTGGATTGTCTGGAACGAACAGGAATACGCAATGCGGCCAAACGACTGAATGATTTTCCGCACCAGCTCTCCGGCGGCGAACGCCAGCGCGTGATGATCGCCATGGCCCTGCTCACGCGACCCGAGCTGTTGATTGCCGACGAGCCCACAACGGCGCTGGACGTGACGGTACAGGCGCAAATATTGACGCTGCTGCGGGAGCTGCGTGACGAGCTGAACATGAGCCTGCTGTTTATCACGCACAACCTGAGCATTGTGAGAAAGCTGGCCGACAGCGTCGCGGTGATGCAAAACGGACGATGCGTTGAACAGAATAGCGCGTCCACGCTGCTGAGCGCGCCGCAGCACCCCTATACGCAGCGTTTGCTCGACAGCGAACCCTCCGGCGATCCGATTCCCCTCAAGGCGGACTGCACACCGCTGCTGCGCGTTGAGGATTTGTCCGTCTCGTTCCCGATCCGCAAAGGTATTCTGCGGCGCATCGTCGACCAGAATCCGGTGCTGAAAAATATCCGCTTCTCGCTGCGTCCGGGTGAATCCCTGGGGCTGGTAGGCGAATCCGGTTCGGGTAAAAGCACTACCGGTCTGGCACTGCTGCGCTTAATTGCCTCAGAGGGCGAGATCCTCTTTGACGATATGCCGCTGCACCGCTGGAACCGCCGTCAGATGCTGCCCGTGCGGCCCCGCATGCAGGTGGTGTTTCAGGATCCCAACTCCTCGCTTAACCCACGGCTCAGCGTGTTACAGATTATCGAAGAGGGTCTGCGCGTGCATCAGCCCGGCCTGAGCGCTCAGCAGCGAGAGCAGGAAGTTATGCGGGTGATGGCCGAAGTGGGCTTAGATGCCGGGACCCGCCACCGCTATCCGGCTGAATTCTCAGGCGGACAGCGCCAGCGTATCGCCATTGCCCGCGCGCTGATCCTGAAGCCGGAGCTGATTATTCTGGATGAACCAACGTCGTCGCTGGACAGAACCGTTCAGGCGCAGATCCTGGCGCTGCTGAAAGGGCTTCAGGAAAAGCACCGGCTGGCCTATATCTTTATCAGCCACGATCTTCAGGTGGTGCGGGCGCTATGCCATCAGGTGATTGTGTTGCGACAGGGAGAAGTAGTCGAGCAGGGAGAGTGCCAGCGCGTATTTAGCGCGCCAACGCAGCGCTACACGCGCCAGCTGTTGTCGGCAGACTAGCGGTCAAAACGGGTACTGGCCGGAGAAAGGCTCCGCGATGGCAACGCCAAAATTCTTCAGACGGCAGGTGGCGGCAAACTCGTCCTGGCTTTTCACGAACAGGCACGGCTCACCTTCACACTCCAGCACGGAGCTGTCCACTTCGATATCCGTCAGGGCCTGACTGAGACGCTCCATCACCCGCCACGCATTTTCATCGCTCGGGCTCAGCAGCTTGAGCGCCACCAGGCAGTTTTCGCAGCCCGCGACGCTTTGCGGAATCGGTTCAACTTTCGAACCTGCAAAACCCGCCGACCAGCGATAGCTCTGGGGCAAGCGATGGACAATGGAGAGTTGTAATGTATTCACGTTCGTTCCCCGGAAGCAAAATTTACTTCACAATTTATTTACATTTATAGTAACACATCATCGCCAGCCTGCACTATTCAGCGCTTTTTTATCGATATCCAGGCTCGCGTCGGCGCTATATGTACCCGTTTCTGCGATCTAACTCAACCTTTTTGAATACAATGATGTGACTTTTTACACAAATAGATTTTACATAAAATAAACAAACACGGAATAAACGAACGGGGGTTTGGTTGATATGCATCAACAAAAAAGGCCCTGCCGGGCCTTCTCTGTATTTTAGTGGGCCGCTTTTCGCGGTCGACTGGCGTAAAGATAGAAGAGTATCGAGCTGGTGGCGCAAAAAGCCATCGCCCACAGCATGGGCCATGCCGTCGTAAAGGTGGCCATCGAAAGCAATGCCCCGACGATAGCGCCTATACCGAAGCGGAACGTCCCCGCCAGGGAAGAGGCGGTGCCCGCCATATGCGGAAACTCATCCAGGATCACCGCCATCGCATTAGATGACACCATCGACACGCAGCCGACAAAGGCCGCCACGCCGACCACCAGCGCCCAGAAGCCCACGCCCAGAAACGCGCTCACCACCAGCCAGATAGCCATCACAAACTGGATCCACAGCCCGGCGCGGAACATGTTCAGCGCCCCCACCCGCCGGACAAAACGGCTGTTGATGATGGTCATGATGAACAGGAAGACGATGTTAAGCGCGAAATAGTAGCCGAAGTGCTGCGGCGAAACGTGGTTCAGCTCGATGTAGACAAACGGCCCGGCGCTCAGGAAGGAGAACATCCCGGCGAAGCTGAACCCGCTTGCCAGCATATAGCTGAGCACGCGCTTGTGGCGAAACAGCGAGGCAAAGTTGCCGATTGTGGTTCGGATGTGGAATTTCTGACGGCGCTCGACGGGAAGCGTTTCATCAATAAAGAAGAAAATCATCGCCGAGGCCAGCAGCGCGGCCAGGGCCAGGATCCAGAAAATCACATGCCAGCTAAACCACACCAGCACCGCGCCACCGGCCATCGGGGCCACCAGCGGCGCAATCGTCGTCACCAGCATCACGAACGACATCATGCGGGAGAACTCTTCTTTCGGGTAAATATCGCGCATCAGGGCGTTAATCACCACGCTTGCCGCTGCCGCCGCCAGACCGTGGAAGAAGCGCATGATAATCAAATGATCGATGGTCTGCGCCAGCGCACAGGCAACCGCTGCGGCTGCAAAGACCAGCGTCCCGCCCAGAATAACGGGCTTGCGTCCAAGACTGTCCGCCATCGGGCCATAAAACAGCTGGCCGAGGGCAAAGCCGAGAATATAGGTGCTGAGCGTCATCTGCGCGCTGCCCGCCGGGACGCCAAACTGCGCAGAAATCACCGGCAGCGCGGGCAGGTACATATCAATAGACAGCGGCATCAGCATGGCCAGCAGGCCAAGAATGAAGACGATTTTGAACGACGAGTGTGGCCTGGTGGTCACAGAGCTCTCCTGAAATTAGTGCGAAGGCAGACCGACGCTGGCGATCTCTTCTTCCGTTAACGGGCGATATTCGCCTGGCGCCAGGTCGGGATCGAGTTCGATCGCACCAATCCGCTCACGATGCAGGCCAACAACGTGGTTCCCCACCGCGGCAAACATACGTTTCACCTGATGGTAACGCCCTTCGCTGATGGTCAGACGGACCTCCGTCGGCGTGATCACCTCAAGCACGGCGGGTTTGGTCAGATCTTTTTCATTATGCAGCTGAACGCCTTTCGTGAATTGCTCTGCCGTGTCATCCGACACCGGCGACTCCAGCGTGACCAGATAGGTTTTCTCGCAGTGGTGACGCGGGGAAGTAATGCGATGCGACCACTGCCCGTCGTCGGTCATCAGTACCAGCCCCGTGGTGTCGATGTCGAGGCGGCCTGCGGCGTGCAGCTTGTGCGCCACCGGTTCGTCGAGGAAATAGAGCACCGTCGGGTGATCGGGATCGTCCGTTGAGCAGACGTAGCCTTCCGGCTTATTGAGCATGAAGTAGCGCGGACCGTGCTGCTGGGTCAGCGGATTGCCGTCATACTCCACCTGATGGTCAGGTTGCAGTTTGAACGCGCTGTCTCTCACAATGTCGCCATCCACGGTAACGCGGCTGGCGCGAATTTCACGCCCGGCAATAGCGCGGCTTACGCCGAGTTGCTGAGCGATAAACTTATCAAGTCGCATGAAATCTTTTTAGCCTTAATGGTGCTGGAAGTCGGACAACAGGTCCGAAAAAAGAAGCAGTCTGGAACGGTTCAGTATAATGGTCTGGTTGCGCCACTCAAGGGAAAAAGTTTCGTGGCATACTATCTATACCCTAAATAATTCGAGTTGCATGACAAAACGCCTATAGCGTTTTGAACAGCGCTTGCGCTGGCCCCGTAGGGGCGAGGCCACAGGCCGAGTCACGCGGCAAAGGAGTGAATCCCCGGGAGCTTACATAAGTAAGTGACCGGGGTGAACGAGTGCAGCCAACGCACAGGCAACTTGAAGTATGACGGGTATATGTGCGGAATAACGAAACCGAGACCCTATGACTTTTACACTTCGTCCCTATCAGCAGGAAGCCGTTGACGCCACCCTCGCATGGTTCCGTAAACATCGCGAGCCGGCGGCGATTGTGCTCCCGACAGGCGCAGGCAAAAGCCTGGTCATCGCCGAACTGGCGCGTCTGGCCCGTGGTCGCGTGCTGGTGCTGGCGCACGTTAAAGAGCTCGTCGCGCAAAACCACGCCAAGTATTGTGCGCTTGGGCTGGAAGCCGATATTTTCGCCGCCGGGCTGAAGCGCAAAGAGAGCCGCGGCAAAGTGGTCTTCGGCAGCGTGCAGTCGGTGGCGCGCAATCTGGACCTGTTTCGCAACGAATTTTCGCTGCTGATCGTCGACGAGTGTCACCGCATCAGCGATGACGACGACAGCCAGTACCAGCAAATCCTGGCTCACCTGAAAGCGGTGAATCCTCACCTGCGCCTGCTGGGCCTGACGGCGACCCCGTTTCGCCTGGGGAAAGGCTGGATCTATCGCTATCATTATCACGGCATGGTTCGCGGTGATGACAAGGCCCTGTTTAGCGACTGCATTTACGAACTTCCGCTGCGCTACATGATTAAACACGGCTACCTGACGCCGCCTGAACGGCTGGATATGCCGGTGGTGCAGTACGATTTCAGCCGTTTGCAGGCACAGAGCAACGGCTTATTCAGCGAAGCGGATCTCAATCAGGAGCTGAAAAAGCAGAAGCGTATTACGCCGCATATTATCAGCCAGATTGAGGAGTTCGCCGCGACGCGCAAGGGGGTAATGATCTTTGCCGCCACCGTTGAGCACGCGCGTGAAATCACCGGATTACTGCCCGCCGGCGACGCGGCGTTAATCACCGGCGAAACGCCCGGCCCGGAGCGCGACGCCCTGATTGACGCGTTTAAGGCCCAGCAGTTCCGCTATCTGGTAAACGTGTCGGTATTGACCACCGGCTTTGACGCCCCGCACGTCGACCTGATCGCCATTTTGCGCCCGACCGAATCGGTCAGTTTGTATCAGCAAATTGTTGGCCGCGGCCTGCGTCTGGCCCCGGGGAAAACCGACTGCCTGATTCTGGATTATGCCGGGAACCCGCACGATCTCTATACGCCTGAGGTCGGCGCGCCAAAAGGGAAAAGCGACAACGTGCCCGTGCAGGTCTTTTGCCCTGCCTGCGGGTTTGCCAACACCTTCTGGGGAAAAACCACCGCCGACGGTACGCTGATCGAACACTTTGGCCGCCGCTGTCAGGGCTGGTTTGAAGATGATGACGGGCATCGCGAGCAGTGCGATTTCCGCTTCCGGTTCAAAAACTGCCCGCAGTGCAACGCCGAAAACGACATTGCCGCTCGCCGCTGCCGGGAATGCGACACGGTGCTGGTTGACCCGGACGACATGCTGAAAGCGGCGCTAAAGCTGAAAGATGCGCTGGTGCTGCGCTGTTCCGGCATGGCACTGCAGCCCGGCGCCGATGAAAAAGGTGAGTGGTTGAAAATCACCTATTACGACGAAGACGGGGCGGACGTCAGCGAGCGCTTCCGGGTTCAGACGCCTGCCCAGCGAATGGCCTTCGAGCAGCTGTTTATCCGCCCGCATACCCGCACGCCGGGCGTGCCCCTGCGCTGGATAACCGTGGCCGATATCGTGCGCCAGCAGGTGCTATTGCGCCATCCGGATTTTGTCGTCGCCCGTAAAAAAGGCCAGTTCTGGCAGGTGCGCGAGAAGCTCTTTGACTACGAAGGTCGCTTCCGTCGCGCCAACGAATTGCGCGGTTAACGGGACTTTTCATTGATGTGAGGGGCATTTGAGTATAAAATGCCGCCCGCTTCACATCCGTGAGGCAGAACACTCACCTGCTGCTGGGTCGCCTGTAGTAGGGTTTTAAATACAGAGAGAAATCAATGTTCACTATCGAAGCAGAAGTACGTAACGTGCAGGGTAAGGGTGCGAGCCGCCGCCTGCGTAACGCTAACAAGTTCCCGGCTATCGTTTACGGTGGCGAAGCTGCTCCAGTTGCAATCGAACTGGATCACGACAAACTGTGGAACCTGCAGACCAAAGCTGAATTCTACAGCGAAGTTCTGACCATCGTTGTTGGCGGTAAAGAAGAAAAAGTGAAAGTTCAGGCTGTTCAGCGTCACGCGTTCAAGCCAAAACTGACTCACATCGACTTCGTTCGCGCGTAATCGCAAACTCGTCGAAAAAAAACCCCGCTTCTGCGGGGTTTTTTTATGGCTGTTATTTCCCACCCGAGGTGCGGCGCTGAAGCTGATCGCGCAGGTTCGGCGGCGTACCTTTAATGGTCAGCGTATCGGTGGCCGGATCCCAGAAGATGCGTTCACCCAGCAACATCGCGTCAAAGTTGATGGTTAACCCACCGCCGCTGCCGGCAAACTTGGTTAACTGACGCAGCGTACTGCGATCTGCCGGGAAGCTCTCTTCAAGCTCATAGCCTTTCTCCGCGGTGAATTCCTGGAAGCTGACTTCGCTGACGCCCGCCAGCTCTTTTGACAAGGACTCCAGCTCGATCTCCTCCCCTGCCTGCAGCTGTTCGTTGCAGTAGCTGTAGACCTGCTGGCGCACGGTCTGGCGCTCAGATTTATCGAGCTGCGCTTCAGCCGTGAAGTCGTCAACCGCCTGGAGCAGCCCTTTGTTCTGCGCTTTGGCGTTAAGACCTTCGCTGGCACCGAGGAAATCCATAAAGAAATCCGCCACTTTGCGGCCCACGCGCCCTTTCAGGAAAGTCAGATAGCGGGTCGACTCCGGGTTAGTTTCCCATTCGGTTAAATCAATACGCGCCACGATATCCGCATGGTTGATATCCAGATAATGCGTTGAGCTGATATCCAGCTGCTCATTCACGCGCATGCTGCTTAAGTTATTCAGCACGGTAACCAGCAGATACTCGACCGCCAGGTAGCGATAGTGGCAGAACAGCACGATCCCGCCGTCGGCGAACGGATATTTCGCCAGCTCGTCGCGCAGACGCCCGGTGGCGGCGCGGCTAAACGCCAGGAAATCCTCTTCGCCCTGACGCTGCAGGCGCAGGCTATCGGCCAGTTCACTCTCTTCGCTGAACAGGCCATAGGCTTTATTTTTGGCGCTGTAGACGCGATGCAGCTCTGCCATCATCTCCACCACGGTCGCCGTGGGTTCCAGTAACGAATCGCGCAGCACCACTTCAAGGGTTTGCTCATCACGCTTGATAAGCTGGTGCAAGGCAATCTGGTTGATTTCCAGACTCATGATAAACTCTCCTTTTAGACCGGGCGGTATTCAACCACCACCAGGACATGTGTGCAACAACAGATAAAAAAGGGGAAAAAAAGCTGTTGCTACGGTAATATGTTGCCCTTTCATCAACAAACTGATTTTGATTTATGCCACAACATTCCCGCTACAGTGATGAACACGTTGAACAACTGCTCAGTGAGCTGGTCAACGTACTGGAAAAACATAAAACGCCGACCGATCTCTCCCTGATGGTTTTGGGAAATATGGTCACCAACCTGATTAACACCAGCGTTGCTCCGGCTCAGCGTCAGGCGATCGCAAAATCTTTCGCCCAGGCTTTACAGTCGTCCGTCAGCAACGACCCGGCCCATTAAGGGATACGAACAACAGTTTATGGTGACGAATCGTCAGCGCTACCGTGAAAAAGTCTCCCAGATGGTCAGCTGGGGGCACTGGTTTGCCCTGTTCAACATTCTGCTGGCGACGGTCATTGGCTGTCGTTATCTGTTTGTCGCAGACTGGCCAACAACGCTAACCGGGCGTATCTACTCCTGGATAAGCGTTGTCGGTCACTTTAGCTTTTTGGTTTTCGCCACCTATCTGCTGATCCTGTTCCCCTTGACGTTTATCGTCATGTCGCAGCGTCTGATGCGGTTCTTGTCCGCCATCCTTGCGACGGTGGGGATGACGCTGCTGCTTATCGACAGTGAAGTGTTCACCCGCTTCCACCTGCACCTCAACCCCATCGTCTGGGAACTGGTGATTAACCCCGACCAGAACGAAACGGCCCGTGACTGGCAGCTGATGTTTATCAGCGTCCCGGTGATCCTGCTGATTGAGATGCTGTTCGCCACCTGGAGCTGGCAAAAGCTCCGCAGTCTGACCCGGCGACGCCATTATGCGAAGCCCGTCGCCGCGCTCTTCTTCGTCTCCTTTATCAGTTCGCACATCATGTATATCTGGGCGGATGCGAACTTCTATCGCCCTATTACCATGCAGCGCGCGAACCTGCCGCTCTCGTACCCGATGACGGCCCGTCGCTTCCTTGAGAAACACGGTCTGCTTGATGCGCAAGAGTACCAGCGCCGTCTTATCGAGCAGGGTAATCCGGAAGCCGTCAGCGTTCAGTATCCTCTGAGCGACCTGAACTACCGCGATATGGGACGCGGGCAAAACGTCCTGCTGATCACAGTCGATGGCCTGAACTATTCCCGTTTCGAGAAGCAGATGCCTGCGCTGGCCGCTTTCGCGAGTCAAAACGTCTCGTTTACTCAGCATATGAGCTCCGGTAACACAACCGATGCGGGTATCTTTGGCCTCTTCTATGGCATTTCAGCCGGCTACATGGACGGCGTACTGTCTACCCGCACACCTGCGGCGCTGATCACCGGGCTGAATCAGCAAGGCTATCAGCTAGGGTTGTTCTCCTCCGATGGCTTTAACAGCCCGCTCTACCGTCAGGCGCTGCTGTCCGATTTCTCACTGCCGACGGCACAAAAACAGTCCGATGCGCAGACCGCCGGCCAGTGGATAAACTGGCTGCAGCGCTACGCCCAGGAAGACAACCGCTGGTTCTCATGGGTTGCCTTTAACGGCACAACGCTTGCTGACAGCAATAAGAATGACTTTGCGCGCCGTTATGGCCGCGCGGCTGGCGATGTTGATGCGCAGATAGGCCGCGTGCTTGATGCACTTCGCGAGTCGGGCAAGCTGGACAACACCGTGGTGATCGTGACCGCGGGCCATGGCGTGCCGTTAGGTGACGAGACGAAGAGTATGAGCTGGTCTCGTCCGAATCTGCAGGTTCCGCTGGTGATCCACTGGCCAGGCACGCCGGCGCAGCGCATCAATATGCTCACCGAGCATAAAGATGTGATGACGACCCTGATGCAACGCCTGCTGCACGTCAGCACGCCGGCCAACGAGTATTCGCAGGGGCAGGATCTCTTCAGCGCCGCGCGCCGCCACAACTGGGTGACGGCTGCGGGGAATAATACGCTGGTGGTGACCACGCCGAAGCTGACGCTGGTGCTGAACAGCAACGGGAATTATCAGACGTATAATCTGCAGGGTGAACGGTTGAAAGACCAGAAACCGCAGCTGAGCCTGCTGCTTCAGGTCCTGACGGATGAGAAGCGCTTCATCGCTAACTGATTAATAATAAACCAGTTAGCGACAGATTCCCTTGCATTCAAAACGGAATCGAGTAGTATTCTTTTTATGCGTCGGCACGTAGCGCAGCCTGGTAGCGCACCGTCATGGGGTGTCGGGGGTCGGAGGTTCAAATCCTCTCGTGCCGACCAAAATTATTATCAAAACCAGCCTTTTACGGCTGGTTTTTTATTCCATTTCGCCAGGTGTTTTTCGCAGATAAACCAACGTCACCAGACAAATCACCGCCCCGGCATAGAAAGTATACTGCGCACCAAACGTCTCCCAGATTGCCCCTGCCCCCAGGCTGGCGACTAATAACCCCACGCCGCTGACCAGACTAAACATACCGTAGGCGGTACCGCGCAGATCCGCAGGCGCGGTTTTCGCAATCATTGCCGCCAGCAGCCCCTGGGTCATGCCCATATGTATCCCCCAAAGCGCAACGCCTAAAATAATGCCTGCCCAGTGGGTACTCATCGCCAGCACAATGTCCGCGCCAATCAGCACCACCAGCCCCCACTGCAATAATCGGGTGTGGCTCATCACGTCGGATAACTTGCCAAAAGGATAGGCAGAGAGGAAATAGAGCAGATTCATGGCAACCATCACCAGCGGGATCAGCGCCAGCGGCACACCCGACTGCTGAGCGCGAAGGACAAGAAATGCTTCACTGAAACGTGCGAGCGTGAAGATGGCACCCAGGCCAATGACCCACCAGCAGCCTTTCCCGAGGCGCCTGAGGTTCTCTCTTTTGATGGGGTTCGTTCGTTTATGTTCGACAGGGGTTTTAGGCTCATGCAGGCCAAAGAAAAGCAAGGCAACGGCCAGTACGCCGGGGATCACCGCAATCCAGAAAATGGTACGAAAATCATCATTCCACAGCAGCATTAAGCCTACGGCCAGCAACGGCCCGAGAAAGGCGCCAATGGTGTCCATCGACTGACGCAAACCAAAGGCCGCGCCGCGGAGTTCCGGCGGCGTAACGTCAGCGACCAGCGCATCGCGCGGCGCCCCCCGGATCCCCTTCCCTACCCGGTCAATTAAGCGTGCCCCAAGAATCATGCCGGAGGAAGAGGCAATAGCAAACAACGGTTTACTCAACGCGCCAAGACCGTAGCCCAGAACCGCCAGCCCTTTACGTTTGCCCAGATAATCACTGATTGCGCCGGAAAATACTTTGATAAACAGCGCAGTGGCCTCAGCCAGACCTTCAATCAAACCAATGAAAATCACGCTGGCACCGAGCGTCGTGACCATAAACAAAGGCAGCAGGCTGTGAATGATCTCCGAGGAGATATCCATCAACATACTGACGCCACCCACAACCCAGACTCCTTTTGGGATCCGGCTGAGCGTTGCAAACCGGGATAACATTGCGCATCTCCTGCTTTATGTCGAACAACCTCGTTCGAAACAGAATATCCTGGAAATGCGAATAAAAATCATCTGATATAAAAAAAGCCAGCCCGCAGGCTGGCTTCATTCTCTGAGGTGAATGCTTAATGCTTCTCACGTCCGCCCAGGAAGAAGATGCCCAGCGGAATGGCCAGCAGAACGGTGAACACCAGGCTGTAGACGAAGATCATCGCCGACTGCAGGACATACATGCTGGTTGTCCAGGCAGAGAGGGGGATATTGTACTGTTCGATAACGCCAACAATGGTTGCGCGCCCCACGCACGCGGCAGCAATCATAAACACAACCAGCAGCGCCAGGAGGAACTTGCGGCCTTCAGGCGTTTTCAGTTTTGCACGAACCATCTCTCTTCCCTTTTACAGATGAATAACATTAAAGAGGGTCTAAAATAACACAAACGCCTGCCGGACTCCATGCCAGTACAAATCTCTACTTAAATGGCAAATACGTGGTTTATTTCGCTATCCATATTGAAAATGTAAGTAAATAACACCAATCATTCATCATTGTTATGTTAACCTGCGCAGGATCGTTTTGACATAAAGGAATGATAATGAAAAACGCACCTAAATTTGCCATCGCCCTCATCGCCGCCGCGTGCGTCAGCAGCAGCGCTTTCGCCAGCGAAACCCCAAAACAGCAGCCGCTGGAAAAAGTGGCTCCGTACCCGCAGGCGAACAAAGGGATGAAGCGTCAGGTGATTCAGCTGCCGGTTCAGCAGGATGAAGCGAACTTCAAAGTGGAACTGTTAATTGGCAAGACGCTGGAAGTGGACTGCAACCAGCACCGTCTGGGCGGGCAGCTGGAAAGTAAAACCCTTGAAGGCTGGGGTTACGACTATTACGTCTTTGACAAAGTGACCTCTCCGGTCTCCACCATGATGGCCTGCCCGGACGGCAAGAAAGAGAAGAAATTTGTAACGGCGTATCTGGGCGACAATAGTCTGCTGCGCTATAACAGCAAGCTGCCAATCGTGGTCTATACGCCTGAAAACGTGGAAGTGAAGTATCGCGTGTGGAAGGCTGATGAGACTGTCGGACAAGCGGTAGTACGTTAAAAATAAATCGGGTGGCGGCTTCGCCTTACCCGACCCGGAAAGGGCGCGCTCTGGTGCCCTCATCCCAACTCTCTCCCACCGGGAGAGGGAGAAAACACTAAAAACGGTAACGGATGTTACCGTTTTGCTTTTACCTTACAGCGCGATATCCGCAACCGGTTTGTTTTCCGGCTGAGGCTTCAGCTCCGCTTTTGGCGCCGCATCCGCAGCCTGTGGCTTGATGTATTGCAGCTGCAGTACGCGGCTGGTGTATTCCAGCTCCTGCTCCGTCGCGCTCACGTTGCCGTTCAGCTTCGTGCCGTAGGATGGAATAATGGTTTTCAGCTTCGCCTGCCATTCCGGGCTGGCGACTTTATCTTTAAACACTTTTTCCATCAGGTGCAGCATGATTGGCGCAGCGGTAGACGCGCCCGGTGACGCACCCAGCAGCGCGGCGATGGTGCCATCCTTATCGCTTACCACTTCGGTACCCAGACGCAGCACGCCACCCTCTTTCGGATCGCGCTTGATGATCTGTACGCGCTGACCCGCCTGCCACAGACGCCAGTCTTCTTTCTTCGCCTGCGGATAGTACTCTTTCAGCGCCTCGAAGCGGTCATCGTCAGAGAGCATCACCTGGCTAATCAGGTATTTCACCAGGTCGAAGTTATCCAGACCCACGTCCATCATCGGCTTGACGTTAGAGGTGGTCGTGGCGCTGAGCAGATCCCACAGGGAGCCATTTTTCAGGAACTTGGTGGAGAAGGTCGCGAACGGCCCAAACAGCACCACGCGTTTGCCGTCAAGCATACGGGTATCGATGTGCGGAACGGACATCGGCGGTGCGCCAACGGAAGCCTGGCCGTACACTTTTGCCAGATGACGATTCACCACTTCCGGGTTATCGGACACCAGGAACTGGCCGCCCACCGGGAAGCCCGCGTAGTCGTCAGCTTCCGGAATACCGGACTCCTGCAGCAGCTTCAGCGCCGCGCCGCCCGCACCGATAAAGACAAACTTCGCCTTGATGACGTGCTCGGCTTCGTTGTTTTTCAGATCGGCGACGGTCACGCTCCAGCTGTTATCCGCGTTGCGCTTGAAGCCGCGCACTTCGGTGCTGAGCTGCAGGTTGAAGTTCTCTTTTTTCTTCAGAGACGTCACCAGCTGACGGGTAATTTCACCGTAGTTAACGTCGGTACCAATTTCGGTACGGGTCGCCGCCACTTTCTGGTTCGGGTCACGACCTTCCATGACCAGCGGAGCCCACTCTTTAATCTGCGCGTGGTCTTCAGAGTATTTCATCCCGCGGAACAGCGTGCTCTGCTGCAGAGCGGCGTAGCGCGCGCGCAGGAAGTTAACGTTCTGCTCACCCCACACAAAGCTCATGTGCGGCACGGTGTTGATAAAGGAGTGCGGGTCGTGCATCACGCCGCTGTTGACCTGATGAGACCAGAACTGGCGAGAAACCTGGAATGCTTCGTTGATCTCTACCGCCTTCTCGATACTAATGGAACCGTCCTTTTTCTGCGGCGTATAGTTCAGTTCCATGAGTGCCGAATGTCCGGTACCGGCGTTATTCCATCCGTTCGAACTCTCCTGCGCCACGCCATCAAGGCGCTCGACCATGGTCATAGACCAGTCCGGCTGCAGTTCTTGCAGATAAGTTCCCAGTGTGGCGCTCATGATACCGCCACCAATTAAAAGGACGTCCGTTTCCTGCTCTTTTGGTGCGTCAGCTTTCGCCGCCATGGAGACGGTGTTAAGCCCCACGGCCAGAGAAAAGAGCATGGCAGTCATTTTTTTCATAATTTATGCCTTAGTGTAAAAGTGCTTGATGCGTGGAAATTGCAGGTGAAAAAAGCTGCGGGGGCACGGTAACAACTTTTAAATATTGTTTAAAGGTTACGAAATTATTGTAATTGTGAAATTTAATGATGGATTGTTTGTGAGGAATTATCGATGCGTCTGGTAAAGCGCGGTTTTACTGGCTAGTATGTTGCGTTTTGCGATCGCGCGCACGGAAGCCTGCCCTAACCAGCGAACTGTTATGTCCTTACCCCATTCTGCTGTATCCCCCGAAGACCGCGTAGCCAACGTGCTGCGTTCCCCAAAGCGGCTGACGCGTGAAACGCTGGCAGGCGTGATTACCGCCCTGGCGCTGATCCCCGAGGTTATCTCATTTTCGGTGGTGGCGGGCGTTGACCCGAAGGTCAGCCTGATCGCCTCCGTGGTGCTGTGTCTTGCCCTGTCTGTACTCGGTGGTCGCCCGGCGATGGTCACGGCAGCGGCCGGGTCCGTGGCGCTGGTCATTGGCCCGATGGTGCATCAGCACGGCGTACAGTACATTCTTCCCGCCGTGCTGATGGCGGGCGTGATTCAGATTCTGTTTGGCGTGCTGGGCATGGCAAGGCTGATGCGCTTTATACCTCAGTCGTCATGACCGGATTTGTTAACGCCCTGGGTATTTTGATCTTCTTCGCTCAGGTGCCGCATTTCTGGAGCCGAAGCCCGCTGATTGTGGGCCTGTTCGTCCTGACGCTGCTGATCGTGCTGTGGGTGCCGCGCTATCTCAAAAGCATCCCATCCCCGCTGATTGCGATTGTTGTGCTTACCGTGTTCACCGTTTCAACCGGTCAAATCCTGCCGACCGTGGGCGATGAAGGCTCCATGAGCGGAGGTTTGCCGGGTCTTACCGAACTTCTCGTCCCCCTCAATATACAGACGCTGAGCATTATCTGGCCGTGCGCGCTGAGCATCGCGTTTGTCGGCCTGCTGGAATCCCTGCTGACGGCAAAGCTGGTGGATGAGCTGACCGCGACATCGTCAGGTAAACGCCGCGAAAGCATTGGATTAGGCGTCGGCAATATTCTGGCCGGTTTTTATGGCGGGATTGCAGGCTGCGCGATGATCGGACAAACCATCGTCAACGTGGAGATGGGGAAAGGTCGAAGCCGCATTTCAACCTTTGCGGCGGGCATTGTGCTGCTGATCCTGGTGACGGCGCTCAGTGACGTGATGGCCAAAATCCCGATGGCGGTGCTGGCAGGTATTATGGCGATTGTCGCCGTCAAAACCTTCAGCTGGCACAGCCTTCAGCCAGCCACGGTGAAAACGGCCCCGATAGCAGAAACGGTCGTCATGCTGGTCACCGTTGCCGCCACGGTATCAACCGGCAATCTGGCGATTGGCGTGCTGGGCGGGATTATCGTCATGGCACTCCTCCCCGCCCGCATTAAGCGTCGGGCTACAGAAGAAAAATCGTCGCCAGCCCAAGAAAAATAAAGAAACCGCCGGTATCGGTGATGGCGGTGATCATCACGCTCGACCCCACCGCGGGGTCGCGCCCCAGTTTAGTCATCGTCAGTGGGATAATGACCCCCATCATTGATGCCACCAACAGGTTGAGCACCATTGCCAGCATCATCACACCGCCCAGCGCCATATCGTCATACAGCCACCAGGTGATGCCGCCCATAATTCCGCCCCACACCAGGCCGTTAATTAGCGCGACGCCCATCTCTCTAAAAATGAGCCACGAAAAGTTACCTGGCTGAATGTTTTCCAGCGCCAGCGCACGGACGATCATGGTGATGGTCTGGTTTCCGGTGTTACCGCCAATTCCGGCCACAATCGGCATCAGCGAGGCCAGCGCCACCAGCTGTGAAATGGTGTGTTCAAAACCGTCGATCACGCGGGAGGCGATAAACGCGGTGCACAGGTTAATGGCCAGCCACGCCCAGCGCGTTTTTACCGCCTTGCCGACAGAGGCATGGACGTCATCTTCGGCGCTGATCCCGCCGAGCGCGCGCAGGTCGTTGTCTGTTTCTTCATAGACCACATCAACGATCTCATCGATGGTCAGACGCCCCATCAGTTTGCCGACGGAATCCACGACGGCAGCACTCACCAGGTCGTCACGCTCGAAGGTACGCGCCGCTTTTTCCGCGTCGTCTTCCGGAGAGAAGACCATCGGCTCGTTTTCCATCACCTCGCTCACCTTCCGCTGGGTGCTGTTGAGCAGGATGGTTTTCAGCTCCAGCTCGCCGAGCAGGGTTTTATCCCGGGAGGTGACAAACAGTTTATCGGTGTTGTCCGGCATTTTGCCCAGGCGACGCAGATAGCGCTGCACGGTACCGAGCGTGACGTCCGGTCGCACCGTGATAACGCCGAACTCCATGATCGCGCCGACGCTGTTTTTCTCGTAATGCATCACCTGACGCACGCGCGCGCGTTCATCGGCAGGCAGCGACGCCAGCAGGCGGCCGGTCAGGTTTCGCGGCAGGTGCTGAACGAGGTAAATCTGCTCGTCGATATCCAGAGTTTGCAAAGCGTCGAGAATATCCCGGTCGCTCATCTCGTCGATCAGGTCGTCCCAGACGTTTTCGGAGGCCTCAAGCAGCACCTGCCCGCGCTCGTGATCCTGCACCAGACGCCACAGGGCGTGACGTTCTTCCGAGGGAAGCGCTTCAAGGGTATCCGCCAGATCCGGCGGGGGTAAATGAGCAACCAGCGCACCTACCTCAGCAATATCGTCGGCCAGGGTGCCGACATCATATTGCTCAGCCAGGGTGAGTTTGCCTAAAAGCGTAGAAGTGACCGCTTTATCGGTCGTGAGAAGCCAGATGAGTCGTGCGCGCTCCTGGTCACGCTGTCTGGCGCTGTTTTTCTTTAATACCGACATCAATCATAAATCCATTAAATGAGTTGTGGTTAAGCATAGCGCGGGGATATGTAAATAAGAATAAACAACGGGACGGGATGGAGAAAAAAGCGTCATTACGGCCACGATCTATCCCCTCTCCCAGTGGGAGAGGGCCAGGGTAAGGGCATCAGGCCGTGCGCGCTACCGCGTCACGCGAGGCCGCATCGCGCTCTTCACCGGTCAGCTCGCTCAGCTTGCCGTCACGCATCTCCAGCAGGCGGTCAGCATGAATGAAGTAGTGATCGTCGTGGCTGATGGCGAAAATGGTTTTGCCCATCTCCTGCATCAGCGGCAGCAGCACCTGATAAAACTCGCGGCGGAAATGCGGGTCCTGATCGGCCGCCCACTCATCCAGCAGGATGATGTCACGCTCTTCCGCCAGCGCCAGCAGCAGCGCCACGCGCTTTTTCTGCCCTTTAGAAAGCTTCAGGTTGAGGATCTTCCCGTCCTGTAACTCCAGCTTGTGCGACATCTGCAGCTGCTTCAGCCATTTTTCCACCAGCGCAGGATTGGCCTGTTGCCCTTCCGGCCCAAGCAGCCGATCGAACAGCCAGACGTCGGTGAACACCGCCGAGAAAAGCTTGCGGTAATCCTCGGGTTTCTCCGCGCTCAGCGCCTTGCCGTCCAGCAAAATCTCGCCCGACTGCGGCTGATAGAGTCCGGTCAGCAACATCGCCAGCGTAGATTTACCGCTGCCATTGCCGCCGATGAGGAACAGCAGTTCACCGCGCCGGATCGTCAGGTTCACCGGCCCCACGGAGAAGGCGCTGTCATGATAGCGGAACGTGACGTTACGCAGCTCCAGCGTCTGCCAGTTAGGGAAGGCCTGCGGGCGCGGGAATTCTGCTTTAAACGGCGCGAGATCGAATTTTTTGAGCTTATTAAAGGCCACCTGCGCACTCAGCAGGGTGGGCAACGCACCGACTGCCGAGAGCAGCGGCGTGCGTAAAAACAGCAGCGTCAGCGAGTAGGTTGCCGCTACGTTGGTGTCCGCCCAGCCCAGGCCGTTCGCCATCCAGAATACCAGGCCAATGGCACCCAGCATCATGATGTTTGACCAGTTCACCGCGCTCAGGTGGAAGGTATCGGCGCGAATAATATGATGACGGTATTCGCGCGCGTCCGGGATATAGAGATGATTAAAGATATGCTCGGCGCGCTCGCGGTTCAGGGTGAGCTCTTTGCGCCCTTCCAGGACCGTCTGGTAATCGTTGTAGAGCTTATCTTCGGTTTCGCGCAGCACCGCCATGTGTTTATAGACGCGCGACACCAGCATAAAACCTCCCCAGATGGTAATGGCAATCCACAGGGCGGTCACCGCCAGCATTTTGCTGGAGAGCCAGGCGAGATAAGCGGCCGAACCAAAGGTCAGAATGATCCCCTGCACCAGCTCCGGCAGCCGAACGAACGCGATGGTGATGGCGCGCACGTCGCTGGTCAGCCCCGCCAGCAGGGATGCGCTGCCGAGCTGCTCAACGCGCTCAATCTGGGTGTCCAGGATCCGCTTGATAAACTCACTGCGCAAACGGAAAACGAAATGGTGCCCGAGCGTGGTCAGCGCAAGCTGGGAACCGAGCGTAACCGCCATCAACAGGAGCAGCAGGCCGAGAAACTCCGGCAGAACGGAGAGCGAGGTATCGACCATTTCAATCAACCGCACGTTAATAAACGCGATCAGGCCAATACCCAGCGCGGCGCTGGCGAGGCTTAACGCCATTACTGCGATGAAGGGCCAGCGATACTGACGCCAGACGAGGAGAAGTAGTTGCATGCAGGCAATCCGGACAATAAAAATCAGCAAGCAGTGTAAACTGCCCTGCGCGGACATCAAGAATAATTCTTATTTTAGTTTACTGTACCCCGCCTGACGGAAGGTCAGGTTGAAACGGTACTCGCCCGTGAGCGGGTGGACCCCGGGCTTCAGCGGCTGAATGCCGTGATAATAAAGCCGCGACTCCCTGCCCCACACCACCACATCGCCATGTTCCAGCATGATGCGCTTGAGCGGGTCGTTGCGGCGTAATCCCCCAAACTGGAAGACGGCAGGCAAACCTAACGATACCGAGACGATAGGCGCGCGAAGATCGGGTTCATCCTTGTCCTGATGCAGCGAGAGCTTCGCGCCAACGGCGTAGCGGTTGATCAGGCAAGCATCCGGCCGGAAGTCAGGATACTCCGCTGCTACAGCGGCCTCGTGGCAGAGAGACTGAAAAACCGCGGGCATCGGGGGCCACGGCTGGCCGGTAGCGGGATCGTTCGGGGCATACAGATAGCCCCGCTCGTTCGTCGCCCAGCCCAGTTCCCCGCAGTTGGCCATGGCCACCGACATGGTGTAGCCGCCCGGCGTCACCATATGGCGAAACGGCGAAACCGCCGTCACCTCGTCGATACCGGCCAGCAGCGCCGCCGCACGGGAGAGTGCAAAGCGGCGCAGGATCACAGCCCCCGGCGCAAGCGGCTCCTGCCAGGGTTCAGCATCCGCAAAAAGATCGAGCATTATCCCTCCTGGCGTTTCGCCTCACGTTTCAGTAATAGCGCTTTTCGCGCCGTCCCCCAACGGTAACCCGACAGCGCGCCGTCGTTACGAACCACGCGATGACAGGGGATCACAATCGCCAGCGTGTTTGCCGCACAGGCTCCGGCAACGGCGCGTACCGCACTGGGCTGGCCAATCGCCTGCGCCACCTGCTGGTAACTTGCCGTTTCGCCGCAGGGAATGTTGCGAAGGGCCTGCCAGACGCGCTGCTGGAACGCGGTTCCGCGAATATCCAGCGGCAGCGCAAGCGGTACGTCGCGGTTATCAATACTGGCAATCACCTGACGGATTCGCCGCGCGAAATCCTCCTCCAGCGGCGCATGTGCTGCTTTTGGAAATTGCGCGGCAAGCTCTTCGGCTAATTCTGCATCGCTGTCACCCAGCAGGATCGCGCAGATCCCCCGCTCGCTTTCTGCAACCAGACAGCGTCCTAACGAACAGTCGCTAATGGCATAACGCACCGCCACATCCCCTTTGCGGTACTGCTTCGCCGTCATGCCCAGCGCATCGTTAGCTTTACGATAATAGCTGCTGCTGTCGGGAAAGCCCGCCGCCAGCACGGCGTCGGTAACTTTGTCTCCCTGTGCAAGCGCGGTGCGCAGGCGCTGGCCTCGCGCCGCCTGCTGCCAGGCCTTTGGCGTCATGCCGGTCACGGACTTAAACAGACGATGGAAATGGAAAGGGCTCATGGCGACCTGCTGCGCCAGCCCCTCCAGGGTTAGCGTGGGATCCTGCTCCAGAAGACGGCAGGCGTGCTCCACTTTTGCCAGCTTCTGCGCCTGCGGATCGCGTTTGTCCGGCATGCAGCGCTTGCACGGGCGAAACCCTGCCTGAACGGCATGGTGGGCATCGGGATAAAAGCGGACATTTTTACGCAGCGCGTGGCGGGCGCGGCATGACGGGCGGCAGAAAATACCCGTGGTCTGCACGGCGAAAACAAACTGTTCGTCAGCGAGCGGATCGCGGGCCAGCACGGCCTGCCAGCGATCCTCATCGGTAATAAAGGTTGGGTTTCTCATTATCGGCTCCTCATGTAAGCATACATAGAGCCTGCCTGAGCGCCAGTGATAAAAAACCCGCAACCTTGCTTTTTAATTTTTGTCGCGCACCAGGAAACTGTTGAACTGCGGCGAGCTCCAGGTTTTAAACCCGTCGCCCTCTTTGGTGATCATATAAACCGCCAGCCCTTCCTGACGAACCACCTCTTTGGCTTTTTCCGGGCCGAGAACCATTAATCCGGTATCCCAGGCATCCGCTTCCAGCGCGGTGGGGGCAATGACCGTCACCGAGACCAGGTTATGCGTGATGGGACGGCCGGTCTGCGGATCGATAACATGCGAAATACGCTTTCCGTCAAGCTCGTAATAGTTACGGTAGCTTCCGGAGGTACTGATGCCATGTCCGTTGATATCCACTATCGCCTGCACGGCATTTTGCCGATCGGTCGGCTTTTGAATCGCTACGCGCCACGGCTTATCGCTTGCGTTCATCCCCCGGCTGACTAGCGCGCCGCCCACGGAGACCAGATAGCGGGAAATGCCTTCCTGGGCCATCAGCGCTGCAAGATGATCCGCCGCATAGCCTTCCCCTACCGTCGACAGATCGACAAACAGATCGGGGATATCTTTTTGCAGGTACTGTTGTCCGTACTGATTGATCACCGTCAGATGCTGCAGCCCTGTCCGGGCGCGGGCGTCATCAATGGCCGCCTGTTCAGGCGTGGTCGCCGGCTGTTTGTTAGGGCCAAATCCCCAGAGGTTTACCAGCGGTCCGACGGTCACATCCATCGCACCGTTGGTTTTATAACCCACGCGTATAGATTCGGTCACGATATCGGCCATCGCCTCGCTCACCGGCCACAGGGAGGTGCTGGTGGAGAGGTTAAAGCGCATCAGCGCCGAGTCATTTTTATAGGTTGAGAGCAGCTGATCGTCGGCATCCAGCTGAGACTGGATTTTGCCGCGAAGTTCATCTGTGCGCGTTTTATCGAGGTTCATCACGCTGACGCGCCAGAAGGTGCCCATCGTTTTGCCTTCGAGCACCGTCGCGGCGGGTGCGTCGGTTTTCGCCACGGGTGTGGGATCGTTACACGCGGTCAGGAAAAAAAGCATAGCCAGAAAGCTGGCGCGTAAAAAAGTCATGTCCATTCATTATTATCCTCATGCCAGGGCGGCAAGAGTACACCAAAACGGGTCAGTTGTGAGAATCAGCGAGGCACAAAAAAAGGGGCCAGCAGGCCCCTTACGTCACACGATGAAGCGATTAGAACTGGTAAACCAGGCCCAGCGCGACGATATCGTCAGTACCGATACCCGCCTGACGGGTGAATTCATTTTCATCAACCAGGTTGATTTTGTAATCCACGTAGGTGGACATGTTTTTGTTGAAGTAGTAAGTCGCACCCACGTCAACATATTTCAGCAGATCCTGATCGCCGTAACCTTCGATGTCTTTCCCTTTAGACTGCAGGTAAGCCACGGATGGACGCAGGCCGAAGTCGAACTGGTACTGAGCAACCACTTCGAAGTTCTGCGCTTTGTTAGCGAAGCCGTAAGCGGTAGTCGGGCTGCTGCCGTTAGAAGTACCGAAACGGGTTGCGTTGTAGGTCTGGGAGTACTGCGCTGCCAGATAGATGTTGTTGGCATCGTATTTCAGGCCGCCAGAATAGACTTCTGCGTTATCGCCATGACCGTAAACGCTTGCGCCGTTCTGATCGGCGGTACGTTTAGAGGAGGACATTGCGCCGCCCACGCTGAAACCTTCGCCCAGGTTATAGGTCACGGATGCACCGTAGCCGTCGCCGTTCTGTTTCAGCAGGCTGCGTCCACCCACGTTTTCACCGCTTACGCTGCCGTTTTTACCCTGATACTGCAGGGCAAAGTTCAGACCATCCACCAGACCAAAGAAGTCCTGGTTACGGTAGGTCGCTACGCCGTTAGCACGGGACTGCAGGAAGTTGTCTGCGCCGTAGGTATCGCCGCCAAATTCTGGCAGAACGTCAGTCCAGGAGGTTACGTCGTAGATTACGCCGTAGTTACGACCGTAATCGAAAGAACCCGCGTCACCGAATTTCAGACCCGCGAACGCCACACGCGTCCAGGCATCATTTTCGCTTTCGGAGGTGTTGCCCTGTATCTGGTATTCCCACTGGCCGTAACCGGTCAGCTGATCGTTAACCTGAGTTTCGCCTTTGAAGCCAAGACGCATATAGGTCTGGTCGCCGTCGGCGCCCTTGTCGTCAGAGAAATAGTGCAGACCATCGACTTTGCCGTACAGATCTAATTTGTTGCCATCTTTGTTATAAATTTCGGCCGCATTTGCTGCGCCTGCCACCAGGAGTGCTGGTACCAGGAGGGACAGTACTTTAACTTTCATTTTATTAACCCTCTGTTATATGCCTTATAATTGCCACTGCTTACTGGTTAACCCTCATTAACCAGTCGGCAATTTCATTCTCCTCAAAATTACAGAATAATCCAATGCGAATATGATACGAAAACTTTGAAGATGTTTCATTCATCTATCAACATGTTTCAAAATGTAAATATCAAGGAACTTTTACAAAGCACAAATAGCTTAGAAAATTAGCACTTATAATCAAACGGAAAAATCACCATATACATATCAATAAGTTACAATAAAATTCGTTACAGCACTGAATGACAAAACAAGATCGCAGCTAATCTCTAAAATAACTCTCGCTATCATCATTAACTTTATTTATTACCGTCATTCAGTTTTGAATGTCTGTTTATCCCTAATTGAACCGGATGCTTCGCATTCGGTTTTTTTTTACCTTTCTTTACGTAACTTCTCTTTTTTTGTGCTACCGCACCGTAATTGTAACGACTATTAACTAAATTCTCGTTGGGTATCTTTCGAAATCCATCAATTGGAGCAAAACTTAATTTCTTGTTAATTCGTGCTATTTATTGACTGCGCGGGATGATTATTTGTACGCGTATGGCGAGTTTGTACATGTTTTCTGCACGCCTCGCCGCCGATATTGTCCGGAGAAAAAGTCGCCTCTTCCCGGACAGTCGCGCTGGAAATTCAGTTATTACCCTTTATACTGCCCTATCGCCACAGAGCACGACCATAACGGGTTAAAGATATCAATGAGTCAGACTGAAACTACCGCCCCGAGCAAATTCTCCCTCCTTCCCGGGAGCATCACCCGTTTCTTTCTTCTTTTGATCGTTGTGCTATTAGTCACCATGGGGGTGATGGTACAAAGCGCGGTTAACGCCTGGCTGAAGGATAAGAGCTATCAGGTCGTGGATATCACCCATGCCGTGCATAAGCGCATAGATACCTGGCGCTACGCCACCTGGCAGATTTACGACAATATCGCGGCTGCCCCGACCTCCTCGTCCGGGGATGGACTTCAGGAGACGCGGCTTAAGCAGGATGTCTATTATCTCGAAAAACCGCAGCGTAAGACCGAGGCCCTTATCTTTGGCTCTCACGACAGCGCGACGCTTGAGATGACGCAGCGTATTTCAACCTATCTGGATACCCTCTGGGGCGCCGAAACGGTACCGTGGTCGATGTATTATCTGAACGGTCAGGATAACAGCATGATCCTGATCTCAACGCTGCCGTTAAAAGATCTCTCGTCCGGCTTTAAAGAGACAACCGTGGGCAGCATCGTCGATTCCCGCCGGGCAGAGATGCTGCAGCAGGCGAACGCCCTTGATGAACGTGAGAGTTTCTCTTCCCTGCGTCGTCTGGCCTGGCAAAACGGCCATTATTTTACCCTGCGTACCACATTCAACCAGCCCGGACATCTGGCGACGGTAGTAGCCTTCGATTTACCGATTAATGATTTAATTCCGCCGGACATGCCGCTCGACAGCTTCCGCCTGGAGCCAGACACCAGCACCCAGAACATGCGTGCGGCGTCTGACAAAGAGGCCGCAGAGAGCGTATCGATCTCCTTTAACGGCTCGAAAATCGAAATTGCCTCATCGCTGAACTCGACCGGTATGCGCCTGGTGTGGCAGGTACCGTTTGGCACGCTGTTGCTCGACACCCTGCAAAATATCCTGCTGCCTCTGCTGCTGAATATCGGTCTGCTGGCGCTGGCCCTGTTTGGCTACAGCACCTTCCGTTTCCAGACGGGTCGTCAGAGCGACGCCTCTGCGGTTCCGGCCGGCACCAGCAATGAGCTGCGCGTATTACGTGCACTGAATGAAGAGATTGTTTCCGTGCTGCCGCTTGGGGTCTTGGTTCATGACCAGGAGGCGAATCGTACGGTGATGAGCAATAAAATTGCCGACCATCTGCTGCCGCACCTTAACCTGCAGAACATCACCACCATGGCGGATCAACACCAGGGGGTGATTCAGGCCACCATCAACAATGAACTGTACGAGATCCGTCAGTTCCGCAGCCAGGTGGCTCCCCGCACGCAAATCTTCATTATTCGCGACCAGGATCGCGAAGTGCTGGTCAATAAGAAGCTCAAGCAGGCGCAAAGGCTGTATGAGAAAAACCAGCAGGGGCGCGCCGCATTTATGCAGAACATTGGCGATGCCTTCAAGCAGCCGTTAAAAACGCTGGCGACCCAGGCGGCGGCGTTAAACACCTCTGAAAGCCACCAGCTTGCCTGCCAGGCCGATTCGCTGGTCAGAATGGTTGATGAGATCCAGCTGGCGAACATGCTGGAGAATGATTTCTGGAAGGGAACGCCAGCCCTCTTCTCCATTCAGGATCTGATCGATGAAGTGGTGCCGGAAGTGCTGCCCGTCATCAAGCGCAAAGGGCTGCAGCTGCTGATCAATAACAATCTCCCTGCGAATGACGAACGCCACGGCGATCGCGAAGCGCTGCGCCGCATTCTGCTGATGATTATTCAGTACGCCGTGACCACCACGCAGATCGGCAAGATCACTCTTGAAGTCAGCACCGAGGAGTCAGCAGAAGACCGTCTGACGTTCCGCATCCTGGACACCGGGGAAGGCGTCACAACGAGTGAAATTGATAATCTGCACTTCCCGTTCCTGAATGACACGCAGAGCGATCGCTACGGCAAGGCCAATGCCCTGACCTTCTGGCTGTGCGATCAGCTGGCGCGTAAGCTCGGCGGCCACCTGAATATCAAAGCTCGTGAATCCCTCGGCACCCGCTATTCTCTGCACGTGAAAATGGCGGCCAATCCGCAGGAAGAAGATGAGGAACGTCTGCTGGATGACGTCGTGGTGATGGTCGACGTGACCTCGAACGAGATCCGCAATATTGTCGTTCGTCAGTTAGAAAACTGGGGAGCGGCCTGCATCACGCCGGATGAAAGACTTGCAAGTCAAGAATTTGATCTGTTTTTAACTGATAATCCGTCTAATCTTACTGCCTCCGGCTTGCTTTTAAGCGATGATGAGTCAGGCGTGCGGAAAATCGGCCCTGGCCAGCTGCGCGTCAACTTTAATATAAGCAATGCGATGCAGGAAGCTGTACTACAACTAATAGAAGAGCAGCTGGCGCAGGAAGAGATAGCGGAATCTCCGCTTGGCGGTAATGAAAATGCCGAGCTTCACGCCAGCGGATACTATTCACTCTTTGTTGATACAGTACCAGATGATGTTAAGCGGTTGTATACTGAGTCCGCTGCGAATGATTTTGCAGCGCTGGCACAGACAGCACACCGGCTTAAAGGGGTGTTTGCCATGCTTAATCTGGTTCCCGGCAAGCAGTTATGTGAAACGCTGGAACATCTAATTCGTGAGAAAGATGCCTCTGGCATTGAAAAATACATCAGCGACATTGACGCCTACGTCAAAAGCTTGCTGTAGCAAGGTAGCCTTATACATGAACAATATGAACGTAATTATTGCCGATGACCATCCGATTGTACTGTTCGGTATTCGCAAATCACTTGAACAGATCGAGTGGGTGAATGTAGTCGGTGAATTTGAAGACTCTACAGCACTGATCAATAACCTCCCAAAGCTTGATGCGCACGTGCTCATTACCGACCTCTCCATGCCTGGAGACAAATACGGTGATGGGATCACGCTCATCAAATATATTAAACGCCACTTCCCGGATATCTCGATCATTGTTCTGACCATGAACAACAACCCGGCGATCCTGAGCGCGGTACTGGATCTGGACATCGAAGGGATTGTGCTGAAACAGGGCGCACCGACCGATCTGCCAAAAGCGCTCGCTGCGCTGCAGAAAGGCAAGAAGTTCACGCCTGAGAGCGTCTCTCGTCTGCTGGAAAAAATCAGCGCGGGTGGCTACGGTGACAAACGCCTGTCCCCGAAAGAGAGTGAAGTTCTGCGTCTGTTCGCAGAAGGTTTCCTGGTAACCGAGATTGCCAAGAAGCTGAACCGCAGCATTAAAACCATCAGCAGCCAGAAGAAATCAGCGATGATGAAGCTGGGCGTGGACAACGATATTGCTCTGCTGAACTATCTCTCCTCCGTTACGCTGAGCGCAACGGACAAGGATTGATCCCGGACGGGTGTGTGGCCTGATGCCCTCACCCCGTCCCTCTCCCACGGGAGAGGGTGAAAACCGAAAAGGCCCTTGCGGGCCTTTTTTATATTCTGGTTTTTCTCACGCGATCCGCGTAAATCGACAACGTCTGCTTCAGCACGTCCAGCGTCACCGGCTTCGACAGACAGCTGTCCATGCCTGACTCAAGACAGCGCTGTTTCTCTTCCGCCAGCGCGTTCGCCGTTACGCCCACCACCGGCAGCGTCAGGCCAAGCTGACGGATGCGCTGCGTCAAACGGTAGCCGTCCATGTTTGGCATGTTGACGTCACTCAGCACGATATCAATATGATTCTTACTCAGCACGTTCAGCGCATCCACGCCGTCATTGGCGGTTTTGCACTGGTAGCCCAGCGATCCAAGCTGGTCAGCCAGCAGGCGACGGTTAATCGGATGGTCATCCACCACCAGAATCATCATATCGTCATTCACCGACGCCAGAGACTCCGGTGACGGCAATCCGCCCGCGCCGTCGCGCTCTTCCAGCTCCACTTTGTAGATGCGCGCCAGCAGGCTCAACAGCTCGTGCGGCGTTGCGACACTGTGTACCCATTCCCCAGGCGCGCGCTCGACAGGAATGCCGATGTGGCGACGGCAGAAGAGCACCGACCCTCTCCCCTGCCACGGCTGGTCCGGCATCTCGTCGGCGATCAGCACATCGTCCACATCCGGTGTTTGACCTTCATAGAGACACACTCTGACTCCACTGTGGACAAGCAGCGCCGTCAGGTAGTCATTCAGCGAAGCGTTATGCACCGCCAGCCAGCAGCGCTTGTCGCTCAGCCCGTCCACCGTCGCTTTTGCCGGATACTGCGCCGAATAGAGCGGAATGCGGATGGTGAACTGGCTGCCCATGCCGGGCTCGGTATCCACAGAGATATCGCCGTCCATCATGCTGACGAGCTTCTCACAAATCGCCAGCCCCAGTCCGGTGCCCTGGAAGTTACGCTGCACGCCGGTCCCGACCTGGAAGAACGGGTCGAACAGGCGGACCACTTCCTTCGCCGGGATGCCGACCCCCGTGTCGCGCACGCGAATGCTCAGGTAATCCCCCGCCCGGCAGACGTGCAACACGATACAGCCAACGTCGGTGAATTTAATGGCGTTGCTGAGCAGGTTAGAAATGACCTGCTGCAGACGCATCGGATCGCCGTGCAGCGTCAGCGGCACGTCAGGTTCAATAAAGCAGTAGAGCCCCAGCTTTTTACGCACCACCAGCGGCAGATAGTTGGCGCTGATGTGGTTCATCACCTCGCGCGGCGAGAACTCCCGCGGTTCGATTTTCAGCTGCTCAGACTCAATTTTAGAGAAGTCGAGAATATCGCTGATGATTTTCAGCAGCAGGCTGGAAGAGTTGTTCATTGCCGTCACCAGCCTGTCGACCCCTTTCGGCAACTCTTTGGTCTGCAGCAGGTCGAGGTTACCGATGATCCCGTACAGCGGCGTTCGCAGCTCGTGGCTGACGGTGGCAAGGAACATGGATTTCGACTGGCTGGCCTGCTCCGCGGCCTGCGCCATCTCCTGCAACGATTCTTCCATCTTCACGCGCGCGGAGACATCCACCAGCACGCAAATCGCCACGTTTTCATTGCGATAGCGGGAATGCACAAAGCTGATCTGCAGGTTGGTGTGCGTGCTGGTGAGCACGTCGACAAAGTTAACCTGCTGACCGCAGATAATTTGCGTCAGCCTCTGGCGATCTTCGTGCGTCAGCATGTTCAGGTAGTTATGCGCCAGCTCGTTACTCAGGATGTTGGTTCCGTCCTGGGTACGCAGAATACAGATCCCCACCGGCGCCGACGCGACAATCTTCCGGTTAAACTGCTCGTGTTCCTCCAGCCGCTGGGCGTCGCTTTCGGCCGGAATAAAGATTTTCCGCTCATACATGCGCGCCAGGGTAAACAGCGCCCCGCCCGCGATCAGGTTCAGCAGAATCGCATTCATGATGAGAATGCGTATCCGCTCAAGCACCATATCCACCGGCAGCGAATAGACAATACTCAGCGACGAAGGCGGCAGGCTCTTCTTCAGCACCAGTTCGCGGAAGCCCGAGGTATAGCCAAACCACGACCGCTCCTGCATCCAGTGCGGTTCGACGTTTAACCGGTTATCCGGCCCGGCGAGTGAGATCAGCTGATGACCGTTTTCATCCAGAATGGTCACCCCCATAGGCAGGCTGCCCGGAGTGAAAAAGTTTTCCATGCGAATGGTCTGCTCAATCCCCAGCAGCGCCTGCAGGCGATTGCCCAGATACACCGGCGTCAGAGCATAGAAATAGCCCACGCCCGGTCGCGGGCCCTGGCTAACCCAGAAGATGTTATTCCCGCGCTCGTCCTGCGGCGCATTGCGGTATTTCACAATACGTTCATGCAGGCTTTTCAGCGCATCGTCACGCTCAACGGGCACGTCGCGCAGGCCAAAGTCAGCCATGCAGAGATTTTCACTGCCAATCAGGAATACGCGGTTAAGATCATAGGCGGCGGAGAAATTGTCGCGCCAGTAGCGCATAAACCAGGCAAGAGATTCCAGCGACCCGCGCCAGGTATTGCTCATGGTTGAACAATCGGAGTCCGGGAACAGCGGCTGGAAGTCCGGGACTTCGGTTTTGTCGTTACGCCCGCGAAGCGCAAGGATGCCGTTTTCCGCCGTCAGACGATTTTCGGCAATATACTTCAGCTCCTTCATCACGTCAGACGTTCGCTGAATGTAGCGCTGGGCCTGGTCGGAGCTTAAGTTAAACTCCTGGCGGATCTCCGCTTCTTTCTGGTGTAGCGCGTTAACGATGTAAAACACCGAGAACAAGGCCACCAGCAGCCAAAGCAAGAGCGCCAGCGCCCGAAACAGATAGCGAGAAACTTTCAGCGTAGTACGAAAGGAGACGAGGTATTTCAAGGGGGCGAGGCTCCGCCGTCGGGGTCAAAAGAATGTGGTTAAGGTAGCGGTAAACGCGCCAGGTCGCAACGTTGACTTATCTGCTTGTGCAAAAGAAAAGGGCCGGAATCCGGCCCTTTTTTGCATCAGGAGACATTACTCGTCAGCGTCATCCGCTACGTCATCGTCGGTGTCGGCTTCCGGCGCGATATCATCATCGCCTTCCGCAACGCTACCGTCGATGGAATCGAGCTCTTCGTCATCCACCGGCTCAGCAACGCGCTGCAGACCCACCACGTTTTCATCTTCCGCTGTACGGATGAGGATCACGCCCTGGGTGTTACGCCCCACCACGCTGATCTCAGAGACGCGGGTACGCACCAGCGTACCGGCATCGGTGATCATCATGATCTGGTCGGCATCGTCTACCTGCACCGCGCCCACAACGGAACCGTTGCGCTCGGTAACTTTGATAGAGATTACGCCCTGCGTGCCGCGAGACTTGGTTGGGTATTCCCCTTCCGCCGTACGTTTACCGTAACCATTCTGCGTTACGGTCAGGATAGCCCCTTCACCGCGCGGAATAATCAGAGAAACAACGCTGTCTTCGCCAGCCAGTTTGATACCACGAACGCCCGTAGCGGTACGGCCCATTGCACGAACGGCGTTCTCTTTAAAGCGCACCACTTTACCGGCCGCAGAGAACAGCATCACTTCATCAGAACCGGAGGTCAGATCCACACCGATCAGCTCGTCGCCTTCGTTCAGGTTCACCGCGATGATCCCGGCGGAACGTGGGCGGCTGAACTCAGTCAGCGCGGTTTTCTTCACGGTACCGCTGGCGGTCGCCATAAAGACGTTCACGCCCTCTTCGTACTCGCGTACCGGCAGGATGGCGGTGATACGTTCGTTCGCTTCCAGCGGCAGCAGGTTAACGATTGGACGGCCACGCGCGCCGCGGCTCGCTTCCGGCAGCTGATAGACTTTCATCCAGTACAGACGACCGCGGCTGGAGAAGCAGAGGATCGTGTCATGGGTGTTGGCCACCAGCAGGCGGTCAATAAAGTCTTCTTCTTTAATACGTGCCGCAGATTTACCTTTACCGCCACGACGCTGTGCTTCGTAGTCGGTCAGCGGCTGATACTTCACATAGCCCTGGTGAGACAGGGTGACCACCACGTCTTCGCGGTTGATCAGATCTTCAATGTTGATATCAGAGCTGTTCGCGGTGATTTCGGTGCGGCGCGCATCGCCGAACTGGTCGCGGACCAGCTCCAGCTCTTCGCGGATCACTTCCATCAGACGCTCTGCGCTGCCCAGGATATGCAGCAGTTCAGCAATCTGTTCCAGCAGCTCTTTGTATTCGTCGAGCAGTTTTTCGTGCTCAAGGCCGGTCAGTTTCTGCAGACGCAGATCCAGAATCGCCTGGGCCTGCTGTTCAGTCAGGTAATACTGACCGTCACGCACGCCGAATTCAGGTTCCAGCCACTCAGGACGCGCTGCGTCATCGCCCGCACGTTCCAGCATCGCGGCGACGTTACCCAGATCCCACGGACGGGAAATCAGGGCGGCTTTCGCCTCCGCCGGGGTTGGCGCACGACGGATCAGTTCGATGATCGGGTCAATGTTGGCCAGCGCAACCGCCAGCGCTTCAAGGATGTGCGCACGGTCGCGCGCTTTGCGCAGTTCGAAGATGGTACGACGGGTCACCACTTCACGGCGGTGACGCACGAACGCGCTCAGGATCTCTTTCAGGTTCATGATCTTCGGCTGACCATGGTGCAGCGCAACCATGTTGATACCGAAGGAGACCTGAAGCTGAGTCTGGGAGTACAGGTTGTTCAGCACAACCTCACCCACCGCGTCGCGTTTGATCTCAATCACGATGCGCATACCGTCTTTGTCAGACTCGTCACGCAGCGCGCTGATGCCTTCAACACGTTTTTCTTTTACCAGCTCAGCGATTTTTTCAATCAGACGCGCTTTGTTCACCTGATACGGGATCTCGTGAACAATGATGGTCTCACGGCCGGTTTTAGCGTCCGCTTCCACTTCGGCGCGGGCACGGATATAAATCTTGCCGCGGCCGGTGCGGTACGCTTCTTCAATACCGCGACGACCGTTGATGATCGCCGCCGTCGGGAAGTCCGGGCCCGGGATATGTTCCATCAGCCCTTCAATGCTGATGTCTTCATCGTCGATATAGGCCAGGCAGCCGTTGATCACCTCGGTGATATTGTGCGGCGGAATGTTGGTTGCCATACCGACCGCGATACCGGACGAACCGTTAACCAACAGGTTCGGGATCTTGGTGGGCATCACATCTGGGATGCGCTCGGTGCCGTCGTAGTTATCGACGAAATCAACGGTCTCTTTTTCCAGGTCGGCCATCAGCTCATGAGCGATTTTCGACATACGGATTTCCGTATAACGCATCGCCGCAGCGGAGTCGCCGTCGACTGAACCAAAGTTACCCTGACCATCTACCAGCATGTAACGCAAGGAGAATGGCTGCGCCATACGAACGATGGTGTCATAAACGGCGGTATCACCATGCGGGTGATATTTACCGATGACGTCACCGACGACGCGGGCAGATTTTTTATAGGCTTTATTCCAGTCATTGCCCAATACGTTCATGGCGTATAGTACGCGACGGTGTACCGGCTTAAGGCCATCGCGGACGTCCGGCAGCGCACGGCCAACAATGACCGACATCGCATAGTCCAGATAGGAGCTCTTCAGCTCTTCCTCGATGTTAACCGGTGTAATTTCTCTCGCAAGGTCGCTCATCTAACCGCTATCCCTCTACTGTATCCCGGATTCAAAGGTCGCAAATTATAACACAGCCGAGGTGATTGAGGTAAACCTATACGCTTTATTCACGGGGATTGCCTGATATACTCCTTTGTCTTGCTAAATAAGGAGTAAAAGCGCCCATGAATGCCGAAAAATCCCCGACGGCTCACAACGTTGACCACGAAGAGATTGCCAAATTTGAAGCGGTGGCGTCCCGCTGGTGGGATCTCGAAGGTGAGTTCAAACCGCTGCACCGCATTAACCCGCTGCGTCTGGGCTATATCGCGGAGCGTTCCGGCGGTCTGTTCGGTAAGAAAGTGCTCGACGTCGGCTGCGGCGGCGGCATCCTGGCGGAGAGCATGGCGCGCGAAGGGGCGAATGTTACAGGCCTGGATATGGGCTTTGAACCGCTCCAGGTTGCCCGCCTTCACGCGCTGGAGTCCGGCATACAGGTGGAATACGTGCAGGAAACCGTGGAAGAGCATGCGGCAAAACACGCCCATCAGTACGATGTGGTGACCTGCATGGAGATGCTGGAGCACGTTCCCGATCCGCAGTCGGTGGTGCACGCCTGTGCAAAACTGGTGAAACCGGGCGGCCAGGTCTTCTTCTCAACCATCAACCGTAACGGTAAAGCCTGGCTGATGGCCGTCGTTGGCGCGGAGTATGTGCTGCGCATGGTGCCGAAAGGGACGCACGACGTGAAGAAATTCATCAAGCCTGCCGAACTGTTAGGCTGGGTTGACCAGACGTGGCTCAAAGAGCAGCACATCACCGGCCTGCACTACAATCCGTTGACCGATAAATTCAAGCTCGCATCGGGTGTAGATGTTAACTATATGTTGCATACCACCGCCAAAAACGACTAACGTCATTCGTTATTCTTATAAAGATTGCGCGACATCATGTTGCGCAATTCTGACCTCCCGTTGAAGAAATCAGCACTCGATCAAATTTTGAATTTTTTTTCTTAATTATTGACATGTCTTCCAGGCCTTACGGTACGAGGACTTAGCCTTTTTTACCCTTTCACAACCTCAATTTAACGCCAAAATCAACCCTTGTGCTGAAAAGATTCGATACTAGAATACTCACCATATAGCGTTTTTCTTATCGCAAACCCCCTACATGTAGTATTTATCCACAGAGTTAGTCACAAGGCGGATCTGTGGATAAACGGGGGATATTTTTTATTTCACGGACAGGTAAAACCCACATGAATCAGAGTCTGCTGGTGACAAAGCGCGACGGTACTACCGAGCGTATCAATCTGGACAAAATCCATCGAGTTCTCGACTGGGCAGCAGAAGGACTGAACAACGTATCTATCTCCCAGGTTGAACTGCGTTCCCACATTCAGTTCTACGACGGCATCAAAACGTCTGATATCCACGAAACAATCATTAAAGCAGCGGCAGACCTCATCTCCCGCGAAGCACCGGATTATCAGTACCTCGCTGCACGTCTGGCGATTTTCCACCTGCGTAAAAAAGCCTACGGCCAGTTTGAGCCGCCGAAGCTTTACGATCACGTCGTGAAAATGGTTGAGCTGGGCAAATACGACACGCATCTGCTGGAAGACTATACGGAAGAAGAGTTCGAGCAGATGAACGGGTTTATCGATCACTGGCGCGACATGAACTTCTCCTACGCGGCGGTGAAGCAGCTCGAAGGTAAATACCTGGTTCAGAACCGTGTAACCGGTGAGATCTACGAAAGCGCCCAGTTCCTCTATATTCTGGTGGCCGCCTGCCTGTTCTCTAACTACCCGCGTGACACCCGTCTGGAATACGTGAAGCGTTTCTACGATGCGGTATCCACGTTCAAAATTTCTCTGCCGACGCCAATCATGTCTGGCGTGCGTACCCCAACCCGTCAGTTCAGCTCCTGCGTACTGATCGAGTGTGGTGACAGCCTGGATTCCATCAACGCCACCTCCAGCGCGATCGTGAAATATGTCTCCCAGCGTGCCGGTATTGGCATCAACGCCGGTCGCATCCGTGCGCTGGGCAGCCCGATTCGCGGCGGCGAAGCGTTCCACACCGGCTGTATCCCGTTCTATAAACACTTCCAGACGGCAGTAAAATCCTGCTCTCAGGGCGGCGTGCGCGGCGGTGCTGCGACCCTGTTCTACCCGATGTGGCACCTGGAAGTGGAAAGCCTGCTGGTCCTGAAAAACAACCGTGGCGTGGAAGGCAACCGCGTGCGCCACATGGACTACGGCGTGCAGATCAACAAGCTGATGTACACCCGTCTGCTGAAAGGTGAAGACATTACGCTGTTCAGCCCGTCCGACGTTCCGGGCCTGTATGACGCGTTCTTTGCCGATCAGGACGAGTTCGAGCGTCTGTACACCAAATACGAAAAAGACGACAGCATCCGCAAGCAGCGCGTGAAAGCGGTAGACCTGTTCTCCCTGATGATGCAGGAACGTGCCTCTACCGGTCGTATCTACATCCAGAACGTGGACCACTGCAACACCCACAGCCCGTTTGATCCAGTAGTTGCGCCAGTGCGCCAGTCTAACCTGTGCCTGGAGATCGCCCTGCCGACCAAACCGCTGGAAGACGTGAACGACGAAAACGGCGAAATCGCGCTGTGTACGCTTTCCGCGTTCAACCTGGGCGCGATTAAGAGCCTGGACGAGCTGGAAGAGCTGGCCGTGCTGGCGGTTCGCGCGCTCGACGCCCTGCTGGACTACCAGGATTACCCAATCCCGGCCGCTAAACGCGGTGCGATGGGTCGCCGTACCCTGGGTATCGGCGTGATCAACTTCGCCTACTGGCTGGCGAAAAACGGCAAGCGTTACTCCGACGGCAGCGCTAACAACCTGACGCACCAGACGTTCGAAGCGATTCAGTACTACCTGATGAAAGCCTCTAACGAGCTGGCGAAAGAGCAAGGCGCGTGCCCGTGGTTCAACGAAACCACCTACGCGAAAGGCATTCTGCCAATCGACACCTACAAGAAAGATCTGGATGCGATTGTCAGCGAGCCGCTGCATCTCGACTGGGAAGGTCTGCGCGAGTCCATCAAGACCCATGGCCTGCGTAACTCCACGCTCTCTGCCCTGATGCCGTCCGAGACCTCTTCGCAGATCTCTAACGCCACCAACGGTATTGAACCGCCGCGTGGCCACGTGAGCATCAAAGCGTCGAAAGACGGCGTGCTGCGTCAGGTGGTACCGGATTACGAAACGCTGGGCAACAACTACGAGCTGCTGTGGGAAATGCCGAACAACGACGGCTACCTGCAGCTGGTGGGTATCATGCAGAAGTTTATCGACCAGTCGATCTCTGCCAATACCAACTATGACCCGACGCGCTTCCCGTCCGGCAAGGTACCGATGCAGCAGCTGCTGAAAGACCTGCTCACCGCCTACAAATTTGGCGTGAAAACGCTGTACTATCACAACACCCGTGACGGTGCGGAAGACGCGCAGGACGACATGGTACCGTCAATTCAGGACGATGGCTGCGAAAGCGGCGCATGTAAGATCTAATGAAGGGCGGGGATATCCCCGCCTTTATTTCGTAAGACAGGACACACTCATGGCATATACCACCTTTTCACAGACGAAAAACGACCAGCTCAAAGAGCCGATGTTCTTCGGCCAGCCGGTCAACGTGGCACGCTACGATCAGCAAAAATATGACATCTTCGAAAAGCTGATTGAAAAGCAACTCTCCTTCTTCTGGCGCCCGGAAGAAGTGGACGTCTCCCGCGACCGTATTGACTACCATTCGCTGCCGGATCACGAAAAACATATCTTCATCAGCAACCTGAAGTACCAGACGCTGCTGGACTCCATTCAGGGTCGTAGCCCGAACGTGGCGCTGCTGCCGCTGATCTCCATTCCGGAACTGGAAACCTGGGTGGAAACCTGGGCGTTCTCCGAGACGATCCACTCCCGCTCTTACACCCACATCATCCGCAACATCGTGAACGATCCGGCGGTGGTGTTTGACGATATCGTCACCAACGAGCAGATCCAGAAGCGCGCGGAAGGCATTGCCCACTACTACGACGAGCTGATCGAGATGACCAGCTACTGGCATCTGCTGGGCGAAGGTACGCACAACGTGAACGGTAAAACCGTTACCGTTAACCTGCGCGCGCTGAAAAAACAGCTGTACCTGTGCCTGATGAGCGTTAACGCGCTGGAAGCGATCCGCTTTTACGTGAGCTTCGCCTGCTCCTTCGCCTTTGCCGAGCGCAAGCTGATGGAAGGCAACGCCAAAATCATTCGTCTGATCGCCCGTGATGAAGCCCTGCACCTGACCGGTACCCAGCACATGCTGAACCTGCTGCGCAGCGGTACGGACGATCCGGAGATGGCGGAAATCGCCGAAGAGTGCAAGCAGGAGTGCTACGACCTGTTCGTGCTGGCGGCTCAGCAGGAGAAAGAGTGGGCAGACTACCTGTTCCGCGACGGCTCCATGATTGGCCTGAACAAAGACATCCTGTGCCAGTACGTTGAGTACATCACCAACATCCGCATGCAGGCCGTCGGTCTTGACCTGCCGTTCCAGACGCGCTCTAACCCAATCCCGTGGATCAACACCTGGCTGGTGTCCGATAACGTGCAGGTTGCGCCGCAGGAAGTGGAAGTCAGTTCTTATCTGGTCGGTCAGATTGATTCTGAAGTCAACACCGACGACCTGAGCAACTTCCAGCTCTGATGTCACGCGTCACGCTACGTCTTTCCGGCACTGAGGTACTGTGTCGGGAGGAGCACCCTTCTCTGCTGGTGGCGCTTGAGGCGCATCAGGTAGAAGTAGAGTACCAGTGTCGTTCCGGCTACTGCGGCTCCTGCCGCTGCCGTCTGGTCGCCGGCCAGGTAGACTGGCTGACCGAGCCGCTGGCCTTTATCAACGAAGGGGAAATTTTGCCCTGCTGCTGCCGGGCAAAAGGCGATATTGAGATCGAAATGTGATGTTGTCCTTATCCCCTCTCCCGGTGGGAGAGGGTTAGGGTGAAGGTATCAGGCCGCAGAGCCTGATTGTCGGGTGGCGGCTTCGCCTTACCCGACCTGCCAAACCTACTTCCGGTGAATGAATTCGACCGCTTTATCCGGGAAATCCGTAAACAGTCCGTCCACGCCCGCCTGGTTATACAACACCTCATAAAGCTGATTCACGTCCGTGGCATATGGCGGCAGCTGGTCGGCACGCACCGTGTACGGATGCACCTGCATCTTGCTGGCGTGCGCCTCTTTCACCATCGCCGTCAGCTTCACGTGGCCCGGCGCTGAGCCCTCCGCCACCAGCATGTGGTAATCCGGCCCGATGCCGTCGGCGTACTGCGCAATCTGCTTCATCGCGCCCGGCTTAAACATCCAGTCGTAGTTATAGTTAACCCACTTACCGTCCGGCTGCTTCTCCTGAGTTTCATTCCAGTCTGTATAGGCAATCAGCTGTACCAGATTGAGATCCATCCCCATCTTCGGCTCCAGCTCGGTTTTGATGCGCTTCAGCTCGGCGGCGTCAAAGCACTGCAGGTAGACTTTATCCTTCTTGCCGGTATAGCCGTACTGTTTCAGCACCTCCAGCGTCTTAGCGGCAATGTCTTTGCCTTCCTGATGGTGGAACCACGGCGCTTTGATCTCCGGGTAGATACCGATGTTTTTGCCGGTGGAGTGGTTCAGCCCCTGAACAAACTCAATCTCTTCCTGGAAGGTATGAATGCGGAAGTCAGATTTGCCCATCGGGAAACGTCCCGGATAGACCTGCACCTTCTTGCCGTTTTCAATCTCGAAGCCTTCGGTAAACTTCAGGGAACGGATCTCCGCCAGCGTGAAGTCAATGGCGTAGTAGCGGCCATCTTTTCGCGCGCGGTCCGGGAAACGCTCCGCCACGTCCGTCACGCGGTCAAGATAGTGGTCATGCAGGACGACCAGCTGGTCGTCCTTGGTCATCACCAGATCCTGCTCCAGATAATCCGCGCCCTGGGCATAGGCCATCGCTTTCGCCGGGAGCGTATGCTCCGGCAGATAGCCGCTGGCGCCGCGGTGGGCAATAACGATTTTATCCGCCGCCAGCGCGGAGCCTGTCATCAGGCCCGCCAGCAGCAGGCCGGTTGTTACGTAAGATAATTTCATCGCAATGCTCCTTATTGACGACGCGCCAGCACTTCCGCGTGGTGACGTTTCTCACCGATCATGACCACAATGAGCAGCAGTACCGCCAGCACGCTACCGCCGATCATCACCATAAAGCCGCCGTCCCAGCCGAAGAAGTCAACGGTGTAGCCCACGATGGCGCTCGCCGCGACCGAACCGCCGAGGTAGCCGAACAGACCGGTAAAGCCTGCCGCCGTGCCTGCCGCTTTTTTCGGCGCCAGCTCCAGCGCGTGCAGACCGATCAGCATTACCGGACCGTAAATCAGGAAGCCGATGACGATCATGCAGGCCATGTCTACTGATGGGTTACCCGGCGGGTTGAGCCAGTACACGACGGTCGCGATGGTCACCAGGGTCATAAAGAAGACGCCCGTCGCCCCGCGGTTACCTTTAAACACCTTGTCCGACATCCAGCCGCAAAGCAGCGTGCCCGGGATCCCGGCATATTCATACAGGAAATAGGCCCAGGAGGATTTATCCAGCGCGAAGTGCTTCACCTCTTTCAGGTAGGTCGGGGACCAGTCCAGGATGCCGTAGCGAAGCAGGTAAACGAACACGTTCGCCACCGCGATGTACCACAGCAGCTTGTTCGGCAGGACGTACTTCATGAAGATCTGCTTTGCGGTCAGCTCTTCTTCGTGCTCCTTGCTGTAATCATCCGGATAGTCGTTTTTGTACTCTTCAATCGGCGGCAGGCCGCAGGACTGAGGCGTATCGCGCATCAGCGCGAAAGCGAAAATCGCCACGACGATGGCGCCAAAGGCAGGCATATACAGCGCGGCGTGCCAGTCGTTGAACCAGGCCATCCCCAGCAGGAACAGCAGCGGCGGAATACCGCCACCCACGTTATGCGCGCAGTTCCATACCGACACGATGCCGCCGCGCTCCTTCTGCGACCACCAGTGCACCATGTGCGTCCGCACGGCGGCCACCCCATCCCCTGGAACCAGCCGCAGAGGAACAGCAGCACGAACATAATCGCAATACTGGACGTTGCCCACGGCACAAAGCCCATGAACAACATGACCGCGGCCGCGAGGATCAGGCCGGCGGGCAGGAACACGCGCGGATTCGAGCGATCCGACACGGAACCCATGATGAATTTGGAAAAACCGTAGGCGATTGAGATCCCCGACAGCGCGAACCCCAGATCGCCGCGGGAGAAGCCCTGCTCCACCAGATACGGCATGGCGAGCGCGAAGTTTTTACGTACAAGATAGTACGCCGCGTACCCGAAGAAGATCCCCAGGAAAATTTGCCAGCGCAGGCGGCGGTATAGCGGATCAATTTCTGCCTCTGGCAGACGCGCCCGATGCGGCGCAGGTTTGAAGATACTGAGCATAACAGCCTCCGTGGCCTTGAATTGAATGAGCAGGTGGCTCGCACCCGAATTCCAGAGGCGGGGATGTTAAGAAATCACGGTGATTGTTACTGTGAATCAACGCACAGATTGTTACAGAAATATGACAGAATGCGCAAAAAAGCGCATGAAATCACGTTTCACTTTCGAATTTCGCGCGTTTATGTTCGAAATCAAACAAACCACACTATTGATATGGCTAAATGATAAAAAAACGAACATAGAGGGTAAACAATGACCATTCACGATCCTCGCTACAGCGATGTGATAATCATTGGCGGTGGCGCAACCGGCGCCGGGATCGCACGCGACTGCGCCCTTCGCGGCTTAAGCGTCACGCTGCTGGAGCGCCACGACATCGCCACGGGCGCAACCGGGCGTAACCACGGCCTGCTGCACAGCGGCGCGCGGTACGCGGTTACCGACGGTGAATCCGCACGCGAATGTATTGCTGAAAACCAAATCCTCAAGCGTATCGCCCGCCACTGCATTGAGCCGACCGACGGCCTCTTTATTACTCTTCCCGAAGATGACCTCGCCTTTCAGGACACCTTTATTACCGCCTGCACTGCAGCAGGCATTCAGGCTGAGGCCATGGACCCGGCGCTGGCGCGGCGGCTGGAACCGTCGGTTAACCCGGCGCTTATCGGCGCGGTGAAAGTGCCTGACGGCACCGTTGACCCCTTCCGCCTGACCGCCGCCAATATGCTGGACGCCCGCGAGCATGGTGCGAACATTCTGACCGGGCACAAAGTGACCGGGCTTATCCGGGAAGGTCATCGCATCTGCGGCGTGCGGATCCTTGATACGCAGTACAACGAACACAGCGAGCTGTATGCCGCCGTGGTGGTCAACGCGGCGGGGATCTGGGGGCAGCGCATCGCGGAATACGCGGACCTGTCGGTGCGCATGTTCCCGGCGAAAGGCTCGCTGCTGATCCTCGACCACCGCATCAATAACCACGTGATCAACCGCTGCCGCAAACCGTCTGATGCCGATATCCTCGTCCCGGGCGACACCATTTCGTTAATCGGTACCACCTCAACCCACGTCGACTACAGCGAGATTGACTACAACCGCGTGACCGCCGAAGAGGTCGACGTCCTGCTGCGCGAAGGGGAAAAACTGGCCCCGGTGATGGCGCAGACGCGTATTCTGCGCGCCTACGCGGGCGTGCGTCCGCTGGTCGCCAGCGACAACGACCCGAGCGGACGTAACGTCAGCCGGGGCATCGTACTGCTCGATCACGCCGAGCGCGACGGCATGGACGGGTTTATCACTATCACCGGCGGCAAGCTGATGACCTACCGCCTGATGGCCGAGTGGGCGACCGATGCCGTCTGCCGCAAGCTGGGCAATACCGAACAGTGCGTGACGGCAGAACACCCCCTGCCCGGCTCGCGGCAGTCCACCGAAAAAACGCTGCAAAAAATCATCTCCCTGCCCGCGCCGCTGCGCGGATCCGCTATTTACCGCCACGGCGACAGAACGCCGCAGTGGCTCGGTGAAGGACGCCTGAGCCGCAGCCTGGTGTGCGAGTGCGAAGCCGTCACCGCCGGTGAGGTGCAGTACGCGGTGGAGAGCCTGACGGTCACAAGCCTGCTGGATCTTCGTCGCCGCACCCGCGTGGGAATGGGGACCTGTCAGGGCGAGCTGTGCGCCTGTCGTGCCGCCGGGCTGCTGCAGCGTTTTCATACCACCACCGCCACCCAGTCGCTGGATCAGCTCAGCGCGTTTTTAAACGAGCGCTGGAAAGGCATTCAGCCTGTCGCCTGGGGCGATGCCCTGCGCGAAAGCGAATTTACCCGCTGGGTCTACCAGGGGCTTTGCGGTCTTGAGAAGGAGCAACGCGATGAAATTTGATACCGTAATCGTCGGCGGCGGGCTGGCAGGCCTGCTCTGCGGCATCAAGCTCACGAAGCAGGGGCTGCGCTGCGCCATTATCACCCGGGGCCAGAGCGCCCTGCACTTCTCGTCGGGCTCGCTGGATCTGGTGGACGAAGCGTACCGCGATAAGCTGCCGCCGGAGCATCCGTATCACCTGATTGGCGCCCAGCATATTGACCGCTTTGCGCTGGAAACCGAAGCGCTGCTGGCGGACTGCGGCGCGCGTCTGAAGGGAAGCGCCCGGTTCAATCACCAGCGCGTCACGCCGCTCGGCACCCTGCGCTCTGCCTGGCTCAGCCCGGAAGAAGTGCCCGTTGCTCCCTTCAACGCCGCGCGCGTGCGGGTCGTGGGCATTAGCGGCTTTCTGGATTTTCAGCCCCATCTCGCGGCAGCGTCGCTCTGTCGCCAGGGCGTCAATGCCGAAACGGCAGAGATAGAGCTGCCTGAGCTTGATGTCCTGCGCGACAACCCGAGCGAATTTCGCGCGGTGAATATCGCCCGTTTTCTGGATAACGAGGACAAATGGCCGCTGCTGTATGACGCACTCAGACCGCTCAGCGACGGCTGTGACGCCCTGCTGATGCCCGCCTGCTTTGGTTTACGCGACAACCGGCTCTGGCGCTGGCTCTCGGATCGTCTGCCCTGCTCGCTCGGCCTGCTGCCAACCCTGCCCCCTTCCGTCCCCGGCATTCGCCTGCATACCCAGCTCCAGCGCCAGTTTGTCGCGCAGGGCGGCGTGTGGATGGCGGGTGATGAGGTGAAAAAAATCACCCTGACCGACGGCGCGGTGAGCGAAATCTGGACGCGCAACCACGACGATATTCCGCTTCGCGCGCGCTTTACGGTGCTGGCAAGCGGCAGCTTCTTCAGCAACGGGCTGCTGAGCAGCCGGGAGGGCATCCGGGAAGCCATTATGGGGCTCGATGTTCGCCAGCGAGCCTCCCGCGCGGACTGGTATCAAAGTGATTTCTTCTCGCCGCAGCCCTGGCAGCAGTTCGGCGTGATTGTCGATAACCAGCTGCATCCGCAACTTTCCGGTAAGCCCGTCAGTAATCTTTTTGCCATCGGCTCGCTGCTGGGCGGGTACGATCCGATTGCCCAGGGATGCGGTGGCGGGGTCTGCGCCGTCACGGCGCTGTATGTGGCAGAGCAGATTAGCCAGCGCACGGAGGCTGAACAATGAACGATACCCGTTTTGAAAGCTGCATTAAATGCACGGTGTGTACCACCGTCTGCCCGGTGAGCGGCGTGAACCCACGCTATCCCGGACCAAAGCAGGCCGGACCGGACGGCGAGCGTCTGCGCCTGAAGGACGGCAAGCTGTACGACGAGGCGCTGAAATACTGCATCAACTGCAAACGCTGCGAAGTCGCCTGCCCGTCGGATGTTAAAATCGGCGATATCATCCAGCGCGCCCGGGCGCGCTACAGCACGCAAAAGCCGACGCTGCGTGACGCTATTCTGAGCCATACCGATCTGATGGGCAGCGTCTCGACGCCCTTTGCCCCCATCGTGAATGCCGCGACCTCTCTCAAACCGGTGCGCCAGCTGCTGGATGCCACGCTGAAGATAGACCATCACCGCAGCCTGCCGAAATATTCTCACGGCACCTTCCGCCGCTGGTACAAATCCGTCGCGGCGGAGCAGGCGCAGTACGCCGACCAGGTGGCCTTTTTCCACGGCTGCTATGTGAACTACAACCACCCGCAGCTGGGTAAAGATCTGCTGAAGGTGCTGAACGCCATGGGAACGGGCGTTCAGCTACTGAACAAAGAGAAGTGCTGCGGCGTACCGCTGATCGCCAACGGGTTTACCGATAAAGCGCGCAGGCAGGCTCAGAGCAATGTCACGTCACTGCGCGAAGCGATTGTCGATAAAGGTATTCCGGTGCTGGCGACCTCGTCCACCTGTACCTTCACCCTGCGCGATGAGTACCCGCATCTGCTGGACGTGGATAATACCGGCCTGCGCGAGCACATCGAGCTGGCGACACGCTTCCTGTGGCGCAAGCTCGATAGCGGGCAGACGTTGCCGCTGGGGAAATTGCCCCTGAAAGTGGTGTATCACACGCCGTGTCATATGGAGAAAATGGGCTGGTCGCTCTATACGCTTGAGCTGCTGCGGTTAATTCCGGGCCTGGAGCTGACGGTGCTGGATTCGCGCTGCTGCGGGATTGCGGGAACCTACGGCTTTAAGCGTGAAAACTACGAAACGTCGCAGGCGATTGGCGCCCCGCTGTTCCGTCAGATTGAAGAGAGCGGCGCGGATATCGTGGTAACGGACTGCGAAACCTGCAAGTGGCAGATTGAGATGTCCACCAGCAAGCGCTGCGAACATCCAGTCACCCTGCTGGCGAAGGCGCTGGGCTGAACACGGCCGGGGCGAAACGCCCCGGCACAGGTTTTACTCGATGAACAGCGACTCGACAACGTTAATCCAGCCGTGCTCGCTGGCAACCTCTTTGCCATTCAGCCAGCGGCGCAGCATGTTCAGCGCCATCATCGCACAAACCTCCTGACGCACCGCCAGGCTGTGGCGGGTGATGCTCATTTTTACCCGCAGGGCCCAGGTGCCTTCCGGCGTTGCCAGCGCGAAGTTAAGGTGTTCCTCGTCCAGCCCCCCGACAAACAGCGCCAGACCGGCAAAATGCTTCACCCTTCTCTCGGAAGCCCAGCGGGCGGTTTGCGCCAGGGACTCCTGCTGGAAAGGCACCACTTCGCTGGCCAGCAGCGGCGCGTTGACGCGCGACAGCTGCAGCGCCAGCAGGCCACCGGTGAACTGCTCGCTTAAGGTCACGCTCAGCTGACGCGACTGCAGATGCGTCGCAATCTGCGCGGGCAGCCCTTCCGTCCCTTCAAAGATCAGGCTTTCGCCCGCCACGCGCTGCACCTCGGGCCACAGGGCCAGCATCGCCTCTTTCTGTTCGGCCGGACCTGTCAGCTTGAGTTCAATGATCGGCATGGAGGAGCGGTAGCCCATGGAGACGCCCGGCGGCAGCGGGAGAGTGTCAAGGCTCTGGGCCAGATCGCTTTCCGAGCGGCCAAAGGTGGTCAGACGCAGGCAAAGCGGCGGTTCAGGCAGGGTAAAACGATCGCGAAGGCGCGGCAGGATCTGCTGCTCGACCATCACTTTAAATTCTGAGGGCACGCCCGGCGTGAAGAACATCAGGCAGCGGTTCAGCTGCATGGCAAACCCGCACGCGGTACCAACCGGGTTATCGACCAGCTCGGCGCTGGCGGGAATTTCAGCCTGTTTGCGGTTGCTGGGGGCCATGACGCGGCCACGTTCAGAAAAAAAGCGCTCCATCTGCGAAAGCCACGCCTCGTGCAGCACCAGCCCTTCGCCTTTTGCGGTCGCGGCGGCCAGCGCGCTGAGATCGTCACCGGTGGGGCCGAGTCCGCCATTCACAATCAGCACGTCGCAGTGTTCGCTGCGCTCGCGCAGAATAGCGACCAGCGACTCAAGATTGTCGCCCACGGTATTGCGGCGCGTTAACGGTAATCCTTGCTCAAAGAAAAGATCGGCAAGCCAGGCAGCATTGGTATCAATAATTTGTCCATGCAGCACTTCGTCGCCGGTGGATAACATCTCCACGTTAATCATTATGTTCTCCCGCTTATTTGGTCAAAACACTATAGCGCAAACGCGGGGTGGAGAAGAGAGAAACTGGCGCGACAGAACGCCGCGCCGGAGTGATTAGAAGCCTGCGCTGACGCCCACGTACGGGCCGTCGGCCAGCGCGTTGTCGCGGTTGCCGTCTTTACCGGCCAGGTTCAGATAGCGATAGCCCGCTTCGATGGTAATCGGACGCATGATGGTCCAGCGCGCGCCGGCGTTGGCCTCTTCATAGCTTTCGATACCGCTTGAGAGGGAGTCCGGCGAATAGTAGTACTCACCAAACAGGCCGAAGCTGTCGCCAATTTTCCACTGCAGGCCGCCGCCCACTGCCGCCGCGTACCCTTCGTCACCGTCATTTGGGTTGGTGTAGATACCTTTACCGCCGACGGTGGCCAGGAATGGGCCAAGAGGAACGTTCAGACCCAGGCCGAGGCTGGCCGCGTCGCCGTCGTCATCGTTATGCGTCCAGCCGCCGGTCATCGCCAGGCCGGAAGTCTCGGTACCCATGCCAAAGCCCAGGTGGGTATAATCCTGACCCGCCGAGCCGTTAATGCTGATGGCGTTAGCCGCCGCAGATACAACCATCAGGCCGAAGCCCACGAATGCCACTTTTTTCATTGTCGTGATCCCACACAATTATTATAAAGAAGTCCCAAAACCGCGAGATTTTAACCGGAGTCTCCCGGGGATCAAGCACTCTGCGTGCGGCAGGTCAGTAGATTGTAATTATTTGAAACGGCTATTATCCCTTCAGCGAGGCGTTCACCCACTGCTGCAACGCGCGGCGCGAGACTTTAATGCCGCCATTTTTGAGTTCGGTCGGCAACAGCAGCCAGCGGACGGGTTGCTCAAAACGCGCCACTTTATCCTTCACCCAGTCAGGCAAACAGGTGATATCCATTCCCGGCTCGCACTCCACCACCGCCACCGGACGCTGTCCAAACTCGGCGTCGTCCAGCGGGACGATAAACACCTGGTTAATCTGCGGATGGCGGGCGATAACGCGCTCAAGGCTTTCCGGCTGGATCCCTTCTCCGCCGCTAAAAAAGAGGTTGTCCATGCGGCCCAGGATCGTCAGGCGGCCGTCATGCCATTCACCGCGATCGCGGGTAGCGAACCATCCCTGCGCGTTGGTCAGCGGAACCAATTCGCCGTCCCGCCAGTAGCCTGAGGCCATACTCTCTGCCCGGATCCAGACCTCACCGTTAACTACCTGCACCTCTCTGCCCGGCAGCGCATAGCCTACGTCCAGCTCGCCGTCCGCCGCTTTCGCGCAGACGGTAGAGGCAAACTCGGTCAGGCCGTAGCCGCAGAAGGTGCGAATTCCCTGCTCGCGCGCCTGCTGCGTCAATTCAACAGGAATGGCGGCCCCGCCCAGCAGCACCGCTTTCAGTGCAACAGGCTGGTGGGCATTAAGCAGACGCCAGAGCTGGGTCGGCACCAGCGAAGCGTGCGTACAGCCGCGCAGCGCCTGCGCCAGCGGCTGTTTCTCGCGCACGGTTAACCGCGCGCCGGCCTGCAGCCAGCGCCATAAAATCCCCTGGCCGGAAACGTGAAACAGCGGCAGCGAAAGCAGCCAGTCGTCGTCTTCGCCGTAGGGCATCAGCGCCAGCACGCCGCGCGCGCTGGCGAGATGGGCGTCGCAGGTATGCACCGCCGCTTTCGGCAGCCCGGTAGAGCCGGAGGTTAGCGTCATCGACGCCAGACGCGCCGGCTGCCACGCAACGCAATATTCCCCCGCGCGCTCGCGCATGCTCAGGGCAGGAAGACCGTCACAGGTACCGTCCAGCGCCAGCGCAAAGCGCAGCGTCATCTGCGGGAGCAACACGTCCAGAAGCGGGCGAGGCAGCTGCGGATTGACGGGAAGAATGCGCGCCCCGCACTGGAGCAGCGCGAGCCACGCCAGCAGGGTTTGCGGATGATTATGGGCCAGCAGCAGCACGCCGTTGCCCTCCTCCACGCCCTGCAGGTGAAACTCTGCCGCAAGGCGGTCGACGCGGGCGCACAGCTGTTGCCAGCTGAGCACCTCGTCGTTCAGCCTGAGGGCCGGTTTATCAGCAAACTGCGCGCGCCAGTGCCGCCACGGCCAGTCGGTAAAACTCATAACAACGGCTCCAGCGCCGCGACGTTGAGGCACGGCAGCGCGCTGTCCGGCCACCTGCGGATAAGCTGGGCCTGCATCAGGTTCAGCGTGTCGAGGCCAGGGATCGTATCCGGCGTTAGCGAGGCGGCAATGCACGCCAGCTGGGTCAGCCCAAGGCTGGACTCAATCGACGAGCTGATGACCGCCGTCAGCCCCAGCGCGTGCGCTGCCGCGACCTGCTCTCGCACCTTCGCCAGGCTGCCGGTCAGCGTTGGTTTAATCACCACCGCGCTGACGCCGGGCTCGGCGACAAATTCAAAATCGTCCTCGCGCAGGCTTTCATCCCAGGCGATGGCAATCCCCGTTTCGCGGGCGAACGCGCGCGAATCGTCGCGGGTTTTGCACGGTTCTTCGAGGAAGGCAATGCGGCTGCGGTACGCCGGGTTGACGTACTTTGCAAACTGCTGCGCCTTGAGCGGCGTCCAGGCGCGGTTAGCGTCAAGACGCAGATGAAGGTCGGGGATCGCCTCCAGCAGCAGGTTAGCGACCATGCCGTCGCGCACCGCCTCGTAAAGACCGACTTTAATTTTCGCCACTTTCTCGCCCGGCATGGCGGAGAGCAGCGCGAACAGCTCGTCAGGATCGCCCGTACAGAGCGGTGCCGCGCGGTAGTTAGCCTCTTCAGGCAGGCTGCCGTCCAGCTCCGCCAGCGCGCAGCTGATGCCAAAAGCCGCGGAAGGCACGTCCGGCAACGCCGGATCCGCGCCGTCACGCCACGCGTCTGCCCACGCCAGCAATACAGACTGCGCGTCATCCAGCGACTCCAGGCTAAAGCCCGGCAGCGGCGAAATCTCGCCCCAGCCTTCCCGCTCGTCCTGCTGCAGATGCACGAAGAAGCCGTCACGGGTTTTTAACCGCCGTTCACGCAGCACCACGCCCGCGTCCATCGGTATCTGCCAGCGGTAAACCTGCGCGCGACGCATTACGGGTTCCGTTTGTATTTGCTGAAGTCCGGCTGGCGTTTTTCGTTAAACGCATTGCGCCCTTCCTGACCCTCTTCGGTCATGTAGAACAGCATGGTGGCGTTGCCCGCCAGCTCCTGCAGACCCGCCTGACCGTCACAGTCGGCGTTGAGAGCGGCCTTCAGGCAGCGCAGCGCCATCGGGCTGTTTTGCAGCATTTCACGGCACCAGCGAACGGTCTCTTTTTCGAGATCGGCAATCGGTACCACGGTATTCACCAGGCCCATATCCAGCGCTTCCTGGGCGTTGTACTGACGGCACAGGAACCAGATTTCGCGGGCTTTTTTCTGCCCGACGATGCGCGCCATGTACGAGGCGCCCCAGCCGCCGTCGAAGGAGCCCACTTTCGGACCGGTCTGGCCGAAGATGGCGTTCTCGGCGGCAATGGTCAGATCGCACATCATATGCAGCACGTGACCGCCGCCGATTGAGTAGCCCGCCACCATTGCCACTACCGGTTTCGGACAGGTGCGGATCTGGCGCTGGAAATCAAGGACGTTCAGGTGGTGCGTACCCGCATCGTCCTGGTATCCGCCGTAGTCGCCGCGCACTTTCTGATCGCCGCCGGAGCAGAACGCTTTATCGCCTTCGCCAGTCAGAACAATCACGCCGATATTGTCGTCGTACCGCGCATCCGCCAGAGCCTGAATCATCTCTTTCACAGTCAGCGGACGGAAGGCGTTACGCACCTGCGGGCGGTTGATGGTGATTTTGGCAATGCCGTCGGTGGATTTGTGGTAGCGAATGTCGGTGTAGCCTTCGGAGCAGTCCTGCCATTCAACCGGGGCGTAAAGCATGTTTTCATCAGGGTAGATCATAGAGTGTCCTTTATTCGATAACGCAGTATCTGAGCCAGACTCGCGATAACCGCATCGGGGTTTTCCCGGTGGGCGTTGTGTCCGGCGTCTGGAATGGCATGGCGAACGGCGTTCACTTCCGCGGCAAGGGCCGCGAACTTCTCATCCCGTTCGCCATAGAGATAGTCAAAAGAGAAATCGCGTGCGCTAAGCGCGGCACGCAAATCTGGCTGTACGGCCAGCGACGTCGCCTCGAGCATCATCGCCAGCGTCGCGCCGTTGTTCTGGCTACGCAGGGTAATCAGCGCCTCGCGCTGGGCGTCCGTAAGGGAGGCGAACACGGGCTGTTGGTACCAGTCAGCGAACACCTTCTCCAGCGGTTCGGTGCGAAAACGCGTTGCCCAGCGGCGGTCGGACGCCAGCCGCGCATTTCGCGCATCGGCATCCTGCAGGCCCGGATGTCCACCTTCAACAATCACCCCGAGCAGCCCCTTCGGCTGCTGGCTGGCATGGAACATCGCAATGCGGCCGCCGAGGGAGTACCCGATGAGCCAGAATTTAAGTATGTTGTAACTAAGCAGGGTTCGGGTGAGCGACGTGCTCATCTCGTCAAACCCCGTCACGCCCAGATTCCGGGATCCGCCGTGCCCCGGCAGATCCAGATACAGCCGGGGATAATCGCTGAGCCCTGTACCGACCCTCTGCCACTCGCGGCAGTCGCCGGAAAAACCGTGCAAAAAGACCAGCCAGGGATAGCCCGGTTTGCCAGCCTGCTGCACGCCAGAGAGGATCACAGCTGGCTCACCTGCGCCAGCAGGCTTTGCAGGGCCTGCGCACCGTCAGCCTCGTTCACCACCAGCTCAATCAGCGTCGCGCCCGGCTGTTTCCAGGCGCTGCTTAACGCGGCGTCCAGCTGTTCCCAGCTTTCCGGGCGATGGTATTTCAGGCTAAACATCGCCGCGGCATGTTCGAACTGCACGTTCTGCGGCATCAGATAGAAGCGCTCGCGCTCGCTCTGAGGCGTTGGCAACAGGGAGAAAATCTGCCCGCCGTTGTTATTGACCACAATCAGCACAAACGGGGCTGACGCCTGACGCAGCAGCGCCAGCGCGTTGAGATCGTAGAGCGCGGAGAGATCGCCCACGATCGCCAGCGTCGATTTCGCGCTGGCGCGCTGCACGCCCGCCGCCGTAGAGATCAGCCCGTCGATGCCGCTGGCACCGCGGTTGCTGTACACCGGGTAGCCCGCGGGCAGCTTCGAGAAAGCGTCAATCAGCCGCACGACCAGGCTGTTGCCGACAAACAGCTGCCCCTGTTCAGGCAGGTACTGGCGAATGCGGTGCGCCAGCCCGGCTTCGCTAAACGCTTCACAGTGCGCTTTGGTCAGTTCCCACGCCTGGCGCGAAAGGTCCGGTATAGCCACCGCCCAGGGCTTGCGTTTCTCAGCCGGATGAAGCGTCAGCCAGGCGTCGATACTGCTGACCAGACGACGCCCGCGGTGGTGCGCCGGGTCAAGCCGTCCTTCCAGCGAATCCACCAGCCAGTACTCTTCCGGCGTGCAGGTGGCCTGCCACTGAAGTAACCGTTTGCCGGTCAAACTCGATCCAAGCTGGACCACAATCTGCGCCTGCGCCAGTTCGGTGACCGCTTTCGCATTACCCAGCCAAAGGTCGGCGCACGGCAGCGGCTGACCGGTCTGGGAAAGCACATCGCCAATCAGCGGCCAGCCAAGGGTTTGCGCCCATTCGGCAACCAGCTTGCCTTCGGCGGCGCTCATGCGCCCGGCAATCACCACGCCGCGCTTCTGCCGCCAGAAGAACCAGTCGCGCTGTTTCGCGCTCTCAAGATGCGTCTGCTCGCGCAGCCACGGTTTTTCACTCTGCCACCAGTCGCCGAGGGACTGCTGCCAGTCAAGACCGGTGTCGTCCAGCTCGCCGTAGAGCGGCTCGGCAAACGGGCAGTTGATATGCAGCGCCCCGCTGCGCAACGTCTCCATGGCGTGATCGACAGTGGAGACCAGCCAGCTTGCCGGAATATCCTGGGTGGGACGCGGTAACGAAATCGTCTGCGAAGGATGCGAAGAAAAGAGCCCCGGCTGGCGAATGGCCTGATTGGCACCGCAGTCGATAAGCTCAGGGGGACGATCGGCCGTCAGTAAGATCAGTCTTTCACCCGTTAACCCGGCTTCTATCAGGGCCGGATAGAGGTTCGCCACGGCGGTACCGGAGGTGACGATCACCGCCACAGGTTCTTTGCTGACTTTCGCCAGACCCAGCGCCAGATGGCCGAGGCCGCGTTCATCAAAGTGGGTGTGGTGAATCAACGCCCGGTTTTCTGCGGCCGCTAGCGTCAGCGGCGTTGAGCGAGAACCCGGTGCAATACACACGTGCCTGACGCCATGGCGCGTCAGGGCTTCAAGGATCACCGCCGCCCAGCGTCGGTTAAAAGAACTTACTGACATGAGATTGTCCGGTATCAAGAATGCGACACAGTATAAATAATAGAAAAAATTGGAATTTTGATATGAATCGGGATTGCGCGAATCTGTATTAATCCTTAGGAGCAGAGAGCGCAATCCGGCGGCTTTGTTTTCAATCTCCTGCCACTCCTGCTCCGGGTCAGATCCGCTGACAATACCGGCGCCGGCGTAGAGCCGCAGGGAGTCCTCCTGAACGCGCGCGGAGCGCAGCGCCACGCAGAACTCACTCTGTTCGGGGGATAAGTACCCGGCCGAACCGGCATACCACTCGCGGTTAAAGGGTTCAACCTTCTGGATAAACTCACGCGCGGGCTGTCGGGGTAATCCGGCAACGGCCGCGGTCGGCTGTAACATGAGCAGACACTGCTCGTCGTCGGCCTGTTTGAGCTCGGTCCAGATACAGCGGCGCAAATGCTGCACCTTACGCAGGCGTACCACCTGGGGGGGCAGTACCTCAAGCGTCTGCGTAGAGCGCTGAAGACGCTGGCAGATATCTTCCACCACCAGCATATTTTCGCGCTGGTTTTTATCATCGTTCAGCAGCCACTCGCCGAGACGCTGCGCCTGGCTATCATCGGTATGGCTGGCGACGGTGCCAGCGAGCGCTTCGGTGCGCAGCAGCTTGCCGCGCCGCCGCCAGAGACGCTCGGGCGTAGAGCCGAGAAACGCGTTGCTGGCGTCGAATACCATGCAGAAATGATAGCAATGTAAATTGAGGGCGCGGCTGGCGGCCATCAGCGCGACAGGGTTAACGCGCTGCGTGAACTGCAGATCGGTTGCCCGGGCGAGAACCACTTTTTCAAACTCACCGCGCGCGATGGTCTCCGTCGCCCTGCGGATAAGCTTCAGCCATTCGGCCTGCTGCGGCTGATGGGTTTCGTGCTCAACCTGCACGGAGAGCGGACGGATAGATTTGGCAGGACGAAGCCGCTGTAAAAAATCCAGCGCGGCGCGGGCATCCTCCACAAGCGAGCGGTCGCTCCAGAGCTGCAGGCGCAGCGTGGCGTTGCCGGCGGTACGTCGCCAGAGCAGTCGCGGTAAAAAAAGGCTGCCCAGTTCGGGATTAAAGGCGTTCAGGCCGCAGATGCGAGTATCTTGCGCCGCATTTTGCTCGCGCAAAAACTGCGAGGCTAATGCCAGAGAGGAAAATTGGTTGACCGCCCCCAGCGCGGCCAGCTCTTCATCGCCGTTACGCTGTTGCCAGTAAAACTGCGGATAACACTGCTGCTCGCCCAGCCAGGCGAGGGGATCGAAGGCGTCGTTTAACGGGAAAGAGACGTCGAAATGACGTATGCCGGGTGCTGCGGGTAACGCTTGCGATAGCTGGGTACGCAGTTGCTCCAGCGCGAGGAAAATCGAATTCACGCGAACCTCTCCCTGTTAAAACCTTGTATTATACGGGGTACTGACCATAAATAGCAGTACCCACGTATAGGGAGTGGTTAAGCGGATTAACGACGGGCTAACAGCAGCCCCAGCACCAGCCCAACGGTAGCACCCACCCCAATACCCTGCCACGGTTTTTCATGCACGTAGTCATCGGCACGATACACCGCTTTTTTGGCACGGTAGTAGTAAGTATCTGACGCATGGCTGACGCGGTTTTTTACTTCATGCAGCGCCTGCTCGGCGCGGGCTTTTAGCTCAATATATTTCTGATCGGCAGGGTCGCCCGAGGAACGTAACACCTCTTCCAGCGTTTCGCTCAGCAAGGCCAGGTCGTCGTCGATACGGGTATCCCAGGATTGAAATGACATATTTTTCTCCATGTTAGTACACCAGTCCGCTAACTATAGCCAACGAGATGCCATTACGCCTGTTTCGTTTCCCGCGCCATGCCGACGTGCGGAATGCCATCTTCATCGTATACCTCCGTCACTGGCGCAAAGCCAAAGTGCCCGTAAAAGGATTGAAGGTGCGCCTGCGCGCCCAGGTATAACGCCTTGTCCGGCCACTGTTTCCGGCACGCCTCCAGCGTTTTTTCCATCAGCTGATAGCGCAGTTTTTCACCGCGCGCCTTGCCGCTGATGATGACGCGGCCAATGACGACAGGCTCAAAATCGTCTTCGCTTTTCAGAATCCTCGCATACGCCACCAGCTCGTTATCCCGCCAGCCGAGGATATGGCGGTTCTCACCGACTAGGTCATCCCCATCGATGTCCTGATACGGGCAGGTCTGTTCCACAACAAACACTTCGCAGCGCAGCTTCAGCAGGGCATAAAGTGAATGAACGGTGAGTTCGCTATGATGTAAATCTTGCCACTGGATCATGTCAGTCTCCTTCCTGGGGTTCATCACGTTATACTAAACCCCTCCCCGTTCGGCAAAGGGCTGATTGCGTTATGGAACTGATTTTTCTGGGTACGTCCGCTGGCGTGCCAACCCGCTCACGGAACGTGACGGCGATCCTGCTGGATCTTAAGCATCCCACCCGCGGCGGGCTGTGGCTGTTTGACTGCGGTGAAGGGACGCAGCATCAGCTGTTACACACCGCTTACCACCCCGGCAAGCTGGATAAAATATTTATTACCCATCTGCATGGCGACCACCTGTTTGGCCTTCCCGGCCTGCTGTGCAGCCGCTCGATGGCCGGTAACGCCAACCCGCTGACGATTTACGGGCCAGCGGGTATTCGTGAATTTGTCGAAACTACGCTGCGCCTGAGCGGGTCATGGACAGATTATCCGCTGGAGGTCATTGAGATTGCCGAAGGCCTGGTTTTTGATGACGGGGATTATCGGGTTACCGCTCAACCGCTCAATCATCCTGTCGAGTGCTATGGCTACCGTATTGATGCGCATGATAAACCCGGCGCGCTGGATGCCGCCGCGCTGATGGCCGACGGCGTAAAACCCGGGCCGCTGTTCCAGCGTCTGAAGCACGGAGAGACCGTCACGCTGGAGGACGGACGCGTCATTAACGGCCAGGATTATCTCGCCGCACCGCAGCCCGGCAAAAAACTGGCGATTTTTGGCGATACGGCCCCGTGCCCGGCGGCGCTCACGCTGGCCCAGGGCGTGGACGTCATGGTGCATGAAGCGACGCTTGAAACGGCGATGGAAGAGAAAGCCAACAGCCGGGGCCATAGCTCCACGCGTCAGGCGGCACAGCTTGCCCGTGACGCGGGCGTCGGGAGGCTCATCGTCACCCACGTCAGCTCGCGCTACGACGCGCGGGGCTGCGAAAAGCTGCTGGCAGAGTGCCGCGCGCTGTTCCCGGAATGTGAGCTGGCCGAAGATTTCGCTCAGGTTAGCGTTTAGTCCTTCATTTTTCCCTCAGGATGCCGATAACGATTAAAAGGTCAGCATTTCTCTCGAGGGTAGAATGGATAATTTCCAGAAAGATATTGATGACAGGGCGAATCTGACCCTGTCGAACCGTTTTGAACTGTTGCTGTTCCGTCTTGGCACCTCTCTGAACGAAAATAAATCCGAGCTGTTTGGCATTAACGTCTTTAAGCTGCGTGAAATTGTGCCGATGCCGGAGTTCACAAGACCCGCCGGGATGAAGTCACCGCTGATGGGAATGGTGAATATTCGCGATCAGGTGATCCCGGTGATTGACCTGGCCGCCGTGGCGGGCTGTAAGCCCACCACCGGGCTGAACATCCTGCTGATCACCGAGTATGCGCGCAGCGTGCAGGCGTTTGCCGTGGAATCGGTTGAGAACATCATGCGTCTGGACTGGAAGCAGGTGCATGCGGCGGAAACCGCCGTCAGCGGTCGCTACATCACCAGCATCGCGTGTCTTGACGAGAAGACCGATACCAACGATCTGGCGATGGTGCTGGACGTTGAGCAGATCCTGTATGACATCACCCCGGCCAATCACGATCTGCACGCCACGAACCTGAAGACCACCAAATTCCATATCAAACCGGGCGCTGTCGCCATCGTCGCGGAAGACTCCAAAGTGGCGCGCTCGATGCTGGAGAAAGGTCTGCAGGCCATGGAGATCCCGGCACAGCTGCATATCACCGGCAAAGACGCGTGGGAGAAAATTGGCGTGCTGGCGGCACAGGCGCAGGCTGAAGGGGTTCCCATCACCGATAAGATCGCTCTGGTGCTGACCGACCTCGAAATGCCGGAGATGGACGGTTTTACGCTGACGCGCAAAATCAAAACCGACCCGATATTGAAGGACATTCCGGTGGTGATCCACTCTTCCCTTTCCGGCAACGCCAACGAAGACCATATTCGCAAGGTGAAGGCGGACGGGTACGTCGCGAAATTTGAGCTGAACGAGCTGTCGTCGGTGATTGAGGAAGTGCTGGATCGCTCGATGAAGAAGATTGACGGGCCGTTGATTAGCCGGAAGCAGCTGGCTTAAGTCCGGTGCGGGCTGGTGCCCTCACCCTGGCCCTCTCCCTCAGGGAGAGGGCTCAAACCATAAAAAAACCCGCCGAGGCGGGTTTTTTGTTTTTACATCAGCGGCATCGCTCGCTGCACGATATCAATCAGCGGCTGCGGATAGATACCGAAGATCAGCACCAGCAGTGCGGAGATAAGCACGACGATACCACCGGCGCTGTACTGCCAGTTGGTTGGGGCATCACGGTTGAGCTGCTGAGGCGCGCTCAGGTACAGGCTCACGGCAACACGCAGGTAGTAGTAGAGACCAATCGCGGAGCCGATAACCACGCCCGCGGTCAGCCACCACAGGTGCGCCTGCACACCGACGGCCAGCACGTAGAACTTACCGATGAAGCCAAGCGTCATCGGAATACCTGCCAGAGAGAGCATCATCACGGTCATTACCGCGGACAGGATCGGACGGTGCCAGAACAGACCACGGTAGGAGAACAGTGAATCGGCATCCGGGCCACGGTACGGGCTGGACATCAGGCTCACCACGCCGAAGGCGCCGAGACTGCTGAACAGGTAACCGGCCAGATACACGCCCACGGTTTCCATCGACATCTCGCCGCTCTGCAGCGCAATCAGCGCCACCATCAGGTAGCCCAGATGAGAGATAGACGAGTAGCCCAGCAGACGCTTGATGTTGGTCTGGCTCAGCGCCATCAGGTTACCGAAGATGATGGAGACGAACGCGATAATGCCCAGCACCACGCGAACCGCTTCGCTGTCACCCACAGGCGCGTACAGGAACAGACGCATGACCACACCGAAGATAGCGATCTTGCTCGCCGTCGCCAGGAAGGTCGACACCGGAGCCGGAGCGCCCTGGTAGACGTCTGGCGTCCACAGGTGGAACGGAACCAGAGAGAGTTTGAAGCCGAGGCCAACGATCATCATGCCCAGACCTGCCAGCAGCAGCGGCTCATGCAGCATGCCGTCACCGAGGCTCTTGCCGAGCGCCATGAAGGAGAGGTTACCGGACTGTGCGTACAGCAGCGCAATACCAAACAGCAGGAATGAGGATGCCGCAGCAGAAAGAATGGTGTACTTGATGCTTGCTTCCAGGGAGCGCTTCTGACGGAAGGCGTAACCAATCAGGCCGAACAGCGGCAGAGAGATCAGCTCAATACCGAGGAACAGCGCGGCCAGGTGGTTCGCATTCGACAGCAGAATGCCGCCCAGCGCGGCAATCAGAACCAGCAGGTAAAACTCTTCTTTGTTGTCGTTGTAGCCTTCGAGCCACGGGTACGCAAAGGTACAGGTTGCCAGGCTCGCCAGCAGCACCAGACCGGTATACAGCATGGCGTAACCGTCAACGCGCATCAGCGGGGTGACGTCCATCGCCCCACCCTGGCCAACAAACCAGAGAGAGACTAACGCGGCGTTCAGGCCGATGACCGACAGCGTGGCATTCAGGAAGTGATTGCGTCGCCACGCAATGGAGAGCATCACAACCACCACCGTCAATCCGACGATCAGCAGCGGTAGCAGCGCGATCAGTTGTTGTGGAGTTATTGTCATGGCGAATTACGGCCTTGTAGTAGAAGCAGAATTAACAAACCACTGCTGGATGTTGCCCATCGCGCTATGCGAGGTATCCAGAATCGGCTGCGGGAAGAAGCCCAGCAGCACCAGCAGTACGACCAGCAGCAGGATGATGAACAGCTCACGCAGCGACATCCCCGGCAGTTCTTGTGCAGCAATTTCGCTCTTCGCTTTACCGAAGTAAGCGCGGTGCAGCATCGCCAGCGAGTACACGGAAGCGAACACCAGACCAAAGGTGGAGATCACGGTAATCACCGGAACCACTTTGAAGCTGCCGAACAGAATCATAAATTCGCCGACGAAGTTACCGGTACCCGGCATCCCCAGGGTAGCCACCGCGAAGAACATGGACAGCGCTGGCAGCCATTTAATTTTGCTCCACAGGCCCCCCATCATACGCATGTCGCGGGTATGCAGACGTTCGTACAGCTGACCGCACAGGATGAAGAGGCCGGCTGCGGACAGACCGTGCGCAATCATCTGGATCACCGCGCCCTGGTACGCCAGCTGGCTGCCGGTGTAGATAGCAATCAGCACGAAGCCCATGTGGGAAACGGAGGTGTAGGCAATCAGACGCTTGATGTCGTACTGCGTGAAGGCCATCCAGGCACCGTAGAAGATACCGATCACACCCAGCCACATGGCAATCGGTGCGAACTCTGCGGAGGCATTCGGGAACAGCGGCAGTGCGAAACGCAGCAGACCGTAGGCCGCCGTTTTCAGCAAGATGCCCGCCAGGTCAACGGAACCCGCCGTTGGTGCCTGAGAGTGCGCGTCTGGCAGCCAGCCGTGCAGCGGAACGACCGGCATTTTCACCGCGAACGCGATGAAGAAGCCCAGCATCAGCAGGTATTCAACGCCGTGGGACATAGGCGTCTTCAGCAGATCTTCGTAGTTGAAGGTCCAGGTTCCGGTCGCGTTGTGGTGAACAAACACCAGCGCCAGAATAGCAATCAACATCACCAGGCCACTCGCCTGGGTATAGATGAAGAACTTGGTTGCCGCCGTGATACGCGTTTTACCGTCGGATGCCTTGTGGCCCCACAGCGCGATCAGGAAGTACATCGGCACCAGCATCATCTCCCAGAAGAAGAAGAACAGGAACATGTCGATGGCAAGGAACACGCCGATCACGCCGCCCAGGATCCACATCAGGTTCAGGTGGAAGAAGCCCTGGTATTTTTCGATTTCTCGCCAGGAGCAAAGTACCGCCAGAACGCCGAGCAGACCGGTCAGCACCACCATCAGCAGCGACAGACCGTCAATCGCCAGGTGGATCGTAATGCCGAAACGCGGGATCCATGGCAGGATGAACTCAGACTGCCACTGCGGAATGCCCGCAGACTGGGTCAGTGAGTAACCACCCTGCAACCACAGTTGCAGGCCAAGCGCGAGCGTCAATCCCATGGTGATCAGCGCGATCCAGCGCGGCATCTTCACGCCAAAGCGTTCAGTCTGCCAGCACAGGAAGCCGCCGATGAAGGGAATTAATATTAGCCAGGGTAGTAACATGGCGATTTACATTCCTTTTTAAGGCCCCCAGCAGGGGCCTGATTTTCAACGAATTCGAATAAAATTCACTTAACGATCAACGCAACACCATCAGCAGCGCCAGCACGACAACCGCACCGATGCTCATGGACGCCACATACCAGCGCAGGTAACCGTTCTCGCTGTACAGCAGGCCTTTACCTGCAAAGCGGGAAAGGATTGCCGGGATATTCATCAGGCTGTTCAGTGGGTCGCGCTTCAGCAGCCACGCAATGCCCAGGAACGGCTTAACGAAGATCATGTCGTACAGCCAGTCGAAGCCCCACGCGTTGTACCACCAGGTGCCCAGCAGACGGCCCGGCGCACTGTTGGCAACGGCAGTGACCAGCGTGCGTTTACCCAGCCACAGCCATGCTGCAATCAGAATACCCGCGATAGCGACCACACCGGAGGTGATTTCAAGCGTCAGAACGCGACCGTGCTCAAGCTCGGTAGTGTCTGGCAGTACGCCCTGCAGCGGAGGCACAATCATCGCACCAACGAAGGTGGAGAGTACCAGCAGCACAATCAGCGGCAGGTGGTGGGTGATCCCCTTCCCTGCGTGAGCGTGAATTTGTTCTTTACCGTGGAATACGATGAAAATCATACGGAAGGTATACAGGGAGGTCATAAACGCACCGACCAGACCCGCAACCATCAGATTGATATGACCATTCGCCATGGCACCCGCAAGGATTTCGTCCTTACTGAAGAAGCCCGCGGTGATCAGCGGCAGTGCCGCCAGCGCCGCGCCGCCCACCAGGAAGCAGACATAAACCAGCGGGATGGACTTACGCAGTCCGCCCATCTTGAAGATGTTCTGCTCGTGATGGCAGGCCAGAATCACGGAACCGGATGAGAGGAACAGCAGCGCTTTAAAGAACGCGTGCGTCATCAGGTGGAAAATGGCCGCGTCCCACGCCTGAACGCCCAGCGCCAGGAACATGTAACCAATCTGGCTCATGGTGGAGTACGCGAGAACACGCTTGATGTCGGTCTGCACCAGCGCGGCAAAGCCTGCCAGCACCAGCGTGACCGCACCGACGATACCCACCAGATGTAGAATTTCCGGGGTCATCAGGAACAGGCCATGGGTACGCGCAATCAGGTAGACACCGGCGGTTACCATGGTCGCAGCGTGGATCAGCGCGGAGACAGGGGTTGGACCCGCCATCGCGTCGGCCAGCCAGGTCTGCAACGGCAGCTGCGCGGATTTACCCACGGCACCACCCAGCAGCATCAGCGTAGCCCACCACAGCATGTTGTTGCCTGCAGCGAAGTGCGCCGGCGCCAGTTCCACCATTTCGCGGAAGTTCAGCGTGCCCAGTTCGTTGTACAGAATGAACAGAGCGAAAGCGAGGAAGACGTCACCCACGCGGGTCACGACGAACGCTTTCATGGCCGCTGCGCCATTCTTCGGATCGGTGTAGTAGAAACCGATCAGCAGGTAAGAACACAGACCTACGCCTTCCCAGCCCAGATACATCAACAGCAGGTTATCGGCCAGCACCAGAACCACCATGCTGGCGATAAACAGGTTGGTGTAGGCGAAGAAGCGGGAGTAACCCTCTTCACCGCGCATATACCAGGAGGCGAACATGTGGATCAGGAAGCCAACGCCGGTGACCACGGAAAGCATGGTCAGCGAGAGGCCGTCCAGCACCAGGTTGAAGCCGATGTTGAAATCACCGACCGACATCCAGGTCCACAGCGGCACGCTGAAAGGCTGACGCCCGTTGTTAAAGAAGTCGATACCCGCATACGCCGTCACCAGCGCAGCCAGACCGATGGAGCCAATGCCCACGGTCGCAGACAGATTCTCAGACCAGCGGCCGCGAGAAAACGCCAGCAGCACGAAGCCAATCAGCGGAAAAATAATGGTTAAGGCAAGCATGTTCATCCACGCAACTCACTTACTGAATCGATGTTCAGGTTCTGGCGGCGACGATGGAGCTGCAGCAACAGCGCCAGGCCAATACTCGCTTCGGCAGCCGCGAGGCTGATGGCGAGAATGTACATCACCTGACCATCGGTCTGGCCCCAGTAGCTTCCGGCGACCACGAAGGCCAGCGCGGAGGCGTTAATCATGATTTCCAGACCGATCAGCATAAACAGCAGATTGCGGCGGATAACCAGACCGGTCAGACCCAGAACGAATAAAATCGCAGCGAGGATCAGTCCATGTGTTAAGGGGATCATGCGCGCTCCTCCGTTTTTCTTTTCGCGCGGTCGTCAGTGCGGTTGCTCAGCACCTCGCCAGCACGCTCTTCGCGGCCAACGTGGAAAGCAACAACCAGACCTGCCAGCAGCAGCATTGAGGCCAGTTCAACCGCCAGAACGTATGGGCCAAAGAGCGTGATACCGACCTCTTTAGCGCCAATCGGCGTGCCGTCGATGCCCTGATCGTTGACGCCCAGGATGGCGTAAACAATCACCGCCAGCATGATGGCCGACAAAATTGCCGGGCCAATCCACACCTGCGGTTTTAACCACTGACGTTCCTGCTCAATCTCAGAGCCGCCCAGGTTCAGCATCATCACCACGAACACGAACAGCACCATGATGGCCCCGGCGTAGACGATGATTTCCAGCGCACCGGCGAAATGGGCGCCCAGTGCGAAGAACACCCCGGAAATGGCCAGCAGCGAGATGATTAAGTACAGAAGCGCATGCACCGGATTGGTGTGCGTAATCACTCGCAGCGTAGCCAGGATGGCGATAAGGCCACAGATATAAAAAGCGAATTCCATTGCCCTCTCCTTACGGTAACAGGCTCTTGACGTCGATAGGCTTAGCTTCGTTCTCTGCTTCACCCTTATCTTTGCCGTCGATTGCCATACCCGCCATCCGGTAGAAGTTATATTCCGGGTATTTGCCCGGACCGGAAATCAGCAGATCCTCTTTCTCGTACACCAGGTCCTGACGCTTGTACTCACCCAGCTCAAAGTCCGGAGTCAGCTGAATCGCCGTGGTTGGGCACGCTTCTTCACACAGACCGCAGAAGATGCAGCGTGAGAAGTTGATGCGGAAGAACTCAGGGTACCAGCGGCCGTCTACCGTCTCTGCTTTCTGCAGAGAGATACAGCCGACCGGACACGCTACCGCACACAGGTTACAGGCAACGCAGCGCTCGGAACCGTCCGGGTCGCGCGTCAGCACGATACGGCCACGGTAGCGCGGCGGCAGATATACCGGCTCTTCCGGGTACATCCGGGTTTCGCGTTTGGCAAACGCGTGCAGGCCGATCATCCAGATACTGCGTACCTGGGTACCGAAGCCTACCAGTAATTCTTTTAAGGTCATGGTCTATAGCCCCTTATGGCTGCTGCCAGAGAATGACAGCCGCCGTTACCAACAAGTTGACGAGCGTCAGCGGCAGGCACACTTTCCAGCCGAAGGACATTACCTGGTCATAACGCGGACGCGGTAACGCTGCGCGAATCAAAATGAACATCATCATGAAGAACGCGGTTTTCAGCGCGAACCAGATGAAAGGCGGTAAGAACGGGCCATGCCAGCCACCGAAGAACAGCGTTACCATCAACGCGGAAATGGTGACGATACCGATGTACTCGCCCACGAAGAACAGACCGAATTTCATACCGGAATATTCGATGTGGTAACCGTCGGCCAGTTCCTGTTCGGCTTCTGGCTGGTCAAACGGGTGACGGTGACACACCGCCACGCCCGCGATGGCAAAGGTAATAAACCCAAAGAACTGCGGGATAACGTTCCAGATGTCGGCCTGGTTATTGACGATGTCGGTCATGTTGAATGAACCGGCCTGCGCCACCACGCCCATCAGGGAGAGCCCCAGGAACACTTCGTAGCTCAGCGTCTGCGCGGAAGCACGCATCGCACCCAGCAGCGAGTATTTGTTGTTACTGGACCAGCCTGCGAACAGCACAGCGTAAACCGCGAGGCCTGCCATCATCAGGAAGAACAGAATGCCGATGTTCAGGTCAGCGACCACCCAGGTCGGGCTGACCGGAACGATAGCAAACGCCAGCAGCAGCGAGGTGAAGGCGATCATCGGTGCCAGAGTAAAGATCACGCGGTCCGAGAAGCGCGGGATCCAGTCCTCTTTAAAGAACATCTTGATCATGTCAGCGACCAGCTGGAGTGAACCACCCCAGCCCACGCGGTTCGGTCCGTAACGGTTCTGGAACAGACCGAGCAGACGACGTTCACCAAAGCTCATGAACGCGCCGCAGGTGACCACCACCAGCAGGATAACAATCGCTTTCAGAATGCTCAGCAGGATGTCGATAAGATCCGGCGTTAACCAACTCATGCTTTTGCCTCCTGCAGATTATCAAGACGCGCACCCGCCAGAACCGGCGCGATGCCAGGCATACCCATCGGCAGACCCACCTGCCCTGCTGTCAGACCTTCGGAGATAATCAGCGGCAGGCTGATTGTCTGGCCGTCATAGCTAAAGGCAATGTTTGCGCCCGCGTTTACGCCAAGCTTCGCGGCATCCGCCGGGTTAAGCTTGATGTAAGGCTGCGGCATGCGGGTCTGGAAGACCGGTGAACGCTGGGACAGCTCGTCGCTACCGAACAGATGGTAGTACGGCGCGATACGCCAGTTACCTTCCTGCGCCTGGAAGCTCGCCGGTACGGTGGTGAAGAAGTCCAGACCGGTTTCGGAGGCTTCAATCAGACGCACGCCCGGATCGCCGTGACGCAGGGAGCCACCCACTTCAGCCTGGAACTTGTTCCATGCCTGCGGGGAGTTCCAGCCCGGCGCCCATGCGAATGGGATTTGCGAACGCGGCGCAGACGGCTGGTTGTTCCCTTCCATTGAGAAGGCGAACATGGTGTCTTTATCCTGCGGCTGGCGCGGTTCGTGCACGCTGATATTGGCACGCATCGCGGTACGGCCGCTGTAACGGTGCGGTTCACGCGCCAGTTTCTGGCCGCGAATGCGGAAGCTTGCTTCAGGTGCGGCATCTTTAATGCCTGCCAGCTGAGGCAGTTTTTCCACTACCGCGTCGATAACGTGGTCGAGCTGCGTCCAGTCCACTTCACGGCTCTGTACGGTGCTGTGCAGGGAGTGCAGCCAGCGCCAGCTTTCCAGCATCACGGTGTTGCTGTCGTAGTACGCCGGATCGTAAACCTGGAAGAAACGCTGTGCGCGACCTTCGTTGTTGATAACGGTACCGTCGCTTTCTGCGAAGCTTGCCGCAGAGAGCACCAGGTGCGCTTTGTCCATGATCGCGGTGCGCTGATGGTCAATGACCATCACCAGCGGCGCTTTGGAGAGCGCGGCGTCAACGCGAGCAGCAGAGGCGTGGCGATGCAGATCGTTTTCCAGCACCACAACGGCGTCAGCAGAGCCAGATTCCAGTTCGCTTAACGCTGCTTCCAGCGAGCCGCCGCCGATCATGCCCAGACCAATGCTGTTCACCGCACGGGCAATCATGGTCACGCCAACGTCAGCACCGCGGCCTTTCAGGGCTTTGGCAACGTTGGCTGCCGCCTGAATGATCTCCGCGCTACCGGCGTTGGTACCGGAAATAATCAGCGGTTTCTTCGCACCCGCCAGGGCCTGAACAATCACGTCGACCTTGTTTTGCAGGTCGCGATCCAGCTCAACGGCTGGGGAGTTGCTGTCCAGCGCGTGGGCAATGGCAAAGCCAAGACGCGCCTGATCTTCAACCGGCGCGCAGTAGGTCCACGCGGCGATATCGTCCAGACGGGTGCTGTCGACGTTGGTCACAAACAGAGGATGCTTCGCGCGCTGGCCGATGTTGAGGATCGCCGCAATCTGCCAGTCAGCCACTTTCTGCGCCGCTGCCATTTCACGTGCTTTACCCTTCACCGCCTGACGAACCGCCAGAGCCGCACGTGCGCCCGTCTGCGTCAGGTCTTCACCCAGCACCAGGACCGCATCATAAGATTCGATTTCGCGCAGCGCAGGGGTATGAATACCGCCTTCACGCAGCACTTTCAGTACCAGCTGCAGACGTTCCTGCTCGCCCTGAGCGATACCGGTATAGAAGTTTTCCGCTCCAACCAGCTCGCGCAGCGCAAAGTTGCTTTCGATGCTGGCGCGCGGGGAGCCGATACCGATCACTTTCTTCGACTGGCGCAGAATATCTGCCGCGCCCTGCATCGCCTGCTCAGCGTTCAGGGTAATGAAGTCGTCGCCACGGCGCTGAACCGGCTGACGCGGACGGTCTTTCAGGTTCACATAGCCATAGCCGAAACGACCGCGGTCGCACAGGAAGTAGTGGTTAACGGTGCCGTTGTAACGGTTTTCGATACGGCGCAGCTCGCCGTAACGCTCACCCGGGCTGGTGTTACAGCCGAGGGAACACTGCTGGCAGATGCTAGGCGCAAACTGCATGTCCCATTTACGGTTGTAACGCTCGGAGTGGGTTTTATCCGTGAATACGCCGGTCGGGCAGATTTCTACCAGGTTACCGGAGAATTCGCTTTCCAGCGTACCGTCTTCCGGACGACCGAAGTAGACGTTGTCATGCGCGCCATACACGCCCAGATCCTGACCGTCTGCGTAATCTTTGTAGTAACGCACGCAGCGGTAGCAGGCGATGCAGCGGTTCATTTCGTGAGAGATGAACGGCCCCAGGTCCTGGTTACGGTGGGTACGCTTGGTAAAGCGATAGCGACGGAAGCTGTGGCCGGTCATCACGGTCATATCCTGAAGGTGGCAGTTACCGCCCTCTTCACAGACCGGACAGTCGTGCGGGTGGTTGGTCATCAACCATTCCACAACGCTTTCGCGGAACTGTTTAGCTTCTTCGTCATCAATCGAAATAAAAGTGCCTTCGGTGGCTGGCGTCATACAGGACATCACCAGGCGACCACGCGTGTCTTCCGCGTTTTGATATTGCTTCACCGCACACTGGCGGCAAGCACCGACGCTGCCCAGCGCCGGATGCCAGCAAAAGTACGGAATATCGAGGCCAAGAGACAGACAAGCTTCCAGCAGGTTGTCCGCCCCGTTGACTTCGTATTCTTTGCCGTCTACATGAATCGTAGCCATTAGCATGCTTCCAGTTGGCTCGGTCGAAACCGAGCGTTAATCAAAATTCTTGTCGTTACCAGCGCGCTTTAAGCAGGTTCGGCTGAATCCCATTGATGGCATGGGTATTGCTGAACGGCTGCTTGATGCCTGCTTCGAACTCGTCGCGGAAATATTTGATCGCGCTCTGCAGAGGTTCGACGGCACCCGGTGCGTGGGCACAGAAGGTTTTACCCGGACCTAAGAATCGACACAGTTGCTCAAGCGTCTCGATATCCCCAGGCTGGCCTTCGCCACGTTCGATTGCTCGCAGGATCTTCACGCTCCACGGCAGACCATCACGGCACGGTGTACACCAGCCGCAGGACTCGCGGGCGAAGAACTCTTCCAGGTTACGCACCAGCGAGACCATGCCGATCTCGTGGTCGACGGCCATCGCCAGCGCCGTACCCAGACGGCTGCCTGCTTTACCAATGCTTTCGAATTCCATTGGCAGGTCAAGATGGGCTTCGGTCAGGAAGTCTGTCCCTGCCCCACCCGGCTGCCAGGCCTTGAATTTCAGGCCATCGCGCATGCCGCCAGCGTAGTCTTCAAGAATTTCACGTGCGGTGGTACCGAACGGCAGTTCCCAGACGCCAGGATTTTTAACGCGACCAGAGAAGCCCATCAGCTTGGTACCGGCATCTTTGCTTGAGGAGATGCCCTGATACCACTCCACGCCGTTGGCGAGGATAGCCGGAACGTTACACAGGGTTTCAACGTTGTTTACGCAGGTCGGTTTACCCCATACGCCGGAACTTGCCGGGAACGGTGGCTTGGAACGCGGGTTCGCGCGGCGGCCTTCCAGGGAGTTAATCAGTGCGGTTTCTTCACCGCAGATATAACGCCCTGCACCGGTGTGCACGAACAGCTCAAAGTCAAACCCGGTGCCCAGGATGTTTTTACCCAGCAGGCCCGCTTCGGTGGCTTCGGCAATCGCGCGACGCAGGTTTTCCGCCGCTTCGATGTACTCACCGCGCAGGAAGATGTAGCCACGGTAGGCTTTCAGCGCGAACGCGGAGATCAGCATGCCTTCCACCAGCAGGTGCGGCAGCTGTTCCATCAGCAGGCGGTCTTTATAGGTACCCGGCTCCATTTCATCGGCGTTACACAGCAGGTAACGGATGTTCATGGATTCGTCTTTCGGCATCAGGCTCCACTTCAGACCGGTGGAGAAGCCCGCACCGCCGCGCCCTTTCAGGCCGGAGTCTTTCACCGCATTAACGATGTCGTCCGGTGCCATGCCGCCAAGGGCTTTACGCGCGCCGGCATAGCCGTTTTTGCTCTGGTATTCGTCGAGCCATACCGGCTGTTTGTCATCGCGCAGACGCCAAGTCAGCGGATGCGTCTCAGCAGTACGAATTACAGTTTTCATTTGTACTGCTCCAGCAGGTCAGGAATCGCTTCCGGCGTCAGATGGCTGTGAGTGTCCTCATCAATCATCATGGTCGGCCCCTTGTCGCAGTTACCCAGGCAGCAGGTTGGCAGCAGGGTAAAGCGTCCATCGAACGTGGTCTGGCCCGGCTTGATATTGAGTTTTTTCTCAATCGCAGCCTGAATGCCCTGATAACCGGTAATGTGGCAGACAACGCTGTCACAGTAGCGGATCACATGGCGGCCGACCGGCTGACGGAAGATCTGGCTGTAGAACGTGGCTACGCCCTCTACGTCACTTGCCGGAATACCCAGCACTTTCGCGATCTCATAGATCGCCCCATCCGGCACCCAACCACGCTGTTTCTGTACGATTTTCAGCGCTTCAATGGACGCCGCACGCGGGTCTTCGTAGTGGTGCATCTCGTGCTCAATGGCGGCACGTTCTGCTTCACTCAGCTCAAAAGCCTCGGTTTGTGGTTGTTGATTCTCGTGCATAATTAGCGGTCCACATCTGACATAACAAAATCGATACTACCCAGATACACAATCAGGTCGGAGACCAGACTGCCGCGGATGGCGGACGGGATCTGCTGCAGGTGCGCAAAGCTTGGCGTACGCACGCGGGTACGGTAGCTCATGGTGCTGCCGTCACTGGTCAGGTAGTAACTGTTGATACCCTTGGTCGCTTCAATCATCTGGAAGGATTCTTGCGCCGGCATGACCGGACCCCATGAAACCTGCAGGAAGTGGGTGATCAGGGTTTCGATATGTTGCAGCGTGCGCTCTTTCGGTGGCGGCGTCGTCAGCGGGTGATCCGCCTTGAACGGGCCTTCCGGCATGTTGTTGAGGCACTGCTCAAGGATGCGCAGACTCTGGCGCAATTCTTCCACTTTCAGCATCACGCGGGTGTAGCAGTCGGAAACACCGCCGCCCACCGGGACTTCAAAGTCGAAGTTCTCGTAGCCAGAGTAAGGGCGCGCTTTACGCACGTCGAAATCAATACCGGTCGCACGCAGACCTGCACCTGTCGTACCCCACTCCAGCGCTTCTTTCGCGCCGTAGGCAGCAACGCCCTGGGAACGGCCTTTCAGGATGGTGTTACGCAGCGCGGCTTTCTCGTATGACGCCAGACGTTTTGGCATCCAGTCGAGGAACTCACGCAGCAGACGGTCCCAACCGCGCGGCAGATCGTGTGCCACGCCGCCGATACGGAACCAGGCCGGGTGCATACGAAAACCGGTAATCGCTTCCACCAGATCGTAGATTTTCTGACGGTCGGTAAAGGCGAAGAAGACCGGGGTCATCGCGCCGACGTCCTGAATGAACGTGGAGATGTACAGCAGGTGGCTGTTGATACGGAACAGTTCTGAGAGCATAACGCGAATCACGTTAACGCGATCCGGCGTAACGATACCCGCCAGTTTCTCAACGGCCAGCACGTATGGCATTTCGTTGACGCAGCCGCCGAGGTACTCGATACGGTCGGTATACGGAATGTAGCTGTGCCAGGACTGACGCTCGCCCATCTTCTCAGCACCACGGTGGTGGTAGCCGATGTCCGGAACGCAGTCGACAATCTCTTCGCCATCAAGCTGAAGAATAATACGGAATGCACCGTGCGCAGACGGGTGGTTTGGACCGAGGTTGAGGAACATGAAGTCCTCGTTGTCGGTACCGCGCTTCATGCCCCAGTCTTCCGGTTTGAAGGTCAGCGCTTCCATTTCCAGGTCCTGTTTGGCTTTGGTCAGCTCAAACGGATCGAATTCGGTTGCACGCGCAGGGTAGTCTTTACGCAGCGGGTGGCCGGTCCAGGTCTGCGGCATCATGATGCGCGTCAGATGCGGGTGGCCGTCGAAGGTCATGCCGAACATTTCCCAGGTTTCACGCTCATACCAGTTCGCGTTCGGGAAAAGTTTGGTGATCGTCGGCAGATGCATGTCGTTTTCAGACAATGCCACCTTGAGCATGATATCCGTATTACGGTCTATTGAGATCAGGTGGTAGAAAACGGAAAAATCCGCAGCAGGGAGACCCTGGCGGTGGGTACGCAGACGTTCATCCATGCCGTGTAAGTCAAACAGCATGACGTACGGTTTTGGCAATTTCTTGAGGAAATCGACAACTTCCAGCAATTGCTCACGCTTCACCCAAACAACGGGTACCCCGGTGCGGGTAGCCTGAACAGTAAAGGCATCCGGCCCAAAACGGTTGCGCAGTTCGCCAATGACTGGGTCATCCAGATGATCCCGTGTCTGCCAGGCGGCTTCTTGCGCGGTTAAGTCGGTCATATTGTTCACCATTGCAAATGGTCCGTGGTGACTGTTGAGCCTGGCTTCGCGCTATTTGAGTAGTGATATGCGAAGGTGTTCTCCAGGCCTACAGGCGCAAATTAAATTTCGTCAGGCGTACGCAGATTGGTGACGGCAATACGTTCACCACGTTTACGCTCGCGCTCAGACTGCATGTTCGCGCGATACACACCCTGATCGCCAACAACCCACGACAGTGGGCGACGTTCTTTACCAATAGATTCCTGCAGCAGCATCAGCGCCTGCATGTAGGCTTCCGGACGTGGCGGACAACCCGGGATGTACACATCCACTGGGATAAATTTATCTACGCCCTGCACGACGGAATAAATGTCGTACATACCGCCAGAGTTTGCACATGCGCCCATGGAGATAACCCATTTTGGCTCCAGCATCTGGTCATACAGACGCTGAATAACAGGTGCCATCTTGGTAAAGCACGTACCGGCTACCACCATCAGGTCAGCCTGACGCGGGGAAGCACGGAGTACCTCGGCCCCAAAACGCGCAACGTCATGCACCGCAGTGAATGACGTCACCATTTCAACGTAGCAGCAAGAAAGGCCAAAGTTGTAAGGCCAGATGGAGTTCTTACGACCCCAGTTGACCATATCGTGCATGGCATGTTCGAGCTTGCCCATGTACACGCTTTTATTGACTTCTTGCTCCAGGGGGTCGGTTACGATCTCCTGTTTTTGCAGGGGGTAACGGTCATTCTCACCGTTAGGATCTATGCGGGTGAGCGTATAATCCATCTTATTGCCTCGCTGTTACTGCTGACGATTAGAGATACTGTTTTCCGGGTTGATGTGTTCACGACGTGAACGCGCAGGCGTCCAGTCAAGCGCGCCAATACGCACCAGATAAACCAGACCGGCCAGTAGCACTAAAATGAAAATTGCGGCCTCGACAAAGCCCACCCAACCACTTTCGCGGATGGACGTTGACCATGCGAAAAGGTAAAGCGCTTCCACGTCGAAGATGACGAAGAACATGGCTACCAGATAGAACTTGGCAGACAGGCGTAAGCGAGCGGAACCTACTGAATCAATACCTGATTCGAAAGGTGTGTTTTTGTGCCTTGCACGGGCGCGACCGCCCAGGAACCAGCCGCCGACTAACATCAGGCAGCACAGGCCAATGGCTACAATAAGAAAGATTGCGAATGCCCAGTGATGAGCGATGACTTCTGTGGATGTTGACATACTCATTGCTTACTCATCAAAAGTGATACCAACGACACTGCTCTTGCTGGCAGATGGGCATCACATCGATTCATGGGGAGGAACAAATAACCTTACACTAACTGTCAGAAATGAGACGTAGACAGCAAAATGATGGGGTTTTTTACTCCTTTCTATAACCTATTGTCAACTTTAACAAAGGTTTCTTCACATTAAATTACATCGAGCGATTCTCATTAACATTTGGTGCCCTTTAACCCTGGTGGGTGCATGACTTTCCGTCAAATGTATGTTGTTGAATCGTGTCCGTTTCGGAAGTAAAAAAATAACCCTCCTATTTTGACAGGATTTGCCAACGATTCCTCCCCCCAAATAGGAGTATTTTCTTGATCTGCGACACGCTTTTGTTAATTCAACATGGAAAACGGCAACATATTTCCTGTTTTTTTAACATGAGAGGGATATGGGCGAAGTCAGAACGAAAAACGGACAAATTTTAAGCAAATGCATTCAGCCCGTTGATAAATAAGATAGTATTCTGAAAAACCTTGCGCTATAAGCGGATATTATTGCGTAAAAAAAGCCACTGCATGTGAAAATCACACGAGTGGCTGTTTTTTACACTTACATTTTGTTACCAGAATAATGAGCTATCGATCACTCAAAATCCCCTTCGACGATCAGGGAGTCATCCCCCCCTTCGGAGGTAACGCGCTCGAACTGCCACGGGTTATGGTAGTTTTCCATCGCCTCGAACACCACTTTGGCCAACTCATTATGGCTGGACGAATTGTGGCAGAGCAGATACTCCGTATCCGGCAGCGCAGGAAGACCGTCGGATTTCCCCAGGACGCGCAGATCGGGGCTCATCATCTCTACCGGACGGGCCGTTACGCCCAGACCGGCCTTCACGGCGGCACGAACCGCTGGCAGCGTGGAAGCCACATACGCCAGACGCCACGGAATGTTGGCCTCATTCAGCGCCGTGAGCACCATATCGCGGAACGGGCTTGGGTCATCCAGCAAGACCAGCGGAACCGGCTCCCCTTTTTGCAGCACGTACTCGGCTGCGCAATACCAGTGTGTAGGTGATGTGCGCAGCGTCAGGCAATCAAACTGCCCGGGACGATGCGTCGTCACCACAAGGTCGACTTTATGCTCATTTAACATCTCAACCATAAAGGCATTACGTTTTACGCTAACGTCCAGCGCAAGCTTCGGATAAACCGAACTAATACGGTTGAGAAGAAACGGTAATATAGTATCCGCTGACTCATCAGATGCGCCTAACGTTAGCACCCCTTGAAGGTTGCTAAACATTAATGACATACATGCTTCATCATTAAAGCGAAGAATTTTCCTGGCATAACCCAGTAGCTGAATACCGTGTTCCGTTAAGAGCTTATTACGCCCGTGACGTGCAAAAAGCTCTTTACCAACCAGTTGCTCCAGCCGCTGCATTTGCTGGCTAACGGCGGACTGAGTTCGGCAAACGGCGGCAGCAGCTGCTGCAAAAGTGTTGAGATCGGCGACCGCAACAAACGTTCTCAGCAGATCGAGGTCGAGATTCATTATCGGACGATTTGCATTTATCATATCTATTCACTTTCAGGTTGCTCGTGCGGAGCTGCCCGGGTTGAAGCTGTGTGTAACAGTTAAGCAATTCCCTCTGAAGGTTTTCCCTCGCATCCCGGCCCGGCAGACTGCCTGACAGATAGTTATTGTGCTGCTTTATATCAACAGTCAGAAAGCACGTTTCATGACGTTATTTTTATTCTCTTAAACGTTCAGGATATTTAGATGTTCGCAGGTTTATGTAAATTACATTAAAGGTATAACACCTTTTCTGCCATCTTTATCGCAGCGCTGTCAACGTAGCAGGAGATGTGCGACACATTCCAGCCAGAGATAACTCCAACAATAACAATCAATTAATTCGAAAAGTCAGTGCCAGATATACAAAATTCTTGCATCTGTCCTCTGCTTTCCTGAAAGACATCTTAACCCAAATCCACTTTATTTATAAGTCTTATTGCAATATTGAGGATTAAAGAAGAATGTTAAGCTTCTAAACTAATTTTATTAAAATTAACTAAAGTTGCATTTTATAGGTTAATAATAAATAAATTTTAATTTAGATTAAGACCATTCATTAATGGCACTTAACATTAATTTCACATGAGTAACTTTTAGCCACATTATGCTTTTACAGGAACATGTATCAAGCATTCAGGTTTTACGAAAAGTCACTCAGGGTGATTGCTACCGTTGTCAGGTTCACCACTTATTTTCACCAGCACAATATAGAGAATTTGGACAAATGAATAGCACATTTAACCTGTTATCATGCTATGCGCACAACTTTAAGGCAGTGAAAAAGCTTACGAACAGCGAAAAAGATTTATCAAAATTTTGCTCCCGGCACAAAATCTTCTACTGCAAACCCTTCAAAACGAAGCGAGGGGGGAGTACATTATTCCGTGCTGACTTCCACGGCAGGGAGTGGCAATAATAGCGAAAAGGTTAAAGGTTCATGTCCCCTATCGAAAAATCCAGCAAGCTAGATAACGTCTGTTATGACATCCGCGGCCCGGTTCTGAAAGAGGCAAAACGCCTTGAAGAGGAAGGCAACAAGGTTCTGAAACTCAACATTGGTAACCCTGCGCCATTTGGTTTTGAAGCGCCGGATGAAATTCTGGTTGATGTGATCCGCAACCTTCCAACTGCACAAGGCTATTGCGATTCAAAAGGACTTTACTCCGCACGTAAAGCCATCATGCAGCACTACCAGGCACGCGGTATGCGTGATGTTACCGTTGAAGATATCTATATCGGCAACGGCGTTTCCGAACTGATCGTGCAGGCGATGCAGGCGCTGCTGAACAGCGGGGACGAAATGCTGGTTCCCGCGCCGGACTATCCGCTGTGGACGGCTGCCGTATCACTGTCGAGCGGGAAAGCCGTGCACTATCTTTGCGACGAGTCCTCCGACTGGTTCCCGGACCTCGATGATATTCGCGCAAAAATCACGCCCCGCACGCGCGGCATCGTGATCATTAACCCGAACAACCCAACGGGCGCGGTATACTCAAAAGAGCTGCTGATGGAGATCGTCGAGCTCGCCCGCCAGCACAACCTGATCATCTTTGCCGACGAAATCTACGACAAGATCCTGTACGACGCGGCACAGCACCACTCAATCGCTGCGCTGGCCCCGGATCTGCTGACCGTCACCTTTAACGGCCTGTCTAAAACCTACCGCGTGGCCGGTTTCCGCCAGGGCTGGATGGTATTGAACGGTCCGAAAAAGCACGCCAAAGGCTATATTGAAGGGCTGGAGATGCTGGCCTCCATGCGTTTATGTGCCAACGTTCCGGCGCAGCACGCGATCCAGACGGCGCTGGGTGGCTATCAGAGCATTAGCGAGTTCATTGTTCCCGGTGGGCGCCTGTACGAACAGCGCAACCGCGCGTGGGAGCTGATCAACGATATTCCGGGCGTCTCCTGCGTGAAGCCGAATGGCGCGCTCTATATGTTCCCGAAAATTGACGCGAAGCGTTTCAATATTCACGACGACCAGAAAATGGTGCTCGATTTCCTGCTGCAGGAAAAAGTGCTGCTGGTTCAGGGTACGGCGTTTAACTGGCCGTGGCCGGATCACGTGCGTATCGTGACGCTGCCGCGCGAAGATGATCTCGAAATGGCCATCAGCCGCTTCGGGCGCTTCCTCTCCGGATACCATCAGTAATCTTAAAATCAGGCTACTTCGGTAGCCTGATTTGCATCTTCCCTCCCCTCCCCGCACAATGAACGCCTGTCGCAGTGAAGACAAAAGGTAACCTATGAGTCAGAGTCATTTCTTCGCCCACCTCTCCCGCCTGAAACTCATCAACCGCTGGCCGCTGATGCGCAACGTGCGCACAGAGAACGTGTCAGAGCACAGTCTGCAGGTTGCCATGGTTGCCCATGCGCTGGCCGCCATTAAAAACCGCAAATTCAACGGCCAGGTCAATCCAGAGCGCATCGCCCTGCTGGCGATGTACCACGATGCGTCGGAAGTGCTGACCGGCGACCTGCCCACGCCGGTGAAATATTTCAACTCGCAAATTGCGCAGGAATATAAGGCCATCGAGAAAATTGCCCAGCAGAAGCTGATTGACATGGTGCCGGATGAGTTGCGCGACATTTTTGAGCCGCTCATCGATGAGCATCAGTACACGGAAGATGAAAAGTCGCTGGTCAAGCAGGCCGACGCGCTCTGCGCCTACCTGAAGTGTCTGGAAGAGCTGTCTGCGGGGAATAACGAATTTTTACTGGCGAAAACGCGTCTGGAAAAAACGCTGGAATCTCGCCGCAGCGAAGAGATGGACTATTTTATGCAAGTGTTTGTGCCGAGCTTCCATCTGTCGCTGGATGAGATTAGCCAGGATTCACCGTTATAATCTGTTTGCCCAGCGGCGCTGCGCTTGCAGGGCCTGCGGGTTACAGGCCGGGTAAGGCGCAGCCGCCGCCCGGCAAAATTATCAGAACGGGAACAGGACCGGTATCAATACCACGCACACCACCATCACCAGCACGGTGAACGGCACGCCCAGCTTCACGAAATCACTGAATTTGTAATTCCCGGGCCCCAGCACCAGCGTATTCACCGGTGAAGAGACCGGCGTCATAAATGCCGCGGAGGCCGCCATTGCGACCATCATCGCAAAGGGATACGGCGACACGCCCATGGATTTGGCCATCGCCAGCGCAATCGGCGCCATCAGTACCGCCGTCGCGGTATTGGAGATAAACAGACCAATGGTGGCGCACATGATAAACAGACAGACCAGCATCATGTACGGCCCATACCCGCCGCCAACGTCCATTAAGCCTTTAACGATCAGATCCACCCCGCCGGTTTTTTGCAGCGCCAGCGCGAAGGGCATCATCCCGACAATGAGGATAATGCTCGGCCAGTGAATAGCTTTATACGCACTTTCGGCGTCAATGCAGCGGAATTTCCCCATCAACAGGCAGGCGATGATTGCCGCGACCGGATTGGGGATTTCATCGGTCAGCATCAACGCCACCATCAGCACCAGACAAAAAATCGCGTGGGGCGCCTGGCTGTGAGCCGGGGAGGCGTCGCTCTCCTCGACAGGCATGTTGAGCACCACAAAATCGCGCCCTTTTTGCCCGAGCTGGCTTATCAGCTTCCAGTTACCGACAACCAGGAAGATATCGCCCAGCAGGATCGGCTCATCCACCACCGCCCCTTCCATCGCCACGCCATCGCGCTTCAGCCCCACGACATTCAGGCCATAGCGGGTTCGGAACCCCATTTCCCGCACGGTTTTACCCAGCAGTTCCGATTCCGGGATCAGCGATACTTCGGCCATGCCGACATCCAGCGCCTGATCGGAGAAATACTCCCCGCGCAGCACCATCGGTTCCAGCAGCTGTTCGCTGCAAAACTCGCGCAGATCCACGTCCGCGGTGGACATATCAATCAGCAGGACGTCCCGCGCGCGGAATTCCGACACCCCGTTGACGTTGACGATCACCCGGCGAAAACGACGCCAGCGCTCTACGCCGATCACGTTCGCGCCATAGCGCTCACGCAGCTTCAGGTCGTCAAGACGCTGTCCCACCATCGGCGAGCCGGGGCGAATAGCCAGACGGCGCGCGCGCCCGGTGAGACGGTACTCTTTAATCAGATCGCGGAAGGTGCGTCGCTTCCACCCTTCTTTATTTTTGTCCTGTTTTTCACCTTTCAGGGCAAACCGGGTCAGCAGCATGTAGACCACGCCCATCACCAGAATGACCAGCCCAAGCGGGGTGACGCTGAAAAAACTGAAGCCCTGGAATCCTTCCCGGATAAGCTCGCTGTTGACGACCAGGTTCGGCGGCGTTGCCACCAGCGTCATCATGCCGCTGATCAAACCGGCAAAACTCAGGGGCATCATCAGGCGCGACGGCGAGATCTGCATCCGCATGGAGACGCTCAGCACCACCGGGATAAAGATGGCGACCACGCCCGTTGAGCTCATAAACGCTCCCAGCCCGGCGACGGTCACCATCAGGTAGATCAGCATTTTGGTTTCGCTGCTGCCCGCCACCTTCACCAGCCACGACCCCATGATGGTCGCCACGCCGGTACGCACCAGCCCATCACCAATAATAAACAGGGCGGCAATCAGGATAACGTTGGGATCGCTAAACCCGGAAAACGCTTCCGGTAGCGTAAGCGTTCCGCTCAGCACAAACGCGACGATGACAAACAAGGCGACGGCGTCCATGCGCACCTTGCCCGTTGCAAAAAGAAGGATGGCGATTAAAAGCAGGCTCAGGACCCAAATCAGTTCACCGTTCACAACATGTCCTTGTCAGTGGGAGATGAGGAATTTTGCCATAAAAAAGCCCCAGCAATGTGGGGCTATATCATGTGATTACATTTTTAGCGAGACGGTTACAACCCCGTCAGAGGCTTTCGAAACAGCCAGCGCCGTCAGCGAATCCAGCACAAAGTCTGCCTCCTCCAGGCGGGGAGATCCCGCCGGAACATTCACCGCGATAACGTGGCTTCCGGCGTTCAGCCCGGCCAGTACGCCAGCGGCCGCATCTTCCACTACCACACACTCTGCGGGCGCGAGGCCCAGCAGTTCAGCGCCCAGTAAAAACGCGTCGGGCTCCGGTTTACCGCGCTTTACGCGCTCCGCAGTGATAAACACTTCCGGCTTCGGTAAACCTGCCGCCTTATGACGGGCGTGGGCGACGGGAATGGAGCCTGAGGTAACGATAGCCCAAGGGATCTGCGCCTCGTTCAGATGCTCCAGCAGTTCTCGCGCGCCCGGTAAGGCTGTGATGCCGTCCGTATCCGTGGCTTCAATATGTTCCAGGTATTTGAACTCCGCCTGAATTTCGTCCTCAGAGCGTCCGGCCAGGAAGTGCCGTAGCGAGGTGATGGCCTGTTTGCCATGGATAAAATTCAGCACGTCCTGATGGTCGATGCCATGTCGGTCAGCCCAATGGCACCATGAACGCTCCACAACCGGCAGCGAATCCACCAGCGTACCGTCCAGATCAAACAGAAAACCTCTACACTGCACACGCACCTCCGTCAGGCATTAATGATTTGTTGAATTTCGTTGCTGCTTAAATGGTACTGCCGCGGGCAGGCGTGCCACGCGCTTAGCATACGCTGATATTTCTCCCACATTGGGGTCTGCGCGTTGAAGCCGTGGGTGCCCGCGTCAAAGTGGGTATAGCGCCCTTCTGTATTCACCATAAAGCGAACATAGCTCAGATAACGCGCTTCCGTTGCGGCATCAAAGCCTAAGAAGGTCACGCGGCGCTCGTCAATGGACTGCTGATCTTTGAGATTCGTCCAGGAGACGTGCAGAGCGTGATACATCTCCATAATGTCGATCACGATGCGACAGGTTTCTTCTTTCAGCTCGCCAAACTCGCGGTCCAGTTCGCGCATTTGCAAACCAAAACCGCGTTCGACGATGGTTTGCAGGCGGCTGTAGCGCGCAGCGTTATCGGGATCAAGCATAGTCATCATCTTGTACTGGTTAGACAAAATCAGACGTTGAGCATGGGTCATTTCCATCTTTCGACTCCTGTAGCGCATTGCACTTAAAAAAAAGACACGGTAACTGATTGTTACTGTGCCTTCTTTTCGTCGTCGTTTCGATGATCAATCACAAATCATCGAGGAATGTTTTATCCAGTTGCTTAAAAGCACGCTTTAACGTGTCCGCCAGCGCCTGGTAGTCCGGCTTGCCTTCGACCGGGGCGAGCGCCTGTCCGGCCTCCTCCAGTTTTCCGCGCACTTCATAAAACCAGTGTAAAATAGAAGGGGGAAGCGGAGTGATGGACCGTTTACCTAACCACCACAGGCCCTGCATCGGCAGGCTTAAGGCGAAGAGCGCCGTCGCGACGGCAGGGCCAAGCTGGCCGCCCAACGCAATCTGCCAGCACAGCGTAAAGACAGCGACAGGCGGCATAAAGCGAATCGCATAGCGCGTGGCGCGGATGGTGCGATTCTCAATAAACATCGGCGCAAGGCGCTTTTCCATCGGCCACGTCTTTGCGTAATGCTGTCCCCGACGAAACAGACTAAAGAAATTTACGGACGGGTTCTCTGGTGTCGACATGGCTGTACCTCAACTTCACATATAAAAATTAAAATTTTCGTGCAAAACCACAACAAGCTATGACAACGTTCAAAATATTTTGTCATCTCTACCCCGTATCGGGTATCCTGTGCCAGCCTGATAGGGCCTTAGACGAGAATCATTAACTCGTCAAATTATTGCATATTATGCCATTGGCTGAAAATTGTGCAAAATGGCATAAAATCATAGTTATTTCTTCCATCATGCCACAATGTTCGTTTGGCATGATGTTAATCATAAATGTCTGAGCCATCATGCGTTACGCTGTTAGACTCACTGACGTTTTTTTAGCCACGTATCAATAATAGGTACTTCCATGTCGAGTAAGTTAGTACTGGTTCTGAACTGCGGTAGCTCCTCACTGAAATTCGCCATCATCGATGCGCTCAACGGTGACGAATACCTCTCTGGTTTGGCCGAATGTTTCCATCTGCCTGAAGCACGTATCAAGTGGAAGATGGACGGCAGCAAACAAGAAGCGGCTTTAGGTGCAGGCGCCGCTCACAGTGAAGCGCTGAACTTTATCGTTAACACTATTCTGGCACAAAAACCAGAACTGTCTGCTCAGCTGACTGCGATTGGTCACCGTATCGTCCACGGCGGCGAAAAATACACCAGCTCCGTCGTGATCGACGAATCTGTGATCCAGGGCATCAAGGACTCTGCGTCCTTCGCACCGCTGCACAACCCGGCTCACCTGATCGGTATCGCTGAAGCGCTGAAATCCTTCCCGAATCTGAAAGACAAAAACGTGGCCGTATTCGACACCGCGTTCCATCAGACCATGCCGGAAGAGTCTTACCTCTATGCCCTGCCATACAGCCTGTACAAAGAACACGGTGTACGTCGCTACGGCGCGCACGGCACCAGCCACTTCTATGTGACTCAGGAAGCCGCAAAAGTTCTGAACAAGCCGGTTGAAGAACTGAACATCATCACCTGCCACCTGGGCAACGGTGGTTCTGTTTCCGCTATCCGCAACGGTAAATGTGTTGATACTTCCATGGGTCTGACCCCGCTGGAAGGTCTGGTGATGGGTACCCGTTCCGGTGACATCGACCCGGCGATCATCTTCCACCTGCACGACACCCTGGGCATGAGCGTTGACCAGATCAACAAAATGCTGACCAAAGAGTCTGGCCTGCTGGGTCTGACCGAAGTCACCAGCGACTGCCGTTACGTTGAAGACAACTACGCAGAGAAAGAAGACGCTAAACGTGCAATGGACGTTTACTGCCACCGTCTGGCGAAGTACATCGGCTCTTACACTGCGCTGATGGACGGTCGTCTGGACGCGGTTATCTTCACCGGTGGTATCGGTGAGAACGCGGCAATGGTTCGTGAACTGTCCCTGGGCAAACTGGGCGTTCTGGGCTTCGACGTTGATCACGAGCGTAACCTGGCTGCCCGCTTCGGCAAGTCTGGCTTCATCAACAAAGAAGGCACCCGCCCTGCTCTCGTTATCCCAACTAACGAAGAACTGGTCATTGCGCAAGACGCGCACCGCCTGACTGCCTGATTCCACACCGCCAGCAATGCTGGCGGTGCTGTTTTGTAACCCGCCCAATTGCGGCGGTAACGAAAGAGGATAAACCGTGTCCCGTACTATTATGCTGATCCCTACCGGAACCAGCGTCGGCCTGACCAGCGTCAGCCTTGGCGTTATCCGTGCTATGGAACGCAAAGGCGTTCGTCTGAGCGTCTTTAAGCCAATCGCCCAGCCACGTGCCGGTGGCGATGCGCCAGACCAGACCACCACCATCGTTCGCAAGAACTCCAATCTGCCAGCGGCTGAACCGCTGAAGATGAGCCACGTTGAGTCTCTGCTGTCCAGCAACCAGAAAGACGTGCTGATGGAAGAGATCATCGCCAACTACCATGCTAACGCGCAAGACGCGGAAGTGGTGCTGGTTGAAGGCCTGGTCCCGACGCGCAAACACCAGTTTGCCCAGTCTCTGAACTTCGAAATCGCGAAAACCCTGAACGCAGAGATCGTTTTCGTGATGTCTCAGGGCACCGACACCCCAGAGCAGCTGAACGAGCGTATCGAACTGACGCGCAGCAGCTTCGGCGGCGCGAAAAACACCAACATCACCGGCGTGATCGTGAACAAGCTGAACGCACCGGTGGATGAGCAGGGCCGTACTCGCCCTGACCTGTCCGAGATTTTCGACGACTCTTCCAAAGCGAAAGTCATCAAAGTTGACCCGGCTAAGCTGCAGGAATCCAGCCCTCTGCCAGTACTGGGCGCGGTGCCATGGAGCTTCGATCTGATTGCAACCCGTGCAATCGATATGGCGCGTCACCTGAACGCTACCATCGTTAACGAAGGCGACATCAACACCCGCCGCGTGAAGTCCGTGACCTTCTGTGCGCGCAGCATTCCGCACATGCTGGAACACTTCCGCGCAGGTTCCCTGCTGGTAACCTCCGCAGACCGTCCTGACGTGCTGGTTGCCGCCTGTCTGGCCGCGATGAACGGCGTGGAAATCGGTGCGATCCTGCTGACCGGGGCCTACGAGATGGACCCACGCGTCAGCAAGCTGTGCGAACGCGCGTTTGCGACCGGCCTTCCGGTCTTCATGGTGAACACCAACACCTGGCAGACCTCCCTGAGCCTGCAGAGCTTCAACCTGGAAGTGCCGGTTGATGACCACGAGCGTATCGAGAAAGTTCAGGAATACGTTGCGGGCTACATCAACGCAGACTGGATCGAATCCCTGACTGCAACCTCCGAGCGCAGCCGACGCCTGTCTCCTCCAGCATTCCGTTATCAGCTGACCGAGCTGGCGCGTAAAGCGGGCAAACGCGTTGTTCTGCCAGAAGGCGACGAACCACGTACCGTTAAAGCGGCTGCTATCTGTGCAGAGCGCGGCATCGCGACCTGCGTGCTGCTGGGTAACCCGGATGAGATCACCCGCGTTGCGGCGTCTCAGGGCGTTGAGCTGGGCGCTGGCATCGAAATCGTTGACCCTGAAGTGGTTCGCGAGAGCTACGTTGCCCGTCTGGTTGAGCTGCGTAAGAGCAAGGGCATGACCGAAGCCGTTGCGCGCGAACAGCTGGAAGACAACGTGGTGCTGGGCACGCTGATGCTTGAGCAGGACGAAGTTGACGGTCTGGTTTCCGGTGCGGTTCACACCACGGCGAACACCATCCGTCCACCGCTGCAGCTGATCAAAACCGCACCGGGCAGCTCTCTGGTTTCTTCCGTATTCTTCATGCTGCTGCCTGAACAGGTTTACGTTTACGGCGACTGCGCGATCAACCCGGATCCAACCGCAGAGCAGCTGGCAGAAATCGCTATCCAGTCTGCGGACTCCGCGATTGCCTTCGGTATCGAACCGCGCGTAGCAATGCTCTCCTACTCCACCGGTACCTCTGGTGCTGGTAGCGACGTAGAGAAAGTACGTGAAGCGACCCGTCTGGCGCAGGAAAAACGTCCTGACCTGATGATCGACGGCCCGCTGCAGTACGACGCCGCCGTGATGGCCGACGTTGCGAAATCCAAAGCGCCGAACTCTCCGGTTGCAGGTCGCGCTACCGTGTTCATCTTCCCGGATCTGAACACCGGTAACACCACCTATAAAGCGGTGCAGCGTTCAGCAGACCTGATCTCCATCGGGCCAATGCTGCAGGGCATGCGCAAACCTGTGAACGACCTGTCTCGTGGCGCGCTGGTAGACGATATCGTCTATACCATCGCTCTGACCGCGATCCAGTCTTCACAGCAGCAGTAATGTTAAAAAGCCCGGTGGCGCTAGCGCTTACCGGGCAACAAAAAGGCGACCACTTAACGGGTCGCCTTTTTAATTACAGCAGCTCTCGCGCCGCCGATACAATGTCATGTGCCGTCAGGCCATACTCCTTCTGCAGGAAATCCTGCGTCCCCACCTGGCCGTAACGCTCCTTGACGCCCACCCGCCGCATCGGTACCGGGCAGGTTTCCACCAGCACCTCCGCCACCGCAGACCCGAGGCCGTTGTGAATGCTGTGGTTTTCACAGGTGACGATGCGACCGGTTTTCTCGGCGTAGTTTTTCACCAGCATCCGGTCGATAGGCTTCAGGGTAAACATGTCTATGACCGCCGCGCTGACCCCCTCCTGCTCAAGCTGGCGCGCCGCTTCCAGCGCTTCCGCCACCATGATGCCGTTGGCAATCAGGGTTATATCGGTTCCTTCGCGCAGCACGTTGCCTTTGCCGATGGTGAAGGTTGAGCCCGGGGCATACACGCTCGGCGCCTGCTTGCGGATGGTGCGTACCCAGTAGAAACCTTCGAGGTCGATAAGCTGGCGCAGCACGTCCTCGAACATCACCGCGTCGGTCACCTCCAGCACCACCGAATGCGCCAGACCGCGCACAATACCCATATCCTCAAACGACATATGCGTCCCGCCGTTATGGCAGGCCGTCACGCCCGCATCCGAGGCAATCACCTTCACGTTGTTGCGCTGGTAGTCCAGGGACATAAACAGCTGGTCAAAGCAGCGACGGCTGGCAAACGCGGTGAAGGTATGCACGAACGGCTTACGCCCGGTAAGCGACAGCCCGGCCGCCGTCCCGATAACGTTCGCCTCCATAATGCCGCAGTTAATCACGTGCTGCGGATAATCGCGCGCCACGCCGTCCATCGCCATCGAGCTCATCAGATCCGCTTCCAGGGCGATAATCTCGCTACCCGCCTCAATCTGCTTTGCCACAAAGCCCGCGTAGACCTTACGCATCTCAACGGCGTCTTTCTCTCCTGCCGGTGCAACCTTAATCATGTGAAGCCTCCAGTTGGCGAATCGTCTCGTTGAGGGCCGCTTTGCTCTCCGCGGTTAACCGCAGGTGGTGCGAGTTGCTGAGCTGTTCCAGGTACGGCACCCCCTGCCCTTTGATGCTGTCGAGGATGACGACTAACGGACGCGCGTCGGCAGCCGGGACCCGCGACGTCACCGCCAGCAGTCCCGGGATGTCGTCGCCCTTCACCGTCGCCACGTCAAAGCCAAAGGCGCGGAATTTCCCCTCCAGGTCGAACGCGCTGATAATTTCGTCCAGCTCGCCGTCGAGCTGCTGTTTGTTCCAGTCCACGAACACCGTCAGGTTGTTCAGACGATGGTGGGCAATAAACTGGAAGGCTTCCCAGCACTGCCCCTCGTTCAGCTCGCCGTCACCGACGATGCAGAAGACGCGATTCGGTCGCCCCGCCAGCCTGTGCGAAAGCGCCATACCGCCGGCAATGGAGATCCCCTGCCCCAGCGAACCGGTGGTGGCGTCCACGCCGCGCGTTTTCAGGCGGTCCGGGTGGCTTGGCAGGCGCGTGCCGTTCTGGTTCAGGGTGCTCAGCTCTTCTACCGGGAAGTAGCCCTTGATCGCCAGCGTGCTGTAGAGCGCCGGGCCCGCATGACCTTTCGACAGGACAAAATAGTCTCGCTCCGGCCAGTCCGGATCCGCCGGGTCGATTTTCATCACCGCGCCGTACAGCACGGCAAGGGTTTCAACCACCGACATACTTCCGCCGTAGTGCCCAAATCCCAGCTGCGTCAGGGATTTCAGCGTCTCAAGACGGATCTGACGCGCGATTTCGGTTATCTCTTTCTCATTCATGATTTGGCTCCGGTGTTTTCCTGCTCGTTACCGCCTGCAGGTTTGTTTTTCGCGAAGACGTTGTACGCCACCAGCAGCGCGAACAACGCCACAACCAGTCCGGTGATGGCAAGCGGCGACAGGAAGCGCGCCAGGTTGCCGAGCACAATCCCGACCGCGCCAAAGTCGGCGTCCGAGAAGGTGGTGTTGGCAAAGCCAATCGCGCCCAGTACCGGCAGCAGCAGGACCGGCAGGAAGGTGATCAGCAGGCCGTTAGCAAAGGCGCCAATCATTGCCCCGCGGCGTCCGCCGGTGGCATTACCGAACACGCCCGCCGTTGCGCCGGTGAAGAAGTGCGGCACGACGCCCGGGAGGATCAGCACCCAGCTAAACTGACCGCAGATGAACAATCCCACAATCCCGCCGAGGAAGCTGAACAGGAAGCCAATCAGCACCGCATTTGGCGCATACGGATACACCACCGGGCAGTCCAGCGCAGGACGCGCGTTCGGCACCAGTTTTTCCGAGAAGCCGGTAAAGGCCGGAACGATTTCCGCCAGAATCAGGCGTACGCCCTGAAGGATGATGAACACGCCCGCCGCAAAGGTGATCGCCATGATGATGGCGTAGACCAGGTAGTTCTGACCGCCGCTGAAGGTGGCCTCGACATACTCACGTCCGGCGCTCACCGCCATGATCAGGTAGATAATCATCATGGTCAGGGAGATGGAGATCGAGCTGTCGCGCAGGAAGCTCAGGTTCTTCGGCAGGTTCATCTCTTCGGTTGAGCGGGAGCCTTTGCCAACCTTGCTGCCAATCCAGCCGGACAGCACGTAGCCCAGCGTGCCGAAGTGGCCGAAGGCAATCTCATCGTTGCCGGTAATGCGCTTCATGTAGCGCTGGGCAATCGCCGGGAAGAAGGCCATGATCAGGCCGAGGATCAGCGAGCCGGTAAAGACCAGCCCCACGCCCTCAAAGCCCGCTACCGTCAGGATCACGCCAATCATGCACGCCATATAAAACGTGTGGTGCCCGGTCAGGAAGATGTACTTCAGGCGGGTAAAGCGCGCGACGATAATATTCGCCACCATGCCGAAGGCCATAATAAGCGCGGTCGCTGCACCGTATTTTTCCAGCGCAATTGACACAATCGCTTCATTGTTTGGAATAATGCCCTGAATCGTAAAGGCGTGCTCAAACATACCGCCCAAAGGATTTAATGACCCCACCAGCACCGTGGCGCCGCCGCCCAGCACAATAAAGCCAAGAATGGTTTTAATCGTCCCTTTCACCACGTCCGAAAACGCTTTTTTCTGCGCAACCAGACCAATAAGCGCAATTAAACCGACCAGCACCGAAGGGACTTTTAAAATATCAACAACGAAATTCAGCGTTTCAAGGATAAACATATCCACCTCGCCTTATCAGGGTTATTGTCTTTCGAACCAGGCGCGCAGCTGCGCTTCAAGTTCGTTGATGTCGATGATGTTGTTAATCACCACCAGCTGGCTTTCCGGCACGCTGGCGCTGGCCGCAATGTCTTTTGCCATCACGAACAGATCGGCCGCGCCCGGCGTGGCCGAGGAGAGATCGGAATGTTCAACCTCAGCCTCAATCTCCAGTTTTTTAAGTACCTTTTTAATATTCATTTCGACCATAAAACTGCTGCCAAGGCCGGAGCCGCAAATAGCCATGATTTTCATTGTTGTCCCCTTATTTTGAGTAGAGCACGCCCCATCACGCTGTCGCGTAATGTTGTGAATAATCGGATTAAAGAATTAAATCAGAAGTGGTCAATAATCGTTTTAATTTCCTCCAGGGTATTCACCTGATGCAGTTTCTCCATATCCTCGTCGCTGGAAAATAATTCTGCGAGTGCGGATATCATTTCGATATGGCTATGTTTATCCGGTGCCGCGAGCATAATAATCACATCGACAGGGTCAAACTCACCGGCACCAAACGAGACGCCCTGTTTTAGTTTTAATAAAGACAACCCCAGTCCTTTGGCCCCTTCCTCCGGCCGCGCATGCGGCATCGCCAGCCCTGGTGCCAGCACATAATAGGGTCCTAACGTGTGGTGCTGCTGGATGATGGCCGTGACGTATTCAGGCTCAATCACCTGCAAATCCAGAAGCGGCTTCGCGCACAGCTCCAGCGCCTGCGGCCAGTTTTCCACGCTATCCTGCAGCGTGATGGTTGTATCATATATCCATTTTTTGAGCACTTTTCACTCCCGCTACACGCTAAAGATGAGCAAACTTTATTCAACACATCGCTGGATGACTGCGATCGCGATCACAAAGATAGCGCTACCAATACTTAACATGCAGAAATGTGATAGCGCTATCAAATTGCAATCACGGCGCTAAATCACAGCAAAAAAAGGGATTTAAGGCGTATACTGCCTGTCACGTGAAGCGAAGGAAATGAAGAACGCGTCTGGTCAGCAGGAAGGTGTATGTCTCTAACCCGAAAACGGCGCAGTACTGGTAAAGTGACACTCGCCGATGTCGCACAGCTTGCCGGTGTGGGCACGATGACCGTGTCCCGTGCACTCCGCACGCCCGAACAGGTTTCCGATAAACTACGAGAAAAAATTGAAGCTGCCGTGCAGGAGCTGGGTTATATGCCTAATCTTGCTGCCAGCGCGCTGGCCTCGGCGTCGTCGTGGACGATAGCCATGGTGGTGCCAAACCTCTCCGAAGCCGGCTGCTCGGAGATGTTCGCCGGGCTACAGCAGGTGCTACAGCCTGCCGGGTATCAGATCATGCTGGCAGAGTCCCAGCATCGTCTTGAGCAGGAGGAGAAGTTGCTGGAGACGCTGCTGGCGTCTAATATTGCCGCCGCTATCCTGCTCAGCGTTGAACATACCGATACCGTTCGCCACTGGCTGAAAAACGCCTCCATTCCGGTGATGGAGATGGGCGCCATGCGCGCCGACCCGATTGATATGAATATCGGGATTGATAACGTAGCGGCCATGTATGAACTCACGGAAATGGTGATTAAGCGCGGCTATCAAAATATTGGCCTGCTGTGCGCCAACCAGGAGCAGTGGATTTTCCAGCAGCATTTGCAGGGCTGGTACAAAGCCATGCTTCGCCACCATATGTCGCCGACCCGCGTGATTAACGCGGCGATGCCGCCGAGCTTCTCGACCGGCGCGGCACAGCTGCCTGAATTCCTGCTGGCGTGGCCGGAGCTGGATGCGCTGGTATGCGTCTCAGACGAGCTGGCCTGCGGGGCGCTGTACGAGTGCCAGCGCAGGCGAATCAAGGTGCCGGACGACCTGGCGGTGGTAGGTTTTGGCGATAGCGACGTGAGCCGCGTCTGTCAGCCGCCGCTGACGACGATGGCGGTGCCGCATCGTAAGATTGGAATTGAAGCCGGGAAAGCGTTGCTGGAGCGTCTGAATGACGGTGACTGGCGCGATCAAAAAACCATCGCGTCCAGTCTGTGTCTGAGAGAGAGTTGCTGACGCTTACTCAGCCTCTTCCTCTGATTTGGTCGATTCGTTTTTGGCGTTGCGGGTCATCCACAGCGCCAGCGCTTTTAACGAATCCGGCGTGAACTCGTCGCAGCGCGCGGTGATCTCTTCCGGCGTCATCCAGCTGACTTCACTCACCTCTTCTTCCTGCAGAGCGAACGGCCCGTGGGAGACGCAGCTAAACAGCCCGCCCCAGACGCGGCAGTTTTCGTCTTCGAAATAGAACTGGCCGTGCTCGGCAAACGGCACGCCGGCGATACCTAACTCTTCTTCCGCTTCACGACGCGCGGAATCCAGCAGCACTTCATCTGCCTGGACAACCCCACCTGCGGTGGCATCCAGCATACCCGGGAGAAAATCTTTGGTGTCCGTGCGGCGCTGGACCAAAATTTTGCCCATCCCGTCATGCACAACGATGTACGTTGCGCGGTGGCGCAGACGCTCCGCACGCATTTGTTCGCGGCTGGCCTGCGCGATCACTTCATTCTCTTCGCTGACAATGTCAACCCACTCTGTACTTGCCAAATGACTCTGCTCCACCATCGGGAAACCTTCTCTTCTAAGCGCTCTTTCGGCGCGTTTGCAGTTGAGGTGTAACTTACGGATTAATCGCTACCTGCGCAATAACTTGCTGATCATTAAGTGCGATAACGCTCAGGGTATTTCCATCCAGCATGCCATAGCTCGCAGGATAACCGCCTTTCGGTATGCTGACCGAGCCCGGATTGAAGTGATAAATCTCACCGCGTTTTTCAGCAACCGGAATATGAGTATGACCGTAAACCAGGACATCGCCAGCCGCGAGCGCCGGGAGATTATCCGGGCTAAAAAGATGCCCGTGCGTCAGGAACAGGCGGCTTTGTTCCAGCAGCACCTGTTGCCATGGCGCGGTAAGGGGAAAATGCAGCAGCATCTGGTCCACCTCGCTGTCGCAGTTGCCGCGAACGGCGATAATGCGCGAGGCAAACGGGTTGAGCTTTTCCGCGACCTGCGCAGGGGCGTAGCCCTCCGGCAGCGCGTTGCGCGGGCCGTGGTTGAGGACATCCCCCAGAATAATCAGCCACTGCGCGCCGCTTTGTGCAAACAGGGAGAGGACACGCTCGGTAGCGGGCAGCGATCCATGGATATCCGACGCAAACATCAGTTTCATCAGTCACTCCTCGGGAAAACAGACTGCCCCCATCATACCTGAAGCGTCAGGGCTTATCAGCCCGCGCGCTTAGCCGAGAGTGCCACATAGCGCTGCACGGAGGCGCGCTGCCACTGAAACGCGGCATAATCCACCAGCAGCTGCGGCACCTCATCGCCGTTGAGGATCAGGCGGTTTAGCATCAACGCAAGATCGGCGTCGGCGATGCACCACTCGCCGAACAGGTTCGGGTTGCCGTGTGCGAGGAGCGAGGTGGCGGTTTCAATCAGTTTTTGCGCGCTTTCACGACCTTCAGCGCTGAGCGCAGGCTTTTTCACCCCGGCGAACACGACGTCCGTTGAGCGTTCCACGCGAATTGGCACCAGATCGCTACGCAGCCACGCCTGGATCTGCCGCGCCCGCGCGCGTTTTTGCAGGTCGTGCGGATAGATCCGCTCCCACTCGGGCGGCGCGAACCTATCTTCCAGATATTCATCAATCGCCGACGATTCGCTCAGGGCAAAACCGTCAATCTCCAGCACCGGCACGCGTCGGGTCAGGTCGTAACCCTGCCACTGTGGCTTGAGATGTTCACCGCCGTCGAGATCAACGGTCTTCAGCGTAAAAGTGAGTCCTTTTTCGGCAAGCGCAACGTATACGCTCATAACATAGGGAGAAAAGAAATTCGCATCGGACCACAACGTGATTACGGGCTGGTTCATAACATCCTCATCGGCTGATCGGGTTTTTACTCAACATATAATCTCTTTGCCTCGCTGTCACTTGATGAAAACTCACGATTTACAACAACCACCTATACTCATTTGTCATGGCACCACTATTCGCATGGACAGGAGTTGAGAATGATCGACCTTTATTACGCCCCTACCCCAAACGGCCATAAGATCACCCTCTTTCTTGAAGAAGCCGAGCTGGATTACAGGATCATTCGCGTGGATATCAGCAAAGGGGAACAGTTCAGCCCTCTCTTTCTGGCTATCTCGCCGAATAATAAAATCCCGGCCATTATTGATAACCAGCCGGCGGACGGGGGCAGGCCGCTGAGCCTGTTTGAATCCGGTGAAATTTTGCTCTACCTGGCGGAGAAAACCGGCAAACTGCTGAGCGGCGAACTGCGCGAGCGTCACCATACCCTGCAATGGCTCTTCTGGCAGGCGAGCGGGCTGGGGCCCATGCTGGGGCAAAATCATCATTTTACCGCTTACGCCCCGCAGCCCATTCCCTACGCGATCGAACGCTATCAGGTTGAGACTCAGCGCCTCTATGACGTTCTGAACCGTCGGCTGAAGAAAACGCCGTGGCTCGGGGGCGAGCATTACAGTATTGCCGATATCGCCTGCTGGCCGTGGGTGAATACGCATGAAAAACACCGAATTGACCTGGCCGCTTACCCGGCGGTGAATAACTGGTTTGAGCGCATTCGGACCCGCCCGGCCACCGAGCGGGCGATGCAAAAAATCCAGCATATTTAACCCTCTATGAGGCTGGGTGCCCGCGAGCCTCTCATGTATGATGAGCGTGAAATACTGACACGGAGAAGACCTGCAATGTCACAGCCAGACGCTATTATTCGCATAAAAAATTTACGCTTGCGTACCTTCATCGGTATCAAAGAGGAAGAGATCGCCAACCGTCAGGATATTGTCATTAACGTGGTAATTCACTATCCCGCAGACAAAGCGCGGGCCAGCGAAGACATCAACGACGCGCTGAACTACCGCACAATAACCAAAAACATCATTCAGTACGTGGAGAATAACCGCTTCTCTCTGCTGGAAAAATTAACTCAGGATGTGCTCGATATCGCACGCGAACATCACTGGGTCACTTATGCTGAAGTTGAGATCGATAAACTTCACGCCCTGCGCTACGCCGACTCCGTCTCCATGACGCTAAGCTGGCGACGCCAGGCGTAACCCTGGAGGTTGTATGAAGATTTTGCTGACCGGCGGCACTGGCCTTATTGGTCGTCACCTCATTGCGCGTCTGCAGGCCTTGCATCACGACATTACCGTGGTCACGCGCAGCCCGGAGAAAGCGCGCCAGGTGCTGGGGGCGGGTATCGATATCTGGAAAAATCTGGCCGAGCAGCAAAATCTGGACGGCTTCGACGCCGTCATTAACCTCGCGGGTGAACCCATCGCCGATAAGCGCTGGACGGAAGAGCAAAAACAGCTGTTATGCAGCAGCCGGTGGAACATTACCGAAAAGCTGGTCGAGCTGATCCGCAATAGCCACACGCCGCCTTCGGTGCTGATTTCGGGTTCAGCAGTGGGCTATTACGGCGATCTCGGCGAGGTGGTGGTGACCGAGGAAGAGCCGCCGCATAACGAGTTTACCCATAAGCTCTGCGCGCAGTGGGAGCGTATCGCCTGTGCGGCGCAGAGCGATCGTACCCGCGTCTGCCTGCTGCGGACCGGCGTCGTGCTTGCGCCGAAGGGCGGCATTCTGGCGAAGATGCTTCCCCCTTTCCGGCTCGGACTCGGCGGCCCCATCGGCAATGGTCGTCAGTACCTGGCGTGGATCCATATCGACGATATGGTCAACGGTATTCTCTGGCTGCTGGATAACGATCTGCGCGGGCCGTTTAACATGGTTGCGCCGTATCCGGTGCGTAACGAACAGTTTGCCCACGCGCTGGGGCATGCCCTGCACCGCCCGGCGATATTGCGCGTGCCTGCCACGGTGATTCGCCTGATGATGGGTGAAGCGTCCGTGCTGGTGCTGGGCGGCCAGCGCGCGCTGCCGAAAAGGCTGGAGGCGGCCGGGTTTGCGTTCCGCTGGTATGAATTAGAAGAGGCGCTGGGGGATGTGGTGCGGTGAATATGTTACAGTGACAGGCCATGTTCCGAAGAAATGGCGTAATAATGGCAACCATCACCACTCCCCGGCTATACCTCACTCCTTTCGAACCCACTGACTGGGCCTTCTTCCGCTCGCTGCGTGAAGATCGCCGCATCATGCGCTACATGGCCGCCATCGCGCCGGAAAAAGAGACCCGCCGCGTGTTTGCCGCGCGGCTCACTGCTGCCCATGTGTTTGTCATTCGCTTGCGGGATGATGATACGCCGCTGGGCGATATCGGCCTGCAAATCAGCCCTGAGAATCGTGAAGAGGCCGATATCGGCTATACGGTTGTGCCTGCCGCGCAGGGAAAAGGGATTGCCAGCGAGGCGCTGCGCGCGGTGTGTGATTACGCGTTTAACCAGATCAGCGTGAAAGCGATTAACGCGTACGTGCTGGCGGACAACGGCGGTTCGGTGCGCGTGCTGGAGAAAGCAGGGTTTGTGCGTACGCAGGTGCTGGAAAAGGCGTATGAAATTGACGGCGTGCGCTATGACGACTGGGTGTATCGGCTGGAGTGTGGTGCAGTTTGATCCCCTCTCCCACAGGGAGAGGGGGAAAGGGAAACCTACTTCAAAGACCCCTTCAGGAACTGCTGCAGGCGCGGACTTTGCGGGTTTGCCAGCACTTCGTCCGGGTGGCCCTGCTCTTCAATTTTCCCCTGATGCAGGAAAATCACGTGGTTCGAGACGTTACGGGCGAAGCCCATCTCGTGCGTCACCACCACCATCGTTTTGCCCTCTTCGGCCAGCTTCTGCATGATGCGCAGCACTTCGCCAACGAGTTCAGGGTCCAGCGCGGAGGTCGGTTCGTCGAACAGCAGCACCTCAGGCTCCATCGCCAGCGCGCGCGCGATGGAGACGCGCTGCTGCTGACCGCCGGAGAGATGTACCGGGTATTTCATCTGCTGGCGCTCGTCGATACCCACTTTCGCCAGGTATTTCACCGCGCGCTCGCGGGCTTCCTGCTTGCTCAGGCCCAGCACCTGAATCGGTGCTTCCATCACGTTCTCCAGCACCGTCATGTGGCTCCATAGGTTGAAATGCTGGAACACCATCGTCAGGCGCGTACGCAGCAGTCGCAGCTGGTGCTTATCCGCGACCTTCAGCTGGCCGTCTTTATCGCGGACCAGGTTAATATTCTGCCCGCTCACCACAATCGAGCCTTCGCTCGGCTTTTCGAGGAAGTTAATGCAGCGCAGGAAGGTACTTTTACCCGAGCCGGATGAGCCGATGATACTGATCACATCGCCTGCGTTAGCCTGCAGCGACACCCCTTTCAGCACTTCATGTTCGCCGTAGCGTTTGTGCAAATCAATAACGTTTAATTTGTTCTCAGCCATCATCTTTCTCAGTGCGTCGAAGAAGGTTTTATATGCTGCAACCAGCGTTTTTCAGCCTTACGGAACAGGCTAATCAGAACATAAGAGATAATTAAATAGAGCACCGCCGCAATGCCAAACGCGGTAAACGGCTGATAGGTCGCGGAGTTAATATCGCGCGCGATTTTGAGCAGATCCGGCACCGTCGCGGTAAAGGCGAGCGCGGTGGAGTGCAGCATCAAAATCACTTCGTTACTGTACGCCGGTAACGCGATACGCAGCGCCGACGGCAGAATAATACAGCGATAAAGCTTCACCGAGGAAAAGCCGTACGCGCGCGCCGCTTCAATCTCACCGTAAGGGACAGAGCGAATTGCCCCGGCGAAAATCTCGGTGGTGTAGGCGCAGGTGTTGAGCGTCAACGCCAGCACCGTACAGTTCAGACCGCTGCGGAAGAACGCATTCAGCATCTCAGTGCCTTTTACGATCTCAAGCGTATACATCCCCGAATAGAACACCAGCAGCTGCACGTACAGCGGCGTACCGCGAAACACGTAGGTAAACAGCCAGATCGGGAACTGGATAAATTTATTGTTCGACACGCGGCCAATGGCAAGAAACACCGCCAGAATGCCGCCCATCACCACGGAGGAGATCAGCAGCCAGAGCGTAATCGCCACGCCGGTAAAGCGGTAACCGTCCGTCCACAGCAGCGATTTCCAGTATTCCTGAATAATCTCAATCACAGGTCAGCCCTCTTCACACCCACGGAGTAGCGACGCTCGAGCAGAAGCAGCACACCATTGGAGGCGGTCGTAAAGACCAGATAAATCACGCCGCAGACTACCGCAAAGTAGAACGGCTCCCAGGTGCTCTTGCCCGCCAGCTGAGTCGCTTTCACGACGTCTTCCAGACCGAGCAGCGAGACCAGCGCCGTCGCTTTGAGGATAACCTGCCAGTTGTTGCCGATACCCGGCAGCGCATAGCGCATCATGGCCGGGAACATAATCCGACGAAACGTTTGTGAAGAGGTAAAACCAAATGCGGTTGCCGCCTCAATGTGGCCTTTCGGCACGGCCATGTAGGCACCACGGAAGGTTTCGGTGAAGTAGGCACCGTAGATAAAACCGAGGGTAATAATACCGGCCACCATCGGGTCGATATCAATTTGTCCCATGCCCATCGCGTCCGTTACGCTGTTCAGCGCAATCTGCAGACCGTAAAAGATAAGCAGCATCAGCACCAGATCGGGAACGCCGCGAATAAGCGTGGTGTAGCCTTCAAAAATTAGCGCCAGCGGTTTGTTAGCTGAAAGCTTCGCCCCTGCGCCTGCCAGACCTATCAGCACCGCCAGCACCACGGAGCTGATAGCCAGCTCAAGGGTGACAAGCGCGCCCTGTAAAATAACGCCAGAAAATCCGTACAGCATACCGCGAGCCCTGTCGTATCGTGAGTGGTGGAACCGTGTCTTTTCCCCTCCCGCAGCGGGAGGGGCCGCACGTTATTTGACGGGGCGATTAGCCGCCGTAAACATTAAAATCAAAGTACTTTTTCGCCAGCTTGTCGTAGGTGCCGTCAGCGCGCATTTCAGCAAACGCTTTGTTCAGTGCCTCACGCAGCTCGTTGTCTTCTTTGCGCAGTCCCATGCCGGTGCCCACACCAAACAACTTCACGTCCTTAATGGACGGGCCGCCAAACTTGTAATCTTTACCCACCGGCGTTTTCAGGAAGCCTTCGCTTGCCGCGACTTCATCCTGGAATGCCGCATCAATTCGGCCTGCCGTCAGGTCAGCGTAGATATTTTCCTGGCCCTGATAGGAGACGATTTCAATCCCCTTCGGCGCCCAGTGTTCGTTGCCGTAGGTTTCCTGCGTGGTGCCCTGCAGCACGCCGACGCGTTTGCCTTTCAGGGACTCCAGCGTTGGCTGAATGTCAGAAGCTTTAGCCACTACCAGACGAGAATCGGCCGCGTAGAGTTTGTCGGTGAAGGCAATCTCCTGCTGGCGTTTTTCGGTGATGGAGAGCGAGGACATGATTACGTCGATTTTTTTCGCTTTCAGGGACGGGATCAGCGCATCCAGCGGGTTCTCAACGTAGGTACACTGTGCTTTGATGCGTTTGCACAGCTCATTGGCGAGATCGATGTCAAAACCGACCAGTTCACCCTTTGAATTCTTCGATTCGAACGGCGCATAGGTTGGATCGGTACCAATCCGAATTTTCTGCGGAATGGCTGCGAATGCCGCGGTGGCGCTGGAAAAGGCCAGAACAAGAGATAGTGACAACACGAGTTTTTTCATATTTGTCCTCAACAAACTGTCTTCATACGGGATTTTTACGACGACGGGGTGGTGCTAATGTGCCATTAATCCCCTCTGTCAGGCAAAGACTAATGCCCTTCAGGCGGGAACTTTTGCATTATAAATGCGTAAGTATGCACAAAGCGATCCAATACGGTGCAACAAATGCACCGCATTGAGTCAACCGCTCCCGTAACGCACCTTTGCGGTGCGTTAGCGCCAGGTATTATTCACCGTATACGTTGAAGTCGAAGTATTTCTTCGCCAGTTTGTCGTAAGTACCGTCTTTACGCAGCTCTGCAAAGGCTTTGTCGAAGGCGGCTTTCAGCTCGGTATCATCCTTGCGCAGGCCAATACCGGTGCCGTCACCAAAGTATTTTTTGTCTTTTACCGAAGGGCCCGCAAACGCGTAGTCTTTACCCGCAGGCTGTTTCAGGAAGCCTTCACTCGCGGCGACTTCGTCCTGGAATGCCGCATCCAGACGGCCTGCGGCCAGGTCAGAGTAAATCAGATCCTGGTTCTGGTAAGCCACCACGTCTACACCCTTCTCACGCCAGGTCGCATTGGCATAACCTTCCTGCGTCGACCCCTGAAGCACGCCAACATGCTTGCCTTTCAGCGAGTCGATGGTTGGCTTAATCGGGGAGCCTTTTGGCGCAATCAGCCGAGAATCCGCAGCGTAGAGCTTGTCAGAGAAGGCAATCTCCTGCTGGCGTTTTTCGGTGATGGAGAGAGAAGAGATAATGGCGTCGATTTTCTTGGCTTTCAGCGACGGGATTAACGCGTCAAAGTCGCTGCCCACCCATGTGCATTTCACCGCAATGCGTTTGCACATTTCATTTCCCAGATCGATATCAAACCCCACGAAATCGCCTTTCGCATCCTTGGAAGAGAATGGCGCGTAGGTTGCGTCTGTACCGATACGAACCGTCTGTGGAAGAGCTGCGTAGCTACCTGCTGCCGCACTTAACCCCACGAGCAAAGACAGAGCCAGAACCGTCTTCTTCATACATTTACCCTCAAGTACCGTGATTTTATTATGTATTGTGTTGTGTGTTGTGTTGCAGGCTTCATCTTGCAGGTCTTATGCCACATTGCCGTCTGGTCAAAACTTCGACGTTAAATATGTTAATAAAACGTTGCGATATTGCCTTAATGGTGAAAGATAGCAGGTCTGCCGAACGAACCGGAAAGAGAAAAAGGGAAAAAACGAATTAAATGTCGAGGATATGATCGCCGTTGCATAATTGCCCTGAAACAGGGCAACGTCTCTTTTCATGCACTCTGTTTGTGCACAGAATCAGGCCCCTTGCCAGCGGGTGAAGAGATCTTCTGGCAGGTCGATGTCAAACTGATCCAGCACGCGGTTAACGGTCTGATTAATCACGTCATCCAGCGAGGTCGGGCGATGATAAAACGCCGGTACCGGCGGCATGATGACGGCGCCAAGCTCGGCGGCCTGGGTCATCAAACGCAGGTGGCCGAGGTGCAGCGGCGTTTCCCGCACGCAGAGCACCAGAGGACGACGCTCCTTCAGCACCACATCCGCCGCGCGCGTCACCAGGGTGTCGGTATAGCTGTTCACAATGCCGGAGAGCGTTTTAATCGAACAGGGCAGGATAACCATGCCGGCCGTTTTAAACGAGCCTGAGGAGATGCTGGCGGCGATATCACGGGCATCGTGAACCACGTCCGCAAGTGCCTGAACATCGCGCAGGGAGAGATCGGTTTCCAGAGAGAGGGTCTGTCGCGCCGCCTGGCTCATCACCAGATGGGTCTCGACTTCCGCCACGTTACGCAGAACCTGTAACAGACGTACGCCGTAAATCGCGCCGCTGGCGCCGCTGAGCCCAACAATGAGTCGTTTCATGATTTTCGCCCTTACTGATTTCAGGGCAGACTGTGCAGGATTTTGCGGGGAGTTGCAAGTGAGGGCGTTCGCCCTCACCTGCCGGAGCATCAACCTTCGTTGTGCATCTCTAAGCTTTCAAGATCGTTCTGCATCTGAACGGCTTTCGCATCGTCGTTGCGCAGCGAATCAAGATAGTCGAGATACTGCTGGTCAACGTCTTTGGTCACGTAAATACCGTTGAACACGGAGCATTCAAACTGCTGAATTTCCGGGTTCTCGGCACGCACCGCGTCGATGAGATCGTTCAGATCCTGGAAAATCAGGCCGTCGGCACCGATGATCTGGCGAATTTCATCCACTTCACGGCCGTGAGCGATCAGCTCGTTGGCGGTTGGCATATCGATGCCGTAAACGTTCGGGAAGCGAATCTCCGGCGCGGCAGAGGCCAGGTAAACTTTCTTCGCACCCGCTTCGCGCGCCATCTCGATAATCTGCTCAGAGGTGGTGCCGCGAACGATGGAGTCATCCACCAGCAGAACGTTCTTGTCGCGGAATTCCGCGCGGTTGGCGTTCAGCTTGCGGCGCACGGACTTACGGCGCAGATGCTGGCCCGGCATGATAAAGGTGCGGCCAACGTAGCGGTTCTTCACGAAGCCCTGACGGTATGGCTTGTCCAGAATGCGGGCGATCTCCAGCGCGATATCGCAGGAGGTTTCCGGGATAGGAATAACCACGTCGATGTCGAGATCGTCCCACTCGCGGGCAATCTTCTCGCCCAGCTTCGTGCCCATGTTGACGCGCGCGCTGTAGACGGAAATCTTGTCGATGAAGGAATCTGGGCGGGCAAAGTAAACGTATTCAAACAGGCACGGGTTGCTGACCGGGTTATCGGCACACTGGCGGGTAAACAGCTGGCCCTTCTCGGTGATATAGACCGCTTCGCCCGGCGCAACGTCACGCAGGAACTCAAAGCCCAGGGTATCCAGCGCCACGCTCTCAGAGGCAACCATATATTCGGTACGGCCATCGCCAAGGTCGCGCTTGCCGAGCACCAGGGGACGAATGCCGTTTGGATCGCGGAAGGCAACCATACCGTGACCAATGATCATCGCCACGCAGGCGTACGCGCCGCGGATCTGGCGGTTGGTCGCGGCAATGGCAGCAAAGATGTTGTCTGCTTCCAGCGGGTAGTGACGGAAGTTATCCAGCTCGCTGGCGAACACATTGAGCAGAATTTCAGAATCAGAGGTGGTGTTAATGTGGCGACGTTTCTCTTCGAACAGCTTTTTACGCAGCTCATGCGCGTTGGTCAGGTTGCCGTTATGAGCAAGGGTGATGCCATACGGTGAGTTGACGTAGAAAGGCTGTGCCTCAGAGGCGCTGGAACTGCCAGCAGTAGGATAACGAACGTGACCGATCCCCATATTACCTTGCAGACGCTGCATATGGCGGGCTTCAAACACATCGTTTACCAGGCCATTTGCCTTGCGTAAACGGAAGCAGTTGTTTGCATCAATGGTGATGATACCCGCAGCATCCTGCCCACGGTGCTGAAGCACCGTTAACGCGTCATAAATCGACTGGTTTACCGGCATGAAACCGGCGATACCGACAATACCGCACATTCGTCTTTTCCTCGTTAAGCCACATCTCAGGGTTTATGCCCTGGGCAAAAAACTCGACGAGCTTTGCAGATAGTCAAAGAACCATCTGATGATGAAGCTGAACTCTGGAATGAGCTGCGATTTCTGCCAGTCTTCGCTTTTGGAGAACCCGGTGAAGGTATCCAGGAAGAACAGGATCGCGGCCACAATCAGCACGCCTCGTAACGCCCCGAAACAGATCCCGAGCACCCTGTCCGTTCCTGACAGACCGGTTTTCTCGACCAGCTGACCTATCACGTAATTCACGATAGCGCCGACAATCAGCGTTGCGATAAACAGCACCGCGATGGCAATTCCGTTTCGGACCAGTTCATCTTCAAAGCCCGTGAACCAGACAGACAGGTAAGTGTAGTAATGACTGGCAACAAAGAAAGCACAACCCCAGGTTACCAGCGATAACGCTTCACGAACAAAGCCACGGATCAGGCTAACCAGACAGGAAAAACCAATCACCGCAATGATGGCGTAATCAATCCAGACCATATGTGTCCCACGATTTAACGCCCTGTCATCCAGTTCGGGGCGAATTCTAACAGAAAAAGAAAACGTTTGCGTAGGGATTTCCTTCCCGCGCGTAAATAAAAAAGGCGCTGAAAAAATGTTCAACGCCACGGTCCATTTGACGTCTCTGTGGACGTCTGCTCCCCCCTCACCCCGGCCCTCTCCCTCAAGGGAGAGGGAGCAAGCTACTCCGGGGAGTGGTAAGATCTTATCAGTTCGCGCTGTAGCCCATTACCACACCGCTCAGGCCGGAGATCTGCTTCAGCTCACCGAGCGAACCTTTAAGCTTATCTTTGGACGCTTCTGGCCCCACGAGGATACGGGTAATTTTACCCTGCACCGGCGTAGAAGGTGAAGTGTAAACACGATATCCCGCGCTGCGCAGTTTGCTCACCACCTCGTTAACTTTGTCGGCGTTTTTCAGCGCGCCGAGCTGCACAACGTAAGCTTTACCGGTCGGTGCCGCGTCTTGTTTTGCCGGCGGTGGGGTTTCTGACGCGGCAGCCAGCTGCTCTGCGGCTTTATCCCGCTGCGGTTTCGGCTGCGGCTTCTCAACCGGCTTCGGTTTTTCAACAGGTTTAGGCTGCTCTACCGGCACCGGATCGATATCGCTGCTGCTCGCTGCCGCCAGGCGTGACGGATCGATCGACGGTGCGGCGGCATCGCCTGCACGCACCTCTTCCGCCGCCCCTTCCGGAGGCTGAGCAGGCAGCGCCTGCGTCGCCGCGGGCAGCATATCCGGCTCATCGCGGTCACCCGGTTTCGGCACCAGCGGAATAGCGGCAAACTCGTCCTGATAATGCTTTTTCTGCCCGTCGAGCAACCCCGGGAGAATAATCACCCCGAGCGCGACCAGCACAATGGTTCCTGTTAAACGGTTCTGAAACTTACTCGCCACCGGTTCTCCCCGCGTCCATCGCTTCCATGACATGTGCCACCGTGTGGAATGAACCACACACCAGCACGGTATCTTCTGGTTTAGCATCCGCCATCGCGGCATGCCAGGCCTGAGCCACGCTACTATAGATTGCGCCTTTGCCGAGATGTTCCATCAATTGCTCAGCCGTCGCGCCGCGCGGCCCCTCCAGAGGAGCACAATACCAGCTATCGACCACACTCTCCATGCAGGCCAGCGTCCCGCCGATATCTTTATCATGAAGCATACCGATAACCGCCAGCACGCGCCCGGTTTTTGATAACGATTTGAGACGTCCCGCGAGATACGCCGCCGCATGCGGGTTATGCGCCACGTCCAGAATCAGGCGCGGTGATTCGCTGACAATCTGGAAACGCCCGGGCAGAATTGCGCTCTGAATGCCGTCGCGGATTGCCTGCTCGCTGACCGCTAATCCGCTGGCGCGCAGTGCCGCCAGCGCGGTGGCCGCGTTCGGCTGCGGCACCTGCGGCAGCGGCAGGTTGTCCAGCGCGCCCCGGGCATCGCTGAAGCGCCAGCCGTTATCCTTAACTTCATAATTCCAGTCAACGCCGCGGCGCAGCAGACGCGCGCCCTTCTCGTTTGCCACATCAGCAATGGTGTGCGGCATGTCCGGCTCGCCGACCACGGCGGGTTTATTCGCCCGGAAAATACCGGCCTTCTCGCGGCCAATGCTTTCACGATCCGGTCCAAGCCAGTCGACATGGTCCAGCGCGATGCTGGTGACCACCGCCACATCCGCATCCACCATATTGGTCGCATCAAGACGTCCGCCGAGGCCGACCTCAAGGATCACGACATCCAGCTGCGCCTGTTTGAACAGCCACAGCGCCGACAGGGTGCCGTATTCAAAATAGGTTAATGAGATCTCACCGCGCGCGGCTTCAATTTCCGCGAACGACGCCGTATGCGCCGATTCCGGCAGCTCGCTGTTCTGCACGCGAACGCGCTCGGTGTAGCGGACCAGGTGTGGAGAGCTGTACACGCCAACTTTGTAACCCGCGGCCATCAGGACAGATTCCAGCGTGCGGCAGGTGGTGCCTTTACCGTTGGTGCCCGCGACGGTAAATACGAATGGTGCCGGTTTGAGCACATCAAGACGCGCGGCGACCTGGCTTACGCGCTCAAGCCCCATATCGATGGTTTTACTGTGCAGGTTTTCCAGATAAGAAAGCCACGCGGCCAGGGGCGACGTGGCTTGGGGAATGCTTTTATTTTCCATAATGCCCGGTTGTCATTAACAGATTAGAAAGCAAAAGGGCAGCGCCAACCGGCCCTGCCCTTTTCAGTTATCAGGCCTCGGGTTCCTGATCCGGTACCACCACGCCTTCGCGCGGCTCATCCGGGTTCGGCGCTGGCAGATTCATCAGCTTCGCCAGAATGCTCGCCAGCTTCAGGCGCATTTCCGGACGGCGGACGATCATATCGATAGCGCCTTTCTCAATGAGGAACTCACTGCGCTGGAAGCCCGGCGGCAGTTTTTCACGAACGGTTTGCTCGATAACGCGAGGACCCGCAAAGCCGATCAGCGCTTTAGGCTCAGCGATGTTCAGATCGCCCAGCATCGCGAAGCTCGCGGAGACGCCGCCCATGGTTGGGTCGGTCAGCACGGAGATGTACGGAAGACCGCGCTCCTGCATTTTCGCCAGCGCTGCAGAGGTTTTCGCCATCTGCATCAGCGACATCAGCGCTTCCTGCATACGCGCGCCGCCGGAGGCAGAGAAGCAGATCAGCGGACAGTTGTCTTCCAGCGCCTGCTCAACGGCACGCACGAAGCGCGCACCGACCACGGAGCCCATTGAGCCGCCCATAAAGGAGAACTCAAAGGCAGCGGCGACAACCGGCATCTCATGCAGGGTGCCTTTCATGACGATCAGCGCGTCTTTCTCGCCGGTCTCTTTCTGTGCAGAGGCCAGACGATCTTTGTATTTTTTGGAATCGCGGAACTTCAGCACGTCTTTTGGCTCGAGTTCGCTACCCAGCTCTACCAGAGAGCCTTCGTCCAGCAGGCTATGCAGGCGGTTGCGCGCCGACATACGCATATGGTGGTCACACTTCGGACACACCTCAAGGTTGCGCTCCAGCTCTGCGCGATACAGAACCTGACCGCAGCTGTCACACTTCGTCCATACCCCTTCAGGAATGCTCGCTTTGCGCGTTGGGGTAATGTTGCTTTTAATTCGTTCAATCCAGCTCATTGATAACCTTTCTGCCTGAACCTGGTCGTATGCCAGTTTTGCTATAAGAGGCGAATAATGCCATTTTTGCCTCCAACAGACCATGAATGTTGCACATTAAAACATAACAGCCCGAAACTTTGGATAAAAAAGTGGTCGAACCGCCAGCGTGCATTTACTTCGCTTGTTTTGCCGCCGCACGTTTGTGACGAATGATTTCGATAACGCCAGGCAGTACGGAAAGCACAATAATCGCTACAATCAGTAACTTAAGGTTTTTCTGCACCACCGGGAGATCGCCAAACAGATAGCCTGCGTAGGTAAACAGCAGTACCCACAGCAGCGCGCCAACCACGTTGTATGCCGCAAAATGACGATAGGACATATGCCCCATTCCCGCCACAAACGGTGCAAATGTGCGCACAATAGGCACAAACCGCGCAAGGATAATGGTTTTCCCGCCATGGCGTTCATAAAACGCATGGGTTTTGTCTAAATAGCTGCGACGGAAAATTTTCGAATCAGGATTGCTGAACAGCCGCTCACCGAACACCCGTCCAATCGTATAGTTGACCGCATCACCGATAATGGCGGCAATCACCATCAGCACAACCATAAGATGCACGTTCAGATCGTTAGTGGGCAACGCCGAGAGCGCCCCGGCAACGAACAGCAGTGAATCCCCTGGAAGGAATGGGGTAACGACCAGTCCGGTTTCACAAAACAGAATGAGGAACAGAATGGCGTAAACCCAGACGCCATACTGCGCGACCAGCTCCGCCAGGTGAACATCAATATGCAGAATGAAATCAATCAGAAAACGTATTACGTCCATATTGTCTAAGCCCTAATTGCACCTTTGTTTAGTCCGCTAAAAACAGCGGGCCCATTGGCGGTTTCGGCAGGTCAAATCGATCCGGATAGTCTACTGAGACCAGATACAATCCTTCCGCTTTCGCCGTGGCTGCCGCAAGCGTTCTGTCCTTCGCTGCCAGCAGGTCTGCAATCCAGCTCTCCGGCTGGTGTCCGGCACCCACTTCCATCAGGCTGCCCACAATATTCCGAACCATATGATGTACAAAGGCATTGGCTTTGATATCCACCACCACATACGCGCCAAAACGGCTGACGTTTATGTGCATGACGTTGCGCCACGGCGTGCGGGACTGACACTGCACCGCACGAAACGACGTAAAGTCATTTTCACCAATCAGACACTGCGCCGCGCGATGCATACGTTCCGCATCAAGCGGTTCATAAAAATGCGTCACGCCCTGGCTTAACACTGCCGGACGCAGGCGCTGGTTGTAGATGACATAACGGTAGCGACGCGCCGTGGCGCTGAAGCGCGCGTGAAAATCATCCGGCACAGCTTTTACCCAGCGCACCGCAATGTCACCAGGCAAATTCGCATTTACACCCAGCGTCCAGGCAGCATCCTTACGCACGGCGGTGGTTTCAAAGTGAACCACCTGCCCCGTGCCGTGAACCCCCGCGTCCGTACGGCCCGCGCACAGGACGTTAATCGGCTCGTTTGCCACCTGAGAGAGCGCTTTCTCCAGCTTTTCCTGGACGCTGCGCACCTCGTTCTGACGCTGCCAGCCATAATATTTACTGCCATCGTACTCAATGCCGAGGGCAATTCTATGGACCGGCTTTTGTTCCACGTCTGACATCAGTACAGGTACTCCTGCACCAGTTTTTCAGCGATTTTGACCGCCATCAGCGCGCCGCCGAAACGAACGTTATCGGCAACGGACCAGAACTGAACCTGTTCCGGCATGCCGTAATCGTTACGCACGCAGCCAACGGAAAGATGCGCGCTACCAGTGGCATCGCCAACCTGGGTCGGGAACACGCTCTCTTCAGAAAGCACGATATCTTCACCGCGGCCAAACGCGTCGCGCGCCTCTTCTGCCGCCAGCGGACGCAGGGCTTCAAAGCCGACCATCTGCGCGTGGCCGTAGAAGACCGGGGACTGCACGACGTTCGCGGAGATCATCAGGCCATCGTCCTGCAGAATTTTACGCACTTCATCGACGATACGGCGCTCTTCGCGCACGGAGCCCTCGCGGTCCGGCAGCAGCGGCAGCATATTGAACGCCAGCTGGCGGCCAAAGAAATCGTCTTCATCAATCGGGATACCGTTCAGCAGCTTCGCGCTCTGCCCGGCCAGCGCGTCAACGGCCTTTTTGCCGTTCGCGGACGCGGACAGCAGGCTGGTGACGGAAATGCGCGACAGGCCGCCGTCGTCGATTAGCGGCTTCAGGGCGGTCAGCAGCTGGCTGGTCAGGCTGTTCGGAACCGCAATGACGTTACGGTTGCGGTAGTCAGCCAGCACAAACGGGTTCACGTCCGGCACCACCAGCGGCACATCCGGCTCCATTGAGAACAGACCGCTCAGGTCGATCACCAGGCAGCCAGCGTTAGTCGCCTCTTCAACGTACGCAGCCGTCGCTTCAGCGCCCGCAGCGAAAAACGCCAGCTGCGCCTGCGTCCAGTCGAACGCGGCCGCGTCCTGAACCATGACGGATTTACCGTTAAAACGCAGATGCTCACCTGCGCTGTCGGTACGGGCCAGCGCATAGATATCGCCCACCGGGAACTGACGCTCAGCAAGGGTTTCGAGCAGGGCTTCGCCCACGGCACCCGTGGCACCTAAAATGGCAATATTCCAGCCTTCAGACATGGTGGTTTACTCCAGAAATAAAAAAGCGTCCCTGTCGGAGTATCCGACAGGGAGCATTAAGAAGACATTAATGCGCCGGGTGATGAACGGCGTTAAATCCCAGCTTATGCAGCAGCGTCGCCGCCGACGCGTCGTCGCACATCACATACAGGGAAGACCACTCGCGGCGCTCAACGTAGTTCTTGCGCAGCTTATCAAACTCACCCGGGATCCCCGCCACTTTACGCAGCAGCGCATCATCGCGGCGCACATCATACACCAAATGCACCAGCCTTTTCAGCGTTGCCTGATCGAGCGGACCGTGCAGGGTAATGCGGCCAAATTCAGGCGCGGGGAGTAAGGTATCCAGCGCTACCTGCTGCGGATGGCCAATAAAAGCGCTGTAGGCCTCGAAGACCTGCGTCGTACCGCGCGCTTTCCCCTCGAGGGTATAACCGGCGATATGCGCGGTGCCCACGTCCACCTTGTTAAGCAGCTCAACGTTGAGATCCGGCTCCGGCTCCCAGACGTCCAGCACCACGCTGAGGTCTTGTCCTTCGTTCAGGCATGTCAGCAGCGCGGCGTTATCGACGACCGGACCACGGCAGGCATTTATCAGAATAGTGCCAGCCTTCAGACGACGGATCAGCGCCTCGTCGGCAAGATGCAGCGACTTATACGGCCCCTCTTTAAACAGCGGCGTGTGGAAAGTCAGCACGTCACACTGTTCGACCAGTTCGTCCAGCGAGCGGAAATCCCCGTCATCGCCATTGTCTTTACGCGGCGGATCGCACAGCAGCGTGCGGATCCCTAACGCTTCCAGGCGCTTTTGCAGGCGCCAGCCGACGTTACCCACGCCGACAATCCCCACGGTGCGGTCCTTCAGCGCAAACCCGTCGCGCTCGGCCAGCATCAGCAGGGAGGAGAAAACGTATTCCACAACGGCGATGGCGTTACAGCCCGGCGCGGCGGAAAAACCGATTCCGGCCTGCTTCAGCCATTTATCATCCACATGATCGGTCCCTGCCGTTGCGGTTCCGACAAACTTAATCGCTTTACCGGCGAGCAACGCCTCATTTACTTTGGTCACCGAGCGCACCATCAGCGCGTCTGCGTCATCCAGTTCGTTGACCGGGATCGGGCGACCAGGGACAGCCTTAACGTTACCCAGGCGGCTAAACAGCTCACGGGCGTAAGGCATATTTTCATCAACGAGGATTTTCACGTCTGAGTACCTGTTTGAGAGGAAGAAAACCTGCCAAGTGTGCCATAATCTGGCCGCCAGGCATATATGTATGCCTGGTTTACGCTGAGTTTTGACTTTAAGGATTTTTGACGATGCAGCCCATTTCAGGTACGCCGCCACGCCCTCCGGGTGAAGGCCCCGTCACGCCAAACGTTGCCGGTGAACAACCGCTATCCACGCAACAGCGCACCGTGCTGGAGCGACTGATCACGCGCCTGATTGCGCTGACTTCGCAGCAAAACGCGGAAGTCTGGGCCGGGGTAAAGCATGATTTAGGCGTGAGGAACGACGCACCGCTGCAGTCGCGCCATTTCCCTGCGGCAGAGCAAAACCTGAACCAGCGTATTTTTACCGCGCAGCAGAACCACACCACGCGCCAGATTGTCGCTCAGCTGACGGAGCTGCTGGGCCAGGGTAATAACCGCCAGGCGGTGAGCGATTTTATTCGCCAGCAGTTTGGTCAGACCGCGCTGGGCCAGCTGACGCCCGACCAGCTCAAAACCGTGCTGACCCTGCTGCAGAACAACGAGCTGTCTATTCCGCAGCCTCAGGTGCGCCCGGCGACCGAGCGTCCGCTGCTGCCCGCCGAGCACAACACGCTCAAGCAGATGGTGACGAAGCTGGCTGCCGCCACCGGCGAACCGACGAAGCTTATCTGGCAGTCCATGCTGGAGCTGTCCGGCGTGAAGGCGGGTGAGTTAATCCCGGCCAGACAGTTTACGCATCTGGTGACCTGGCTTCAGGCGCGCCAGACGCTCAGCACCCAGAATGCCCCTACTCTGCATACCGTCCAGGCGGCACTGAAACAGCCGCTTGAGCCGCACGAGTTTGACGTCATTCGGGATTACGCCCAGCAAAACTGGCAGGCCACGCCGCAAACGGTGCTGACCACCGCGCAGGTGCAGGATCTGCTCAATCAAATCTTCGTTCGTCGCGCCGAGCGCGAGGGCGGCGTGCCGGAGGTGAGAAACATTCAGCCGATCTACAGCCCGCTGTTTGCGCCGGTCGTCGAGACGTTCAGAACGCTCTCTGCGCGTCCGGGGTTGATGTTTATTGCGCTACTGATTGCGCTGGCGATTTTCTGGCTGGTTGCTTAACACTGCCGGGTGGCGGCTTCGCCTTACCCGGCCTACGGCTAGTGCGTTTGTAGGCCCGGTAAGCGAAGCGCCACCGGGCAAAAACTACGATCTGCGAAACGCCACCAGCGTCACCACGATCCCTACCACCGCAGAAACCGCACCGGCCAGGAAGACGGACGGATAACCAAACGAGGTGGCTAACACCCCGGCCAGCGGCCCGGTTACCCCGTATGAGATATCCTGAAACGCCGCATAGCCGCCCAGCGCCGTACCGCGCACCTGCGGGGCCACGCGCTTCACCACTTCAACGCCCAGCGCCGGGAAGATCAGTGAACAGCCGCACCCGGTCAGCGCCGCACCAAGCAGCGCAACGGAGGCCACGGGTGCATTCCACAGCAGCAGCAGACCGATGGTTTCAATCACCAGCGACGCCACCGCCACCTTCACGCCGCCAAAGCGATCCGGCATCCAGCCGAAGAAGACACGCATCAGCACAAACGCGCCGCCAAACGCGGTGAGCGTAAAACCGGCCATCGCCCAGCCGCGGCTCATAAAATAGAGCGAGACGAAGGTACCAATCACCGCAAAACCCACGCCCTGCAGCGCCAGGCCAAGACCCGGCTGCCAGATCTGGCCAACCACGCTCCACAGGGAAGGCCGCTCGCCTTTGTGCGCGGGTACTTTACGCACCGAGCCGTTAAACGCCCACGCCAGCAGGGGTAAAGCCATGGTGGTGGCAGCCAGCGCCGCAAACCCAAACTGGCTATTAATCAGCAGCCCAAGCGGTGCGCCTGCGGCCAGCGCGCCATAGATGGCCATGCCGTTCCATGACATCACCTTGCCGGAGCGTGCCGGCCCCACCAGACCCATTCCCCAGGTCAGGGTGCCGGTCAGCACCTGGCTTTCACCAAAGCCAAGAATTAAACGGCCCAGCACCAGCAGCGCAAATTTATACGCGGCGTCTACGGGCAGGAGAGCAGCCAGCAGCCATGCGCCGCCCGCCAGCCCACAGGCAAACATCCCCTGTAACGCCGAACGTTTTGCACCGTGCTGATCCGCCAGCCGTCCGGCGTAACCGCGGGTCAACACCGTGGCTAAAAACTGAATGCCCACGGCAATGCCGACCATGGTATTGCCATAGCCCAGCTCCTGATGAACGAACAGAGGGATCACCGGCAGCGGCAGGCCAACGGTCATATAGGTCAGAAATACCGCAAAAGCGATACGGAACAGCGAGACGTTCGCTGAAGGGGTTGTTTCTGTTTGAGTTACTGCAGTCATGCTTTACTCCGAAATGAAGAGTAAGGCGGGGAAAAGCCACGCCCCCTCTACCTGATTATCAGGATTAAGGTGCGTTGGTTGACGTTAAACGCTTACGCATTATCGTGAGGATAATGTTGAGTGGTAAAGTTTGCCTGTGAGATCAGCCGCTTGTCAATGCATAAAAAAAGGGAGCCTTATGGCTCCCTTCCGGAATCAAACGTAAAACTTATGCTTTCAGCTTACGCATAACCAGCGTGGCGTTGGTGCCACCGAAGCCGAAGCTGTTTGACATGACGGTGGTCAGCGTCGCGTCCATTGGTTTGGTCACGATGTTCAGGCCAGCAGCCTGCTCGTCCATCTCATCAATGTTGATGCTTGGCGCGATAAAGCCGTTTTCCAGCATCAGCAGAGAGTAGATCGCTTCCTGCACGCCAGCCGCACCCAGAGAGTGACCGGTCATGGCTTTGGTCGCGGAGATCGCCGGGCTGTTGTCGCCGAAGACTTCACGGATCGCACCCAGCTCTTTCACGTCGCCTACCGGAGTAGAGGTACCGTGGGAGTTCAGGTAGTCGATTGGGGTGTCAACGCCGTGCATCGCCATCTTCATGCAGCGCACCGCGCCTTCGCCGGATGGCGCAACCATGTCGGCGCCGTCAGACGTTGCACCGTAGCCCACGATTTCAGCGTAGATGTGCGCGCCACGTGCCAGAGCATGCTCCAGCTCTTCTACCACAACCATACCGCCGCCGCCCGCGATAACGAAACCGTCACGGTGCGCATCATAGGTACGGGAGGCTTTATCCGGGGTTTCATTGTACTTGGTGGACAGTGCGCCCATCGCGTCGAATTCACAGGCCATTTCCCAGCCCAGCTCTTCGCCGCCGCCAGCAAATACGATGTCCTGTTTACCCAGCTGGATCTGCTCAACAGCATTACCGATACAGTGTGCGGAAGTCGCACACGCGGAGCTGATGGAGTAGTTCACACCGTGGATTTTGAATGGGGTCGCCAGGCACGCGGAAACCGCAGAACCCATGGCTTTGGTGACCACGTACGGACCTACTGCTTTCAGACCACGCGGGCTACGCATTGCGTCAGCGCCGAATACCTGCGCTTTTGATGAGCCGCCGGAACCGGCGATCAGACCCACGCGCGGGTTGTTCTGATAAACCTCTTCGCTCAGGCCGGAATCTTTGATCGCTTCCTGCATGGAGAGATAAGCATAAATAGAGGCATCGTTCATGAAACGAACCACTTTGCGGTCAATCAAACCGGTGGTGTCCAGTTTGACGTTACCCCATACGTGGCTACGCATACCTGAATCTTTAAACTCTTCAGAGAAAGTGATCCCGGAGCGTCCTTCACGCAGAGATGCCAGGACTTCCTGCTGGTTATTACCGATGCTGGAAACGATGCCCAGGCCAGTAATCACTGCACGTTTCATTCAATACCTCTGTAAGTCGCACTATAGTAAGTTTCGAGTCGCACAATAGCGTACACTTGTACGCCGAACAAGTCCGATCAGACATTTTCTGCGGAAATTTGCACCGATGGACTCACATCGTTAAGATCGTGCCACTGCCTGTCAGACGAGTAACTTACGTGAAACAAAACGCTATACAACCCGCCAACCTCGAATTCAACGCTGAGGGTACACCTGTTTCCCGAGATTTTGATGACGTCTATTTTTCTAATGATAACGGACTCGAAGAAACTCGCTATGTTTTCCTCGACGGAAACCAGCTCAGCACCCGCTTCCCGGAGCATCCGCGGAGCCTGTTTGTGGTCGCGGAAAGCGGATTCGGCACCGGGCTCAATTTTCTGACCCTCTGGCAGGCGTTTGACCAGTTTCACGCTGCCCACCCTGAGGCTACGCTACAAAGATTACATTTCATCAGTTTTGAAAAATTCCCGCTCACCGCGCACGATCTGCGGCTCGCTCATCAGCGCTGGCCAGAGCTTGCAGCCTGGGCGGAGCAGCTTCAGGCGCAATGGCGCCCCACATCGGCGGCTGCCATCGTCTGATTCTGGACGGCGGACGCGTGACGCTGGATTTATGGCTTGGCGACATCAATGACCTGACCGATACGCTCGACGATTCGATGAACCAGACGGTGGACGCGTGGTTCCTGGACGGCTTTGCCCCCGCCAAAAACCCGGACATGTGGAGCCAGCATCTGTTTAGCGCGATGGCGCGGCTGGCGCGTCCGGGCGCAACGCTTGCCACCTTCACATCGGCAGGCTTTGTCCGCCGCGGACTGCAGGAGGCGGGCTTTACCATGCAGAAAACCAAAGGTTTTGGCCGCAAGCGCGACATGCTGGTCGGCAGAATGGAGCAGACGCTGGATATCCCCGCACAGGCGCCCTGGTTTGCACGCGGCGCCAGCGCATCACGTGAGGTGGCTATAGTCGGCGGGGGGATCGCCAGCGCCCTGCTGTCCCTCGCGCTTCTCCACCGCGGCTGGCAGGTGACGCTCTACTGTGCTGACGACGCGCCAGCAAGCGGCGCGTCCGGAAACCGCCAGGGGGCGCTCTATCCGCTTTTAAGCGCGCACGACCCGGCCCTGTTCCGGTTTTTCCCGGCGGCATTTACCTTCGCTCGTCGCCTGTACGACGCCCTGCCGGTGGAGTTCGACCATGACTGGTGCGGCGTGACGCAGCTCGGCTGGGATGAAAAGAGCCAGCAAAAAATCACGCAGATGCTGTCGCTGGGTCTACCTGACGAGATTGCCCGTGCGGTAAGTGCGCAAGAGGTGGCAGACACCGCTGGCGTTGAAACCGGCTGTGGGGGCATTCAGTATCCGCTTGGCGGCTGGCTGTGTCCGGCTGAACTGACCGCCGCAGCCATTGCCCTGGCGCAGTCGCGCGGGCTGACGGCGCATTATGCTCACAAGGTTGAATCGTTGAGCCGGACAGAACGCTGGAATCTGCGTTTTGCTGATGGCAAAGAAGCGAGCCATGCCAGCGTTGTGCTGGCAAACGGGCATAACATCAGCCAGTTTATCCAGACAGAGACGTTGCCGGTTTATCCGGTCGGCGGCCAGGTAAGCCATATTCCTTCCGCGCCTGAACTGAGCAAACTGCGTCAGGTGCTGTGCTATGACGGCTATCTTACGCCGCAAAATCCGTCTAATGGCCATCACTGCATCGGGGCCAGCTATCGTCGTGGCGAAGCGGATATGCGCTACAGCGACGCGGATCAGGCGCAGAACCGCCAGCGCCTGATTGACTGTTTCCCGGATGCGGCGTGGGCGAAAGAGGTTGACGTCAGCGAGGGTAACGCGCGCTGCGGCGTGCGCTGTGCCACCCGCGATCATCTGCCGATGGCGGGAAATGTGCCTGACTACGACGCGACGCTTGAGGCCTATCAGGATCTTGCTGATAACCGGGATAACGCGGTAAGCGCGCCGGTTTATCCTGAGCTGTATATGCTGGGTGGATTAGGATCTCGCGGGCTGTGTTCCGCACCGCTGCTGGCGGAAGTGTTAGCCGCGCAAATGAGCGGCGAGCCGATCCCGCTGGACAGGGTTACGCTTGCGGGCCTGAATCCGAATCGCTTGTGGGTACGGAAACTGCTGAAGGGGAAGAAGGTCAAGTAGGGTGCGGTCTGGTGCCCTCACACTAACCCTCTCCCACAGGGAGAGGGTGGTGAAACACTTACTTCGCTTTCGCCTGCTGGAACAGAGTGTCCCACATGCCCAGCACCAGAGACTGATCGCGCGGAGAGAGCTCCCCGGCCAGAATGGCTTTTTCCAGGCTGCGAGTGACTTCAGCGTGAACGGCGTCGGCAGAGTGATCGTCCCCCGCTTCCAGCTCGGCTACCGCGAGCGTCAGGTGACCACGCAGATAACCGCTGGCGAACAGCTCATCATCACTGGCGTGTTCCACCATGTCATCAATTAACGCCAGAATGCGTGATTCAAATTCTGCGATCATCTTCTTTCCTCTGTTAAAGATCTTCCGGCCAAGGGAAGCATTCCGCCGTGATAACCGGCGTGTGGTAATAATTCTGTAAGGCCTCGATCAGGCGTGCCGGACGTTCCGGGATGCCTTTCTCAAGATATTCCATCACCTGCGCGTGAACGCGGCGCTGGAAGACGATACGGTCCGGCTCGAAGTCGCCTTCGAGGTTGTCACAGCTGACGTTGAACGGGAAACCCGCCGCGACGCAGAATAGCCACTCCAGCGCCTGCGGCTTCACTTCCACATCTTCAAACTGACCCTGAGTGGCGGCATCACGTCCGTCCGGGCAGTACCAGTAGCCGAAGTCCACCAGCTCGCGCCGCGCTTTACCCGCAATGCACCAGTGCGAAATCTCGTGCAAGCCGCTGGCATAAAAGCCGTGGGCAAAGACGATGCGGTTATACGGAACCTCCGCATCAGCAGGAAGATAGATCGGTTCGTCGTCGCCTTTAATCAGACGGGTATTAAAATCGTCAGCAAAACAGCCGTCGAAAATCTCAATCAGCTGTTCGTATTTATGCGTACTGTTCATTAGTGCATCCCCAACCAGGTGAGGATCTCCTGTCCATGGCTGTCATAAAGAAGTTTGGCGCTCATTACGGCCGAGACGATGACGATCATCGGGCGAATAAGTTTTTGTCCTTTGCTTAATACCAGACGCGAGCCCGCGCGCGCGCCCAGGAACTGCCCTGCCATCATCACAAATCCGGTTGCCCAGATGACCTTACCGCCGATGATAAACAGCAGCAGACCGCCGACATTTGAGGTCGCATTGAGCACTTTGGCATGGGCGGTGGATTTGGCGAGGTTAAACCCGGCCAGCGTCACGAACGCCAGCGCGTAAAATGAACCCGCCCCCGGCCCGAAGAAACCGTCGTAAAAACCCACGCTGCCCCCGGCAATCAGAGCAAACGGCAGGCCGTACAGGCGACGCTGGCGGTCTTCTTCACCGAGCTTTGGCATCAGCAGGAAGTAAAGCCCGATGCAGATGACCAGAATCGGCAGGATCTGTCGCAAAATATCGGACTGCACGTGCTGAACCAGCAGCGCGCCCGACGTGGAGCCGATGAAGGTCATCAGGATATTGAGCTTCTGATCGGCCAGGCTCACCACCTTACGGCGGATAAAATAGAGCGACGCCGAGAGCGAGCCGCCGCAGGCCTGAAGCTTATTGGTGGCAAGCGCCTGCGCCGGGCTCATGCCCGCCGCCAGCAGAGCGGGCACGGTTAACAACCCGCCGCCGCCCGCGAGCGCGTCGATAAAACCGGCCAGCATGGCCACAAAGAACAGCACCACCAGCAGCAGCGGTGACACCATAAACAGATCGACGAAATTATCCATTAAAGTACATGCTCATCCAGTAGCGCCTGGCAGGAAGGCGGCAACGGAGGCGGTGTCTTCTTCTCAGGCTTAGAGGTTCCAGGTTTTGCCGGCTCAAACCAGCTTTGCAGTTCCGCACCGCAGCCATCGCCTGGCGGTGGTAGCGGCTGATCTTCACATTCCAGGCTATTCGCCGGACAGCGCAGACGAACGTGCATGTGCGCACGATGCTGGAACCACGGGCGCACTTTGCGCAGCCAGTCACGATCGGTTCCGGCATCCAGGCAGAGCTGCTGCTTGATGGCCGGGTTAACGAAAATCCGCGTGACGTCGTTATCTTCAGCCGCCAGCTTGATCATGCTGGAAACATCCCGCGTCCAGAGTGATGGCACAACGCGCTTACCGTCGCTCGCCACCAGACCCAGCGCCTGCGGTTTCAGCAACTGGGCGGAGGTCCATCGCGCTTTCGGCAGCTGCAGGAAGATATCAACATCCAGTCCGGTCTGGTGGCTGGCGTGTCCACCGTTAAAACGACCGCCGGCAGGCATTCCCATATCGCCAATCAGCATCGTGCCCAGCCCCAGGTTATGCACCTGATTGCCCAGACGCTGGATGAACAGCACCAGGTCCGGGTGGCCGAAATAACGCCGCTGATCGGTGCGCATCACCTGATAGGTATCAGACTGGAGAGGAAGCTCCTGGGCACCGACGATACAGCCGTTGGAAAAGGCGCCAATGGACTGCGCGCTCCCCGCCACCGGGTGGGTGATTTTTTGCCATGGCGTCGCGGCCAGACTGGCTCCACTGGCAAGCAGCGCCAGCAGAGCAATTGCGGTTTTTTTCATGTTTACCAGCGTGGAATGGTGGTCGTCACATCCGCATTCTGCGCGCGCTGGCGCAGGAAGTGATCCATTAGCACGATCGCCAGCATCGCTTCTGCGATCGGCACCGCGCGGATCCCCACGCACGGATCGTGACGTCCTTTGGTGATCATCTCAACTTCTTCGCCATCGCGGTTAATCGTGTGGCCCGGCACGGTAATGCTGGAAGTGGGCTTCAGCGCGATGTTGGCAACAATCTGCTGCCCGCTGCTGATACCGCCCAGGATGCCGCCCGCATGGTTGCTCTGGAAGCCCGCTTTCGTAATTTCATCGCGGTTCTGACTGCCGCGAAGCTGAACCACGTCAAAGCCGTCGCCAATCTCTACGCCCTTCACCGCGTTGATGCTCATCAGCGCGTGGGCAATGTCGGCGTCGAGACGGTCAAATACCGGCTCGCCCCAGCCAGCCGGGACGCCGTCGGCCACCACGGTCACTTTCGCGCCAATGGAGTCGCCCTCTTTTTTCAGGCCACGCATCAGTTCGTCCAGCGCCTCCAGCTTGTCGGCATCGGCGCAGAAGAACGGGTTTTGCTCGACCTGGTCCCAGTCCTTGATCGCCAGCGGAATGTCGCCCATCTGGGTCAGACAGCCGCGGATAACGATGCCAAATTTCTGCTGCAGGTATTTCTTAGCAATCGCCCCTGCCGCCACGCGCATCGCGGTTTCACGCGCGGAAGAACGTCCGCCGCCGCGGTAGTCGCGGAAGCCGTACTTTTGTTCGTAGGTGTAGTCGGCGTGGCCCGGACGGAAGACGTCTTTGATGGCGCCGTAGTCCTGGGAGCGCTGATCGGTGTTTTCGATCAGCAGACCGATGCTGGTCCCGGTGGTGCGACCTTCAAAGACGCCGGAGAGAATTTTGACCTGGTCCGGCTCGCGACGCTGCGTGGTGTAGCGCGAGGTGCCCGGACGACGGCGGTCGAGGTCGTGCTGTAAATCGGCTTCGGTCAGTTCGATGCCTGGCGGTACGCCATCAACGATACAGCCCAGCGCCAGCCCGTGCGACTCGCCAAAGGTGGTCACGCGGAATAACTGTCCAATACTGTTTCCTGCCATCACGGCTCCGATGTTGTTGTTTGTGTTTGAGCGTTGTGAAACGGGCCGAAGCCCGCTGGATTAATCTTTATAGATGCTGAAGTGTTCGCGCGCGTCGAGCAGCTGCGCTTTGGTCAGCATAAAGACGCCGTCACCGCCGTTGTCGAACTCAAGCCAGGTGAACGGCACATCCGGGTACTGCTCTATCAGATGTACCATGCTGTTGCCCACTTCACAAATCAGAACGCCGTCGTCGGTCAGGTAATCCGGCGCGCAGGCCAGAATGCGGCGGGTCAGCTTCAGGCCGTCAGAGCCTGACGCCAGACCCAGCTCCGGCTCGTGACGGTATTCGTTCGGCAGATCGGACATGTCTTCCGCATCGACGTACGGCGGGTTGGTGACGATCAGATCGTACTGCAGCGTCGGCAGATCGCGGAACAGGTCGGAGCGAATTGGCGTAACGTGATGGATCAGCCCGTGCTCTTCAATGTTGTGTTCGGTCACGGCCAGCGCGTCGGTGGAGATATCGACGGCGTCCACTTCCGCTTCCGGGAAGGCGTACGCGCAGGCAATTGCGATGCAGCCGCTGCCGGTGCACATATCCAGAATGTGCTGCGGCTGATGGCCGATCAGGCCTTCAAAGTGGTTGTTGATCAGCTCGCCAATCGGCGAGCGCGGCACCAGCACGCGTTCATCGACATAGAACTCGTGGCCGCAGAACCAGGCTTTGTTGGTCAGGTAGGCGACCGGAATGCGCTCGTTTACGCGGCGGATCACGCGCTCAACGATGCGGTGTTTTTCGCTGGAGGTCAGGCGCGCGGTGCGCATGTCTTCCGGAATATCCAGCGGCAGGTAGAGAGACGGCAGCACCAGCTGCACGGCTTCATCCCACGGGTTATCGGTACCGTGACCGTACCAGATATTGGCGGCGCTGAAGCGGCTAACCGACCAGCGCAACATGTCCTGTATGGTATGCAGCTCGTTTACTGCTTCATCGACAAATATTTTATCCACTCTTTCCTCCAGGGCATGCTCGCATAATTTTCGGCGGCTAGTTTGCCATGAAGACGGCGATAAATCAGCAATGACGCGTCGCGCTTGAGGTTAAAAAATGCGTTTAGTCGGGTACACTGTCGGAAATACGAGATGAGAATGACGAATGAAAAAGAAAACATCGCTCAGCGAGGAGGATCAGGCGCTCTTCCGTCAGCTGATGACCGGGACGCGTAAAATCACGCAGGACACCATCGTCCATCGCCCGCTGCGTAAAAAAATCAGCGAAGTGCCGGTCAAACGTCTTCTGCAGGAGCAGGCGGATAACAGCCACTATTTTTCAGATGAATTTCAGCCGCTGCTCAACACGCAAGGGGCTGTGAAGTACGTACGCGAAGACGTCAGCCATTTTGAGCTGAAAAAATTACGCCGCGGAGATTATTCGCCGGAGCTGTTTCTCGATCTGCACGGTTTAACGCAGATGCAGGCGAAACAGGAGCTGGGGGCGTTGATCGCCGCCTGTCGCCGTGAACATGTTTTTTGCGCCTGCGTGATGCACGGCCACGGTAAACATATCCTCAAGCAGCAGACGCCGCTGTGGCTGGCTCAGCACCCACACGTCATGGCTTTTCATCAGGCACCGAAAGAGTACGGCGGAGATGCCGCGTTGCTGGTGTTGATTGAAGTGGAAGAGTGGCAGCCGCCAGAGTTGCCCTGACAGAATGGCGGGAAGCACATTGCACCCCGCCATATCGCACGTCACGTCAGATCGCTTTCGCCATCTTTAGGTTGCACGGACTCATTTGCCAGTTGAAGACACCTTTGCCCGTTTCGTCGAGAGAAACATTGGCAATGGCGGATGTCGTGAACATCGGCGGGGTCTCGCCAGGGCACAGCTCAGATACCAGATAGCCAACCAGTGGCAGGTGGGAAATGACCAGCGCGGAAGCGACACCTTCATTGCACAGCGCCTGAAGATAAGCGCTGACAAGGCCTACATCGCCACACGGGGTGAGTTCAGGGAGAACATCCACACTGGTCGGCAGGTTCATACACTCCCCTACCACATCCAGCGTCTGTTCTGCACGCAGGAACGGACTCACCAGAACGCGTTCGATGTCCACTTTTTGACCGTTAAGCCAGGTCGCCATCAGACGAGATTCGTCGCAGCCACAGACGGTCAAAGGACGTACTGAGTCACTGGCGGCATCGAGTGCCGCGTCGCCGTGACGCATGATAAAAACTTGCATATTGCACCGCTTTTGTTAACCAGAATCACCGGCGTTAACTACCCGCGATAAATGCTATGAGGTAGAAAACCCGATGGCCGGGCATTGTGCCTGATCCATTCGGTGAATGAAACGCTGTTTTTTACCTCAATGGCGTAAGTATAGTCAATCTCTGTTTACAAAATCGCCAGTACAGGTCCATTCACTTCAGGATTTACCCTTCTTTGACCTCAGCTTACGAGGACAGTTTCCCTTGCAGGCCAAAATGTCTGGCCGCGTTCCGCCATCTGCAATAATTGGTCACACGGTGTAAACCGTGGACCATATTGCGAAGCCAGACGTTGCAGGATAGCAACCACTTCACCCGCGCCGAGCGTATCCATGTAACGGAACGGGCCGCCAAGGAACGGCGGGAAACCAATGCCAAATACCGCGCCGATGTCGCCATCGCGTGCACTCTTGATAACCTGCTCATCAAAGCAGCGCGCCGCTTCATTGAGCATCATCATCACGCAGCGCTCAGCGCACTGAACGGCGGACAGTTTTCCCTGACCTGTGGTCGAAATGAGTCCATATACCGAAGGGTCGACCTGTTTCCTGCTTTTACGCCCTTTCGCGCCGTAAAGATAGAAACCGCGTTCATTTTTTCTGCCTTTGCGATCGTCCTTCAAAATCGCAGAAACAATGTTTGCTGGTGGGCTAAAACGATCGCCATATGCTGCTTCCAGCACTGGTATAATTTTAGTGCCGGTGTCTATTCCCACCTCATCCAAAAGTTGGATTGGGCCAACGGGGAAACCAAACTTTACCAGCGCCTCGTCGACGTGCTCAATCTTCTCGCCTTCCGTCAGCAACCGCATTGCTTCATTAATGTAGGGAGCCAGAATGCGGTTGACGTAGAAGCCAGCTTTGTCCGCTACCACAATCGGGGTTTTGCCCTGTTTTTTCGCCAGCTTCACCACGGTGGCAATGGTTTGCGGACTGGTTGTCGCGTGCGGAATAACTTCCACCAGCGGCATTTTTTCGACCGGGCTAAAGAAGTGCAGCCCAATCACCTGCTCCGGACGCGCGGCTTTCGCCGCGATATCGCCAATCGGCAATGACGACGTATTGGAGGCAAAAATGGTATGCGGGGCGCAATGTTGCTCAACGTCTGCCACCATCTGCTGCTTAAGCGCCAGATCTTCAAACACGGCTTCAATCACCAGATCGCGGTGCGCAAAACCGCTGTAATCCGTCGTACCGGAGATCATCGCCAGGGTTTTATCACGCTCGCTTGCCTTGATATGGCGGCGCTTGACCTTTTGATCAAGGTTCTGCCAGCTGTACTGCAGCGCGTGGTTGATCCCCTTAGGATTAATGTCTTTGATTCGTACAGGCAATTTGCCTTTGCTGGCGGTAACAAAAGAGATTCCGCCGCCCATGAGCCCCCCACCCAGTACGCCAATGGCACGCAGCGGCGCAGGCTGCGCCTCGCTGCCCGGATCTTTTTTCACGTCCGTGCTGGCGAAGAAGATGCTGCGCAGCGCCTGTGACTGCGGCGTCATCGCCAGTTCGCCAAAGGCTTTGGCCTCCGCGGCATAGCCGCTGCTGCTGCCCTGCGACAGCCCGGTTTCGATCACTTCCAGGATCCGCTTTGCCGCCGGGTAATTGCCTTTGGTTTTTTGTTCGGTCTTTTTGCCCACCATGTTGAACAGGAGCGTTCTTCCCAGCGGGCCGGCCAGCACGCGCTCACGTACCGGCAGAGGACGTTTTGCCTGACGCCCTTTCAGCGCAAGCTCAACGGCGGCCTCCAGCAAAATGGACTGCGGCACGACGTCATCGACCAGACCGGCCTTCAGCGCCTGGCGGGCGCGCAGCTGTTTACCGGTTAAGATCATCTCCAGCGCCGTGCTGACGCCCACCAGGCGCGGCAGCCGTTGCGTTCCGCCGGAGCCAGGCAGCAGGCCCAGCTGCACTTCCGGCAGGCCCAGAATCGTTTTCGCATCGTCGGTGCAAATCCGGCTGTGGCAGGCCAGCGCCAGCTCAAGCCCACCGCCCAGACAGGCACCGTGGATCGCGGCAATGACCGGGATCGGCAGACCGTTGATCTCCGCCATGACCTGCTGGCCCTGACGCGCCAGCTCTTCGGCTTCCAGAGCGCTTTGCGCCCGGGCAATCATGTTGATATCCGCGCCGGCGATAAAGTTATCCGGCTTGGCAGAGATAAAGACCAGACCACGAATGGCTTTGTTGTCGCGGATCTGCTTTAGCATCGCGCGCACCTGAACACCAAATTCGGCCTTCAGGGTATTCATCTTTTCATCAGGCACATCAATAGTGATAACGGCCACGTTATCGAGGCGAACCCTCAGATTAAATGCAGATGGCATATCCATTATTCAGCCTCCAGAACCATTGCTGCGCCAAGGCCACCCGCCGCACAGGCGGTAACGAGGCCAAACCCGCCGCCACGGCGACGGAGTTCATGTAATGTTTGCGTGATCATCCTCGCCCCTGTGGCGGCAAACGGATGACCGTAGGCGATAGAGCCGCCCAGCACGTTGAATTTACTCTGATCCACTTCGCCCGTGGCGTGGGCGCGGCCCAGCACATCGCGCGCGAAACGCTCGCTTGCCAGCAGCTGTACGTTTGCCAGGGTTTGCGCGGCAAACGCTTCGTGCATATCAATCAGGGTTAAATCAGCCAGCGTCAGCCCCGCGCGCTCCAGCGCCAGCGGCGTGGACCACGCCGGACCTAACAGCATGTCCTGCCAGACATCAATGGCGGTGAAGGCATAGCTGCGTAGATAGCCCAGGGGAGTGATGCCCAACTCCTTCGCGCGGGATTCGGTCATCAGGATCACGGCGGCGGCGCCATCCGTGAGCGGCGTACTGTTTGCCGCCGTCACCGTGCCGTGCTTGCGGTCAAACGCCGGGCGCAGTTTGGCGTAATCCGCCAGCGTCGAGGTGCCGCGAATATTGTTATCTTCCGCGAGCGGTTCACGGTAGGGGGGAATATAGGCGGTCATGACCTCGTCGGTCAGCTTGCCTTCCGACCAGGCTTTTGCCGCAAGCTGATGCGAGCGATGCGCCAGGGCATCCTGCTGTTCACGCGTAATGCCGTACGTCTTTGCCATCTGCTCGGCGGTATCGCCCATGCGCAGGCCGGTGGAGTATTCCGCGACGGCAGGTGGTACAGGCATGAGGTCGCGCAGGCGTAAACGCGAGAAGAGCTTGAGTTTCTGACCCGTCGTGCGGGCTTTATTGGCATCCACCAGGATGCGCGCCAGCTTTTTACTGACCCCAATCGGCAGCACCGAAGAGGAGTCCGCTCCACCCGCAATACCGGCGCGAATAGTGCCCGCCATCAGGCTTTCAGCGACGTTAGCCACGGCCTGGAAGCTGGTTGCGCAGGCGCGGCTGACGCTGTAGGCATCGGTATGCACGTTCATCCCGGTACCAAGGACGATTTCACGCGCAATATTGGGGGCTTCAGGCATCTGCACAACCTGACCAAATACCAGCTGTTCGATGACCTCAGGCGGAATTTCGCTGCGAGCCAGCATCTCCCCCACTACCATTTTCCCCAGGTCGACGGCCGGTATGCCATGAAACGCCGTTGCCTGACGCGCAAATGGCGTGCGCAATCCACTGACTATGGCAATGCGATCGCCCTGACGGGTAATAAGCGGTAATGCCTGACTCATAACACTCCCCTGTAAAAAATTTTCGCAAACATAAAGTGGTCTGACCTGATAATAGTCTTAACCATTTTTTTACATTCAGCCAATCGGGGAAACGAAAAAGTGCGAGCTAAAACACAGAGAAGAAAAAGAAAATGCCCCTGCATGGCAGAGGCATTTGTGCGGTTTGTTGCCGGGTGCGCAAGGTAAAAGCAAAACGGTAACCCGTAGGTTACCGTTTTTAATGTTTGCACCCTCTCCCGTGGGAGAGGGTCGGGGTGAGGGCTTCAGGCCGCAGAGATTAACGCAGGCCCAGCTGGAAAATCAGCGTTTCTGCTTCACAGGCGAAGACAAAGTCGATGTCCAGCTTCACGCCACCTTCCACTTCGGTAAAGGTCGACTTGATTTCACACGGATCGGATTCAACGTCACGCGCACGCTTGCTCAGCGCGGCCAGGGTCTCTTCCGCTTCGGCACGGTTGGTGAATACACGGCTGTAAGAGGCGGTGCAATCGGTGTTGTCCATGATGGTCCCAACATCCATACAGCAGCAAACCGGGGTTTCATCAGCACTGCATTTACTCATAGCTCAATTTCCTCTGTATTCGCGCAGCGCGCGAGATAGACACGATGCTGATATTTTACGCCCCGGCGCGGGCGCTCTCCAGCCGTTAATGGCGCAAAAGCGGATAAGTGACCAATATCACACTAAAAAATGATCTAAAACAATAACCACCCTTTTGGGTGAGTCGTGATGGTCACAATTTTGCCAACCAGATCTCGTTTCACGAAACATGTTTGAAAATATTAATAAACAACCTTGCAACATTCCGGCTGGTCAGACCTATACTCTGGCCACTGGTCTGATTTGTCTGTCATACCTCAGACCCTACACTTCGCGCTCCTGTTACGGTATGTAACAATTATTGAATAAAAATAACTCAATGAGGTTATGGTCATGAGCCAGAAAACCCTGTTCAACAAGACTGCGCTGGCAGTCGCAGTGGCACTCGTCTCCACTTCCGCCTGGTCAGCGGGCTTTCAGTTAAACGAATTTTCTTCCTCTGGCCTTGGCCGTGCGTATTCCGGGGAAGGCGCTATTGCTGATGATGCGGGTAACGCGAGTCGTAACCCCGCGTTGATCATGATGTTCGATCGTCCGACTTTCTCTGCCGGTGCGGTTTATATCGACCCTGATGTCAACGTTTCTGGTAAGTCGCCTTATACGGGTGCGAGCCTTAAAGCGGACAATATTGCCCCAACAGCATGGATCCCCAACCTGCACTTCGTTGCGCCCATTAACGAACAGTTTGGCTGGGGTGCATCCGTAACGTCTAACTACGGCCTGGCTACCGAGTTCAATAACAACTACCCGGCTGGTGAATACGGCGGTAAAACAGACCTTACTACGCTGAACCTCAACCTGAGCGGTGCGTATCGCCTGAACGATAACTGGAGCTTTGGTCTGGGCTTTGATGCCGTCTACGCCGATGCCAAAATCGAACGTTATTCCGGGGAACAGACTGCGCGCCTGCCTAAAAACAGCAATAAAATTGCCAGTCTTGAAGGTGATGAGTGGGGCTATGGCTGGAACGCCGGTATCCTGTACGAGCTGGACAAAAACAACCGTTGGGGCCTGACCTATCGTTCCGAAGTGAAAATTGACTTCGACGGCGATTACAAGAGCGGCATCCTGACGCCTGTGAACAATCTGGTTCCAGGTGCGGGCACCACCATTCCTTGGGGAACGTCCAACCAGACCGTTCCAGGTTCACTGTCACTGCATTTGCCAGAAATGTGGGAAGTCTCCGGTTACAACCGCGTTGCGCCACAGTGGGCTATTCACTATAGCCTGGCCTATACCAGCTGGAGTCAGTTCCAGGAGCTGAAAGCAACCGGTACCAATGGTCAAACGCTGTTCTATAAGGACGAAAGCTTCCACGACGCCTATCGTATAGCGTTGGGTACCACCTACTACTACGATAAGAACTGGACTTTCCGCTCCGGTATCGCATTTGACGACAGCCCGGTTCCGGCAGACAAACGTTCCATTTCCATTCCGGATCAGGACCGCTTCTGGTTAAGTGCTGGCGCGACCTATGCGTTGAACGAGAATGCATCTATCGATGCGGGTGTATCTTATATGCACGGTCAGAAAGTGACGTTCAAGGAAGGTCCGTACGAGTTTACCTCTGAAGGTAAAGCCTGGCTGTTCGGTACGAACTTCAACTACGCGTTCTAATCGCGCTGGAATCAAAAAAGGTGAGCATTGCTCACCTTTTTTATTTACTCCGAATCGATATCTTTTAGTTCGTTTTCTATCGCCTTTGCGTTTGGATTCTCTTCCGGCTTCAGCTTACCGCCGTTGGCAATAAAGTCATGATTCTGGAAGTACGCTTCACGTACCATAATGTACGGGTCAGAAGACTGGCGCAGCAGGCCATCAGAGTCGAGCAGTTGCGCGCGGGTTTCAATCCCTTCCACCGTCCATTTACCCACCGACAGCGGCCAGGTCAGCCATGACAAGACCGGATACAGCGTATCCGCCATATCGCCGCCATCATCACGGAGGGTAAAACTACCGTAAAACGGTAAATGCATGTACGGACCATACCCGACACCGTAATGTCCCATCGTGCTGCCGAAGCGGTGCGGCTGTTCACGCTGCAGTTTCTGGTTAGCCATACCTGCAACATCAATAAAGCCCCCCATACCCAGAATGGAGTTCAGGAAGAAGCGGGTAAAGTGGACCATCCCCTGGTAGGGGTCACCCTGCAGGAAGTAGTTCACCATTACCGCAGGCTCTTCGAGGTTGCTGGTAAAGTTACTTAACCCGTTACGCGCGGGTTGTGGAACATAATCGCGCCATGCTACTGCCACCGGACGAACCACATACGGGTCCAGTACGTTGTAGTTGAAGCTATACATTGAGCGGTTAAATCCTTCGAGAGGATCGGAGCGTCCCGTTTGCTCACCGGAGCTGGCGCAGCCCACAAGCATCGTCGCGCCAAGCGCAAGCGCCGACAGCCGAAGTTTCATAAATATCTCCCTGTTCAGTATGGCTATCGTTGATTGCCATCCGTAACGGAGCCGTTGACGCTCCGTCTGTAAACGTGCAAGCGATTGTAACAGCACGTTTACCGATGTCTATGAGCACAATTACGGGCAGTAACCACCGTGACTCTGATCTCAGCATAGCCTGGCTTTTGGAATTCGTTTCGCTGGCAATTTTATAATGACTTTGAAAGAGATGTATCACCTTTGTTGTCATTGCCGCCAAATTAAGAGCATCCCCACAGGCATCCCGATAATAGCCGCTACGCTTAACAGAAAGATCAACCTCCGGGAGCAGAAATGAAAGATGTAGGCGAAGAAAAAATTGGCGAGAGCACTGAGGATCTTGAAATTGAAAGCGAGGAGAAAGCGCGCGGCGAGAAGATAGAAATTGATGAAGATCGCCTCCCCTCCCGCGCAATGGCTATCCATGAGCATATACGCCAGGATGGTGAAAAAGAGATGGAGCGCGACGCGATGGCCCTCTTCTGGTCAGCCATCGCTGCCGGGCTATCAATGGGCGCATCTCTGCTTGCAAAAGGGATATTTCATGTGCAGCTGGAAGGCGTGCCCGGTGGATTTTTACTGGAAAACCTCGGCTATACCTTCGGCTTTATTATTGTCATCATGGCCCGCCAGCAGCTGTTTACCGAAAACACGGTGACCGCCGTTCTGCCGGTGATGCAAAACCCCACACTCGGTAATTTCGGCTTATTGATGCGGCTCTGGAGCGTGGTCCTGCTGGGTAATATCATTGGCACGGGCATCGTGGCATGGGCGTTTGAATATATGCCGATCTTTGATGAACCCACCCGGGATGCGTTTGTGAAAATCGGCATGGACGTAATGAAAAACACGCCGGTCGAGATGTTCTCAAACGCCATCATCTCTGGCTGGATTATCGCCACGATGGTCTGGATGTTTCCTTCAGCGGGAAGCGCCAAAATTGTGGTGATCATATTGATGACCTGGCTAATTGCGCTGGCGGACACCACGCATATTGTGGTCGGTACCGTTGAAATCCTCTATCTGGTCTTTAACGGTACGCTTCACTGGAGCGATTTCTTCTGGCCGTTTGCCCTTCCGACGCTGGCGGGAAACATTTGCGGCGGAACGTTTATCTTCGCGCTGTTAAGCCATGCGCAAATTCGTAACGACATGTCGAACAAACGCAAAGCTGAGCTTAAGGCACGGGAAAATGATGATAAATCGACAAAAAAATCGACCTGAATGGTGACTCTTTGAGCAGTCAGGCGGCGATGCGCTTAACGCAAAGTGTAAATAAGGCTATACTCGTGCCGCCTCGTCCCCTTAGTTAAATGGATATAACGAGCCCCTCCTAAGGGCTAGTTGCAGGTTCGATTCCTGCAGGGGACACTTTACTCTCCCGCTTTTTCCACTACATTCGTTTGTCCACCGCCAGAATTCACTGAGCAGAAGAATCCTGTTTTATTTGAGCGTAACGCGTTGCCAGCTGTTTAAGACGCAACTCCAGTTGAGTCTTTTCTGCTTCAGGAAGCGCATCTCCTGCTGGATGCAGTGACAGGCGCCTGAGTTGTTCTTCAGCCGGTATCGTCTGGTTAAATGACTGTATAGTCGAAAAAACTACCGATTTAAGCTCGCTTACCGTGATGTATTTTCCTTTTTGCTCGTCCAGACTACTCAGCCGGTGACTCAGTTGTTGAAGCGTCATCATTCCCTGATACCAGCTGTTCATTGCGTCGACAGGTAACGCTGCCGCGTTAAATTTTTGCTGCCACTGCATCGTGAGCGGTTTCGCCTCCTCCGGCCATAATGTCTGGAGCTGCTTTAACAGCTGAAGGCTATAGGAAATATTCCAGTCAGGCGGCAGTTTATCCAGGCGGGCCAGCTGCTGCTGCGTGTCTGTGATAAACGTGGACGGTAAACTACCTCGCAGTGTTAACGCGTTTTGCTGCACAGGCGTGAGAACTTCGGGTAACGGAGCCAGAGAGGCAAAAGCCTGAGTCGCCAGGGGGTCGGGTCTGGACAAAGAAACCCATCCCAACGCCACAGCGATACAAACTGCCAGCGTGGAACACATCCCGGCAAAAAAGGGCTTCCACTGTCTGACAGGCACGGGGGCTGTCGTGCGATCCTCTCCATTCGGCTGATTTTCCTGATGCACCACGTATACCCACTTCACCTCTTCGATCGGTTCGGCTTTCTCCAGAGGCGATTCGCTATCGGGCTTCATGTTCACGTTCAAATCGGACGTCTCATTACTGCTTTCCAGCCGTTCAGCATTTGAACGTATCAACGTTCGTAACATATCGAGCTGGCTAAGGTGTTTAAGCTCAAGGCGCTGGAGCACCGCGCTCAGGCTGGTAAGTAACGCTTCAGCACGATAAAGCTCACTAAGATGGCTGCTGTTGAATGGCAGCATACGCATGCGCTGCTGCAGGCGCTGGCTCAGGCCGCTAAGAATTTCCATACGAGCGTGTTGTGTCTTCGGCCATAAGATGTCCCACTGGTGGATAATCAGGGCCTCCAGAATCGCCAGCCCTTCATTCAGGCCAGCTAATCCAGACAGGTGAGTACGGGCAAGGGTGTACCAGGCTGCAGTCTGCAACTCCACACCGTTCTGTTCAAACATTGAGAGACAGAGTCTTTGGACATATTGCCAGTTCACATCCGGGCGAGCAGGATGTGTAAGCTTACTGAGTTCGTCGCGGAGGGCGACATAATCTGGCAGCGTACGCGGGTCGCCGCCGGTTTTTAACGTTATATGTGTGGTCATTCTGCAGGGCCTGCATATCCGTGTCGGTTAATTTCGTCAGTTGATGTGTAAGGCAGTTTTGCGTGTAAAAACGCAATGACTAATAAAGGAATGAATGTTATTGCCAGGGCAGCAGCGCTAAAATCAGATCGAAAAAAACACCTTCATCAAATAGTTTTCCTGACTGAGGTGACGTATCAGGGGGAGTAAAGATCCAGTCATTTACGCTCCCCACCCGCATAAACAGGCGTCCTTGAGAAATCGCGCTGTACCCGGAAAAAAAAGTCACCTCGACACAGCCTGCAACTCCCTGTCCATACAGAAATATCGGCATAAACTTAACCGCCCGGTTACCATAACGCAGGACGATACCGGAAATATCAAAAGCCCCACCCTCCACCAGCAGGTCCGGAACATATACCGCCAGTGGCTCTGCATTCAGTCCGGTATCTGTCAGCCACGCGTCCATTTGCTCCTTAAGCTGAGCCATTCGCTGGCGAAACGCTGCAATGTCGGCCTGACTCTTGCTAACTGCGGGAACGGGTGAAGGTTGTTGCGCCTGCAACTTCTTCAGGAACTGTGATTTTACGGACATGGTGTTATCTGGCCTTATATACGGGGTGTTGTGTCGAGATACTGTTGCTGCCTGAGATGCCGCAACAGGACCCGACCTTCGGGCATAAACTCAGTCCCGTAGCGCACCAGGCCAATCCCTTTAAGTTCAGCGTCAATGGCATAGCGCAGCTCGCCGGGAATGTTCTGCTCCAGCAGAACAACGTCTATCTTTTTCAGGCGCGGTTCATACTTGAGCAGGACGGCAGACAATGTGCCCATGAACTCATGGGCCGTTCCCGGCATGCCCTGCAGGATTTTTGTCATATCGGGCAGCCCGTAATCAGGCAGGTGCGCCAACGTGCCGGCGCGACAGTTGAGAACGCGCTGCATGTTGTCCAGAACCGAAAGGATGACCTGATTTTCTTCACTGACCTGTTTAAGGTCGAGACCACCGCTAAAATTTCCGGTTAGCATTTCATACAGCGAAGGCGTGTTATGTCCCTGGGGCATCAGTCGTCCTTAAGCGGTTGCAGCGTCAGATGGTTCTCGCCGGCTTCCAGAATGCGCTGTTTATCGGGATCCAGATCGCTGCGCTTGATAACCTGCTTCCAGGTGTCGTTGGTCATGTCCGGATGGCGGAACAGCCCTACCACCGCGACAAACTTCGCCTCTTCTTCCATCGGCATATCAAGGCTTGCATCCCCCCCCGGTTTTACCACGATATTACGACTGGCCAGCATGTCGTCTTTCAGAATGCTGACATCATCCTGAAGCAATTGCTGATAAACCGTCTTATCAAAGGTTTTGCGGTCTTTGAGCTGGTAAACCCTGACCACGACAGGCTCAGACAGCGAGTTATTTTCGCGAGAGTCGGTGTTCAGAGCTTCGCGCGCGGTGAAATCCAGATGCAGGATTTTAATTTTTTTATAGAACACAGAATTAAACGCCGATTTGGTACCGTCGGTAACGCTCTGCGTCACCCCGCAACCGGTCAGAATAAGCGCCATGAGAGGCATTATCCAGCGCGCGGTTTTAGTTAAACTTGTACGTGACACGTCGGTTTCCTTGTTGTGGTTTCGCGGGCTCCAGCCCGCTGTAATAGCCCAGTTCTGTCGTAAAGGTTTCAGGAATGTCATCAGGATGGCTATCATCTTCTGCTCCCAGCACGCCGTTCATTCCCAGCCAGAAAGGGTTCTCACCCAGCGGGGGGACGGCCAGCAGTCGAACAGACGTCGTCAGGGTTATTCTGGCCTTAAACCGCCAGCCCAGATACACCCGCAGCATCACCAGGAAATCCATGTATAACTGGCCATCCGGTTTCCAGCCTTGCGCCTCCTGTTCGTTGTCCGTCGCGAGAGCTACCAGCAGCTGGCTGCCGGCATCCATCGCTTCGTCACCCAGCGGCGTATTGCCATCAAGCAGAAAATCTTCGTCACCGTAAAAACCCAGCGGCCTGTCGATCTCTACAGGCCGCAGACAATACGGACTCACCTGCACCGTCGTATCGGGGGCCAGCAGGCTCACCAGTGCCTGCATCCCTTCCTGAGTTTTGCCCGGTTGTTGCAGAACTCCCAACAGGGCCAGAAAGCGCGACACTGGCGTGGCAATGTGATTTGCCGTGCCCGGTATTCCAAGCCCCACCAGACCCAATAACGACTGCGAAATGCTGTCGGTCCCGCCGGGCTCAAACGTGGCCGGATAGGAGTATTTACGCCAGACGCGGTAAAACTGCGTCAGGATGCGATGACTGAAAATATCCAGAAAGCCCTGCAGCGCCTCATGCCCTTCCCGGCGCTGGGTGATGTCATCGAGATACGCCGTTGGTAATGGGGAATCGACCCCGTACATCCCCATAAAGGTCGTACGGATAACCGGCGGCTTGCTGTCATCGTCTTCATCATATTCGACAGCCTTCAGTTCACTGACCGGAAACCCCATTCCAGGGTGCGGTGCAAAGCGAACCGGGTCATCTGCGGGGTGGCTGGTCGATCCCATCAGCGGCCTGCCAGGATTGTTTTTTTCCAGCAGCTGACATAATCGATAGAAGTTAATGCGGTGAAGGTCGGCTTCCAGCCGCGGTGTCAGCCGGGAATGCGGCGGTTGTGCTTCTCTTCCCATTCCAGGCGCTCTCCGGTTGGTTGCAGGATAATAATCAGGCGGTTAAACAGATAGATGTCGGTGTAGAGCGCGAAGAAGCGGCTTAGCATCTCGCCGAACAGGCAGATGTCGCCGCGCCCGGCAAAGCCGTAGCTGTCTAGCGTCACTTCAATCTGCACGCCGCGCACCAGGTATCCCTGCTCAAATCGCTCAGTTTCACTGTGCTTCACGTCGATGATGGCTTCCAGACGACGGCGGTTCATCTCGCTGTCGGTCCACTCGTACAGCGCGAGGGTACCGCGCAGCACATCGGCGTTATCCATCATCGACAGGAACCCGCTGCCGAGGTGACTCAGCACGCGCCAGTGGAAACGGTCTTGCGCAGGTGGATAACAGGGCAGTGTCGGCGCACACAGGTTACGCACGACGATGCTGGCCGACGTAGTTTTCATCACCGTATCGAGCACGGTACTTTGCAACGCCCGTCGCGGCAGCTGGCCGTTGGTACCGGTGAGCGTCAACGACAAGCTTTCATCTTCAGGAACGGTGTGATTATCAAATGCTTCGCCACCCAGAATAAGCCAGGTATTGTACAGCCCTGACGAACCTCGCCGCACCCGGGTGTGGTAGTAATATTCCGGGGCTTCATGGCGCATCATTCCGCCTTTGTGGCGAAAGCTTGAAAACGGTACGTAGGTATGCTGGCTCGATGACATCACCGAATCCACCGCATATATTTCGGTGTGACCATCCTGCACGCGCATCGGGCGCAGCATGTATTCGGTCTGCAGAGAGTTAAGCGTCAGCGGGTCAGATTCCAGCGGGAACAGGTTAATCACCGGCACGCAGTTCAGGCGCAGGTGTTTTTCGGTAAAGTTAAAGTCATGCTCCCAGCGTTCTGCCAGCACCACGTCGATTTCAAACCAGGGAAGCTCAGCCGGGAAGTTGACGCTCTCCAGTCCACGCAGGCCAGTGAACATGAATTTTTCGCGGAAGGTGAAGTACTCCAGCAACAGCTGATATCCGCTAAAGCTGCTGCTGCCCTTCGGCCACAGGTCATCGTCATCGCCAAATCCCAGCGCGGCGAAGTACCCGTCGAGCGGTCTTCTGTCCATTTCACCCGGCATCCGCAGCCACAGGCGAGCAACATTCATGGTGAAGGCTTCGTGCATGGCGCAGGCGAGAGGTGCGTCAGCATTGAAGTAGAACGGGATCTGGCTGAGATCGACACGGCTCCAGTCCGCCAGATGGCTGCAGCTAAAGCGCAGGTTGATGACCGAACGCCCGTCAGGGTCAGTAGACAGGCGAGCGTGTTCCAGCGACAGCGGCTGGAGAGTTATCTCTTTAGTTGTGGTGTACCGACAGCGCGTACCCTTTTCACCGATCGGCCGCGAGCTAATCTCGAAACCTGTGACAATACGCATCTGCTCTTTCATTTCTCGCCAGTCAGGGGTGAACTCCACCACCGACATCGACGGTATGGTGCGCAGGTAATGCGGCCACAATAGACTGACCAGCCCTTCGGTCAGTTCAGGAAGGTCATCATCAAGCTTCTCTCGAAGCCGCCCCATCAGGAAGGCAAAGCCTTCGAACAGGCGCTCGACGTAAGGATCGCGCGCGCCGGCTTTATCGAGATTGAGCATTGCTGCCTGCTCGGGGTGAGCACGGGCAAACTCTTCACCGGCTTCGAGCAGGTAGCGCATTTCAGCGTCATAATAACGCAGGGTTAAATCGTCCATAAGAACCTGAGTGTTGTGTGACCATCCGGCTAAGCGTGCCGGTGAAGAGTGAAGGCTTTAAGCTTCGTAGGTGCGTTCCCGATGGGAGGGTATTAACGTCGCCGCGCACGGGCATCCACTTTTACTGTGTAACGTGCCCGCAAACTTCCGACCATTCACTAAGTTTTGTGGAATAGCGCCAATAATTTTATAAGTGCCGGCATGTTTCCCACACGTCACACTGTCCTGTTCGCGTGTAACTGGGATCCCCTCAATCGTGTTAGTTGGATCGCCCTCGAGGATCTTCCCTCCACAGGTGGTTTTATCCCCCTGCACCAGATAGTAACCTTTCGCCATTTGTCATCCTCCTTGCAAAATTCAGTTCACGCTAACCACACAGCACCGCAGCACTGGCAGGATCAAGTACGATAAGACCAGCCAGAAGCAAATCCATCTCTGGCTGAAGCCGTGCTTTGTCGGTTTCACTGCGGGTGGCTTTTATACGCAACAGTCTGAGGCGACGCGATTTCACTTCAAACAGCAGCGCCGGAGTCCACTGCGTAAGGGTGATTGACTCCGCCGTACCTTCAAGTTCACCCAGCAGATGCAGCGCCAGTTCATTCCTGCCCTTCTGCTCCGCCACGCGAGCCATCAGCAGGCGCAGCAACCATTTGTCTTTCATAGAGTCCGTCCCCGGACGTGTCTGCAGCCAGTGGAGTGTGGCATCCAGGCCATCCGTATCTGCTTTTTCCAGCGCTTCCGGCTCGAGGGCCAGGATATCGTTATCCTCCACGCTCACGGTACTGACCTGCTCATCACGCCAGCCGGACATATCGTCCAGCACGCTCTGGTTTATCCAGTTCAGAGTGACCTCATCGGCAAACGGCGTACCGTCATTAAAGGCCAGCGTTTCAAGCCCGGTGAGGCGTCGCAGCAGCCCTTTCAGATCGGCGATGATAATGTGGGCCAGCACATCCTGCCCCGACTTCATCAGAGCCTGATGGATATACCACTGCAAATCCAGCCAGAGGTGGTTGGCGCCACGCGAGAAGGTGCTGTCCGCATGTTCGAGTATCTCCAGCCAGCTCTGCTGCAGGTACAACCGTTTGAGCATGGCCCTTTGGTCAGCACGCGGCGGTTCAATGCGCGTTTTCCCCTCGGCATCAGGTGCGGGGATCGCTCTCAGCGTGTCATGACGCAGGCTTTTCATCAGCCGGTGTGCGGAAAGCCATCCATCGGGTTGTTCACGCAAATACCCCGCAAGGGTACGGGCCTGAGTCAACAAATCCTGACCGGACGTGATGCGGCTCAGGGCTGGAGCGTCATGCTCTGTCGTGTGTGCAGAGGTCTGTGACTGAGGGGTGTTACTGGCGGCGTTCTGTGGAACCAAAGCATCCACGCCACCGGCCTTCATCAGGCGAGACTCCAGCGCGCTGTAAAGCGCATTCAGATCCGGACAGGACGCTTCTGGCTCAGCGTCCAGACTGCTGTGGATGAGCAGCAGCGCACCGGTAGTGCGCATAGCATCGTCGCGTACCACTTCAGGCCACAAGGACAGACTATCAAGCAGACGAGAGCCTGCAAGCCACTCCAGCGCCGGTTTACGGCTTCGCTCCCGCTGCGGATAAAGCTGCGCTCCGTAGCGTTGCAGTAATCCCGCCAGCAGTTCAAGCCCTTCGGCAAAGCCAGCTTCTCCGTCCTGATGCAGACGGGCCCAGCAGTAATAAGTCGCAATACGGATATCTTTGGCGGTGGTGGTCAGCAGTTTTTCGGCAAGCGTACAAATCAGCCCGGTATCGATGCCGGAGAGTTTATTGACCTCCTCTCTTATACGCTGGAAATCATCGTCATATCCCGGCTCGTCCCCAGCAGGACGGGTATCGCTGATAGGGGAAAGCCAGGGATGCCAGCGTTCCGTGCGCGCCTGTGCCTGCTGCCGCAGCTCAGTTTCGTCCGCCTGACAAGCGGCAACCAGATTCTGAAGAGTGCTCATTATTCGATTCCATCCATGTCACTGATTTCCGTATTGGCCATCAGAGCCTGGGCCGTGGCCGCGCTGTCAACGCTGAAAATCTGGTCCGGCAGCGTGAAGCCGCGCAGTGCCAGTAATGCCAGCGGCCCGCTGCCCAGCTGTGAACGCAACACCCACTGCAGCGTACTACCATCCGGGGCGGTAAAACTCACCATCCACTGACTGCGGTCAAGCTGCTGCCGTTTGCCCTGATCCAGCCAGCGAATAAAGCCCCAGGTCCCTCGGTAATCCCCGAACAGACGCGCGCCTGCATTGACGGAGGTCCATGTCAGCATCGTTCCTGGTTTGTAAGTGTCTCCCGGCCAGCGGAAGCTTTGCCAGTCGGCCATCTGGTTGAAGTAGTGCAGTTTTTGTCCATCAATTGTTAGCTGCGTCTCCACTACCTGCGGCACAGGACGCGCCTGCAGATCAAAGCTGATACCCTGACTGCCATCGGTAAACAGAATGTCTGACAACTCGCTCAGCTGGTTAATGGCCCGCAGGAAGGCCGGGTTAAAGCTCAGCCCCTGGCTGTTGACCTTATCCGGTACCCACTGGCTGCCTTCTTTGTGAAGCACTCCATTGAGTTCTGTGGTCAGGAATCGATCTATGCGCCCACTGTCTTTACGGATGAACTCTGCCAGCATCGGCAAAGAGGCGTCACTCTTGCCCGCAGCGAACGGGAAGCGCCCGTCAAAGGCGGTGCGCCAGTTCGCCACCACGGAGCGGCTCCATTTGTCATTCAGGCTCGCCGCCGACGGCTGGAGTACGGTCTCCCAGGCCTGGGTCAGCGGCTGCACAAACATCGTGCTACCAAAACCACTCCACTCTTCACCAAGGCTTGCCGAAATCAGACTGCCATATTGCTGGGTGTCGGTCAGATCCACACTTTTTCCCTGAAATACGGTCTGCGCCAGGGTTTGCATCATCTCCTGCGGATCTGAGGCACTGGCCACCTGCTGCAAGCGAAGACGCACGCGGGTGATACGGGTCAGATAGGTCTGCAGGCTCAGTGAGTTGTCAGCCGACATGACGTTGCTGCCCGTGTTTTTGCCGAGAAGCTGAAGCAGCGGACCGAAAGTTTCATCCAGTGGTCCCTGTGGACCTGTCGCAGACTGGTCAATTGCGGGTTTGTCTTTTCCACCAACCAGATCTTTTGCCGATTTGATAATGGAGTCCGAAAGGCCTTCGCTTTGCTGGCCGGTCTGCCCCTGCCAGGCGATGGTGTTCATCAGGGCAATCAGTGGAGACTGGCGGATATCACTCATTAGCGTCAACTGGTCGATCACATCGGCAATATTGTTCACAGAATTCCAGCGCAGACTGTTAAGGAAGTTCAGCCAGCTGCCGGCAAAGTCAGTGAAGTAACGCTCTGTCAGGCGTGCTTTGAGCGCTTCCGGCGACATGTCCGCCGATACGGCTTTACGGGAATCGCTCAGCACCCAGTCGATTTCATCCCGTCGAGAATTTGCGGCCTTTTCGATGGCCTGCTGAATCCCCCCTTCCCATGCCTGACGGGTGAACATGCCCGGCACCACTTCATCGGTGGTGAGCAGTCGCCGCGCATCGGTACCGCTGGTCATGTCTTCGAGGGACACATCGGCAAAGTTACGGCGCACCGATTTGAGCATGTTCTCGTACAGCGTGCTTTCTGCATTGCGGCGACCAATCTGCTGCAACAGCACCTGGCGACTCTGGCTGACCAGCTGCGCATCCGGTGTGATTTTCCACTGTGGCTGCTTAGGCAGTTCGGTGATGTAGAAGGCCCACAAATCCGGCGACAGGCTTTGCCACAGACCGGTAGAAATACCCATTCGTGTCGGCTGCACGGTTTTCAGGGTCTGCGCATAAAACGCGCCGTCAACTTTATCCGGACGGGCCATCATCAGCCAGGCTTTAAGCTGGTCATAACCCGGCTTCGCCAGCTGTGCACGCTGGTCGCTGTTGGGTGCTGAGTTGATCAGGGCGGTGAGCTTTTGCGCCAGGGCAGCATTTGCCGGGTCGCGTATTAGCCGGTTATTCGCCACGCCGTACCAGGGCAGCATTGCGTTGAGCAACTGCTGATTATGGTCAAGACCGAAGCGCTGATACCACGGAGCACCGTCACGAACATGATGCTGCAGGCGACTCGCGTCATTGTGCAGGGCATGCAGAGCCGTCAGCTGGTAATCCGATACGGAAGGGTGCTCCACTAGGGCATGAGCCTGCTGCGCAACAGAAACTATCTGTGATCGGTTGACGGCAAACGACAGCAGCGTCCCCGCCCCCCAGACACAGATAATGGTCAACAGCGTCCATGCGAGGGCCTGCTCCCACGCCATACCGACACGACGGCCACGTACGCGTGTACAATCATTAACGATTCCCTGCCAGGTCACCGGCAGGGTCAGAACATGGCGTTGTGATTCCGGGATATACTGCTCAGCGTCGGCTGTTCCCGCTGGCGTACCGGCAGATTTATTCTCCGGCAGGCTGAACATCAACCCCCGCAACGGAACGCGCTGCTGAGAACCAGAGAGCCATGGCACCAGTTGCTGAGCCCAGCGGGTGACAGTGCCGTCCTTCAGGTGCTGGCTCAGGCGCAGCAGAAAGTCGTGGCTGTTCTTTTCCGCGACCTGGCTCATACCCCGCGCCCGCAGGGGCGACAGCATCCGCTCCAGCTGGCAGATAATATCGTCTTCTTTTGCGCGTGGTGGAAAGCTTGCGCCTACCGCCTGCTCAGGACGCGTACCCTGCGACCAGTTACTGCTGCACAGTTGCCACAGCCAGACCGGAGCGGAATAACGCAGCAGTTCGCTGATTTTTTCCAGGCCGCGTAAATCGCTGTCGCTGATTTGTGGGGTCAGATTAAGCGACTGCGGCAATACACGGACAATCCCGTCCAGCGGACGCCCGCGGCGCAGTTTACGCAGCGCGATGTATTTTTCTCGGTCAGGCTCCGATGCCAGGCTGCCGCCGTAAATCAGCACGGTGCGGTTGCCTTCAAGCCACTGCTGCTGTTGCAGGCCGGGCACCAGTTGTTCGATTGCCGCCTCATCGCCAGTGATTAACAGCAGACGAGTTTTGTTGTGCCAGAAGAAGGTATATCGATGGCGGAGGTGATCGCGAATCTGAAGACTTAAAGCAACAGAAGGGGTAACAGAAGATACAGTGACTTTGGCTAGTTCTTTGACATCGTCACCCTGAGAATTATTACGCTTTTTATTAAAACTCTGCCTTCCTTCTGCTTTTGCGCCGAAATAAAGAAAGAGTGCAAATGCCAGTATCGCTAAGCTTCCCGCCGCAGAGCCGTAAAACCATTTATACCAGGTGGGAGTATCCTTAATAAGGTTCAATTTTTCGGGATACCATTTAGTCAGGCAGAAAATCCCCCCCCCCACCCCCAGAGCGACCAGCATTAAACACCAGAATCCCAATTCTGGTTTCTTAATCTTTGATAGAATATACCTCATTCTTCGCGCTCCTCATCGAGTACTGTAGGGGATACAACCATATTCCAGAACTTTCCATTCTGCTGTTCGCGACAAATTAATAAATGATGCACCCGCTGTTGCTGCATCGACTGTGTGGCAGCAACAATAGCTAACCAGACTCCGGTCTTTCCCGGATCGCCAAGATAATCGTTAAAATTGTGAGTGCCTGTCTTTTGAGATACGTTTTTGAGGTCAGAATCTGCAATCGCCTTTATAAGAGTGGCGTAATTATCCATCTCATCCTCCACGCCACTTAACCAGAGATGTTGTATTTCACTACTTTTTACTGGTCCCCAGTCCAGCGCCTGCGTAATGGCATAACGCAAGTCCTCATCGGTACCTTCACCAGATTCCGGACGATGAAGAATAGCAAGTGAAGGAAGCGTTTCTTGCGTAAGACGATTGCCAAACAATACTCCACATATCGCTTCTGCAGAATCTCGGGTATTAATGGGCGCATAATGCCAGGATAAAACCAACAAGAGGGCATCACTTCGAATATTGTGATCCAGCCATTCATCAACGGCCTGAGCACCAAAAGAATTAATACGGTTTAAGGTTTGTTGAATACCTGCATTCTGCCATGCCTGCTGCCATAAATTAATGGCTTTTTTCTCAGGTATTGATGACGTGAAATCCAGTAACACCATGACAGGTCTTTCCTTTGGATAAGCAGAAAACGATATTGCAAGCCTTTCGGCAAGGACTGCGAAAAGCATGCTAAGATGCTTTTCTTCTTTAATTTTTATTGGCCTTGGCAACTGGCTTAAGCGAACATTTTCTTCACCACGCCAGGAGCGCTGGGGGAAGAGAACATTTTCATTATTCACAAGACTATTACTTCTTGATGCAAATGGAGTTTCACACAGAGAATGCGCGGTACAGCACTCAGCGAATAATATTTGTAACGCCCTCCGTCCCCGGCGCACCTCCTGGATAATGGTTTTCTCTCTTAGCATGTCATGTGAATTCGCCACTAACTGCTGGACCAGATAATTAATAAGCCTGACAAAAATCACGCCACCAATAATCACTGTGGGCACAATAACAGAAAACCATACGTTGTTATTCCCGGTGAATAAGCGAGACAGGGTAATACTCAGACCAATCAGAACTACAAGAACCATTAGTGCTCGTACGAACTTTGGCGGTGCAGGTCTGACACTTGGCTCTGGGATATTTTTTAAATCAACAGGCATAGGTTTGATCTTACGGTGGGGGTGATTAATAGCAACCTAAAATGACATGAAAAAGTGACACCACTTTTCAACTAGTATTTCGCAGGCCAATATAAAGTTAAGCTATTGATGAGCGAACTAACCCTGGCTACGATTTATCAAAAGTGTGTAGTACCATAATGCGGCTTCCTTGTCGGGTTAGCGGGCCAGTTGAGTATTGAGTTTCAGTCTATTGCCCCCGGTTGGTTTTATCCGCTACGGCTTGATTGTGTCCTGCGGGGCAGTCGTGGATTCTCGCTCCATATCTTCTGGCCATTTTTCTGCCTTACGCGGTCGCCAGAAATCCGGACGGCCCTTAAATCTCGGCTCCGGCAAATCGGATTCGCCTTTCATATAGATGCACAGATAGCTCCAGATTTGGTTGAGCTGCTCCCGCTCTTCCCACTCTTTTGCCAGCAGAAAACGATCCACTACGTTGTAAGTCCCCGGTTCACAAATCGCTCCGTATAAGTGATATCCTCTGTCACCGCCTACTCCAGAGAACATAATTTCCCCATACACATCTGCCCAGTTGTACACTTTGATGGACACTGGCCAGTTCAGCCAAGGCAGTCGCGAACGGTTGTAATTAAACAGGTAGAGTTTTTGGCGCTTGCGGTTCAACCTAAGCGGTTGATCACGTGGAACAACATAAGACATTTTCAGCACAAATACGACCATTGGAATAAAAGCAGCCAAACCAATAACAACTAATATATAAAAACTCATTAGGAAAAACATTGTGATAAAAACAAGCGCTATTCCCGATAGTAAAATAGCTATTGGCAGCATCATCCACCACGACACCTCTGTACTGTATCGCGGCACCTCCAGGTAAATATCATTCCGCGTTGTCATGCAACGCAACTGAGGTGGTACAAGCTGAGGCTCGTGGCTTTCAGGCATATCCTCCCGCCAGCAGCTGATCGGCGGATTCAGTCTGGGCTGTGATTCAATATTAAGTAGTGGCATTGTGTCGCGTCCTTAACGAATTAACTGTCCAGTTGAGTAATCGGTTACAGGCTATTATTCAGGCGGATTTTATCAGTCCAGGATTGCATAGTTTCAGTTGGAGCTGTGGTTGACTCGCGTTCCATTTCATCAGGCCATTTATCTGCCTTACGTGGTCGCCAGAAATCCGGACGGCCCTTAAATCTCGGCTCCGGAAAATCGGATTCGCCTTTCATATAGATGCACAGATAGCTCCAGATTTGGTTGAGCTGCTCCCGCTCCTCCCATTCTCTTGCCAACAGAAAACGATCCACAACATTATAAGTACCTGGCTCGCAAACCGCACCATACAAGCGGTATCCCCGGTCCCCTGACGTAGGTGAAAAACTGATTTCCCCGTAAATATCTTCCCAGTTGTACACCCTGATGGAGACTGGCCAGTTCAGCCATGGAAGGCGCGACCGGTTATAGTCGTAAATATAAATTTTTTGCCGTTTACGGTTCAGACGAAGAGGCTGGTTACGGGGAGTAACGAAATACATTTTCAAGCAAAAAAGAAGAAGTGAGAAAAATACAACTAATGTTACGATTATAAGATATATATTCTGTATCAAAATAGAAATCGTTAACATAAAAACCATTAACCCAAAGGTTAAAATCGCGCTCCCGAGCATTCCCCACCAGATCACCTCCGTACCATAGCGTGGCACTTCCAGATAGGTATCGTTCCTTGTTGTCAACCAACGCAGTTGTGGAGGCACTAACTGCGGCTCGTGGTTTTCAGGCATATCTTCCCGCCAGCAGCTGATCGGCGGATTCAGTCTTGGCTGTGATTCAATAGTAAGTAGTGGCATTGTGTCGCATCCTTAACGAATTAACTGTCCAGTTGAGTGATCAGTTACAGGCTATTATTCAGGCGGATTTTATCAGTCCAGGATTGCAGAGTTTCAGTTGGAGCTGTGGTTGACTCGCGTTCCATTTCATCAGGCCACTTATCTGCCTTACGCGGTCGCCAGAAATCCGGACGACCTTTAAATCTCGGCTCCGGTAAATCGGATTCGCCTTTCATATAGATGCACAGATAGCTCCAGATTTGGTTGAGCTGCTCCCGCTCCTCCCATTCTCTTGCCAACAGAAAACGATCCACAACATTATAAGTACCTGGCTCGCAAATCGCACCATACAAACGATATCCCCTGTCTCCCGGCGTAGGGGAAAAGCTGATTTCGCCATAAACATCTCCCCAGTTATACACCCTGATGGAGACTGGCCAGTTAAGCCATGGAAGGCGCGACCGGTTATAGTCGAAGATATATATTTTTTGCCGTTTACGGTTCAGACGAATAGGCTGGTTACGGGGAGCAATAAAATATATTTTAAACTCTAAAAATGCTAAGAAAGAAAATACAACAAGTGACACTAATCCCATAATTCCAAAAGCATAACTCCCGCTTTTGGCCTGTAAAACAAGGGAAAACACCAACGTACCAATATCTAAAACGCACATTAAAACTGCACTAAATAACACCCCCCGCCAGATAATTTCCGTGCCAAAGCGCGGCACTTCCAGATAAATATCATTTCGTGTTGATAACCAACGCAGTTGGGGAGGCACTAACTGCGGTTCGTGGTTTTCAGGCATATCTTCCCGCCAGCAGCTGATCGGCGGATTCAGTCTGGGCTGTGATTCAATATTAAGTAGTGGCATTGTGTCGCGTCCTTAACGAATTAACTGTCCAGTTGAGTGATCGGTTACAGGCTATTATGCAGGCGGATTTTATCAGTCCAGGATTGCAGAGTTTCAGTTGGAGCTGTGGTTGACTCGCGTTCCATTTCATCAGGCCACTTATCTGCCTTACGCGGTCGCCAGAAATCCGGACGGCCCTTAAATCTCGGCTCCGGCAAATCGGATTCGCCTTTCATATAGATGCACAGATAGCTCCAGATTTGGTTGAGCTGCTCCCGCTCCTCCCATTCTCTTGCCAACAGAAAACGATCTACAACATTATAAGTACCTGGCTCACAAACCGCACCATACAGACGGTATCCCCGGTCTCCTGGCGTAGGGGAAAAAATTATTTCGCCGTAAACATCCTCCCAGTTGTACACCCTGATGGAGACTGGCCAGTTAAGCCATGGAAGGCGTGAATGATTGTAGTTAAATATATAAATTTTTTGCCGTTTACGGTTAAAGCGGAGAGGTAGGTTACGAGGAACAACAAAATACATTTTAACAAAAAAGGATATCATTGAGGAAAATATAAAGAAGCCGATAGATGCAAAAAGATAAAAACACATCGACAAGCAGAGAATAACAAAGAAAATCATTACTCCGAAAATTAAAACTGCTGTAAAGAGCATTCCCCACCAAATGACTTCTGTACTGTAACGCGGGACTTCCAGGTAAGTATCGTTCTGTGTTGTCAACCAACGAAGTTGGGGAGGCACTAACTGCGGCTCGTGGTTTTCAGGCATATCTTCCCGCCAGCAGCTGACTGGAGGATTTAATCTCGGTTGGGGTTCTTCAAAAGTGAGCAGTGGCATAAATTGACATCCTTATTGAATTAGATGTCCAGTTGGGTGGTCAACTGTAAACTATAATCCTGCTGAGTTTTATCCGGCCAGTAGGTGACCGTCAACTCAGCGCCGGTGAAACGGGACAGGTTCAACGGGAATTCACCATCCAATTGCAGCCCCTGCGGTTTTCCTTCAGCGACCAGCCAGCTGGCGTTCAGAGAGGTTGCAGATATTGCCTTTGTCATCACGGCGGGTACCATAGGCGTCAATTCTCCTCGACCAATCTGCTGGGCCGCTGTTTCATAGCTCTGCGGTTCTGGTGTTTTTAGTCCTGTTAGCTTTGCAACCGATCCACTGCGGGCCAGCACCTGATGTGACCCACCACCCGTAGCGGTCAGTTCCACCAGCCAGTCGGATCCCGTAGGGCTACAGTCGGCAAGGATAACCCGAGCCGCCATCATCCGGTTGCCCAGCAATCGAGTGTTGTTCGTCATATCGGCGAACCAATCACCTACAAGTTGGGCAGACACGCCGCTGGCAATGACATTCAGCGCCTTCATGGCTTCGCGCATATCAGAGAGGCTCTCCTTATGCCACACAACCTCACTCTCATCACACTCGTCGCGGTTACCAAAGCAGGTATGTGTCAACCAGCGTTCCAGCGGTGAACGGGTATAAGCGTTGCCAATCGTCATCAACGTTACAGCCACGACACCCAGCGCGATGCACCAGCCAACTGGACCAAGTAAAAGAGCGGTTTCACTAAATAAGGCAAAATTACCAACGATACTAGATGAAAACCCAACACCACCGGCAATAAGCGTAGATATAGCTGCAAACCCATAAAACAATGCAGCCATTGTGTCACCTGATTCAATTAATGCCCAAGTTTTCATCCCTAGAGCTATTCCATCAACAATACCCGCCAATCCTCCAATAATCCCAGCCCCTCTGATCAACAGATCTCCCTTATTAAATAAGTTCAGCACCGCCGAGCCCTGGCCCAGTATTTCAACCCCGCAGGCTAGCGCAATCAGCGAGCCCGAGGTCATGGACATTTGCGCCTGCGTATCACCCGGCATCGCCGTTTTCAGGGCTTCAATATTATTGAAGGTGGTATTAATCAATATTCCGGCCAGGATCAACCCCAGCAGGCCACTCTGGAAATCGGTCGATATTGTGGCCTGGTAGCGGCCTATGCCGCGCATCTCTGCCGGGCCCAGCGCGATTTCACCGCGAGTTAATGAGTTATCAATCACATCCGGTGTCAGCATGGTAATGCCGGATAATTTCCCCTGATTGCTCAGCGGAGCCGTCAGGCGAACCTGGATTCTTTGCTCCAGCACGACCGGGTCGGTAACCTGTAACCAGTGCCCAACACGCGTTGAACGCATTGCTCCGCCAGCCTCTTCGGTCTGCATAGTCAGGGGCGATTTCCCATGAACATCAAGCTGGGTGCGCAAAAGATTCTGATAATCCCGGATGGTCATTTCCCCGGTAAAAACGGTTACAACCGGGCTGCCTTCCGCCACATACGCCACCCCCTGCAACGTCCTTAACACACCGCCTTTAGCTGATTCAGACAGCAGGCTCCACAGACCGCTGTACGCCCCGCCAATCGCACTGACCAGGCTCGCAGCTAATTGCTGGTACGCTTTATTGTTAACAAAAGCGCTGGCCTCTTTGCTGTTCAGCACTGCTTTCAGGTTCGAATAGGTCAGCGATCCATTGAACACTTCTGTTGAAAAATCATGCTTATTGCGCAGCAAAGCCATCAGCGGTGGGCTCATTGGATCTGCCAGCCAGCCTGCCCACTGCGGTTTTTTGCCCCCTTGTTGGATCTTTTCAGTATCGCACCCGGCCAGGCTACCCTGGAGACAAGCGGTAATGGTTCGCAGTTGGAAGTGCCAGCTGATTACGCTGGTTTCCGGCGAGTAGTCGTTATTCAGAAGCACCAGCCACAGCGCAGAGGTATACAGATTGTCGAGATCCTGCCAGATAGCTGCCATCTGTTGCTTATAACCGTCCACGGTTGACTGCCAACTGCTGGCAAAAGCCGCACGCGCAGGCTCGTCGTAGTATTCCTCCATGCGGCCCAGAGCTTTTCGTAACTCAATAGCAACCGCACTTTCACGGCTGACGGAATACGAAGTGCTGTAACCCGGCGTGGAGAATCCCTGAATCTTCGGATCGTTTTCAGTCTGCTTTGTTGTGGATGCCCGTAGCTGCACAATCGCATCTGAAATGGTTTTCTGGTGAATGTTGCTCTTTTCAGACGTGAACGTGGCAAGCGCCTGAACCACATCCAGGCGACCGTGGTTAATTTCCTCCACCACGCCCATGACGTCATCCAGTACGATGGCTTTTACAGGAGCGCCATACTGCTGTTGCAGCTGAGCAATATGGTTCCCCAGGGCGGTTTGTTTGCTCTTTTCCATTCGCGGATGAAAGCCATGGGCCCCGTCAGGGTCGGCATCTTTGCCGACGACGGAAGGGAAAGATTCCGTCGCAAACTCCAGCGCGTTGCTTTTGAGCGCAGACAAAGAGGGATCGAGTGTCAGGCTCCGGCTTGCTCCTTCTATCGTCGCTTTTCCATCAGAGACGGTAACCTGCGTAAAACGTGTAGCAGGACGCTTTCCACTTTTATATTCATCCAGGACCGTTTTACACCATGGATCGCTGCTAAATCCGACCATCGCCTGCGAGTAGTTAGGATCAATATTGATGAAGCTTGCCAGCACATCATGGTTTTGCGTCAGGCATGCCGGGCTCAATGAATCCACTGTTTCGCTTTCCGGCATCTCGTAGGCATTGAACTGACGTAAAAAGCCTTCGGCGGTGACCTGGTAGGCCTGCCAGACTGATTTGTCCAGCAGGACATAAACATAGCCCTGACGCAATGTGCGAAGGGCATATTTAAACTCCCCCCCTGTTAGCTCAATATCCTGGGGAGGAACCGCAGGTTGCCAACCGGTATTTACCAGAGGCTGTGGAATTGCGGCCACGCGCAGAGGATAAATGGCAACGCCCTCGCGTTTACAGGCTTTACAACCTGACGGAACAACTGCTGCCTGCTGACTTGCTTCGGCGTTACTGCCTGCCTTATCTCGCGTACCCATCATTAAATTATTCCTTCCACTTTCGGCTCAGGCGAGCGCTGTTCCTGCCAGACTGCGTCCGGGAGCGTTTTCATAAGTTGCGTGAGATGCAAATCTGGGTTACTGGCCACTTTTTGCAGGAGCGCCTTCATTTCATCGTGTATGGTCACGCTGGCTGGTAACGTCAGCGAATTAAGTACGAGAAAAATCCGATCGCTCAGATGGTTAAGCCCAACCTTGCCCGATCCAGCCCAGGCTTTTGCTGCCTGTCGGGCAGCGTCTGTCGGTAGAGGTCCTGAGGTAAGACCCCACGCAGAAAGCAGACGCCAGATATCACGATAGTTATCCAGTGCCTGTTCAGTCCCCCATTTTAGTTGCCATTCCTTACTGTTTACTGCACCTGACAAGACCGTCCGTTCTCCTGTAGCAGAAAGGAATATCCAGCGACCGATGGGTGCCAGCAACGTGGACAACTGAGCGGGATCTGCCGTGCTCCGTAACAGCTCAAGGCGCAGGGGTTCAAACACTGGCACAATTGCGCCCGGTCTAATTTTTTTACACAACTCTGCAAGCCAGGTCGCCATTTCTTGAGGATCTAATGAAGCGCTCATCCAGCCGCAAACATAGCGTTTCTCATACAGGACTTCACCGAGAGCATATTCTTCACTCTCTTCAATTAACCTTTCATCGCAATTTTCGCCAGGCGAAGCCAGCAGCACTAACAATGGACAGTGCTCCGGTGACCATGCCAGGTCTGGACGCAGTACCCGCTGCAAGAAATTAGAACCTTTCCCCTCTTTCAGGCAATCAGGATGCAAGGGATTCCATGACATTACTGGCTTCAATGGGTCGATTAACAAATACCGGTATTCATCCTGTCTTGCATTCAGGCATTCCGCTATCGTCGCAATACTCTTCATCAGCGGGCGCTCTCCACACAGGTTGCTTCAGGTGGTAATTCAGGCTGCACCGGACTGAAGCTTTGAGGGGCCAGTTGGTTGATACTGGCGCATTTGGCATTCACATCACCCGGAGCCAAAATCGTGATCCCCGACGGCTCAATCACCACCGCCGTTTTGCCACAGCTCAGCGTCAGTTTTTTACTGGCCTGGATATAAACCTCATCACCCTTGCTGATAATTTTCATGGCCTTCAGGGAGGTCAGTGCCATTTCATCCCCCTGAGCCTGAATATCCACCTTGCCTTTATTAGCGTAGATTTTGATGCCCAGCGTTTTGGCAAACAGACTGATGATCTCGCCTGCCGCAACGGTGAATTTTTTGAAGACGCTAAAGTCACTGTTCTCGCCGGAGGTCTGAATAAAGTTCTGTCCGCTGCTGATTTGAATACTTTGCGGTGATGCCTGAGCTATCCCGCCCGGGGCGCTCATCAGCAACGCGGACTGCTGCAGATCCTTGATAGAGGATTCCAGCAATGTTTTTTGTGCCTGGATCTGCGCGAGTTCAGCCTGTGCAGTGGCTACAGCATCGCTCAGTGACTTCGCTAACTGCTGCGCCTGATTGAGTGTCCCCAGCGCCGCATCCATCGCCAGAACCTGTCCCTGACCTTTGATTTGTGCATCGGCGGTGATGAAAATACCCTGCTGTGCACGAATAGCACCCCAGCTGTCCGTCCTGAGCTCAAACCCCTCCCCGCGCTGCTGTTTCTCGCTGTCGACCAGATGCCCGAGATTCAGCTGGCTCTTGCCGCCGTACTCGGTGCTGACCTTGATATGCTCTTTTCCGCGCTCGTCATCGAGGCGGATTTTGTTGTTTGCCGGGGTCCGCAGGACGTTACGCTTGTAGTTCTGGATGGTGACGTGGTCGCCGTGGGCCGAGTCGTGCAGCACGCCGGAGATGTACGGCCTGTCCGGATTGCCGTCCTCAAAGCCAATCGCCACTTCGGTGCCCGCCAGCAGAGGCAGGTGCAGGCCGTAGGTGTCGCCGGCATACGGGCGGGACTGGCGCACCCACAGGCTCTCGAACCCGGTCTCCCAGCTGTCCCTGTCAAACAGCATGCTGACGCGGTAGCGGCCGTCTTTATCGATATGGCCGTAGGTGTCGTTCTCAGTGGTGCTCGTGACACGTGCCGGCAGCGTCCCGGCCATCACCGGACGTGAGCCGGGCTCAGGGCGGAAGCTGAAATCCGGGCTGTCCGGAATGCCGTCAAAACGAAGGCTAAAGTCTTCATCCCTCCGCGCGTGGGTCTGCATCGCCGTGATGACCACGCCATGCGCAAACACGTCAGCCACTTCATACCCGCCGGTGACTTTCAGCAGCATCCCCGGAGAGAGCGCCGGACTGCTGGTGATGGCCCGGGTCTGCGTCTGGCCATTCAGGTAACGCTCATGCCGGATGCGGGCATAAAACGCACCGGACTCGGGCGCCGGATTGAGGTCATACGCGCTGCCCGGCGTCAGATAATTATCGGCATAGTGGTACGCTTCCCCGTACGTGGTCGCGTCCCCCCGGGTGACGTCAACCAGAGTATTCATGTTTTCCGTGGCCTGACGGTAGTTGTATTCGCGGGTGCTGACCTGCTTCTGCACCACGCTGTGATGGCTTTCCATCCCCCACACCGAGTCCACACCCTGCGAGTGCTGCCCGGACGGCGGCACCGACGGCAGGCTCAGGCCTTTCTCGTAACCCTGCTGGCTGTCGTAAAACTCCACCACATCAATATTCAGGCGCGTGTCGGTGGTGAAGCGAAACCAGATGCCCACTTCGCCCAGCAGGCGGGTGATGAAGTGCAGATCGTCCTCGCCGTACTGCATCACCTGCTCACGGCGCGGATACTCTTTTGTGAGCGAGAACAGAAAATCCTGACCGCGCATGCCGTGACGCTCGCGCAGGATTTTTTCCACAATTTGCGGGACCGACATGTCCTGGTAAATGGCGTTCTGGTGCGAACGGTCAAGCAGCACCAGACGCGGTTGCAGCGTCAGGGCGTAATGCGTTTCATCTTTTGAGGTGCCAAGGCGTTCAAAACCGGTCACCACCCCCTGAATCACCCGCAGCGGCTGCTGGATTTTGATGCCGTAGCCCTGGTCAACCGGGGCCTGCAGCGTCAGCGAGCCGGGCTTCATCAGCATCATCTCTTTGCTGATGCCGTGGTCGCGGCTGGTGAACTCAACACGGTAGCTGAACGGTCGGCTCAGGGCTTCGTCGCCAACAAAAGCCAGCACATCGGGTTCGGCTTCACAGCCTTTCACCACGAGCAGGTGGTGGTTGTGGCTGTATCTGATCGGAGGATTAGTGCTCATACGTTACCCCCTGATTCCATTCAAATTCCAGGCCGATCCCTTCTTCATCATCCCAGCCAAGGCGTAACGACGCTGGTTTCTGTTTTGCGGCCATGTGGGTGAGCAATTGCTGACTCAGCACCGGCAGAATTTGTTGATTCAGCAGACTGTCAACGTTACGCGCCCCCGTATCCGGCAGCAAGCAGGCTGTGGTCAGCGCGTCATAGAGACTCTCGTCAATTTGCGTGGTCAGCCCGTAGTGGCGGTGCAAGCGCTTGCTGACCTGTGACAGTTTCATTTCCACAATGGTACGCATGGCTGCTTCAGCCAGCGGACGGTAAATCACCGTCTGGAAGCGGGCGAGTAACGCGGGCTGGAAATGATCGCGCAGGATTGGGCGCAGCAGTTCGTGTAGGTCTGCTTCCGTGGCTTCCGGGTTGTCATCCAGCAACTGCATCAGGTGGTCGCTGCCGAGGTTGGAGGTCATCAGAATAACGGTGTTGCGGAAGTCGATTTCACGCCCTTCGCCGTCGCGCATAAAGCCGCGATCAAACACCTGATAAAAAAGGTTCATCACGTCGCGGTGGGCTTTTTCCACTTCATCCAGCAGCACCACGCTGTACGGACGCTTGCGCACAGCTTCGGTGAGGATACCGCCCTGGCCGTAACCCACGTAGCCCGGCGGAGAGCCTTTCAGCTGGGAAACCGTGTGCGGTTCCTGGTATTCAGAAAGGTTAATCGTAATGAGTGACTTCTCGCCGCCGTACATGACATCGGCCAGCGCAAGCGCGGTTTCGGTTTTCCCCACCCCGCTCGGTCCCACCAGCAGGAATACGCCCAACGGACCGTTCTCGGACGTAAGGCCTGTTTTTGCCGCACGCAGACGCCGGGCGATAGCCTCAAGCGCCACATCCTGCCCAACCACACGTTTACCGATTTCATTTTCCAGAGTCAGCAGTTCGGTCTGCTCGTCCTTCATCAGTGATGACAACGGCACGCCTGTCCAGTCGGCAATCACGTTGGCAACGGTGCGGACATCCACATCCAGGGAGAGCAGCGGGTTGCTGCGCTGCATCTCGTTAAGCTCCTGTTGCAGCCTGTGAGTCTCACGCTGGCGTGATATATCCTGACGGCTTTCGCGTAGCTGCTCGGTGAGTTTTATCTCCTGACCGTACTGGGTTTCCAGTTCGTCGAGTGTCACTATCTGGCGCACCTCTTCCTGCTCAATCTCGCTTAAACGCTCGGCATGACACTGATTGCCAATGGCGATATCTTCCAGTAACGCCTGCTTCTCCATGTCGAGCGCAGCGATACTCGCGCGAAGTCGGGTTAGCTGTTCCGGTACGGTGTCGAGGCTCATACGCACGCGTGCGGCAGCGGTGTCCAGCAGATCGACCGCTTTATCAGGAAGCTGACGCCCGGTCAGATAACGACGTGAAAGAGTAACTGCCGCACGAACCGCATCGTCGGTGATATGCACATTGTGGTGTTCGGCATAGCGGGATTTCAGGCCACGGAGCATCAGGCAGGCAGTGTCATCGTCAGGCTCATCCACTTTTACCATCTGGAAACGACGTTCCAGGGCGGCGTCACGCTCGAAGTATTGTTTGTATTCAGACCAGGTGGTGGCCGCAATAGTACGCAGTTCGCCACGCGCCAGCGCCGGTTTCAGCAGGTTGGCCGCATCTGCACCACCCGCCTGATTACCTGCGCCAATGATGGTATGCGCTTCATCAATAAAAAGCAGAACAGGTACAGGCGATTGCTGCACCGCGTCGATGACGTTTTTCAGACGCTGTTCGAACTCACCTTTCACGCCCGCGCCAGCCTGCAGCAGGCCCAGGTCAAGGGTGCGGAGAGTGACCGTTTTGAGGGATTCCGGCACATTACCCTCGGTTATACGCAACGCCAGACCTTCAACCAGTGCAGTTTTCCCCACGCCCGGCTCGCCGACCAGGATCGGATTGTTTTTACGGCGGCGGGAAAGGATGTCCACCATCTGGCGGATTTCTGTGTCGCGGCCAAACACAGGATCGATCTTCCCTTCCTTCGCTTTGGCAGTGACATCGAGGGTGAATTTATCCAGTGCGTTCTGCAGCGCAGGGCTCAGTTCCCCCTCTTTCATTTCCACACCAGCCGGACGCCCGACAAATTCCACCTCACCACCGTGGCTCTGCGCCAGTTCTGCTTCGCGCTGCATTTCCAGACGTTCATCCGATTGTGCATCCAGCAAAGGCCGCAGGCGCTCCAGCTGGCTTTGAGCAAGCGTTAACAACGGCCAAAGGCCGTCACAACGCGCCAGTTTTGGTTTTTCCACCAGGGCCATCAGCAGATGGACGCTGCGAATGTGCTCTTCGCTGTTAAGGGAGGCAATCATCCAGGCTTCCTGCATCAGCGTCTGAATGGCATCAGACAGCTGGGGGCGATGGCGCACGGAGCGAGGTTGCCTGTCGAGCCAGCCAAGCAAATCCTGCCAGATGCCATCCATATCCCATTCATAGCGACGCGCCAACACCGTCAGGTCACCTTCCCCCTGCTCCAGCAGTTTTAGCAGCCAGTGCTCCGGCAAAATTTCCGCATGGGCGCGGGTCTGGCAGAGCGACGCCGCGCCTTCCATCGCACGGGCACAGTAAGGGTTCAGACGACGTAACAGGATGGCTGGATTTTCCATGAGATTCTCTCTTTGTCGGTTCCTGGGCACGCTACCGCCCCTCGCTGTTCACCAAAGCGCATAAGGTCAGGCAGGCAGATTGTTTTTTCTTTGCTGAGTGCCCGCATCTCAGGCATTCAGCAAAAAACTGCGGACAGGAAAACCTGCCCGCATCAGGATTACGCCGTGGCGCGTTCGTTCCAGGAGTCGGAATGAATGATGTTGCCGTCTTTGTAGGTCCAGGTGATTTTTTCGTAACGCAGTTCAACGCGTTCAAGGTGGTTGTGCTTCTCTTTAGAAGGATCCTTGATGTCATACATTTCAGGATTCACTTTCACTACCTTCACGTTTTCCAGTTTGGTGTTGAAGTACTCCACTTCCTGGCCCGCGTCGTTGATTTTGTACCACTTGAACTCAGCGGATTTTAGGGTCTGACCCGTGGTCACCGCCTTGTACAGGTACGGGCTGGAGGAATCGATTTCCTTCGTGAACAGGAACGGCGTGTGGATGCGGGTGCCGGTCAGCTTGCCGGTATTGTTGTCGGTCGGGATGTACAGGTTATGCTCCTGTGCAACCACTTCGATGCTGCCTTCACGATCCTGAACGTCAACAGACCCTTTGATGTCCGCGCCGCCGTCGTCCTTCAGCCAAAGATAAACAGGAATTGCCATGTTAATTACTCCGTTTTATTTTCTGAGACGCCATCATCCTGCGATGGCGCCATGTGTTTGCCGGGTATCTGACAGGCACTTGCCTGCGGTACCAGACTGATTTCGACACGGCGGTTAAGCGCACGCCCTTCCGGGGTGTCGTTGGTTGCGACAGGGCGGCTTTCGCCATAGCCCTGCACCGCAAAACAGCTTTCCGGCACGTCTCCGGTGTCACGCATCCAGCTGCGCACCGCTTCGGCACGTTTCAGAGACAACGTCTGGTTTAGTTGCGGATTGCCGGTGTTATCGGTATGCCCTGACACGACAATCAGCCAGCCGGGCTTCGCCTTCACGCCGACCAGAGAATTCACCAGCATTTTGGTGGAACCCGCCTTCAGCTCGAACTTGCCGGAATCGAAAAGTGACATGCTGTCGAGCCTCACAATTTTCGGCACCGGTTTTGGGGTTGGCTGCGGTTTAGGAGGCGGCGGCATATACGAGCGGATCGCTTCCAGAAGGGGCATCCGTAGACGTTCCCCCTGATAAAGCCCCAGACCCAGTCGGGCCAGTACGCCGTTACGTGCATAGTCATCCAGCAGCGCCGCATTCTCACGAAGGGCCGCTACTGCGCTAGCCTTCGGGCCGTAGTCATCCATGGAGAGGCTGTCATAACGGGCTATATCGAAGCTCACGCGATGCAGCAGCTGGCGATTGTTCCAGCCACTGCTGAGCAGCGCGGCGATGGCCGCCAGGGTGAAAAGACCAAGGGCACAGCGCCAGGTGCGGGCCTGGGGAGTGAGTCCACTTCCCTCCGGTAGCAGCGGCAGGATGAAATCCGGAAAGGGTGAGATCACCGTACTGTCCGTCCCCCTGGGCTGCCAGCCGGTCACCTGCTGCATGGCAGTATGACGCGATAACCACGACGTCCAGGCTGATGATGCAAGGCTTCCGGCAAGAATCGGTCCCATTCCCCACAGCAGCGCTGCAGGTGCAATGGCCGGGACATCAGGATTATCATCGATGAATACCGCCTGGACATGCTGATGGAACCAGCTCATCAGGCTGTTCATCAGCACCTGCTGCTGCATCACAGGCGCACCGCCAGTGGAGACCCACGCGGCAATTGAACAAGGCGCACTCGACTCACGCCAGACAGTCCACCCTTCACCCGGCATTGCGGCCTGCCAGAGCATGTCATCCGTCATTGCGCTGCCGATCTGACCATTCAAAATCAATGGCACAGAATGTCCCGTTTCTTTACGCAACTGGCTGATTTGCCAGCGCAGAGCCAGCAGACGACTTGTCAGGGCTTCACTGTCAACGTGTTTCTGCGGGCAGACACTGACCATCACTGACATCTGACGTCCCCAGTCCGGACGCTGCCACAGTACCTGACGGGCAACCTGCTCCAGATCCTGATGATCCTCAACACGGATCCAGCATCCCTGCGTGACGATGAGTACTGATGACTGCTGCGGCCAGGTCAGCGGCAGATCGCCACAAACCAGCACCACGGGCTGACGGTAAGTGGCTTCAGGAAGGTCATCCAGAAGCAGGGTGACGTCATGCTCCGCACGAGGTTTGGTGATATACCAGAACACGAAGATAACCCCGAGCATAGCCAGCAGAACGAGCACTGAAGCCAGCCGGGATACCGGCAGAAAAGCCAGACAGACCACTGCACTCAGCAGGGCTGCCCACAGCGCAAGCCCGCGCTGTTGTGCAGGACTCATTTTATGGCTCCCGGCAGCAGGGTCAGCAGCATCTGATCGAGCCAACGATCCAGTCCCCACCAGAGCGCGGCAAGAACAATCACGCATAGTCCAATACGTGCAGGCCATGATGCGAGCCATCCGCCCATTCCCCACCCGGCTCGGCTTTCTGCCAGAACAGGGTGGGTCTGCGGATAGCTGAACGGCGCGACATGTTCACTGAGTGCGCTGACCAGCTTCTGGCGTTCAGGATCGTTCAGCGCGCGATAGCCCCCCAGGAATCCAAGCATCATTACCCGCTGGAAGCAGGTCAGTACGGCAATGTCTGGTGCTGGTTCGCGCAGCACATCGCGCATCCTGTCACACAGGGTGTCACCAGCGTCCATCGTGCCGAGGAAGTGTCCCTGCAGGGGAATGTCATACCACTGCACACAGGCGTCATCCTCCACACCTCGTCCTTTGACCGCCTCGTCAAGCAATGCACATTGTGCAGTGAGGATATGCTCACAGCTGGCTTCGTCGAGTTCACTCGCTTTCAGTTCGCGCTGAACGCGCTCCACGTCAGCGATACAGCGCTCCCACAAAATCCGACCTTCACCTTCCTGAAACTGCGGTCCATGGCGAAGGCTAATGACCTGCAGCCAGGTATCCTGCAGCAGTGCGTCAATATCAATAGATACGGCAGCGCCGTGTTTACGTTCACTCATGTTCTCAGTACCGCAAAGAGTTCAAGTTCAGGCTCGCCCAGCATGCCCGGGACGTAAAACATACACGTCCCACTCTGGAGCATCTCAGTCGCCAGAGGATGGGAGAGATCGAGACTGAAATACTGATTTTCCAGGCGCAGCGGAATGGCGGCTGGTACATGGCGCAATGGCATCAACGGCACGCCCACGCGGGAAGAGTTGACGATCCCCCGCACATGGTCAGGACTGCCCACCTTACACTGACGCGGGAACTGTTCCTGCAGTTGCGCTACTGGGATCGGCGAGCGCACAGAAAGATAGTAATCAGCCCCTTCGCGCAGGCGCGGGTCATGCAGTCGAGCCTGCCAGAAGTGCAGTCGTGGGTCATAGTCGAGTGACAGGGCCACCACGCGGGACGGCAAGCTGGCTTCAAGCAGATCGCCAAGCAAATCAAACAGCGGCGGAAACACCATATTGAGTTGCTCGTGGTGCCAGATCGGTATAGCGCTCACCTGATGTTCCAGAGAGAAGGTCAGCAGGCTCCCTGCCAGGCGAGAAAGTTCCGGATACAGACGCTCCGGCGGGCTTTGCAGGTTACGCTGGAACTGGCCAAGCACGGGCTCAGCGCTGTTCAGCGCGTTGAGCAGCCAGAACAGTGATACATCGGCCACGGCGAAGTCAGCCATACGCTCATTGCTTTCACGCCGCATCGCCATCAGACGGCACAGACGAGCCCGCAGTTGGGTCATGAGTTGTTCAAGCTGGGTAACCAGCCAACGGCTGCCCTGGAGAGTCAACAGTGGAGGAAGAAACGTCTCGTCTAATTGCCATGTACCCTGCGAGTCTTGCTGCAGTCGGGCGACCGGACAAATCAGGTAATCGCTGTTGTTCTGATGCGCAAAACGCAGGGTCAGTTCGGGCTGCATTACGGCAATCTGACGGGTATCATCTCCATAGGCATTGCGCACATCCCGCCAGCGCTGACGATATCGCACCGGACGCTCGGCCACTTCTTCGGGTTTGAGGCAGTTGCCGCCGTTCGACCGCAGTAGTGGGAGTGCCAGTACCACCGTCACCTCCTGCGATTCGCTTTCAAGCGACAGGACCGGAGGCGGAGTATCGGCATTATCTGTATCAATCAGCGTACCGTCCTGAAAACGGACATGCAGATGATGAGCCTGCAGACGTCCAAGCCTGAGAGCTTCCGGTTCGAAGGTGGCATTAATTACCCCCCATGGACAGGAGAGGCCCAGCCGGGCAATACATTCGGCAGACCAGGCCGCATACGCGACCTGTTGCTGAAAATGCTGGGGAGAGACCATAATGCCCCTACCCCATAACGGTTGTTCCGTTTTCATCGGCTTCCTGCCTGTTTTTACGATTTCGCTTTCGGCATCTGGGAAACCAGCGACAGATTGACGTCCATGCCCTCCACCTGGAAGTGCGGAACGGCGTACAGCTTCACGCGGAAGAAGCCCGGGTTGTCTTCGATGTCTTCCACTACCACCTTCGCGTCGCGCAGCGGGTGAGAAGCCTGCAACTCGTCGCCCGGGTCGGTCATTTCGGTCACCAGGCTGCGGACCCACGTGTTCAGCTCCAGTTCCAGCAGTCGGCGATCTTTGGTGGTACCGATGTTCTCGCGCTGAATCAGCTTCAGATAGTGGGCGATACGCGACAGCAGGAAGATGTACGGAAGACGGGCGTTGATGCGGCTGTTAGCCGTCGCATCAGCGGTGTCATACAGCGCCGGTTTCTGAGTTGAGTTGGCTGAGAAGAAGCACGCGTAGTCGCGGTTTTTGTAGTAGGACAAAGGAATGAATCCCAGATTCGCGAATTCGAATTCACGGGTTTCAGGAATCATCACTTCGCTCGGGATTTTTACCTGATTGCCGGTACCGAGATCGTACAGATGGATAGGCAGGTCCTGAACCGCACCACCAGCCTGCGGGCCACGGATTTGTACACACCAGCCATTATTGATAAAGCTGCGCACCATGTTGGACGCGAAGGCAAACGATGCATTGGTCCACAGGTATTTGTCGTGATCGGGACCTTTGACTTCTTCGACATAGTTGAAGCTGCGAACCGGAACGGTGTCCGGGCCATACGGCAAACGTCCCAATACGCGCGGCATGACCAGGCCGATGTAGCGAGCGTCATCAGTATCGCGGAACGATTTCCACTTGATGTACTCTGCGCGGTCAAAATAATTACCAATATCTTTAATCGCCGCGACGTCTTCCATGGACTCTTTAAGAAAGAATTTCGGGCCTGCTGAGCCGATAAACGGCATATGTGCAGCAGCGGATACTTTGGAGATGTTGCGAAGCAGAGCGACATCCTGCGCTGAAGCATCAAACTCGTAAGCGGAAATCAGTGCCGCAATCGGCTCGCCGCCTGGAGTATCATATTCATCAATGTAGGTGTGTTTATACAGACCACTCTGGATGATTTCCGGGGTATCTTCAAAGTCCTGCCGCAGGTCTTCTTTGGACATACTCAGAAGCTCAATTTTCACGTTCTGGCGAAAATCTGTTTTATCAATCAGTGATTTCACCCCACGCCACAGGCTTTCGACCGCCTGAAACTCGTCATGGTGCATAACCGCGTCCAGCTGGCGGCTGATCTGGTAATCGAGCTCAGCGATGTGATGATCGATAAGGCTTTTATCCAGTTTTTCGACCTTCGCGCCTGCTTTGGTCAGACATTCCAGAAAGACCTGCATACCTGCAGTCAGACGCTCATCAGCGGTTGCATCTGACATCGCCTGCGCATCTTGCCAGAGGTCTAACGCGCTCAACTCGGAGACAGGATTCAGATTGATTTTCTCAAACAGGGAGGCGTAAACCCCACCCGCAGCAGGACGTTCCAGCACCACGCTTTCACTACCGGCAATATTATTTTGTACAGACATGAGCATTCCTTGTTTAATCCGTTAAAACAGCGTGATGGTTACGATTTTCTTGATGCCAGTGCGGATAGTTCATTTCGCAGTTCAGCACTAAGAGACTGGTCCAGAAGGATTTTTTCCAGCTCTTTTCGGAAAGTCTGGTTATCCAGCAAATTGGCCTTCAGATCGCGAAGCAAGTTGCGCATCGCCAGCATCGCCTTCAGCTGCGGTATCTGAGCAGCCACCTGCTCTGGCGTGAAATCTTTCATGCTCTGGAAAGTCAGCTGAACATTGTCCTCACCACCATCATCAGAGAGCGTATTTTTAACGGTTAGATTAAGTTTTGGGGAGTATTCAGAAAGAACACTGTCGAAATTATTTTTCGTAATGTTAACTTTCTCACGCTCAGATATTTGAGCAGACTCTTGCCCATTACTGAAATCACCCGCAACCAGTAATTTCAGCGGTAATTCCATTTTCTTGCTTGCCCCGCCTGTATGCAGGTCAAGCTTCAGGTTAATACGTGCCTTAGGCACCTCATTCTGAAAACTGTCAGCCATCTCAACATCCCTCTTTGTTTTTGCTACGCCAACTTCACGGTATCGTTCTTGATGCGCAATATTAGAATAATGATCGATGCAAAATCAAATACACAGATCATTTATCCGCAATAAGAAATTTCTTAAGAATTTTCAACTACTATATTATTACGGATTATCCATTCAGCTCAGGGAAAGACACTGCTTTTTTCACGCAAAGCGAATATTTGTACCGTAAGAAGGATCGCAGCCAGAGAGATGCTAATAAAACCACCTTGTTTTGATTTGCATCACAGCATGATATTAAAAAAAGATGAAAGAGCGGCAACAGGTTATTGCGAACAGATAAAGGGCAGAGGTTAATGAATTAAAAAAGGCGACGAAATGATTGATGACATGAATAATATATAAGAATTTCACAAAGAAAATTCTTATATATTATTCGAAGGAAAATAAAATGTAGATGAAGGTCCGAAAATAAACACTGCTGCTCATTTGTCGGCCCACTCCTCCTTACTCTAAGCCTCAACTCTCCCCTCAGGCATGAAGAGTGCTCTCACCTCAGGAGTTTATACAGTGTAAAATCAAACACCTCCCGGATCGCCGCTTTTTTAATCAAAAACGAGTAATAGCACATATCGTATAACGGTGCTACATTACGCCGCCCGCCCAAATCAGCAGTGGCCAGGCAACGCCGCCGTAAAGTTCGGTAAAGCCTGCAACCATCACCTTGAAGAACGGTCTTATCGGCACGTCGTATCGCAAACTCTGCGCTACCTTTACAGGCTTCACATAGGTTCTACTATTTTGTCTCAATCCAAATTTCAACGTGCGTTTTTACACCCGCGTTACTGGTTTACATGGTTTGGCCTTGGCGTACTCTGGCTGCTGGTTCAACTTCCGTACCCTGTCCTGCGCTTGCTGGGGTCAAAACTGGGCAGCGCTTCCCGCGTTTTCCTGAAACGTCGCGAATCCATCGCGCGTAAAAATATTGAGCTTTGTTTTCCGCAGTACAATGCCGAAGAGCGTGAAAAACTCATCGCTGAAAACTTCAAGTCTATCGGCATGGCGCTGCTTGAAACCGGCATGGCATGGTTCTGGCCAGATGAACGTGTCCGCAAATGGTTTGACGTGGAAGGCCTGGATAACCTTAAACGCGCGCAGATGCAAAAACGCGGCGTGATGATCGTCGGCGTTCACTTTATGTCGCTGGAGCTGGGCGGCCGCGTGATGGGGCTTTGCCAGCCAATGATGGCAACCTACAGACCGCACAACAGTGCGCTTATGGAATGGGTGCAGACGCGAGGCCGTATGCGTTCCAATAAGGCGATGATCAGCCGTAATAACCTGCGCGGTATGGTCGGTGCTCTCAAGAAAGGAGAGGCCGTCTGGTTTGCACCCGATCAGGATTATGGACGCAAAGGCAGCAGCTTTGCGCCTTTCTTTGCGGTGAAAGACGTTGCGACGACTAACGGCACCTTTGTCATTTCGCGTCTGTCTGGTGCCTCTATGCTGACCGTGACGATGGTGAGAAAAGCAGATAAGTCAGGTTATCGTCTGCACATCTCCCCTGAAATGGCTAACTATCCGGAAAACGAGTGCGAAGCAGCAGCGTTTATCAATAAAGTCATCGAAACTGAAATCATGCGCGCGCCAGAGCAGTATCTGTGGATGCATCGTCGTTTCAAAACCCGCCCTCTTGGCGAAGCCTCGCTCTATATTTAGCCCTTCATGAAGGTTAGTTTCGCTAAGAAACTAACCTTTTCAATCACCTGTCTTCCCGCTGAGTAACTGTCTTTCAATGCGTCGCCCAAAGTGAATTTATTGCGAAGTGAAATCAAACTGTCGCCGTTCCACGACACTTGTAAGTGACGGAAATTATTTAAAAAAATCCCTCTTGTCACCCCTCATTTTTAAGCGTACATTAGCGCCGTCTGGCAACAGGAAAGCACAGAATTCTGAGCTGGAGTTAACGGCATAACGGGAAAATTCTCATTTCCGTTTTGACCGGATTTCAGTTCTCTATAATCAGGTGGACTCTGTTTTTAAATGCGTACCACAAGATACGCGGAGCGATGAAACGTGAAATATTTCTTTATGGGCATTTCGGTGATTGTTTTAGTCTGGGCCGGAACCTTTGCCCTGATGATCTAGTGAAGAACATGCAGTCAAAAAAACAGGAGCCATCGGCTCCTGTTTTTTTATGTCATGACGACGCGGGATGTTCAGCGACGCTCTTTGAGGTCAGAAGACCGTCGGCCCGGAACATACTCTTGATGCCCCTCACCGCCTGACGAATACGGTCGCTGTTTTCAATCAGGGCAAATCGCACATGGGTGTCGCCATAATCACCGAATCCAATGCCAGGCGAGACACACACCTTTGCATCCTGAAGCAGCTTTTTAGCAAACTCCAGCGATCCCATCGCCGCATAGGGCTCCGGAATTTTTGCCCAGACGTACATAGACGCCTTCGGCATTTCCACCATCCAGCCCGCTTCATGCAACCCTTTTACCAGCACGTCGCGGCGGCGCTTATACTGGGCGGCAATCTCGTGGACGCACTGCTGGTCGCCTTCCAGGGCAGCGATAGCGGCGACCTGCAGCGGCGTGAAGGTACCGTAGTCGTGGTAACTCTTAATGCGCGCCAGGGCACTCACCAGCGTTTTGTTACCCACCATAAAGCCAATACGCCAGCCCGCCATGTTGTAGCTTTTCGACAGGGTAAAGAACTCTACCGCCACATCACGCGCGCCCGGGACCTGCATAATCGACGGGGCTTTCCAGCCGTCATAGACGATATCTGCATAGGCTAAATCGTGAACCACCAGCACGTCATAACGCTTGGCCAGCGCGACAACTTTCTCGAAGAAATCAAGCTCCACGCACTGCGCCGTTGGGTTCGACGGGAAACCGAGGATCATCATCTTGGGTTTCGGATAGCTTTCGCGAATCGCACGTTCCAGTTCGTTAAAGAAATCGACACCTTCCACCAGCGGCACAGAACGGACCTGCGCCCCGGCAATCACCGCGCCGTAGATATGGATCGGGTAGCTTGGATTAGGCACCAGCACCGTGTCGCCATGATCCAGCGTGGCCAGCATCAGGTGTGCCAGCCCCTCTTTCGAGCCGATGGTGACAATCGCTTCGCTTTCCGGATCGATATCAACCTGATAGCGATCCTGATACCAGCGCGAGATCGCGCGACGTAACCTGGGAATACCGCGAGAGGTCGAGTAGCCGTGCGTATCCGGGCGCTGGGCAACCGTGCAGAGCTTTTCAACGATATGCGGTGGCGTTGGGCCGTCAGGGTTACCCATGCTGAAATCGATAATATCTTCGCCGCGCCGACGCGCAGCCATTTTCAGTTCAGCAGTGATATTGAAAACATAAGGGGGGAGACGATCGATACGCGTAAAACGGCGTTCAGGACTGAATTCAGCCATAGATTCCTCAGATTAACGTTAGCGCCCGGACCGTCCGAGCGACGCTGCCACCGATGTGGCATGATTAGAAAATAACCTGAAAAAAATCATGCTGTCGAGAGGGAAATGAAAAAAAAGCGCTCGACTAAAAACCGGAACCCCGCTGCGCCTAAAAGCGGAAGCCCCTGTTTCGGGAACGGCTGTCTGATAGCTGTTATTTAACAGGATGATATCAAACCAGTTACCTGACGATGCGCCGATAAGAAAAAAACAGGACGCCTCGGTCATCGCCAGATAATCCCCTTTCAAAATTATGGTTTTTCCTCATTTGATAAACCTGACGGATAGCTGGTCAATACGCGCCAGGTTTTTTATCATGGTTCTTTCCCGTTTTCCCAGGTTTACTCGTGCACGAAATATTCACTATGCTGCTGGCGGTTTTTGACCGTGCGGCATTAATGCTGATTTGCCTGTTCTTCCTCATTCGCATTCGCCTGTTTCGCGAGCTGCTGCACAAATCAGCCCACTCGCCAAAAGAGCTGCTGGCCGTTACCGCCATCTTTTCGCTGTTCGCCCTGTTCAGCACCTGGTCCGGCGTGCCGGTAGAGGGTTCGCTGGTTAACGTGCGCATTATCGCCGTCATGTCCGGCGGGATTTTGTTTGGTCCGTGGGTGGGCGTCATCACCGGTCTGATTGCCGGGACGCACCGCTATCTGATTGATATCGGTGGCGTAACGGCGGTGCCGTGCTTTATCACCAGCATTATCGCCGGGGTGCTTTCCGGCTGGATCAGCCGCAAAATCCCGAAAAAACAGCGCTGGCGCGCCGGGATCGTCGCAGGCATGGTGTGCGAAACGCTGACCATGATCCTGGTCGTCGTCTGGGCCCCCACCACCGCGCTGGGGCTGGATATCGTCTCGAAAATCGGTATTCCGATGATCCTGGGCAGCGTGTGCATCGGTTTTATCGTGCTGCTGGTGCAAAGCGTTGAAGGGGAAAAAGAGGCCAGCGCCGCCCGTCAGGCCAAGCTGGCGCTGGATATCGCCAACAAAACGCTGCCTCTCTTCCGCCACGTTAACGCGGAATCGTTGCGTCAGGTCTGCGAGATCATTCGCCATGACATCCACGCTGACGCCGTCGCCATCACCAATATTGACCACGTGCTGGCCTACGTTGGCGTCGGGGAGCACAACTATCGCGACAACGATGACACCATAAGCCCGACCACCAGACAGGCGATTAACTACGGTAAAATCATTATTAAAAACAATGATGAAGCCCACCGAACGCCGGAAATTCACTCGATGCTGGTCATCCCGCTGTGGGAGAAAGGCGTCGTGACGGGCACGCTGAAAATTTATTACTGCCACGCGCATCAGATCACCTCCACGCTGCAGGAGATGGCCATCGGCCTGTCGCAGATTATCTCCACCCAGCTTGAGGTTTCGCGGGCGGAACAGCTGCGCGAGATGGCAAATAAGGCAGAACTGCGCGCGCTGCAGAGTAAAATCAATCCCCATTTCCTGTTTAACGCGCTGAACGCTATCTCCTCGTCCATTCGCCTAAATCCGGACACCGCGCGCCAGCTGATTTTTAACCTGTCGCGCTATCTGCGCTACAACATAGAACTGAAAGATGACGAGCAGATCGACATCAAAAAAGAGCTTTATCAGATTAAGGACTACATCGCGATTGAGCAGGCGCGCTTTGGCGATAAGCTCACGGTCATTTACGATATTGATGAAGAGGTCAACTGCGTGATCCCGAGCCTGCTTATCCAGCCGCTGGTCGAAAACGCGATTGTTCACGGTATTCAGCCCTGTAAAGGCAAAGGCGTCGTCACCATCAGCGTCACCGAAAGCGGCAACCGGGTGCGGATTGCCGTGCGCGATACCGGCCACGGGATTGATCCAAAAGTCATTGAGCGCGTGGAGTCTAACGAGATGCCGGGGAATAAAATCGGTCTGCTGAACGTGCACCACCGGGTCAAGCTGCTTTACGGCGACGGGCTGCATATTCAACGTCTTGAGCCGGGTACCGAAATTGCTTTTTACGTCCCGAATGAGCGCTCTCTCGCGCATACGACCACATCACTGTTGCCCCAGGTGGACTAACCAATGAAAGTTATCATCGTAGAAGATGAATTCCTGGCTCAGCAGGAGCTCACCTGGCTTATCAAAACCCACAGCCAGATGGAGATTGTGGGTACGTTTGATGATGGTCTGGACGTGCTGAAATTTTTGCAGCATAACCGGGTCGACGCCATTTTCCTGGATATCAACATCCCGTCGCTGGATGGAGTATTGCTGGCGCAAAACATCAATCAGTTTGCCCATAAGCCGTTTATTGTGTTCGTTACCGCCTGGAAAGAGCACGCGGTAGAGGCCTTCGAGCTGGAGGCGTTTGACTATATTCTTAAGCCTTATCAGGAGTCGCGGATTGTCAGCATGCTGCAAAAGCTGGAGGCCGCCTGGCAGCAGCAAACCGCCCCCGCCAGCTCGACGGTACGCGAAAACGACACCATTAATCTGGTCAAAGACGAGCGCATCATCGTGACCCCGGTCAACGATATCTACTACGCCGAAGCGCACGAAAAGATGACGTTTGTCTATACCCGGCGGGAATCGTACGTGATGGCGATGAACATTACCGAATTCTGCAGCAAGCTCCCGGCTGCCCACTTTTTCCGCTGCCACCGGTCGTTTTGCGTGAATTTAAATAAGATCCGCGAGATCGAACCGTGGTTTAACAACACCTACATTTTGCGTCTGAAGGATCTGGATTTTCAGGTGCCGGTAAGCCGCAGCAAGGTAAAAGAGTTTCGTCAGCTGATGCACCTGTAAAGAAAAGGCCCTCTCCCGCGGGAGAGGGCTCTGCATCAGAGGATTTGACCGAGAACCTGACGCAGATGGGCCCCGGAACCCAGCAGTCCCGGGTTATCATGCACGATCAGATAAACCGGAATGTCCTGCACGTAGCTTCTGAAACGCCCTTTATCTTCAAACCCGCCGCGGAAGCCCGAGGCTTTAAAGAAGTCGAGGAAGCGCGGTACGATCCCGCCCGCGATATAGACCCCACCGAAGGTGCCCAGCGTCAGCGCCAGGTTGCCGCCGAAACGTCCCATGATCACGCAGAACAGCGACAGGGCACGACGACAGTCAATGCAGCTGTCCGCCAGCGCGCGTTCGGTGACGTCTTTCGGCTGCAGGTTTTCCGGCAGACGACCGTCTGATTTCACAATCGCCCGATACAAATTCACCAGCCCCGGTCCTGAAAGGACGCGCTCGGCGGAGACGTGGCCGATCTCAGCGCGTAACTCTTCGAGGATAATCCCCTCTTCTTCGCTGTTAGGCGCAAAGTCAACGTGGCCACCTTCACCCGGCAGGCTCACCCAGCGCTGAGCAACATGCACCAGATGCGACACGCCGAGGCCGGTACCGGCCCCATACACCGCAATCGGCTTGCCTTCGACCGGTTCAGCGCCGCCAAACTGGATCAGATGCTCTGGCTTCAGCATTGGGATCGCCATGGACACCGCGGTGAAGTCATTGATGATTTCAAGGTGCGAAAAACCGAGGTTTTTTTTCATCTCGGCGATGGAGAATGCCCAGGTATGGTTGGTCATTGCGACCCAGTCGCCGGTTATCGGGCAGGCAATCGCGATGCAGCCGTCTTCAACGCTCACCTGATGCTCTTCCAGATAGACGCGGACAACGGCCTCAAGGCTTGGATAATCCAGCCCGGAATAGGTTTTCGCCCGGGAAATCTCACCGCTACTAACATCGCACAATGCGAGGCGCGCGTTCGTGCCGCCCACATCGCCTACCAAAGCATACTTTGTCATTCTTCTACTGCTCCGCTAAAGTCAGAATAAATCTTTGGGACACTGTAAATTCAAGGCGTGATAACAACAACGGCCATAAGGTGAATGCCCATGGATTATCGATCTTCGTCACAGAATAACTTTACCGTTTCAGCACCTTTTGCACTATTGCCATAAAGCTTAATGTGCAAAGTAACGTAATGCCGTTTTGTACAAGGAAATCATCATGCTCCACCCGCGAGCCAGAACCATGCTGTTGCTGGCAATTCCGGCGCTAATTATTGGCGTGGCCTCAAGTCTGGTGCTCATTGTCGTGATGAAAGTCGCGTCGGTGCTGCAAGCCATGTTATGGACAGCGCTTCCGACAAAACTGGGCGTCAATGCTGATTCTCCTGCCTGGATCGTTGTGATGCTGACGTTAACCGGTATTGCGGTAGGCCTGGTGATCCGTTTCAGTCCCGGCCATGCCGGCCCCGATCCGGCGCAGGAACCGCTGATTGGCGCCCCGGTTCCCCCTTCGGCACTGCCCGGGCTGCTCATTGCGTTGATTATCGGTCTGGCCGGCGGCGTCAGCCTGGGGCCGGAGCATCCGATTATGGCGGTGAATATTGGCCTGGCGGTTTTCCTCGGTTCACGCATTTTGCCCCGCGTCGGCGCGCTGGACTGGACTATCCTCGCCTCCGCAGGCACCATCGGGGCCCTTTTCGGCACGCCCGTCGCTGCCGCACTGATCTTTTCTCAGACGCTCAGCAGCAATAACGACGTCCCGCTGTGGGATAAGCTGTTTGCCCCGCTGATGGCAGCAGCCGCCGGCGCGCTGACGACCAGCCTGTTTTTCCATCCCCACTTCTCACTCTCACTCCCCCACTACGGCCAAATGCAGATAGCCGATATTTTCAGCGGCGCCATCGTCGTCGCGATCGCCATTGCGCTGGGCATGGTGGCAGTATGGTGCCTCCCACGTCTCCACCGGCTGATGCATAGACTCAAACACCCGGTGTTGATTCTGGGAGCCGGCGGTTTGATCCTCGGTATTTTAGGGGCAATCGGCGGGACGGTGACGTTGTTCAAAGGTCTGGATGAGATGCAGCAGCTGGCCTTCAGCCAGGTGTTTAGCGTCTCTGACTATCTGCTGTTTGCCGTGATTAAGCTAGCCGCGCTGGTGGTGGCGGCCGCCTGCGGTTTCCGCGGTGGACGCATTTTTCCGGCGGTCTTTGTAGGTGTCGCGCTGGGTCTAATGCTGCACGAGCATGTCGATGCGGTCCCGGCAGCGATTACCGTCTCTTGTTCTATTCTGGGATTGGTTCTGGTGGTCACGCGCGACGCGTGGCTAAGCCTGTTTATGGCGGCGGTAGTCGTACCGGATTCGACGCTTTTCCCTCTGCTTTGTATCGTGATGTTGCCCGCCTGGCTCCTGCTGGCGGGCAAACCGATGATGATGGCCTGGCGAAACGACAAGTAATCAGGCGCTATTGCGCGCTTCCAGCGCTTTAGTAATCGCCCCGAGCAGCGGCGGGATATCGGCCTTCGGCAGCATCACCTCAATTAGCGAGAGCCGCTCGTGGTGCGCCACTTTCTCAAGGACATCCGCCAGTTGCTCTGCTTCACTGACCCGCCAGCACTGGGCCTGAGGATCAAGGCTCAGGGCCTGCGGGATTTGCGTCCAGTTCCATAGCGCAATGTCGTTATATCGCTGCTCCGGCCCGTGAATAGCCCTTTCCACCGTGTACCCTTCGTTGTTAAGGACCAGAATGATGGGGTGTTGTTTATCCCGCAGCATCGAGCCAAGCTCCTGGATGGTGAGCTGCGCCGCGCCATCCCCCGTCAGCACAATCACGCGCCGGTTCGGGCAGGCGGTTTGCGCGCCAAACGCTGCGGCCAGGGTATAGCCGATCGATCCCCACAGCGGCTGTACGATAAAATTCACGTCAGCCGGCAGACGAAGGTCGATCGCGCCGAAGGCCGAGGTGCCCTGATCCGCAAGGATGATGTCTCCAGGGCGGATAAACGTCTGCAACGTTTTCCAGAAATTCTCCTGCGTCAGCGAGCCATCCGGCTGCGGATATTCCATCGCGCTTTGAGACGACGGTACCGGCGCATCGTGCACGTGCAGTTTACACAGCTCTACCAGCGTTTCGATTGCCTGAAGCATGGGGATGCCGGTAAACCAGACGTCGCCGACGCGTGAGGCATGAGGCTGAACTTCAATTGTTTGTGACGGAGTTAGCTGATGCGTGAAGCCAGCGGTCAGGGTATCGGTAAATCGCGTGCCGATGCACAGCACCGTGTCAGCCCCTTCAATCGCCTCCTTTACCGCGCCGGCGCTCGCCGAACCGCTGTAGGTGCCGTAAAAACCGGCGTGACGTTCGTCAAATATGCCTTTCCCCATCAGCATGGTAGCGTGCGCCATCGGCACGTCCTTGACCCATTTCTGTAGGGCATGCTTGAGGCCATGGCGCAGGACAAGGAAATCGGCCAGCAGCGCAGTACGCTTGCTCATGGCCAGCCTGTTCTCTGCGGCATCCCGGAACGCTTTCAGGCAGGCGCTATCGGCATGCGCGTGCCGGAGAGTGAGAGCGTTTACAGGCGGCGTGGCGGCCTTTTTAGCCACGTCGGCGGGCAACATCAGATAGCCGGGGCGACGTTCCCTGAGCATGGTAGTTAACACCCGGTCAATCTCATAGCAGGCGTTTTGTTCGGTCAGGATCGCCTGTGCAGCGGTGATGGGTTCGCTCATATGGTAAAAATGACGAAACTCACCGTCGCCCAGCGTATGGTGCAGCAGTTCCCCTCTTTGCTGTGACGCCGTCCCCGGCGCGCCCACTATATGCAGCACCGGAACGTGCTCGGCATAGCTGCCCGCAATGCCGTTCATGGCGCTTAACTCCCCTACGCCAAATGTCGTCAGCAGCGCGGCGAAGCCCTTACATCGGGCATATCCGTCCGCGGCATAGGAGGCGTTTAACTCGTTGGCACAGCCCACCCAGCAGATATCCGGGCTGTCTATCACATGGTCGAGAAACTGCAGGTTATAGTCGCCCGGCACGCCAAACAGATGATCGGCTCCACAATCTGTAAGACGGTCCAGCAGGTAATCGGCGACGCAGTATGGGGTACGCATGAACAGGTATCCTTCTAATGTTGACCTCATCTTGAGTATTAAATAAGCGTGATGACTGTCCAGAATTGGCGATAAGAAGAGCATGGAAAGAATGCTTTACAAAAAAGGCTGCGCTATGCTGCTTTTTTTCGCGTTAATGTAAACGCATACACTGATTTTTTTCTTCAGCGCCATAGGTCATGAGAATGGGTTATCAGCCGGACAAAAATCGTTATCGGACAATGGAGTATCGTCGCTGCGGGCAAAGCGGACTCAGGTTGCCCGCCATCTCGCTTGGGCTGTGGCATAACTTTGGCGACACCACGCTTATCGAAAACAGCCGTCAACTTTTACAGCGCGCGTTCGATCTGGGCATTACGCATTTCGACCTTGCCAACAACTATGGCCCGCCGCCGGGATCGGCCGAACGTAATTTTGGCCGTATTTTGCAGGAGGATTTCCTGCCCTGGCGCGACGAGCTGATCGTCTCTACCAAAGCAGGTTATACCATGTGGGATGGCCCTTACGGCGACTGGGGGTCACGCAAATATCTGCTGGCAAGCCTCGATCAAAGCCTGAAGCGCATGGGGCTGGAGTATGTGGATATCTTCTATCATCACCGTCCTGACCCACAAACGCCGCTGCTGGAAACCATGAAAGCGCTTGACCATGCGGTGCGCCAGGGAAAAGCCCTGTATGTCGGGTTATCCAACTACCCTGCAGAACTGGCCCGCAAGGCGATTGATATCCTTGACGATCTCGGTACGCCCTGCCTGATCCACCAGCCGAAATACTCTCTTTTTGAACGAGCGCTGGAAGAGGGGCTGCTGAACGTGCTGCAGGAAAAAGGGGTCGGCTGCATTCCCTTCTCGCCGCTGGCCGGTGGACAACTGACCAACCGCTATCTGAACGGCATTCCGGCAGACTCACGCGCGGCAAGCGGCAGTCAGTTTCTCAACCCTGACCAGATCACCGAAGAGAAGCTGCAGAAGGTAAGAAAGCTGAACGCCATGGCGGAAGAGCGCGGCCAGAAGCTGTCCCAGATGGCGCTGGCCTGGGTATTACGCCATGAGAACGTGACGTCAGTGCTGATTGGGGCAAGTAAAACGGCCCAGATTGATGATGCCGTGGGGATGCTGGAAAACTGCCATTTCTCTGCGGAAGAACTTGTCCGTATTGACACGATTCTGGACAGCTCAAAATAGAATCATTTTTAGCAAAAAGTGCTCTCGCTCAGGAATTCGGAGTTGAGGCGATGAAACGAGGCTTTACCAACTCGTAATATTGCGTTAACAGGCCCCACAAGGGCCCCGATCGTGAAGGAGAAAGAGTATGTTCAGGTCACTGATTCTTGCAGCGGTATTACTGGCTTCAGCCCCGCTGATCGCCAATGCGGGCGAAATCACCCTGTTGCCATCAGTAAAATTACAAATTGGCGATCGTGACGACTACGGCAGATACTGGGACGGTGGCTACTGGCGCGACCGTGACTACTGGAACCGTCACTATGAGTGGCGCGGAGACCGCTGGTGGAAACATGATAACGGCAGACACCGCGGCTGGTATAAAGACAACGCGTATGAGCGCGGCTACCGTGAAGGCTGGAACGATCGTGACGACCGTCGCGGCGGCTGGGATCGCGGCGGGAAAGGACGCGGCCACGGTCATGGCCACGGTCACCATTAATGCAAAAAGGAGCCTCCCGGCTCCTTTTTCTTTTAGAGTCCCAACGCGGTGCCAACCAGCAGCCACAGGTTCAGTGCCACTACCACCACCACGATGGCCCACCCGGTCCGTTTCACCAGCGTTGAGTTAACCAGTTCGCCCATCAGGTTTTTGTTGCTGGTAAAAATCAGCAGCGGCACCAGCGCCAGCGCGATACCAAAACTCAGCAGCACCTGGCTCATGACCAGAATTCTCGTAGGATCAAGCCCCATCAGAATCACGATAAATGACGGGAGCATGGTGACGGAGCGACGAACCCACAGCGGAATATGGAAGCGGACAAATCCCTGCATCACCACCTGGCCTGCAAGCGTGCCCACCACCGTAGAAGAAAGACCGGCAGCCACCAGGCTGAGACCAAATATCGTGGCGGCAGCATGGCTCAGTAAGGGCTCAAGCGTGAGATAGGCCTGGTCGAGATCGGCAATACCGGTGTGGCCGTTAAAGTGGAAAGCGGCGGCAGCGGTAGCCATCATCGCCAGATTGACAAACCCCGCGATGGTCATGGCGATCGCCACGTCCCATTTGGTGGCAGAGTAACGCTCTTTGCGCGTTCCACCGTGGAGATGCTGGGTCAGCGAGGAGTGCAGGTAAATCACATGCGGCATGATAGTCGCCCCCAATACCCCGGCGGCCAGGAATACCGCTTCAGAGGTTGGCAGGCTTGGGATTGCCATACCTTTGCCGAGCTGCACCAGATTCGGCTGTGAGAAAATCAGCTCGACGATATAGGCCGCCGCGACAAACAGCAGCAGACCGCCGATAACCTTCTCCAGCGGCTTTTGACCCCGACGCTGCAGCATCAGGATCAGGAAAGTGGCAATCCCGGTCAGTACCGCCCCCTGCAACAGCGACACGCCCAGAATCAGCTTAAAGCCGATCGCTGCGCCGATAAATTCAGCGAGGTCAGTGGCCATGGCGATGATTTCCGCCTGAACCCAGTAGAGCCAGACGGCCGGACGCGGATAATGGTCGCGAATTTGCTCCGCCAGGTTTTTACCCGTGGCAATCCCCAGCTTTGCGGAGAGCATCTGAATCAGCATCGCCATCAGGTTAGCCCAGACGACCACCCACAGCAACTTATAGCCGAAGCTGGCCCCGGCCTGAATATTGGTCGCAAAGTTACCTGGATCGATATAGCCAATGGCAGCGATGAACGCAGGTCCCATTAATGCGAACCGCAACTTGCGCGCGGCTCTGCCACTGCTACCCTCTACGCGACTGTTTGTCATTTCTGCCTCTGAAATATAGCCTTTGCTATGTTTAATACTATCAAAATGAGAATGATTATCAAGATCATTTGTGATGTTTACAGTGATTTCTCTGATAGCTTTGAACGATAGACAGGCGGGTAAGTGGGGCGATCTAACAGAAACTAAAATCGCGCGCGCTTTTGTGAAGACTAGCACACAAACTTAACTTTTCACTCATTTACCTAACATAACAAAAATGTATTGTGGATCACTATTTTTGAGACTCGTCACAGGATGTAACTATAGTGTGTCCTCGATCTCGTTTTCTTTTCGCTTGTTACATAGAATGTGCACGAAAATTAAACCTGCCTCATATTTGGAGCAAATATGGACCGCGTCCTTCATTTTGTCCTGGCACTTGTTGTCGTTACTGCACTTGCATTGCTGGTCAGCACAGACCGCAAAAAAATTCGTATCCGTTATGTTGTCCAGCTGCTGGTCATTGAAGTTTTACTTGCGTGGTTCTTCCTGAACTCAAACGTAGGCCTCGGCTTCGTGAAAGGCTTCTCCGAAATGTTCGAAAAACTGCTCGGATTCGCCAATGAAGGGACCAACTTTGTCTTCGGTAAAATGAACGACGAAGGTCTGGCGTTCTTCTTCCTGAAGGTTCTCTGCCCTATCGTCTTCATCTCCGCGCTGATCGGTATCCTGCAGCACATCCGCGTTCTGCCGTTCGTTATTCGTGGAATTGGTTTCCTGTTATCCAAAGTGAACGGCATGGGCAAGCTGGAATCCTTCAACGCCGTCAGTTCCCTGATCCTCGGTCAGTCTGAGAACTTCATCGCGTATAAAGATATTCTCGGTAAAATGTCCCGCAACCGCATGTACACCATGGCGGCAACCGCAATGTCTACCGTGTCCATGTCTATCGTGGGCGCGTATATGACCATGCTGGAGCCAAAGTATGTTGTTGCGGCGCTGGTTCTGAACATGTTCAGCACCTTTATCGTTCTGTCGCTGATCAACCCGTACCGCGTTGACGCAAGCGAAGAGAACATTCAGATGTCAAACCTGCACGAAGGCCAGAGCTTCTTCGAAATGTTGGGTGAGTACATTCTGGCGGGCTTCAAAGTGGCGATTATCGTTGCCGCCATGCTGATCGGCTTCATTGCGCTGATTTCTGCGCTGAACGCTCTGTTCGCTGCGGTGCTGGGTATCTCCTTCCAGGGTATTCTGGGCTACATCTTCTATCCGGTTGCATGGGTGATGGGTGTTCCTGCTCACGAAGCGCTGCAGGTGGGCAGTATCATGGCAACCAAACTGGTTTCTAACGAATTCGTTGCGATGATGGATCTGCAGAAAATTGCCAGCACGCTCTCTCCGCGCGCGGAAGGCATTCTGTCCGTGTTCCTGGTCTCCTTCGCGAACTTCTCGTCCATCGGGATTATCGCGGGCGCGATTAAAGGTCTGAACGAAGAACAGGGCAACGTGGTTTCTCGCTTTGGCCTGAAGCTGGTTTACGGCTCTACGCTGGTGAGCGTCCTGTCTGCTTCTATCGCGGCACTGGTACTCTAACGTTTAGCGTTAAACAAAAACCGGGAGCCAGGCTCCCGGTTTTTTTATGCCCGCAATTCTTCCAGCGGTTTGGGTTTGCCTATCAGGTAGCCCTGCAGGTAATCCACACCGAAGCGAAGCAGCATCTCCCGCTGCGCCGGTGTTTCGACGTATTCCGCTACGACGCACAGCGATTTCGTCTTCGCCAGATTACACATCGACTGCACGATCATCGCATCCATATCATCAGTACAAATGTCTTTAATAAAGCAGCCGTCAATTTTAATGATGTCTGCCTGCAGGCGTCTCAGACGCTCGTAGTTGGCGTAGCCGGTACCAAAATCATCTATGGCAATCCGGAAACCGTAATCCCGCAGCTGCTGAATATTGTGGATGCTGCAGCCTGAATTTGAGAAGGCCTGCTCTTCGGTGATCTCAATCACGACGGACTGAGGCGCAACGCCGTAGCGTTCAAAGAGCGCGCAAATCTCGGACGCCACCTCTTTTTGCATCAGCGTGAGCGGCATCAGATTAATGGAGAAACGGGCGCCAGCATGCGTTGAAGGGTGATCGCGCAGCCACAGCAGTAATTTCTCCATGACGCACATATCAAACCGGTGGCTGAGGTTGAACTGGGCAATCAACGGAATAAAGCGGTCAGGAGTGAAGATCTCGCCCTCGCTCTCCATACGCGCCAGAATTTCGTAGTAGCCGCTCCCGTCCGCCTTCTGGATCGGTTGCGCATACAAATGGAACTGGCCCGCCTCCAGCGCATGCTTAATCCGCGCCAGCATCAGGACTCGCTCTGTCGTTTGCCCTGATGCCGCCTCGAGGCTATTCGTGAGCGCAAGCACGTTGTTAGTTGTTCCACAGGATTGCTCGGCCAGCCAGCTCAGTTGCCCCAGCGTGTGGTGCAGCTTTTCGCCGTTTTCGACCATTCCCCAGGACGCACCGAATTCAATATCCAGCCCGGTGTTGTTCCAGAAAATCTTACGGCTGTTCAGCCGATCAACCATATGCTGGAGGCGCTCAGCGGTTCCCGGGCCCAGTAGTACCAGCACAAGCTCGCTTCCGGGGAGCTGGAAGAGCGTCTCATCTTTTTGCAGGAGAGGCTGCAGCGACGTGGCGATCGTACGTTTGCAATGGACCCGCATGAGGATCCCATAGTGGCGGCTCAAAAATTCCAGGTTATCCATACGCAGAATGCTCACTTTTGCATCCGGGTGAATCTCAAGATAATCCTCCAGCGCACGAATATTGGGCAACCCGGTCAGCGGATCGGTGAGCGCCCTCCCCTGCCAGCCCCGCTTAAGCCACTCGCTGCGCTGGTAAATACGCGACATGTAAAGCAGACAGATCGCGAACGAGATAAGCACGGACAGAATAAAAGAGAGCGAATGGCCCGATTCCACCCCGTTAAGGAAGTTGTAGTTGTAGGTCAACAGCAGGAGCGCAGATACAGCCCACAGCAGAGAAATCAACGCATAGGTCAGTCGGCTTATCGCTAAGGTAAAAAGAATAAAAATCAGCGGCATCAAATAGCCCGCAATGACGGGAGATTCAAAAGGACCACATAAAATGACGAGAATGAAACTTAAAAGCACCAGCCAGGCAAAAATATATAATGAATTCTTGTGAAAAAACACGGACTTCACGCTTCGTCGCCAGAAACTTATTGCATAACGAGGATTAATTATCATTCTTAACGGGTAATAGAACATCATGGTAAAAATCAATGCCGCACATATCAGGCTTTGTATATCCACAACGTTATAAATTACCGTCCCTTCGCCGAAAAAGGTCGAAATTGTCACGGGAAAATCAAACAAATAGCCCGCCAAATACATCGACAGCTTAATCCCTATTGGCACCATAAAACCGAGCCAGAATATCCGTAATCCGATGTGCTTGTTAGGGATGGAGTAGCGCCAACGCTTACCCAGCATGATACGCAGAAGGCCGCACGCCGCGAACAACGCAAAGGTCTGACAGAACAGTAATACTGAATATTGTAGCGGTGCTAAATTTACATAGAATAAATTAGTGACAGTAAAACCTAACAAAATGGGAAGAATAGCCCTGCGCCCAAATAGCAGAATTACCGCCAGCATTACGCTTAAAGGTAACCATGCTAAATAAACGTCGTGACCATTAACAATTGCGCGGGGAGAGAGATAACGGGAGACAGGTACCGCAATCAGGCATAAAGCCAGAGCAATCATAAATATCTTTACATTATTGTAAGTTTTTCTATTCATTAACCTGGGCGTTATTTTCCGAGAGAATTATTGACCGGATGGATAATAGGTTTATTAATTGCGCGAATCAAGTTCAAGTCTATTTTTAGACTGGTTTATTGATGTCGATTGAGGTGAGGTACGGGAATACCTTCTTTTTGATAACAAAATAGGGTGGCGGGTGTTACAAACACATAAAAAAAACCCTCGTCTTTTGACGAGGGTTTACAATTTTGGTGGAGCTAAGCGGGATCGAACCGCTGACCTCTTGCATGCCATGCAAGCGCTCTCCCAGCTGAGCTATAGCCCCACATGTGACTTTACTGACCGCACTCTGTTGGGTTCAGAGTTTGGTGGAGCTAAGCGGGATCGAACCGCTGACCTCTTGCATGCCATGCAAGCGCTCTCCCAGCTGAGCTATAGCCCCATCGTAAAGCTGTCATGTTGACGGGCGGCATAATATGAATTCCGCTGCGGAGTGTCAACGGCAAAATCAATCCCAGCCATTCAATCGCCGAAAATTCATGCAAATGAATCACTTTGCGAGCCTGCTCGCAGCCAGGAGTTAAGCCTGTCACGTTTTCACGTAAAACGGTGCTATAAAATGAGCCGTTAATTAACCCCACTGATATTCAGGAAATTGCATGATCAAGGAACGAATGACGCCAGAAGAGTTAGCCCTCCTCACTGGCTATAGCCGCCAGACCATCAATAAATGGGTACGTAAAGAGGGTTGGATTACATCACCAAAACCAGGCGTCCAGGGTGGGAAAGCTCGCCTGGTACATGTGAACGAAAAGGTCCGTGACTTTATCCGTAGCGCACGTCGGGCAAGTGAAACGTCCGAACTGCCTGAAGGCGTCAGTCATGATAGCTCGCTTCACACGCTACTCCTGACGCTTGCCAATGAAATGACGCCGGAAGAGCAGAAGCAGATGACATCGCTGTTAATGCGGGAAGGGATTACCGGCTTGTTGCAACGTTTAGGGATTCGCGATCAGAACTGATATGAAAAAATTACGCAGCAAAATGACCACGGAAGAGCTGGCGGAGAGTTTGGGCGTTGCCAGACAAACGGTTAATCGCTGGATACGCCAGCAGGGATGGAAAACCGAAGGCCTCAACGGCGTGAAGGGTGGTCGCGCGCGGCTCATTCATATTGATGCGCGCGTGAAGGAACATATTATGAGCCTCCCGGCGATCCGTAACCGTCAGGCGGTTTACCATCTCGCTGAGGTCACCGCTTCATACAGTGACCCCTCTTCAAACCTGTCTCCGGGCATTATTGAGACGCTGGAGAGTATGACTCAGTCAGAGCAGAGGCGTCTGGACGCCTTATTGAAACGCGAAGGCATACACGGCTTTCTGACGCGGCTCGGTCTCACGGAATAAGAGGCATAAAAAAACGGCAGGTTACCCTGCCGTTTTTTTATCTGAGGCCGAATTACTGCTGATTTTCACGTTCAGCGATAAAGTCCAGCGCCTTGTTAATACGCGCCACGCTGCGTGACTTGCCGATGGCGTGAACCGTCACATCCAGCGCCGGAGACTGTCCCGCCCCGGTCACCGCAACGCGCAGTGGCATACCGACTTTACCCATACCGACTTCCAGCTCGTCTGCCGTCGCCTGAATGGCGTGATGCACATTTTCAGCGGTCCACTCGGTAAGGGCCGCCAGCTTGTCACGCACCACTTCCAACGGCTGACGCGCAACCGGACGGAGGTGTTTCTTCGCAGCGTCCGCGTCGAACTCTTCAAACTCTTCATAGAAGTAGCGGCAGCTTTCGGCAATCTCTTTCAGCGTTTTGCAGCGCTCGCCGAGGAGTTTCACCAGATCCGCCAGCTCAGGGCCAGTGCGGGTATCAATATTTGCCTGCTCAATATGCCACTGCAAATACGTCGCCACATATTCTGGCTGCATTGTGTTGATGTAATGATGGTTCAGCCACAGGAGCTTGTCGGTATTAAAGGCGCTCGCTGATTTGCTTACAGAGCTCAGAGAGAACAGTTCGATCATCTCTTCGCGACTGAAGATCTCCTGGTCACCGTGGGCCCAGCCCAGACGCACCAGATAGTTCAGCAGTGCTTCCGGCAGATAACCGTCGTCGCGATACTGCATAACGCTTACCGCACCGTGACGTTTAGACAGTTTTTTCCCGTCATCGCCGTTGATCATGGAGACGTGCGCATAAACTGGCACAGGGGCGTTCAGCGCCTTCAGGATGTTGATCTGACGTGGCGTATTGTTGATATGGTCTTCACCACGGACAACGTGAGTAATTTCCATATCCCAGTCGTCAACCACAACGCAGAAGTTGTAGGTTGGAGAACCGTCGGTACGACGGATGATCAGATCGTCCAGCTCCTGGTTGCTGAATTCAATTGGGCCACGGATCTGGTCGTCAAAGATTACCGATCCCTCTTGCGGGTTAGCAAAACGCACCACGCAAGGCTCATCTGCAGCATGCTCGCTATGGTCGTGGCGGCAGCGGCCGTCATAACGCGGCTTTTCACCGTTCGCCATCTGCGCTTCACGCAGTTCATCCAGACGCTCTTTAGAGCAGTAGCACTTATACGCCGTGCCCGCGACCAGCATCTCATCAATGACAGCGTTATAGCGGTCAAAGCGTTTGGTCTGGAAGTAAGGACCTTCATCCCATTCCAGATTCAGCCAGTTCATCCCATCCATAATGGCTTCAATTGCTTCTGGCGTGGAGCGCTCAAGATCGGTGTCTTCAATACGCAGCACGAACTCACCTTTGTTGTGGCGTGCGAAAAGCCAGGAATAGAGAGCGGTACGTGCACCACCGACGTGCAGATAGCCTGTCGGGCTCGGCGCGAAGCGAGTTTTGATTTTCATGAAATGGCCTTACGTTATAAAGATGCCGGCAATCGGCAAATCCTGGGGAAAAAACGATGGGCAATATTCTATCACTGTGGGGGGATTCCTCAATGTTGATCCCTTTATCGTGACCGAGTTTGCGATTTTTGTTTAGAAATCATGCGTCATTGCCCGTTTCGCGATCGTTTTGTTTAATTTTACGACGAACGAATAAAAACTTTAGAAAATGCGTTGACTCATTTTCAACTCTCCCTATAATGCGACTCCACACAGCGGGGGTGATTAGCTCAGTTGGTAGAGCATCTCCTTTACACGGAGGGGGTCGGCGGTTCGAGCCCGTCATCACCCACCATCTACTTCGGTAGACTCGCAGTGTAGATAAGAATTGAGATTGGGCGATTAGCTCAGTTGGTAGAGCATCTCCTTTACACGGAGGGGGTCGGCGGTTCGAGCCCGTCATCGCCCACCATTTCGGGTCGTTAGCTCAGTTGGTAGAGCAGTTGACTTTTAATCAATTGGTCGCAGGTTCGAATCCTGCACGACCCACCAATGTAGAAAGGCGCCCTAAAGGCGCCTTTTTGCTATCTGCAGTTTGTCTACTTCCGCCTTCAAGTACACTTTCACCGCATCATCAATACTGATTGTGTATCAATGTAACTCCCTGCCAGATATGGCAGTTTTGCTCAAGCTAATCCCGTTAGTGCCGATACCTCTGTTTTATAACGCGAGGAAAAAGTATGACGACCATTCAGGCTTCAACCCAACAGATTCAAACCAGCGGCGCGAGTGGAGCTTCGAGCAGTAACGATATCGCTGCGCAAATCACCCGCATTCTCGACAAGATCAAAAAGCTGACTCAGCAGTTAAAAGAGCTGGCAAACAGTCCCGTCAGCACCGATGAGAAGAAAAAGCAGCAGGAACTTATTCAGACCCAGCTCAAAGTGCTGCAGGCCCAGCTCGCCGCGCTGCAGCGCCAGCAGGCCGAAGAGGCCCAGAAGAAGCAGGATCAAAAGCTGGGCAAAGTGGAAGGTGTGAATAACCCTTCAGACAATAATCAGATTGATATCTACATCTAATCTTCTGATGCGTTAAACAGTGGGTCGCGTATGCGGGCTTCGGTTAATCGTTGTGCCTGGATACGCACCACTTCCCAGATAGCCTGCGCCGCCCCCGAGAGTGAGCGATTTTTTCGCCGCACCAGCATCAGCTTTCGCTCAACAACGGGCGTTAATCGCTTGACGGCCAGCCGGCTTCCCTGCGGCAGGGGAAGCGCCAGGGCGGGCAACACGCTGATGCCAATGCCGGCTTCCACCATGGGAAAAAGCGTCGCCGGGTGACCAATCTCCTGCACGATCGTTGCCTTTACGCCCTGATTCACCAGCGCGGAATCAATCAGCGGACGGCTGCCCGAGGCATAATCCTGTAAAACCAGGTTCGCGCCCGTCAGGGACTGCCAGCTGACCTCCGGCAACGTGACCAGCGGGTCGTCGTCACGGCAGAGCAGCAAAAAGGGTTCAGAAAGTACGCTTTCGCACGCCAGATCGCTCGCCTGGCCGGGATCGATAACAATACCAAAATCCACATCGCCCTGGCGGATGCTTTCCAGCACCCACTGCTGCGGCCTGTCATGCAGGACAAAATCAATGTCCGGGTAGCGATGATTTCCCTCGGCAATACACTGCGGGATAAGGTGCGCTGATATCGTCTGACTGGCCGCGACGCGGACGGTCCCCGAAAGCTGCTGCCCCAGCCTCCCCACGTCTCTGAGCGTGCAGTTCAGCTCATCCAGCAATCGTTCGAGACGCAGGGCGAGCTGCTGACCCGCTTCGGTCAGCACCACTTCGCGCGTGGTGCGGTCAAGCAACTTCACCCCGGTCTGATTCTCCAGCTCTTTCACGCTGTGGCTGACCGCCGACTGGCTCAGACCAATCATCTCCCCTGCCCGGCTAAAGCTGCGGGCGTGGGCGACGGTGACGAAAATACGAAGCTGACGTAAGGAATAATTCATCTGTTTCATTCATGAATGGATGCAATAAATCAATTTTATTTCTCAAATAGAAAAAAGCACAATAGCGACATCTGATTTCAGGAGTCATTATGAAACTATTTCGTATTCTTGATCCGTTCACGCTTACCCTGGTGGTTACCGTTTTACTGGCCTCGTTTTTCCCGGCTCGCGGCGCTTTCGTCCCGTTCTTTGAAGGGCTGACGACGGCCGCCATCGCACTGCTGTTCTTTATGCACGGTGCAAAACTCTCCCGCGAAGCCATTATTGCCGGCGGTAGCCACTGGCGGCTGCATCTCTGGGTGATGTGCAGCACGTTCATTCTGTTCCCAATCCTCGGGGTGCTGTTTGCCTGGTGGGCCCCGGTTAACGTCGACCCGGCGCTCTACACCGGTTTCCTGTATCTCTGTATTCTGCCGGCTACCGTGCAGTCCGCTATTGCCTTTACCTCTCTCGCGGGAGGAAACGTTGCGGCCGCGGTTTGCTCGGCATCGGCATCCAGCCTGTTAGGGATTTTCGTTTCCCCGCTGCTGGTGGGCCTGCTGATGAACATGCACGGCGCGGAAGGCAATCTCGAGCAGGTTGGAAAAATCTGCCTGCAGCTGCTGCTGCCGTTTGTCCTGGGGCATCTATCCCGTCCATGGACCGGGGCGTTCGTGGCGAAGCACAAGAAATGGATCTCAAAAACCGACCAGTCGTCGATTCTGCTGGTGGTCTATTCCGCCTTCAGCGAAGCGGTTGTGAACGGGATCTGGCATAAGGTGGGCGCAGGCTCGCTGCTGTTTATCGTGGTGGTGAGCCTCGTCCTGCTGGCGATTGTGATTGCGGTAAACGTCTTTGTGGCACGCAGGTGCGGCTTCAGCAAAGCGGATGAAATCACCATTGTCTTCTGCGGTTCCAAAAAGAGCCTGGCGAACGGTATCCCGATGGCCAACATTCTGTTCCCGACCTCGGTGATTGGGATGATGGTGCTGCCGCTAATGATTTTCCACCAGATCCAGCTGATGGTCTGCGCGGTGCTGGCGCGTCGCTACAAGCGCCAGACCGAAAAGCTGGCGCAGGAAGAGACCCGCGCCGCGAAGGCTTAAGGACGTTTCAGGGGCTGAACCAGCTGGGTCAGCCCCTCGGTTTTGATCAGTAACGTGATAGCCATCAGCTCGCCCAGCCGCCCTGCCGGGAATTCATCCTTGCGGGCAAACCACAGCAGATACTCCTCCGGCAAATCAATCAGCCTGCGGCCCTTGTATTTACCGAACGGCATCTCCGTATTGGCAATCTCAACGAGCTGTTCTTTCTCCACGTTACTCTCCTAACAGACGCATCATTTCCGCTTCGTCGATAACCTCAATGCCGAGCTCCTGTGCTTTCGCCAGCTTCGAGCCCGCCGCTTCCCCGGCGATCACCAGGTCGGTTTTCTTCGACACGCTGCCCGCCACTTTGGCCCCCAGCGCCACCAGGCGCGCTTTCGCATCGTCGCGTGAAAGCTGGCTCAGGCTGCCGGTCAGGACTACCGTTTTACCGGCGAACGGGCTGTCGATCTCTTCGGCGTTAACCACTACCGGCGCGGGCCACTTAATGCCCTCTTCCAGCAGCTTGCCGATGACTTCACGGTTGCTCTCTTCGGCGAAGAAGTTAAAGACGTGCGTGGCGACCACAATGCCAACGTCAGGAACTTTCTGCAGCTCGTCGATGCTTGCCTTTTCCAGCGCCTCCAGCGTACCAAAATACGCCGCCAGGCCCGCTGCCGTCGCCTCCCCCACTTCACGAATGCCCAGCGCGTACAGGAAGCGAGCAAAGGTCGTCTCTTTTGCGGCTTCCAGCGCGTTCACCACGTTCTGGGCTGACTTTGGCCCCATGCGATCCAGACCGGTCAGTTTACCTGCCGTCAGCCTGAAGAGATCCGCTGGCGTATGGACATACTCTTTCTCAACCAGCTGATCGATAATCTTGTCGCCCATGCCGTCGACGTCCATCGCCCGACGAGAGACGAAGTGCTTCAGCGACTCTTTACGCTGCGCACCACAGATTAAGCCACCCGTACAGCGCGCCACCGCTTCACCTTCCACACGCTCAACGTCGGAGCCGCACACCGGGCAATGGGTCGGGAAGACGATCTCGCGCGTATCGGCAGGGCGCTCTGACTCCACGACGTTAACCACCTGCGGGATAACGTCGCCCGCGCGGCGAATCACCACTTTGTCACCAATGCGCAGGCCGAGGCGTTCGATTTCATCGGCGTTATGCAGCGTGGCGTTACTCACCAGCACGCCCGCAACCTGCACGGGCTCCAGACGGGCGACCGGGGTAATCGCCCCCGTACGGCCAACCTGGAACTCCACGTCGCGAACGACGGTCATCTGCTCCTGAGCAGGGAACTTAAACGCCACCGCCCAGCGCGGCGCGCGCGCCACAAAGCCCAGCTGCTCCTGTAGCGCCAGTGAATTCACCTTGATGACGACGCCATCAATATCAAAACCGAGCGTCGGACGGTCCTCTTCCACCTTGTGGTAGAACGCCAGCACCGCTTCCGGCGAGTCGCAGAGCTGAACGCGGTTGCTCACCGGCAGGCCCCACGCTTTAAACTGCAGCAAGCGTCCGAGGTGCGTATCCGGTAGCTCGCCGCCCTCCAGAATACCGACGCCGTAGCAGAAGAAAGTAAGCGGTCGCTTCGCGGTAATACGCGGGTCAAGCTGGCGCAGAGAGCCTGCCGCCGCATTACGCGGGTTAGCAAACACCTTCCCGCCGGTGCGACGCGCCTCGTCGTTAATTTTCTCGAAGCCCGCCTGGGGCAGGAACACCTCGCCGCGCACTTCCAGACGAGCGGGAATGTTGTCACCCTGCAGCTTCAGCGGGATCGCGCGGATGGTACGCACGTTGGTAGTGATGTCTTCGCCCGTCGTACCGTCGCCACGCGTTGCGGCACGCACCAGCACGCCGTTTTCATAGAGAAGACTGACCGCCAGGCCATCCAGCTTGAGCTCGCAGCACCAGGTGAGGGAGTAGCTGCTTTTCAGGCGATCCTGCACGCGCTTGTTAAACGCGAGGAAGCTCTCTTCATCAAATACGTTATCCAGCGACAGCATCGGCACCTCATGGCGCACCTGGCTGAAAGCGCCAAGCGGCTCAGCGCCGACGCGCTGGGTGGGGGAATCCGGCGTGATAAGCTCCGGATGCTGCGCCTCTAATTCGCGCAGCTCGCGCATCAGGCGGTCATATTCGGCATCCGGGACTTCCGGCGCGTCCATAACATGATAGAGGTATTCATGATGGCGAAGCGTGGTTCGCAGTTCAGTGAGTTGTTGTTCGATTGAGTCCATATCGCACCATCAATGAGAAAAAACCCCCGACAGGCGGGGGTTGAGGAGGAGTTGAAGTAAGCGCGACTATTACGCGTTAGCTTCCTTAACTTCGCGGATGCGGTCCTGATATTCGCGCAGCTTCTGCGGGGTCATCATTCGACGCTGATCGTCGAGCACCACACCGCCGACTTCGTCAGCGATGTGCTGAGCGGACTGCAGCATCAGCTTAAAGTTTTGCAGTTCATCGCCGTAAGAAGGCACCTGCATAAAGATAGTGACGCCCGGGGTCACGAAATCACCGGTCATTTCCGGATCAAAGGTGCCAGGGTTAACCATGTTGGCAAGGCTGAACAGCGCCGGGCCGCTACCGTCAGGGCTCAGGTGACGATGGAAAATGTTCATATCGCCAAACTTGAATCCTGCCTGTTGAATACTGTTGAGCAGCACGTCACCGTTAAGATGGCTGCCGTGATGCGCGGCCACGTTCATGATGATCACCGCTTCTTTACGCTGCGGTTTTTCAACAACCGGCTCTGGTTCTGCAACGGGCTCAGGCTCAACGTGTGGAGCAGGCTGAGGCGCAGGCTGTACGTGAACAGGCTGCTGCGGTTGTTGTACCGGTTGAGCAGGCTGTTGCTGCACGGGCTGCTGCACCGGTTGCTGTTGAACCGGCTGTGGCGCAGCAGGCTGCTGATAGACAGGCTGTTGCGGCGGCTGGCGCACCGGTTCTTCCACAGGCTGCGGCGCTGACTGGCGCGGCTGTGCAGAAGCATACGGCGGTTGATACTGGTGCTGCGAAGGACGAGGCGCTTCATGCTCCCCATGGCCTGCGCCGGGCGCAGTATTGACCCGATGAACACGAACTTCACCCACGCCGTCGTCATCGCTGCCGTCGATGTCATCTTCACTGTCATCGTCGTCACGACTGGACTTCATGCGCTTCAGTGGGCGATCGCGAAACATCGAGGAACGCTCTTTACGGCTGGTCCAGAAACCATGTACCAGTAAAGCGATTATGGCGATCGCGCCAACAATGATTAATATCAGACGCAAATCCTGCATCATTATATTCTCTGTTGTTCTAACACCTTGCCACCACGGCAAACATTTACTCACTAAGAGTATTTGCCGTTTACGTCAAGTGCAAGTGTGTGCAGAGCATTCACAGCATAAAGATGAAGGAAATCGTGCTTTTTGCTGGTTTTTCGAACATTTCCGAACTGGTCATTGCTCCGTAAGTGGATAATATAGGCGGGCAATTCCACTGGTTGTGTAAAAAGGAGTACAGCCTGGCTATGGTTTCAACATCTTCTTCTCCCCCGCGCAGCGGCGTCTGGTATTTTTCTCAGGGCTGGAAACTGGTCTCCCTGCCGGGGATTCGACGCTTCGTGATTCTGCCGTTGTTGATCAACATTATTCTGATGGGCGGCGCGTTCTGGTGGCTATTCACAAAGCTGGAGAGCTGGATCCCGTCGCTGATGAGTTACGTGCCGGACTGGCTGCAGTGGCTTAACTACCTGCTCTGGCCGGTGGCGGTGATCTCCGTGCTGCTGGTGTTTGGGTACTTCTTTTCGACGATTGCCAACTGGATAGCCGCACCGTTCAACGGTCTGCTGGCGGAACAGCTGGAAGCGCGGCTTACCGGTGCGACGCCGCCGGACACGGGCGTGCTGGGGATCATGAAAGACCTGCCACGCATTATGAAGCGCGAGTGGCAGAAGTTTGCCTGGTACCTGCCCCGCGCGGTCGTGCTGCTTATCCTCTATTTTGTGCCAGGCATTGGCCAGACGGTGGCACCAGTGCTGTGGTTCCTGTTCAGCGCCTGGATGCTGGCCATCCAGTACTGCGACTATCCGTTCGATAACCACAAGGTGCCGTTTAAAGAGATGCGCACCGCCCTGCGCAGCCAGAAGGTCGCCAATATGCAGTTTGGCGCGCTGACCAGCCTGTTCACCATGATTCCCTTCCTGAATCTGTTCATCATGCCCGTCGCCGTCTGCGGCGCGACGGCGATGTGGGTCGACTGCTACCGTGCTAAGCACGCGTTATGGAAATAATGCAAAAATGTGTAAAGCAGGGGTGGCTTATGCCGCCCCTTATTCCATACTGATCCCCATTATTTCCTTGCAGTATATAGATATGCGAATTCCTTACTTCCCCCTACCTGCTCAACAGGTATGCTGGGTCGGTATCCCAATTTCATACAGTTAAGGACAGGCCATGAGTAAGATTTATGAAGACAACTCGCTGACTATCGGTCATACGCCCCTGGTTCGACTGAACCGTATCGGTAATGGACGCATTCTGGCGAAGGTCGAATCACGTAACCCGAGCTTCAGCGTAAAATGCCGTATCGGTGCAAACATGATTTGGGATGCTGAAAAACGTGGCGTACTGAAGCCTGGCGTTGAGCTGGTGGAACCGACCAGCGGTAACACCGGTATCGCTCTGGCCTATGTGGCCGCCGCGCGTGGCTACAAGCTGACGCTGACCATGCCAGAAACCATGAGCATTGAGCGTCGTAAGCTGCTCAAAGCGCTGGGCGCGAACCTGGTGCTGACCGAAGGCGCGAAGGGCATGAAGGGTGCCATTCAGAAAGCTGAAGAGATTGTGGCCAGCGATCCGGCGAAATATCTGCTGCTTCAGCAGTTCAGCAACCCGGCTAACCCGGAAATTCACGAGAAGACCACCGGTCCGGAAATCTGGGAAGATACCGACGGCCAGGTTGACGTCTTTATCTCCGGCGTAGGTACCGGCGGTACGCTGACCGGTGTGTCACGCTATATTAAAGGCACAAAGGGTAAAAAAGACCTGATCACCGTTGCCGTTGAGCCAACTGACTCACCGGTTATCACCCAGGCACTGGCGGGTGAAGAGCTTAAACCAGGCCCGCATAAAATTCAGGGTATTGGCGCAGGCTTCATTCCGGGCAACCTGGATCTGAAGCTGATCGATAAAGTGGTAACCATCACTAACGAAGAAGCCATTTCTACCGCGCGTCGCCTGATGGATGAAGAAGGCATTCTGGCGGGTATCTCTTCCGGTGCGGCCGTTGCGGCAGCGCTCAAGCTTCAGGAAGATGAAGCCTTTACCAACAAGAATATTGTGGTTATCCTTCCTTCTTCGGGCGAGCGTTACTTGAGCACCGCACTGTTTGCCGATCTGTTTACCGAAAAAGAGCTGCAACAGTAGTGCCAGCATGTTAATAACGCGTAAAAAAGCACCTTTTCAGGTGCTTTTTTGTGGCCTGCTTCAAACTTTTGCCCCTCCTGGCATTGCTTCACCCCGTTGGGTCTGGTATTTAAACCAGCAATTATTTTGATGCGTGAAATTAATCGGTGAATGAAATAGCCTTGCTGAATCGATTTTATGATTTGGTTCAAGTCTTGCTTTCGCTGCATAATGTTTAATGACGATCGAAACGTCAGCGCTAACAATACAGGCTAAAGTTCAGTCGCCAGGCTAGACTTTAGTTCCACAACACTAAACCTATAAGTTGGGGAAATACAATGTTCCAGCAAGAAGTTACCATTACCGCTCCGAACGGTCTGCACACCCGCCCTGCTGCTCAGTTTGTTAAAGAAGCAAAAGGCTTCACTTCTGAAATCACTGTGACTTCCAACGGCAAAAGCGCGAGCGCAAAAAGCCTGTTCAAACTGCAGACTCTGGGCCTGACTCAGGGCACCGTTGTCACCATCTCTGCAGAAGGTGAAGACGAGCAGAAAGCAGTTGAGCATCTGGTAAAACTGATGGCTGAGCTCGAGTAAGTTTCCGGGTTCTTTTAAATATCAGTCACAAGTAAGGTAGGGTTATGATTTCAGGCATTTTAGCATCCCCGGGTATCGCTTTCGGCAAAGCACTGCTGCTGAAAGAAGACGAGATCGTCATCGACCGGAAAAAAATTTCTGCCGACAAGGTTGATCAGGAAGTTGAACGTTTTCTGAGCGGTCGTGCCAAGGCATCTGCGCAACTGGAAGCAATCAAAACTAAAGCTGGCGAAACTTTCGGTGAAGAAAAAGAAGCCATCTTCGAAGGGCACATCATGCTGCTCGAAGATGAGGAGCTGGAGCAGGAAATCATAGCCCTGATTAAAGATAAAGGCATGACGGCCGACGCGGCTGCGCATGAAGTTATCGAAGGTCAGGCAACTGCCCTGGAAGAACTGGATGATGAATACCTGAAAGAGCGTGCGGCTGACGTACGTGACATCGGTAAGCGCCTGCTGCGCAACATCCTGGGTCTGGCCATCATCGATCTGAGCGCGATTCAGGATGAAGTGATCCTGGTTGCCGCTGACCTCACCCCGTCTGAAACTGCACAGCTGAACCTGAAAAAGGTCCTCGGTTTCATCACCGACGCGGGTGGCCGTACCTCGCACACCTCTATCATGGCGCGCTCTCTGGAACTGCCTGCCATCGTGGGTACCGGTAGCGTCACCTCTCAGGTGAAAAACGGCGACTATCTGATTCTGGATGCCGTAAACAATCTGGTTTACGTTAACCCAACCAATGAAGAGATCGATAAACTGCGCGCGGTTCAGGAGCAGGTTGCGACTGAAAAAGCGGAACTCGCTAAGCTGAAAGACCTGCCAGCCATCACCCTGGACGGCCATCAGGTCGAAGTGTGCGCAAACATCGGTACCGTCCGCGACGTTGATGGCGCTGAGCGCAACGGTGCGGAAGGCGTCGGTCTCTATCGTACAGAATTCCTGTTCATGGACCGCGACGCGCTGCCAACGGAAGAAGAGCAGTTTGCTGCTTATAAAGCCGTGGCTGAAGCGTGTGGCTCTCAGGCGGTTATCGTCCGTACCATGGACATCGGCGGCGACAAAGAGCTGCCGTACATGAACTTCCCGAAAGAAGAGAACCCGTTCCTGGGCTGGCGTGCAATCCGTATCGCGATGGATCGTAAAGAGATCCTGCGTGACCAGGTTCGCGCGATCCTGCGTGCCTCTGCTTTCGGTAAACTGCGCATCATGTTCCCGATGATCATCTCTGTTGAAGAAGTGCGTGCACTGAAGAAAGAGATCGAAATCTACAAACAGGAACTGCGCGACGAAGGTAAAGCGTTTGACGAGTCAATCGAGATCGGCGTGATGGTGGAAACACCTGCGGCGGCGACCATTGCGCGTCATTTAGCCAAAGAAGTTGATTTCTTTAGTATCGGCACCAATGATTTAACGCAGTACACCCTGGCAGTTGACCGTGGTAATGATATGATTTCACATCTCTACCAGCCAATGTCACCGTCCGTACTGAACTTGATCAAGCAAGTTATTGATGCTTCTCATGCAGAAGGTAAATGGACTGGCATGTGTGGTGAGCTTGCAGGCGACGAACGTGCTACACTTCTGTTGCTGGGTATGGGTCTGGACGAATTCTCTATGAGCGCCATTTCCATCCCGCGCATTAAGAAGATTATCCGTAACACGAACTTCGAAGATGCGAAGGTGTTAGCAGAGCAGGCTCTTGCTCAACCGACAACGGACGAGTTAATGACGCTGGTTAACAAGTTCATTGAAGAAAAAACAATCTGCTAATCCACGAGATGCGGCCCAAATTACTGCTTAGGAGAAGATCATGGGTTTGTTCGATAAACTGAAATCTCTGGTTTCTGATGATAAGAAAGACTCCGGAACTATTGAGATTGTTGCTCCGCTCTCCGGCGAGATCGTCAACATCGAAGACGTGCCGGATGTAGTGTTTGCTGAGAAAATCGTTGGTGATGGCATTGCTATCAAACCAACTGGCAACAAAATGGTTGCTCCAGTTGACGGCACCATCGGTAAAATTTTTGAAACCAACCATGCGTTCTCTATCGAATCTGATAGCGGTATCGAACTGTTCGTTCACTTCGGTATCGACACCGTTGAACTGAAAGGCGAAGGCTTCAAACGTATCGCGGAAGAAGGCCAGCGTGTTAAAGTTGGCGACCCGGTAATTGAATTCGATCTGCCACTGCTGGAAGAAAAAGCCAAGTCTACCCTGACGCCGGTTGTTATCTCCAACATGGACGAAATCAAAGAACTGATCAAACTGTCTGGCAGCGTCACCGTGGGTGAAACCCCGGTTATCCGCATCAAGAAGTAATTCTTGCCGCACAGAAAAATGGCGCCTTCGGGCGCCATTTTTGTTTATGCCGGTAGGATAAGCTCGTCGTAGCCTTTCGACTGGGTATAGAGCATCACGTCAGTCACCCGATCGCCGGCCATGCGAATGGCATCGGCAACGGTTTTCCCCTCAACAATTCCGCTCACCAGTTCTGAACAGAACAGGTCGCCCGTCCCTTTCAGATCGGTTTCTACGCGCGGATGCGCGCTGACGGTCACGCCTTCATTCGTCACCAACACCACGTGGATGTTTTCCGGGTCATCGGCCACCGGCGCGCTGGTGATCGCCACCCATTTCAGGCTATCGGAGAGCAGTCCCTGCGCCGCCGCGATGGCGCTTTCCGGCGTACGGCACGGTTTGCCGCTTAACACTTCCAGCTCATAGACGTTCGGCGTAATCCCCTGCGCCAGCGGCAGCAGGTGTTCCCGATACGCCTGCGGGATCTCAGGCTTCACGTACATACCGCTGTCGATATCTCCGATAACCGGGTCGACCAGCACCAGCAGGTCAGGATGCTGCGCTTTGACCGCCTTCAGCCATTGAGCCAGCAGGACGATCTGGCTGGCGCTGCCCATATAGCCGGTGGTGACCGCTTTAAGCTCGCGCAGGATCTCGCGCTCTTCCAGCGCCTTTAGATAGCCGCTGAACCACTCGTCGGGGATCACCCCACCATAAAACGTGTCGTAGTGCGGCGTGTTGCTAAACAGTACCGTCGGCACGGCGGTAACGTTCAGCCTGTGGGTACGAATATTCGGTACCGCAATACTGTTCCCCACGCTGCCGTAAACCACCTGCGACTGCACGGCGACAATGTCGGTTTGCTGCGCCCGGGTATTATCCCGGAATAGAATCATCTCCATGACGCTTAAATCCCCGCCCCCTGCGAATAACTCTCTTCACCAAAGACGCCGGTAGACAGATAGCGATCGCCGCGATCGCAAATAATCGCAACTATTACCGCCCCCGGGTTTGCCTGCGCTACCCGAATCGCACCCGCTACCGCGCCGCCCGAACTGACGCCGCAGAAGATACCTTCGCGCACGGCCAGCTCACGCATGGTATTTTCCGCCTCGCGCTGGTGAAGATCCAGCACCTGGTCCACCAGCTGCGCATTAAAGATGCCGGGCATATACTCCGCCGGCCAGCGGCGAATACCCGGAATGCTGCTCCCCTCTTCCGGCTGGAGGCCAACGATGGTGACGGCTTTTTCCTGCTCGCGCAGAAAACGCGATACCCCGGTAATGGTACCGGTGGTGCCCATGCTGGAGACAAAATGGGTGATACGCCCGTCGGTTTGCTGCCAGATTTCCGGGCCGGTGGTGGTGTAGTGCGCGTAAGGGTTGTCCGGATTGTTGAACTGATCGAGCAGCTTACCTTCGCCGCGCTCGGCCATTTCTAACGCCAGGTCGCGCGCGCCTTCCATTCCCTGCTCTTTGGTCACCAGAATCAGCTCGGCCCCGTAGGCACGCATCGCGGCGCGGCGCTCCTGGCTCATGTTGTCCGGCATCAGCAGCTTCATGCGGTAGCCTTTCAGCGCGGCGATCATCGCCAGGGCGATACCGGTGTTGCCGCTGGTGGCCTCAATCAGCACGTCGCCAGGCTTAATTTCTCCGCGCTTTTCGGCCTGGACAATCATCGACAGCGCCGCGCGGTCTTTCACCGACCCCGCCGGGTTATTGCCTTCGAGTTTGACCCAGATTTCACTGCCGTTGTCCGGCCCCATGCGCTGAAGCTTGACCAGAGGAGTGTTGCCGATGGTGTGTTCTAATGTATTCATGATCGCTGTCCAATAAAAAGCCCGGTGGCGCTTCGCTTACCGGGCCTACAGACGTCATATTGTAGGCCGGGTAAGCGCAGCGCCACCCGGCAAAACTACGTAATCCTAACCTATCAGGCTGACTCCGCCAGAGCAATATCCTCGCGCGTCTCGATGCGCTCCTTCCCGTGATAAATACGGGCGTGCTGCAGCCCAACAAACAGGCGCTCGCCCCGGTGCGGCGGCACGTCGTCGCGCATCACCACGGTCAGCGGCTCGGTATACCAGCCCAGCGGCTGTACCACCAATTGGGTGTAGTGACCTTTAGGGCTAGCTTCCAGCACCTGCACCGGCAGCGGTGAATCCAGGCTGGTTCGGCGGCTCACGTCCACTTCCCACGGACGCAGGAACAGATCGACCGGCCCCTGATGCGCGGAGGTATAGCCCAGCGGCCAGCGGTGCGCGCCAACGTGGAACTGGCCGCCGCGAATAGTGCCCTGAAGACGGTTTACCTCGCCCATAAACTCCAGCACGAAGCGGGTCGCCGGTTCGCGCCAGAGCTGCTCCGGCTCGTCAACCTGCTCAATGTTGCCCTGGCTCATGACCACCACGCGATCCGCGACTTCCATCGCCTCTTCCTGATCGTGGGTCACGAAGACGCTGGTGAATTTCAGCTCTTCATGCAGCTGGCGCAGCCAGCGGCGCAGCTCTTTACGCACCTGCGCGTCCAGCGCGCCGAAAGGTTCATCCAGCAGCAGGATTTGCGGCTCAACGGCCAGCGCGCGCGCCAGCGCCACGCGCTGCTTCTGACCGCCGGAAAGCTGGGCCGGAAAACGGTCCGCCAGATGCGCAAGCTGCACCATCTCCAGCAGTTTGGTCACTTTGGCTTTGATAGCCGCTGCATTTGGACGCTCGCGACGCGGCAGCACCGTCAGGCCAAACGCAATGTTGTCGAACACGGTCATGTGGCGGAACAGCGCGTAATGCTGGAACACAAAACCTACTTTACGATCGCGGGCATGCAGGCGGCTCACGTCGGTGCCGTGAAAGCGGATGTGCCCGCTGGTCTGATGCTCAAGCCCGGCGATAATACGCAGCAGCGTGGTTTTACCCGAGCCAGACGGCCCCAGCAGCGCCACCATTTGTCCGGAAGGGATATCCAGCGAGATATCATTCAGCACCTGGGTGCGACCAAAAGACTTCTTAATATTGGCAATCTCAATGCTCATGATTTCCCTCCTGATGCTGACGTTTTTCCTGATTTTCTAAACGCCACTGCACCACACTCTTCAAAAACAGGGTCAAGATGGCCATCAGCGTCAGCAACGCTGCGGCAGTAAACGAGCCGATGGTGTTGTAGTCCTGCTGCAACAGCTCAATCTGGAGCGGCAGCGACAGGGTTTCCCCCCGGATAGAGCCGGAGACGACGGACACGGCACCAAACTCACCAATCGCGCGGGCGTTGGTCAGCACCACGCCGTAAAGCAGCGCCCAGCGGATATTTGGCAGCGTCACGCGACGGAACATCTGCCACCCAGACGCGCCCAGCAGCACCGCCGCTTCGTCTTCGTTGCTCCCCTGGCTTAACATCACCGGCACCAGCTCACGCACCACAAACGGACAGGTCACGAAGATGGTGACCAGCACCATGCCCGGCCAGGCAAACATGATCTGCAGGTTATGCTCATCCAGCCAGCCGCCCAATGGGCCGTTGGAGCCGTAAAAGAGCAGGTACACCAGACCCGCCACCACCGGCGATACGGCGAAAGGAATGTCCAGCAGGGTCAGCAGCAGCTGACGTCCCGGGAAGTTAAAGCGGGTCACCAGCCAGGCCAACAGGGTCCCGAACACGAGGTTCACCGGCACGGTGATCAGCGCAATCAGCACGGTCAGCCAGATGGCATGCAGCATATCCGGGTTCGCCAGATTTTCCAGCGCGGGCATCAGGCCCTTGCTGAACGCCTGAACGAAGATATAAACCGTCGGCACGACGAGAATGAGGGCGGAAACCAGCACGCCCGCCCCAATCAGAAACCATTTACCCCAGTTGATGCGGGGTGCATCGTATCGCTTCAATTGCGTAACTTCCGCCATCAGTGACCTACCACACGTCGACCAAAGCGACTTTGCAGAGTGTTAATCGAGTACAGCAGCAGCAGCGACGCCGCCAGGATCACCGAGGCAATCGCGCTCGCCGCCGGATAATCAAACTCCTGCAAACGGATGAAAATCATCAGCGAGGTGACTTCTGTTTTCCAGGCGATGTTCCCGGCAATAAAAATCACCGCGCCGAACTCACCGAGGCTGCGGGTAAACGACAGCGCGACGCCCGCCATCAGCGCCGGAGAGAGCTCCGGCAGAACCACCTTGCGGAAGCTCTGCCAGCGCGTGGCGCCCAGCGTTTCCGCCGCTTCTTCGTATTCCGGACCCAACTCTTCCAGCACCGGCTGCACGGTACGGACCACAAACGGGATGCTGGTAAAGGCCATCGCCACCGCGATACCGAGCCAGGTGTAGGTCACTTTGATGTCAAATTTCGCCAGCCACTCGCCGTACAGCCCGTTCACGGAGAAGAGCGACGCGAGGGTTAAGCCTGCCACTGCCGTCGGCAGCGCAAACGGCAGATCCATCAGGGCGTCAAGCAGCGTGCGGCCCGGGAAGCGATAGCGGGTTAAAATCCACGCCATCAGCAGGCCAAACACGCCGTTAAAAATGGAGGCGACAAACGCCGACAGCAGCGTCACCTTATAGGCCGCCACCACCTGCGGGTTGGTGATGACCTCCCAGTACTGCGCCCAGCTCATCTGAGCAAGCTGCATCACCAGCGCGCTGAGCGGCAACAGCAGGATCAGGCAGACGAACAGCAGGCTGGTACCGAGGCTTAAGGTAAAGCCCGGCAGCACGCGTTTTGTCGAAACTGCAAACATTACTTACGCCCCGCCGCCAGCAGTTTGTCTAACTCACCGCCGCTGGCAAAATGCGTTTTCATCACATCAGGCCAGGAGCCGAAATGATCTTCCACGCGGAACAAATCGGTCTGCGGGAACTTATCTTTCAGCTTGTTCATTACGTCCGGGTTGTTCACGCGGTAGTAGTAATCGGTAATGATGGTCTGCGCCTGCGGGCTGTACAGGTAGTTGAGATAGGCTTTTGCCGCTTTCTCGGTGCCGTTCGCCTGCACGTTTTTATCCACCCACGCTACCGGGAACTCGGCCAGGATGTTGGTTTTCGGGATAACCACCTCGAAGCCCTGCGCTTCGTACTGCTTGCGAATATTGTTCACTTCGGATTCAAAGCTGATCAGCACGTCACCCAGACCGCGTTCGGCGAAGGTGGTGGTCGCGCCGCGGCCGCCGGTATCGAACACTTCGACGTTTTTCAGGAACTGGGTCATGAACTGCTCGGTTTTGGCTTTGTCGTTGCCGTCAGCCTTGTCCGCCGCGCCCCACGCGGCTAAATAGGTGTAGCGCGCGTTACCGGAGGTTTTTGGGTTCGGGAAAATCAGCTTCACGTCGGAACGCACCAGGTCGCTCCAGTCGTGGATGTTCTTCGGATTGCCCTTACGCACCAGGAAGCCCATGGTGGAGTAGAACGGCGAGCTGTTGTTCGGCAGGCGGCTCTGCCAGTCAGCCGGGATCAGCTTGCCCTTGTCGTGCAGGATCTGCACGTCGGTCACCTGGTTGTAGGTCACCACATCCGCTTTCAGGCCCTGCAAAATCGCCAGCGCCTGCTTGGACGACCCGGCGTGGGACTGCTTGATGGTCAGCTTGTCGCCGTTATTGTCTTTTGCCCACTGTTGTTCGAACGGTGGATTAAGGGCGGCAAACAGCTCGCGGGAGACGTCATACGAACTGTTTAACAGTTCAGTCGCCTGCGCCTGTGCCACCAGCAGTAAACCTGCCAGCGCCAGAGTTCCTTTTTTCAGTACAGTAACGGCCATTGCGCACCCTTATAAATGTGATGACTATCTTATAGTCATAATATTTATAACGGGGATGAAAGGAGTAACGGTTTTATATACCGTTTGGTGATTTACAAGCAGAAAAGGGAATAAGGGTGAGGCCTGATGCCCTCACCCCAGCCCTCTCCCGCAGGGAGAGGGAGAAAGGACATTACGGCGCCAGCAGACGCTCAACGGACGGCGCAAAGTAGTAGCCGCCGGTCACCGGTTTAGTGAAGCGCAGCATGGCGTCGCGCTTGCCGTCGGTATCGCCAAACATGCTCAGCAGCTGCTGCTCAATGTTGTGCAGGCGCGCGCAGTAGGCGCAGAAGTAGAGGCCGTGCGTGCCGCTTGCGGTACCGTACGGCAGGCTCTGGCGAACAATCTTCAGCCCTTTGCCGTCCTCTTTGAGATCAACGCGGGACAGGTGAGAGGTTACAGGACGGTCGTCGCCGTCGATCTCTTCGTTGGCTTCTTTAGTGCGGCCAATCATCATCTCCTGGTCGTGCACGCTCATACGGTTAAGCTGCTTGAGGTTGTGCTCCCAGCGCTGCACGAACACGTAGCTGCCGCCCGCGTCCACGCCGTCTTTGATTACCGCGACTTCACGACGCGTCTCTTCACCCGCCGGGTTTTCGGTGCCGTCGACGAAGCCGCTCAGATCGCGCTCTTCCACCCAGCGGAAGCCGTGAACCTCTTCCTGCACCTCAACGCTGTCGCTAAAGGCCGCTACTGCCGCCTGGGCAACGGAGAAGTTCACGTCGTGACGCAGGGAGAGAATGTGAATCAGCACGTCGTACTGGGTCGCCGGAGCCAGACCTTTGCCGTAAGGGATGAAGTCTTTTAGCTCTTCCGCCCCTTCGCCACCGCTCAGCTGACGCCAGACGTTATTGCCAAAGGCAACAACGGCGCCGAGGTGCGCTTCCGGGAATTTGGCCTGGAAGGTGGCCAGCTTATCAACAAACGCTTTACTGGCCGCACGCAGGGCATCCACGTCCCCTTTAACATTGGCTTCAATCCAAATCGCCGCGCGGCAATGTTCTGGCAAAATGCCGCTCTGAACCTGAGACATCGCTCCTCCTGAAATAAAGATGCCACGTCAGCGTGGCATTGATGGCGGCTATTATACCCGGATTTCAGCGAGGCGGTTTGTTCAGGCGCAAATTACTGCTTCCAGAGTATTTTGCTCACTTTCCAGCTCTTAAGCGTGTCGTCGGACGGCATCAGACCTTCCGGGCCGCTCCAGGTTCCGGTGAAGACATAGCTGATGTGCTGGCTGCCTTCAGCCTTACATTCCACCGCGACCTTGTCGTCAGACGGCAGACTGGTGCAGTTGCCAAAGGCCTGCTTATAAAGGTCGCTGAACGGCGTACCCACCTTCACACCGCTCGCCGTCGGAATATCGTCATCCATTACAGCGATACGGTTTACGGTGCCTTTGTCACCGTTAATCACCAGCGCCAGCTTGTCGCCCTTCAGCGCTTCGTAATAGCGAACAATATTGCCATTCTCCGTTTTCATGCCGCTGCGCAGGCGGTAATCGCCGCTGAGCGCATCCTGAATAGCGTCCTGATCCAGCGCCGTCGCGGCGGTAATTTTCCCCACGCCCTGCTCGGTGACTTCCGTTGATGAGCCAAACCAGTTCCACGGATAGGCAGCGGACCAGTTAATGGAGGAGAGCGTCGAACAGCCGGTCAACGCCAGCGGGAGAGCGCATAAAAGTAAACGCAGCGATTTCATTGAAACGTCCTTTCTTGTTAAATCAACGCTTGTTGGAGTGCGACATCGGCAAAAAGTGCCGGATTAATCATCCTGATGGGCAAAACAGGCGCGAAGACGCGGGTTGGTCAGCAGCCACAGCAGGGCCACAATATCGGCAACCACCAGCGCAACGCCGGTGCCCGTCAGCGGTTCACCGTACCACCAGAGTACCGGCTGCCAGAAGAGCAGCGCAATTTGGGCAAGGATCAGCAGCCAGCGAAGCGCACCCCAAAAGCGAGGGATCAGATGCCGCCGTCCGCTGACCAAAAACGCCAGTACGGCCGGAATGCCCGGCAGTAATCCGATCCAGAAGGCATCGTGATCGGGATAGAAGAGATTCAGCAGCGTGTCGCCCTGCCCGCGCGACGCTCCGGCCATTACAAACAGCACCCAGGTGCGGGCCTGTAGCAGCAGAACGCACCAGAACAGAAAAGGCAGCCTGACGCGGCCCTGCGCGTCATAGTCAGCCGGATGGATCTCAGTACTCTTCATCTTCGATCAAACGCTTGCCCAGAGTCAGCACGTCAGCGTGCTCGTAGCCCAGACGCTCATACATGCCCAGCACCACGTCGTTATCTTCCCGCACCATGATCTGGATTTTCGGGCAGCCGCGGGCGATCAGCTTCTTCTCGAGCCGGTTCAGCAGCGCATTGGCGATGCCGCGGCCACGGTATTCCGGGTGGACGCCCAGATAATAGGCCGAGCCGCGGTGGCCGTCGTAACCGCCCATGACCGTCCCCACAACCTCGCCATTGACTTCCGCGACCAGAAACAGACTGACGTCGTGATTCACCTTACGTTCGATATCCATTTCCGGATCGTTCCACGGACGCAGCAGATCGCAGCGCTCCCAAAGGGTGATCACCTCTTCGAAATCTTCCTGGCGAAAAACGCGTATCTCCATGGTATTAACCGCCTTTTCGGGTTTAAAAACAGTGATTATGGCGTGAAGCTCGCCTTTCGCCAATAACCGGGGAAAATCTCGCCAAAATTTGGCATAATGTCACTTTGTCACGTATTGAAATGAAAAGTAAAACAATTATCAATATGGACTGTCGTAACGGGAAACACGATACGATATAACACCAGGACCCCATTTTTTAGTATTCAGGCCGCATGAGCACATTCAAACCATTAAAAGCACTCACATCGCGTCGTCAGGTTCTCAAAGCGGGGCTGGCGGCCTTAACGTTAACGGGCATCGCAAAGCAGGCTCAGGCGAAAGACGAGAGCACGCTCAAAACCAGTAACGGACACAGCAAACCGAAAGCCAAAAAGCCGGGCGCGAAGCGTCTGGTAATGCTCGACCCGGGCCACGGCGGTATTGATACCGGCGCCATCGGCAAAAACGGGTCGAAAGAAAAACACGTCGTGCTGGCAATTGCAAAAAATGTGCGCGCAATTTTACGCAGCAACGGCATTGACGCCCGTCTGACGCGCTCTGGCGACACCTTTATTCCGCTGTATGACCGCGTTGAGATCGCCCACCAGCACGGTGCGGATCTGTTTATGTCGATTCACGCCGACGGCTTTACCAACCCTTCTGCGGCCGGCGCCTCGGTGTTTGCACTCTCTAACCGTGGCGCCAGTAGCGCCATGGCAAAATACCTCTCCGACCGCGAAAACCGGGCGGATGAAGTCGCCGGGAAGAAAGCCACCGACAAAGATCATCTGCTACAGCAGGTGCTGTTCGACCTCGTGCAGACGGATACGATTAAAAACAGCCTGACGCTCGGCTCGCATATTCTGAAGAAGATTAAGCCAGTGCATCGTCTGCACAGCAAAGGCACCGAGCAGGCGGCGTTCGTGGTCCTGAAATCGCCGTCCATACCGTCCGTGCTGGTGGAAACGTCCTTCATTACCAACCCGGAAGAAGAGCGGCTCCTCGGCACCACGGCGTTTCGTCAGAAGATCGCCAACGCCATCGCCTCCGGCATTATCAGTTACTTCAACTGGTTCGATAACCAAAAAGCGCACTCCAGGAAACGTTGATGAAACCCGATGCTCAACTGGTCAAAACCTTCCTTCTGCAGCTGCAGGATGAGATCTGCCAGAAACTGGCTGCCGCAGACGGCGGTGAATTTCAGGAAGATAACTGGCAGCGAGAGGCCGGAGGCGGCGGGCGCAGCCGGGTGCTGCGAAACGGCGGCATCTTCGAACAGGCGGGCGTGAATTTTTCCCACGTTCACGGCGACGCCATGCCCGCGTCTGCGACGGCGCATCGTCCTGAACTCGCGGGCCGCAGCTTCGAGGCGATGGGCGTCTCGCTGGTAGTGCACCCGCACAACCCGTTCGTGCCCACCAGCCATGCCAACGTGCGCTTTTTCATTGCGGAAAAACCAGGCGCCGACCCGGTCTGGTGGTTCGGCGGCGGTTTCGATTTAACGCCCTACTACGGCTTCGAAGAAGATGCCGTGCACTGGCACACCACCGCGCGGACCTTTGCCTGCCGTTTGGCGAAGACGTCTACCCGAAATTTAAAAAGTGGTGCGACGACTACTTTTACCTGAAGCACCGCGACGAGCAGCGCGGCATCGGCGGGCTGTTCTTTGACGATCTCAACGCGCCTGATTTTGATACCGCGTTCAGCTTTATGCGCGCGGTAGGCGAAGGGTATACCGACGCTTATCTGCCCATCGTCGAGCGCCGTAAAAATACCGACTACGGCGTGCGCGAGCGCGAGTTCCAGCTTTACCGCCGCGGGCGCTACGTGGAGTTCAACCTGGTATGGGATCGCGGGACGCTGTTCGGTCTGCAGACCGGGGGGCGCACGGAGTCGATTCTGATGTCGATGCCGCCGCTGGTGCGCTGGGAGTACTGCTACGAACCAAAAGAAGGCAGCCCGGAGGCTGCCTTGCGTGAGTTTATTCAGGTTCGGGACTGGGTGTAGCCCTCCCCTCACCCCGGCCCTTTGCCAAAGGGAGAGGGTTAGGGTGAGGGTGAGGGTGAGGGTGAGGGTGAGGGTGAGGGTAAAAATTACAGCGGCTGCGTCTGCGCCTCAACCACCGCCAGCGCCACCATATTCACGATACGGCGCACGGAGGCAATCGGCGTTAACACGTGCACCGGTTTCGCCACGCCCATCAGTACCGGCCCTACGGTCACCCCTTCAGAGCTGGAGACGCGCAGCAGGTTGTAGCTGATACGCGCCGCTTCCACGTTCGGCATAATCAGTATGTTGGCCGATCCCTTCAGCGGGCTGTCCGGCATACGTTCGTTACGGATGCTCTCCACCAGCGCGGCATCGCCGTGCATTTCCCCGTCAATCATCAGCTCCGGCGCACGCTCGCGCACCAGCTCCAGCGTCTGACGCATTTTGCAGGCCGCCGCGGATTTAGACGAACCAAAGTTAGAGTGCGACAGCAGCGCCACCTTCGGCTCGATACCAAAGCGACGCACGGTCTCGGCGGCCATCACCGTGATTTCCGCCAGCTCGTCCGGGGTCGGATCGTCGTTAACGTAGGTGTCCGCAATAAAGGTGTTGCCGCTCGGCAGCAGCAGCGCGTTCATCGCCCCGGCGGTATGGACGCCGTCGCGATAGCCGAAGATCTCCTGCACCACGCTAAAGTGCTCGTGATAATCGCCGATGGTGCCGCAGATCAGCGCGTCCGCCTCGCCGCGATGAACCATGATCGCGCCGATCACCGTCGTGTTGCTGATCACCGCTTTCTGCGCCTGTTCCTGGGTGATCCCCCGGCGCTTCATGATCGCGTAGTATTCGCTCCAGTACTCTTTGAAGCGCGGATCGGATTCGTTGTTAACGATCTCGAAGTCGACGCCCGGCTTAATCTGCAGGCCCAGCTTCTGAATACGCATCTCGATCACGCTCGGACGACCAATCAGGATCGGCTTCGCCAGGCCTAAGGTGATCAGCTCCTGGGTGGCGTGCAGCACGCGCGCCTCTTCCCCTTCCGCCAGCACCACGCGCTTCGCGTCGGCGCGCGCCTGGGAGAAGATCGGCTTCATGAACAGGTTCGTTTTATAGACAAACTCGGTGAGCTTATCGACGTAGGCGTCGAAATCGTGAATCGGACGCGTCGCCACGCCGGAGTCCATCGCCGCTTTGGCCACCGCTGGGGCAATCTTAACAATCAGACGCGGGTCAAACGGTTTTGGAATGATGTAGTCCGGGCCGAAGCTCAGATCCTGATCGCCGTACGCAGAGGCAACCACTTCGCTCTGCTCGGCGTGCGCCAGCTCCGCGATGGCGTGAACGGCGGCAAGCTTCATCTCTTCGTTGATCGCCGTTGCGCCAACGTCCAGCGCGCCGCGGAAGATGAACGGGAAGCAGAGCACGTTGTTGACCTGGTTCGGGTAGTCCGAACGGCCGGTACAGATGATGGCGTCTTCGCGCACCGCTTTCGCCAGCGGCGGCAGGATTTCCGGTTCCGGGTTCGCCAGGGCCAGGATCATTGGCGCACGCGCCATCTTCTTCACCATCTCCTGGGTCAGTACTTTCGGACCCGAGCAGCCGAGGAAGATATCCGCGCCGTCAATCACGTCGTCCAGGGTACGCTTACCGTCGTCGTCGACCGCGTACGCCGCTTTGGTTTCCGCCATGTTCGGCTCGCGGTCTTTATAGATAACGCCCTTGGAGTCGCAGACCACAATGTTGTGTTTCTGCATACCCAGCGCCACCAGCAGGTTCATACAGGCGATGGCCGCGGCGCCCGCGCCAGAGACCACCATGCGCACGTCGGAGAGATTTTTCTCTACCACGCGCAGGCCGTTGAGAATTGCGGCGGTGCTGATAATCGCGGTTCCGTGCTGGTCATCATGGAACACGGGAATGTTCATACGCTCGCGCAGCTTCTGCTCGATATAGAAACATTCCGGCGCTTTGATGTCTTCCAGGTTGATGCCGCCGAATGTCGGCTCCAGCGCGGCCACCACGTTGATAAATTTGTCAGGATCGAGTTCATCCACCTCGATATCGAACACGTCGATACCGGCGAATTTCTTGAACAGTACCCCTTTCCCTTCCATCACCGGCTTACCGGCCAGCGCGCCGATGTTGCCCAGCCCCAGCACCGCCGTGCCGTTAGAGATCACGGCGACAAGATTGCCGCGCGCGGTGTATTTGTAGGCCGCCAGCGGGTCTTTTTCGATTTCCAGACAGGGGGCTGCGACGCCCGGCGAATAGGCCAGCGCCAGATCGCGCTGGGTTGCCAGCGGCTTGGTTGGGGAGACCTGGATTTTGCCCGGGACAGGGAACTCGTGAAAATCGAGGGCACTCTGTTTCAACTGCTCATCCATCTTATTTTTCCTTTCACGTATCGGTCAAAAGGGTGACGTAAGCGATCCTGATGCACACCCTGGTGTGCCGCCTAGTATCGCCTCAGGCCGCCTCCTAAACTTTGAAGGCAGCCAAACTCTCACCATCACACATTAAAAATTGTTATCAATTTATAACAGCCATGTTACCCGTCTCAAAAGCAATGCCTCCCCCGTCTGCTATGCTTTTTTGTTAAGTCCATCATGATTTTTCCAGAAGTGTGAACTAACGCACTCATCTAACTCTTTTATTTCCAAGGAGTAATTATTTATGAACCAGCTAGACGGCATCAAAAAATTCACCACCGTGGTTGCAGACAGCGGCGATATCGAGTCGATTCGCCACTATCAGCCGGAGGACGCGACCACTAACCCTTCGCTACTGCTCAAAGCTGCAGGGCTTGCCCATTTTAGCCATCTGATTGATGACGCCATTGCCTACGGTAAACAGCGCGGGAAAACGCAGGAGCAGCAGGTCGCCGAAGCCAGCGATAAGCTGGCGGTTAATTTTGGTGCGGAAATTCTTAAAAGCATCCCGGGCCGCGTCTCGACCGAAGTCGACGCCCGCCTCTCGTTCGATAAAGAAAAGAGCATTAATAAGGCGCGTCGCCTGGTGGAACTGTACGAGGAGCAGGGGATCGATAAATCACGCATTCTGATCAAGCTGGCCTCCACCTGGGAAGGCATCCGCGCGGCAGAGGTGCTGGAAAAAGAAGGTATCCACTGCAACCTGACGCTGCTGTTCTCGTTTGCCCAGGCACGCGCCTGCGCTGAAGCGGGCGTGTTCCTCGTCTCGCCGTTTGTCGGGCGCATCTACGACTGGTATCAGGCGAAACAGCCGATGGTTCCGTACGTGGTGGATGAGGATCCGGGCGTGAAATCGGTCCGTAATATCTACGACTACTACAAACAGCACCGCTACGAAACCATCGTGATGGGGGCCAGCTTCCGCCGTACCGAGCAGATCCTCGCCCTGGCAGGCTGCGACCGTCTGACCATCTCCCCTAACCTGCTCCAGGAGCTACAGGACAAAGATGAAACGGTGATCCGCAAGCTGGTGCCGACCTCCACCGTTCTGCCAAAACCGAAAGCCATGACCGAAGCGGAGTTCCGCTGGGAGCACAATCAGGACGCCATGGCCGTGGAAAAACTGGCGGACGGCATCCGCCAGTTCGCCGTCGACCAGCGCAAACTTGAAGATCTTCTCGCCGCCAAACTTTAACCTTGCCACGGAGTGAACTATGTCCCGTAAAGAGCTAGCCAATGCCATTCGCGCCCTCAGCATGGATGCCGTGCAAAAAGCCAATTCCGGCCACCCCGGCGCGCCGATGGGCATGGCTGATATTGCCGAAGTGCTGTGGAACGACTTTCTGAAGCACAACCCCAATGACCCTACCTGGTACGATCGCGACCGCTTTATTCTCTCCAACGGTCACGCCTCAATGCTGCTCTACAGCCTGCTGCACCTTTCCGGCTACGATCTGCCGCTTGAGGAGCTGAAAAACTTCCGCCAGCTGCACTCCAAAACGCCGGGGCACCCGGAAATTGGCTATACGCCGGGCGTGGAAACGACGACCGGGCCACTCGGTCAGGGGCTGGCCAATGCGGTTGGGCTGGCGATTGCCGAACGCACGCTGGCGGCACAGTTTAACCAGCCGGACCACGAGATTGTCGACCACTACACCTACGTGTTTATGGGCGACGGCTGCCTGATGGAGGGGATCTCCCACGAGGTCTGCTCCCTGGCGGGCACGCTGGGGCTCGGCAAGCTGATTGGCTTCTACGATCACAACGGCATCTCCATCGACGGGGAGACCGAAGGCTGGTTTACCGACGACACGGCAAAACGCTTTGAAGCCTACCACTGGCACGTGGTGCACGAGATCGACGGCCACGATCCTGAGGCGGTGAAAAAAGCGATTCAGGAAGCGCAGAGCGTGAAGGACAAACCGTCGCTGATTATCTGCCGCACGGTGATCGGCTTCGGCTCGCCGAACAAGGCGGGCAAAGAGGAGGCGCACGGCGCGGCGCTGGGCGAGGAGGAAGTCGCGCTGACCCGGCAGAAGCTGGGGTGGAAACATCCGCCGTTTGAGATCCCGAAAGAGATCTACAGAGCCTGGGATGCCCGTGAGGCGGGTGAAAAGGCCCAGCAGTCCTGGAACGAGAAGTTTGCCGCCTACAAAAAAGCGCACCCGGATCTCGCCGCCGAGTTTTCCCGCCGCATGAGCGGCGGCCTGCCGGAGGACTGGGACGATAAAACCCAGGCGCTGATTGAAAACCTGCAGTCCAATCCGGCGAAAATCGCCACCCGCAAGGCGTCGCAAAATACCCTGAACGCAATCGGCCCTCTCCTGCCCGAACTGCTCGGCGGCTCGGCGGATCTGGCGCCCAGCAACCTGACCATCTGGTCGGGATCAAAATCGCTGAAAGAGGACATCGCCGGGAACTACATCCACTATGGCGTGCGCGAGTTCGGGATGACCGCGATTGCCAACGGCATCGCCCATCACGGCGGGTTTGTGCCGTACACCGCCACCTTCCTGATGTTCGTCGAGTATGCCCGTAACGCGGCGCGCATGGCGGCCTTAATGAAGGCGCGGCAGATTATGGTCTATACCCACGACTCCATCGGGCTCGGGGAAGACGGGCCTACGCACCAGGCGGTTGAACAGCTGGCGAGCCTGCGCTTAACGCCCAACTTCAGCACCTGGCGTCCGTGCGATCAGGTCGAAGCGGCGGTGGGCTGGAAGCTGGCGGTGGAACGCCATAATGGCCCAACGGCACTGATTCTGTCACGCCAGAACCTGGCGCAGATTGAGCGAACCCCGGAGCAGGTGAAAAACATCGCCCGCGGCGGCTACATCCTGAAGGACAGCGGCGGCAAGCCGGACGTGATCCTGATTGCGACCGGGTCCGAGGTGGAAATTACGGTGAAAGCGGCGGAGAAACTGACTGCCGAAGGACACGCGGTGCGCGTGGTGTCCCTGCCCTCAACGGATATTTTTGACGCTCAGGACGAGGCGTACCGGGAATCGGTCCTGCCGTCCAGCGTTGCGGCTCGCGTAGCGGTGGAAGCCGGTATTGCCGACTACTGGTACAAGTATGTCGGGCTCAAAGGGGCGATTGTCGGCATGCGGGGTTACGGTGAATCCGCCCCTGCCGATAAGCTGTTCCCGTACTTCGGCTTTACCGTTGAGAACGTGGTGGAGAAGGCGCTGAGCGTGCTTTAATGCTTTACCGCGTGATCCACAGCGTGGGCCAGGCATCTGGCCCGTTCCAGTTGTCGCAGCTGGGTTCCTCGGCGTAGCGCACCAGGCGGAAGCGCTGGCCGTCAAAACGCCAGCGCGTCTGGATCCCGCAATCGCCCAAACCGCGCCCCAGCGCGAGCGTTGTCAGCTCGCGCGTCTTTTCATCGAAGCTGGCGTTCATCAACTCCATTTCGCTCCCGTCGCCTGACGGCGTAAACGGCAGACGCAGCCTGACGCTGCGCGCGGTGAACGGTTTTTTACGCGATACCAGCCACGCCAGATCGACCGTGTTATAGGCCCCCGCCTCGCAGCTGACGATCAGCAGCGCTTTGTCATCGGTTAACGCGGTGACGCGCACTTCCCGGCGGTTAGGATCCAGCGAGCACTGGCTGGTGTTCATCCGTCCGGTACCATAGTCCAGCAGGTCGTTCAGTTCGGCGTGGGAGAGCGGCGTCGGGGTCGGGTTGACGACCGCCACCTTTTTAAGGGCAGGAGCAGGCGGAACGCTCAACGGCGGATCGTCACCTTTCTTGATCCACGCGGTTTCACTGCCGACGCGCTTTTGCTGCGCATCAATGAACAGCAGCGCGGCTTTCAGACCGCTCAGCGAAATAACTTGCTTACCGTCGCGCAGGGTCAGGGCCTTCCCTTCCTGGATGTTTTTCAGAAAGGCGGTGATGGTAGCCGCATCGTCCGTTTTAAGATGCCAGGGCGTGAGCTGCCAGCGCTGTTTGTCCAGCTTCAGGGGAACGTTATCCAGCAGCAGCCGGGGGGCAATCTCTGGCTCTTTGACCGAGGGCGCACCAAGGCCGCCGAGATCGATACGCAGCGTGGCGTCCGTTTTCGCCCCGGCGCTACGGGTGAGCGTCATGACCAGACCACGGTGTTCACCGGTATTGCGTGCGAGGCAAAAATTCTGGTTATTGCAGGTTACCTGCCAGTCGGAGAAGGCTTGCTGGGCAGGTGCAGCCCGCACCTGCGGCGCGAGGAGCACACAAAACAGGTAAAACAAAAAGACGCTGTAGCGCATGAATGACACAATCCCGGAACGAAAACGCTTAACTGGGCAGTATCTTCGTGTTCCCGCCGGGGTTGCTCAATCGGATTTATCAGATATACCCGAAAAACAGGCTATATCCGTTCGAAAGTGGTGTTCATCAGCCCGGTTGTCTGTAAATACTGCAGTAATATCACCGCTTTACCATCCCTGATTTCGCCTGAACGCATCATTTCCAGCGCCCGGACAAAAGGAAGCTCCAGCACTTCGATATCTTCATCCTCCACGCCACCGCCCCGGTGAGTGCGCTGCGCGTCGCTGTATTCCGCGATGAAGAAATGCACAATTTCCGTTACGCCGCCCGGCGACATAAACAGCTCGAAGACCTTTTTGACCTCGCCCACTTCGAAGCCGGTCTCTTCCACGGCCTCTTTGCGGATACAAACTTCCGGCTCATCATCATCGAGCAGGCCCGCGCAGGTTTCAATCAGACGTCCGTCAGGGTTGCCATTAACCCATGTCGCCACCCTGAACTGACGGATCAGCACCACGCTCTGCTTTTCACGGTTATAGAGCAGAATGGTTGCCCCGTTGCCGCGGTCGTAGACCTCGCGTTTGTGGCGGATCACCTCACCGTTGTTACGCGTAAGGTCATAGGTGATGTTACGCAGGACAAAGTAGTTTTCAGAGAGAATTTTGTCTTTGATAACGTCAATTTTCAGGGTCATACGGGCTCCACAGCACAATGAGTCGTCCTATACTACGCCGTGAATCCCGCTTTGTCGCCCGCCGGTTTAATGATGTTTTGGGGCGTTAACCCCAAGCCAGTCCAGTATCCCCTGCGCCGCATGTCTCCCTTCCGCCATTGCGGTCACCACCAGATCCGCGCCGCGAACCGCATCGCCCCCGGCGAAGATCTGTGGGTTAGTCGTCTGGTAACGGTAGCGGCTCTCGACCGAAGCAACGATCCGCCCCCGGTCGTCCGTTTCGACACCCTGCGCCTGCAGCCACGGCATCGCGTGCGGGTTAAAACCAAACGCCATGATGACCGCATCCGCCGCCATCACAAACTCGCTGCCCGCCACGGGAACCGGTCGACGCCGTCCCTTCGCGTCCGGCTCACCGAGCTCGGTACGCAGCATCCGGATACCGCTGACCTTACCGTTCGGATCCAGCGTCAGCTCAACCGGCTGGACGTTAAATTCAAACGCCGCGCCCTCTTCTCGGGCGTTCTTCACCTCTTTCTTCGAGCCCGGCATATTGGCCTCATCCCGACGATAGGCGCAGGTCACCTTTGCCGCGCCGTGGCGTAACGCGGTGCGGACGCAGTCCATCGCGGTATCGCCCCCGCCAAGCACCACCACGTTTAAGCCCTGGGTATCGATAAACGGTTCGCTGGCCGTCGACTCCAGCCCCATAACATGCCGCGTGTTACCTACAAGGAAAGGCAGCGCGTCATAAACCCCAGGCGCGTCTTCATGCGGGATACCCGCCTTCATCGAGCGGTAGGTTCCTACGCCAATAAACAGGGCGTCGTACTCGTTCTTTAACTGCAACATCGACACATCCTGGCCCACCTCGCAGTTCAGCTCGAAGCGGATCCCCATCGCGGTAAATATCTCTCTGCGCCGCGCGAGCAGCGATTTGTCCAGCTTGAATGCCGGGATACCAAAGGTCAGCAATCCGCCAATTTCCGGATGCCGGTCATAGACCGTCACACTCGCGCCGCTGCGCGCCAGCACGTCGGCGCACGCCAGCCCGGCGGGGCCCGCGCCGACGATCGCGACACGTTTACCTGTCGGCGTGACGGCGGACATATCCGGCCGCCAGCCCGTCGCCAGCGCCCGATCGGAGATATAGCGCTCGATGTTACCGATGGTCACGGATCCCGCCTCTTCACGTATTGTGCAGGCACCCTCGCATAATCGGTCCTGCGGACAGACGCGGCCGGTAATTTCAGGTAAACAGTTGGTCTGATGTGAAAGCTCGACCGCGCCGGCGATATCCCCCGCGTTGAGGCGCTCGATCCACTGCGGGATATGGTTATGCAGCGGGCAGGTCCATTCGCAAATGCTGTGCTCGCCGCATTTCAGGCAGCGCGACGCCTCGCGGGCGGCCTGCCCGTCCCGGAACGGCAGGTAAATTTCGTTAAAATGGCCCACGCGTTCTGCGGCAGCCAGCTTGTCGGGCTCGCCGCGTGGCGGGGTTGTTTGCATCTGATGCAGTTTGGTGCGCGAAGCGTCCTCTCTGACGGCTTCCGCGTGCCAGGGCTGCGCCTCCTGGCAGGCCGTGCGCTGGCGGCGCGATTTCACCAGATTATCAAGAACAGCTGACGTCGCCAGGGAGAGGACATCTGCCGGGCAATTTTCGATACAGGCCGGGCCGTGTGGGCGCTTCAGACAGAGATCGCATTTATTCGCCGAGGCCTTCACGCCGCCGCTGTCGAGCGGGGTGACGATAATCTCCATCGTGCCAAACGGGCAGGCCACCACGCAGGCCTTACAGCCGATGCATTTTTGTTGATTCACCTGTACGCTGTCATCGCATTTGCTGATGGCGCCGTTCGGACAGCTTTGCGCGCAGGGCGCGTTTTCACAGTGATGACAGGTGACGGGGCTACTCTTCTCGCCGGACCTCAGGACCGTAATGCGGGGATGAAAATGGCGCTCGCTCAGGACGTGCTGCTCATCGTTGTGCGCCATCACGCAGGCCACTTCGCAGGCGCGACACCCGATGCACTGCTGGCTGTTAGCCATAATAAAACGATTCATAACCACACCTGTTTTTGGTTCAATAACCTTATTCTTTGTATGAATATGGTATTTACGCATCACGGCGCGATCGGGCAATGTTCAAATGCCCGGAATGCCAAATTATTTACAGTGAACCTGTAGCAGATCAATTTTATTCAGAGAGCCGTTCTGTGACCGTCAAACGACCCGTTTCCGGAAGCCTTGCCTGGGCTTTCTTTTCGATAATTGCCTTATCGGTGCTGACCAGCACCGTCGCGCTGCTGACGCTAGCCAGCAGCCAGCGTGACGCCGAAGCTATTAATATCGCGGGTTCGCTGCGCATGCAGAGCTATCGTCTGGGCTACGAGATGCAGCGCAACAGCCCTGCCCTTGCCGCGCATCGCGACAGCTGGCAACGGACGCTGAGCGCGCCTGCCCTGCAGAAGCTGAACCGCTGGTACGTCCCGGACAATGTTAAAGCGCGCTACCAGCAGCTGCACGTGGCCTGGCTGGAGATGGATGCGCGCATCGCCCGCGGCGACAGCGCGTGGTATCAAACCCACATTGAGGATTTTGTCGGCCGCATTGATGCCTTTGTGCTCGCCCTTCAGCACTACACCGAACATAAAATTCAGACGGTGACCCTGCTCTCGCTGGCGGGCGCCCTCGGGATCCTGCTCCTGACGCTGTTTACCCTGCGACGCATCCGTCGCCAGGTGGTGTTGCCGCTTAACAATCTGGTAGCGGCCAGCGAACGGGTTGAGCGTGGGGAATTTACAACCCCGGCGCCGGATACCGCCCTGCCAAACGAGCTGGGCCAACTCTCCCGCGCCTTCAACCACATGTCCGCCGAGCTGGCTACGCTCTACCGTTCGCTCGAAGCCTCGGTCGCGGAAAAGACGCGGCATTTGCATGAAGCCAGCAGCTCGACATGCTGTTCAAATGCTCTCAGGCGCTGAATACCGGCCAGATAGACAGCCACTGCTTTCGGCATATCCTGCAGATTGTCCATGACTATACGCAAATGAATTATCTCGAACTGCGCACCAGCGACGACTGGCGGCTGTCTGAAGGGACGGAGTCACATAGCATTCCGTTGCAGCACCTGCCGGTACTGATGCAGGACACCCTTTATGGCGAGCTGCGCTGGCAAAGCGAGACGGACAGCGTTCCCCTTCCGCTGATGAGAAGCGTGGCGACCATGCTCGGGCGCGGGCTGTACTTTAACCAGGCGCAAAAACATTACCAGCAGCTGCTGCTGATGGAAGAGCGCGCCACCATTGCACGCGAGCTGCACGATTCGCTGGCGCAGGTGCTGTCGTATCTGCGCATTCAGCTTGCGCTGCTCAAACGCGCCGTGCCCGAGGAAAATATCCCGGCGCAGACCATCATCAGCGACTTCTCCCGCGAGCTGAACAATGCCTGGCAGCAGCTGCGCGAGCTGCTTACCACCTTCCGCCTGACGCTCAACCACGCAAACTTACCCGCGGCGCTGCAGGAGTCCCTCGACGTCCTGCAGAGCCAGACGCAGGCGAAGCTGCATCTCGACTGCCGCCTCTCCTCGCTGGCGCTGGACGCGCAAAAGCAGGTGCATTTGCTGCAGATCGTGCGTGAGGCCGTGCTGAACGCCATTAAGCACGCGCAGGCCAGCGAGATCACCGTCAGCTGCGTGACCGCCGTGGACGGTACGCACAGCGTCAGCATTCGTGACAACGGCATCGGGATTGGCGAAGCCAGCGAGCCGCCGGGACATTACGGCCTGAACATTATGCGAGAACGCGCGCAGCGGCTCGGCGGGATGCTGCACTTCTCGCAGCCGCAAAACGGCGGCACGCTGGTCAGCGTGACGTTCCCGGCGCCCGCGCCGTTAACGGGTAAATAACGGTAAAGGAGGACGCGCAGGAAAAAGCGCATGATAATTTACATTATCTCCTTTATTTCTCCACGTTTGACCTGGGCCTTACCGCTAAAGTTATGCGGGCAATAAACAATAATGACGTGCAGCAAAACGAGGTCACACTTTCATGGCGAATTTTTTCATCGATCGCCCCATTTTTGCCTGGGTGCTTGCCATCCTGTTGTGTCTGACAGGTGTCCTGGCGATTACTTCACTTCCTGTTGAGCAATACCCCGATCTGGCACCGCCTAACGTGCGCGTAACGGCAAACTACCCCGGCGCTTCCGCACAAACGCTGGAAAACACCGTGACGCAGGTTATCGAGCAGAACATGACGGGTCTTGATAACCTGATGTACATGTCCTCACAAAGTAGCGCCACGGGCCAGGCGACGGTTACCCTGAGCTTTAAGGCAGGCACCGACCCGGACGAAGCGGTGCAGCAGGTACAAAACCAGCTGCAGTCGGCCATGCGCAAGCTGCCCCAGGCGGTGCAGAATCAGGGCGTGACCGTGCGTAAAACCGGTGACACCAATATTTTGACCATCGCGTTTGTCTCGACAGATGGTTCGATGGATAAGCAGGACATTGCAGACTACGTCGCCAGTAATATTCAGGATCCCATCAGCCGTATTAACGGCGTCGGGGATATCGACGCCTACGGCTCACAGTACTCTATGCGCATCTGGCTCGATCCCAACAAGCTGAACAGCGTCCAGATGACGGCAACCGACGTGACGAATGCCATCAAGGCCCAGAACGCCCAGATTGCGGTGGGGCAACTGGGGGGAACGCCGTCCGTCGATAAGCAGGCCCTGAACGCCACCATCAATTCACAATCCCTGCTGCAGACGCCGGACCAGTTCCGCAACATCACCCTGCGCGTGAATCAGGATGGGTCGGAAGTGCGTCTGGGCGATGTCGCCACGGTGGAAATGGGGGCGGAAAAATACGACTACCTGAGCCGCTTTAACGGCAACCAGGCCTCCGGTCTGGGGATTAAACTTGCCTCGGGCGCAAACGAAATGGCCACGGCGAAACTGGTGCTGGACCGTCTGGACGAACTTTCACAGTATTTCCCGCACGGGCTGGAGTACAAAGTCGCCTATGAAACCACCTCCTTCGTTAAAGCGTCGATTGAGGACGTGGTGAAGACCCTGCTGGAAGCCATCGCGCTGGTGTTCCTGGTGATGTACCTGTTCCTGCAAAACTTCCGCGCGACGCTGATCCCAACCATTGCCGTTCCCGTGGTGCTGCTGGGGACCTTTGCGGTGCTTTACGCGTTCGGGTACAGCATTAACACCCTGACGATGTTTGCGATGGTGCTGGCGATTGGCCTTCTGGTGGATGATGCCATCGTGGTGGTCGAAAACGTCGAGCGCATCATGAGCGAAGAAGGACTCTCGCCGCGCCAGGCGACGCGCAAATCCATGGGGCAAATTCAGGGGGCGCTGGTCGGTATCGCGATGGTGCTGTCGGCCGTCTTTATCCCGATGGCCTTCTTTGGCGGCACAACAGGGGCGATTTACCGTCAGTTCTCGATAACCATTGTCTCGGCGATGGTGCTCTCCGTGCTGGTGGCGCTGATCCTCACCCCTGCGCTGTGCGCCACCATTCTGAAACCGCTGCACAAAGGAGAGCAGCACGGGCAAAAAGGGTTTTTCGGCTGGTTTAACCGGATGTTCAACCGCAATGCCGCGCGGTATGAATCTGCCGTCGGTGGCGTGCTCCATCGCAGCCTGCGCTGGATGATGATTTACGTTGTGCTGCTGGGCGGCATGGTCTGGCTGTTTATGCATCTCCCCACCTCGTTCCTGCCTATGGAAGACCGGGGCATGTTCACCACCTCGGTGCAGCTCCCGAGCGGCGCAACGCAGCAGCAGACGCTGAAAGTGGTCCAGAAAGTGGAGCAGTACTTCTTCACCAAAGAGAAAGATAACGTTGTGTCGGTCTTCTCCACCGTGGGCTCTGGCCCGGGCGGAAACGGGCAGAACGTCGCCCGCATGTTCGTCCGCCTGAAGGACTGGGACGAGCGCGATACCCGAACGGGAACGTCATTTGCCATTATTGAGCGCGCGACCAAAGCCTTTGCGCATATTAAAGAGGCGCGCGTCTTCGCCAGCAGCCCGCCGGCGATAAGCGGTCTGGGCAGTTCCGCCGGGTTTGATATGGAGCTGCAGGATCACGCCGGTGCGGGCCACACGGCGCTGATGGCGGCACGCGATAAGCTGTTAGCGCTGGCGGGCAACGATCCTGGCCTGACCCGCGTCCGCCATAACGGTCTTGACGACAGCCCACAGCTCCAGGTGGATATCGATCAGCGTAAGGCGCAGGCGCTGGGCGTCTCGATCAACGATATCAACGACACCCTGCAGACGGCGTGGGGCTCGAGCTATGTGAATGACTTTATGGATCGCGCCGCGTGAAAAAAGTGTATGTCCAGTCCGCCGCGCCGTTCCGCATGCTGCCGGATGATATAAACCGCTGGTTTGTCAGGAATAACGCTGGCGGCATGGTGCCGTTTTCGGCGTTTGCCACCTCGCACTGGGAGAGCGGCTCGCCGCGGCTGGAGCGCTATAACGGCTACTCTGCGGTTGAAATCGTCGGGGAAGCCGCGCCGGGCGTCAGTACCGGTACCGCTATGGATACCATGGAAAAACTGGTCCAGCAGCTGCCCGCCGGTTTTGGTCTGGAGTGGACGGCCATGTCCTACCAGGAGCGTCTCTCCGGAGCACAGGCTCCCGCACTTTACGCGCTCTCTCTGCTGGTGGTCTTCCTCTGCCTTGCCGCACTGTATGAAAGCTGGTCAGTCCCGTTCTCCGTCATGCTGGTCGTGCCGCTTGGGGTTATCGGTGCGCTGCTGGCGACCTGGATGCGCGGCCTCGAGAACGATGTTTACTTCCAGGTGGGTCTGCTCACCGTAATTGGGCTATCGGCGAAAAACGCCATTCTGATCGTTGAATTTGCCAACGAGATGAATGCCAAAGGCCACGAGCTGATGGCCGCCACGCTGCACGCCTGCCGTCAGCGCTTACGCCCGATCCTGATGACGTCGCTGGCGTTTGTCTTTGGCGTACTGCCGATGGCAACCAGTACGGGTGCAGGCTCCAGCAGCCAGCATGCCGTCGGGACGGGGGTGATGGGCGGCATGATTTCGGCAACCATCCTGGCCATTTACTTCGTGCCGTTGTTCTTTGTGCTGGTGCGTCGTCGCTTCCCGTTAAAGGAACGCGCTGAGTAAGTGATTGAAATAAAAAAAGGCGGCTTTATCGGCCGCCTTTTTATTGTGTGATTAATTCACACTATGGTTATTTTACTTATTTTAGTGCTCTTGCAATTCTTACTGAATGTCATTACGAAGCATGCCTTCGATAAAATCTTTCCAGTTCCCCAGTTCACGTTCAATCATAACAACCTCTCTTATTATTATGCGCATTCTACAAAAACGGACCATCATTGTGAAGACTATTTAACCAATTGCTGTGATTGTACCCCACGTCCTGCGGGGATTTATGATAAATATGAACGGAGAGGCCTCAATTTTTTGTGACGGCTGGCAATATTTTGAAATAACCCTCCAAACGGGTGAGTTTTATTTTACCCGCTGAGTTTATTCGAAATTTAAACTTTATGGACATCTATGCTTAAAGGGTGAAAGAATATTCAGCGTACAGATGTGAGTTGAATTAAGAAGAAGTGTAAATCCAGACGATTCCTGAATGTGTTATATTCCACTTAAGGATATATCTTCGAATTTACTGAACATTTAATCATCATTAGGTCAAAAGGATTCACCATGGTTGTGATGTACGGCATTAAAAATTGCGACACCATCAAAAAAGCCCGCCGCTGGCTGGAAGCAAACGGCGTGGAGTATCGCTTCCACGATTACCGTGCCGAAGGGCTTGATGCAGAATTTCTGCATAGCGCAATCGGCGAACTGGGGTGGGAAGCACTGCTGAACACGCGCGGCACCACCTGGCGTAAGCTGGACGAATCTCTGCGCGCCAGCATCAACGACGCCGACAGCGCGGCAAAACTGATGCTCGAGATGCCGGCAATTATCAAACGCCCATTGCTCTGCGCGCCAGGGCAGCCTATGCTGCTGGGTTTCAGTGAAACCCTTTATTCCGACTTTTTTCGTTGAGGTGTAGTTTATGTCATGCCCGGTCATTGAGCTGACTCAGCAGCTTATTCGCCGTCCTTCCCTTAGCCCGGACGACGCAGGTTGTCAGGCACTTATGATTGAGCGCCTGCGTGCCATCGGTTTTACCGTTGAACGCATGGATTTTGGCGATACCCAGAACTTCTGGGCGTGGCGCGGCCAGGGTGAAACGCTGGCCTTTGCCGGGCATACTGACGTCGTTCCCGCCGGTGACGCGGATCGCTGGATCAACCCGCCGTTTGAGCCGACTATCCGCGACGGCATGCTGTTTGGTCGCGGCGCGGCAGACATGAAAGGCTCGCTGGCGGCGATGGTCGTGGCGGCAGAACGCTTTGTGGCTCAGCATCCGAACCACAAAAACCGTCTCGCGTTTTTAATCACCTCCGACGAAGAAGCCAGCGCCCATAACGGTACCGTGAAGGTCGTTGAAGCGCTGATGGCGCGTAACGAACGTCTCGACTACTGTCTGGTCGGTGAGCCGTCCAGTACCGAAGTGGTGGGCGATGTCGTCAAAAACGGGCGCCGCGGCTCGCTGACCTGTAACCTGACCATTCACGGCGTTCAGGGGCACGTTGCTTATCCGCATCTGGCCGATAACCCGGTTCATCGCGCTGCGCCGATGCTGAGCGAGCTGGTGGGCATCGAGTGGGATAAAGGCAACGAATTCTTCCCGCCGACCAGCATGCAGATCGCGAACGTCAAGGCTGGGACCGGCAGCAACAACGTGATCCCGGGTGATTACTTCGTCCAGTTTAACTTCCGCTTCAGCACCGAACTGACCGATGAGATGATCAAGGCGCGCGTCGTCGCCCTGCTGGAAAAATATCACCTGCGCTACACCGTGGAGTGGTGGCTTTCCGGCCAGCCGTTCCTGACGCAGCGTGGCAAACTGGTGGATGCGGTGGTGAACGCCATCGAGCACTATAATGAAATTAAGCCACAGCTGCTGACAACGGGTGGCACCTCAGACGGACGCTTTATCGCCCGTATGGGCGCCCAGGTTGTCGAACTGGGTCCAGTGAACGCAACCATTCATAAAATCAATGAGTGTGTCAATGCGGCAGATTTGCAACTGCTGGCCCGTATGTATCAACGTATTATGGAGCAACTCGTCGCCTGACGAACGCTCTGAGAGGAATAGCGAATGGATTGGCTTTCAAAGTACTGGTGGATTCTGGTGTTGGTTTTTCTGGTCGGCGTACTGCTGAACGTGATTAAAGATCTTAAGCGCGTTGACCATAAAAAATTTCTCGCCAACAAACCGGACCTTCCCCCGCACCGTGATTTTAACGACAAGTGGGACGATGACGACGACTGGCCGAAGAAGGACCAGAAGAAGTAATCGTTAAGTTTCCCCTCTCCCCGGGAGAGGGGGAAACCTCACATAAACTCTACAATATCATCGTTATCCGGCTTACCGCCGCTGAGCGCTTCATCAAAGTAGTGCTTCGGTACGGTATAGCGCAAACGATCGAGCGCAAACTGCATGCTACGGTCGTCAATCGCGTGGCCCAGCTCGTCAACGATATCCAGCGTCACGTCTCCACCTTCGCGAATCAGCGCTTCCTGAGCGGCAACCGCATGCGAGAGCTCAATCACCCGGTCTTCACCACCGTGGATCAGGTGGATCGTGGTCTGCGTGGTCGCGCTTGTCGGTAACGTCGCAAAACGGCCGTTAAACGCAATGACGCGTGACGCCAGACCCGGCTGCGCTTTTACGCTTTCCAGCGACATGATTGACCCCTGCGAGAAGCCAATCAGCGCGGTCGCGTCAGCACCCACGCCGCTCTGCTGCTGCCAGTCGCGGACGATGTCGATAAAGGTCGGCATGATGGCGTCGATGCGAGCCTGACGATTCTCTTCCGTCACGCCCTGAACAGAGAACCACTGGCGTCCGTTCGGACCACATGGCTCTACGCCACCGATGCTGACAATCAATGCCTCCGGAAAAACGGGCGCAAACCAGCTGCCAATCTGACCCATATTGACGGCATTATCGCCAACGCCATGAAACAGAAGCAGTAACTGTTTAGCCGGTTTGTCAGGGCTTTGAACAACAAAATGGTCGTGTTTCATGGTGGTCTCCTTAATAGATGACCTGGATTCTACGCCTCCCGACGTGAATGACCATGCCACTTTACTGAAGAAGTCATTGAAAAAATTGCCATTGCAAAATGTCTTCTTTCAACTGCTGGCTACGGAGATAATCAAGACTTTCAATCGCTTGCGCGGTTTCATTTCGCAACGTTGCCAGCAACGCTTTTCGCCCGACGTCTTCCGTTTTTCCGTCCATTTTCCCACGCAGGGCCGGAAGCGGCATATCCACGGTTAACAACAGCCGCGTCAGTGCGGCAACCGAGGTTGAAAACGCCCGATGAGCAAAAGCAAACCCCGCCAACTCCAGCCAGTCGTCATTATTAAGGGTAGCTTCCCAGCCGTCTTCCACGGGGATCTTTTCACCGTTCCAGGCCGAAAGCACCCGCGCATCGCGCTTTAGACGACGCTGCGCCTGCTCGCACAGCTGGCGCCCGGCCTCGCTCTGCGGCCGCAACGCCATCGCGGTGTAGCAGCCGCTGCTGGCTTCACGATGGCTGCCCATCCGCACCAGCACAAACCCACACTGCTGCCAGAAACGCCAAAGCTCATCGGTATAGCCGAAGCTCACCGACAGATAGTCTTCGCCGCTGGCGCCGCGAACAAGCGCCTGGCCAATCCCTTCCCGCTGACGGTGAGGATGTACGGCAATGCGGGTCACTCGTCGTCCTCTGAGCGTCGCCGCAAGCGGAGAGCCGCCGTGCGCCGCCAGAGACTGCGCCACCAGGTTACCGCGCGGACGCCGGTATCCTGCCCACACGGCGCGGCTAAGCTCGGGGGAGAGCCCGCCCTCCTCAACCAGCCAGAGCGCCCCGGCGATATCCGGGTCCGTTTCGGCAACGGCAAACCGCTGCCCGGGCGCGTCCATCATGCGGCGTAAATCGAGCGGCGAGGTGCGATAATGCGCCGCGCAGAGGAGCTCGTATACGCTCGCTGCAAGCGCCGGACGGCGTTCCCATGCCGTCGGCGTCAGAGACGTTAGACGCACCTCTCCTTCCGGGCGGCGGTCAATCAGCGTATCGTCAAACAGCAGCGCGCTGGCGACAACCCGCTCAAGCGGACAGCCCGCCGCCCAGCGTACCGGTGTAGATAAGCTGTAGCGCTGCAGCCCGGCAAACCGACCGCAGAATTTAAGCAAGAATCCCCGGCCCGTCCCCTCATATCCCTGCACCGTGGTGGTCAACAGCACGCGAGGGAAACGGGCAACTAGCTTTTCAAGCAGAGGTCCGGGGATCGCAGCGGCTTCATCGACAATTAGCCAGTCAGCCTGGTATGAAGAGGCAAGCAGCGCGTCCGGGGCCATAAAATGAAAACGCTCTCCGGCAAAGCGGGCGATGATATCCGTCGCCCCCTTCGACGGTGCGGTAACCACGGCGCTGCCCGCAATGCGGTTCAGCAGCATGCCCGCCAGGGCTGATTTTCCGCGCCCGCGCGCGGCGGTGACGGCCACGATGCCACCCGGCATCCCCTGCAGCACTTCCAGGATCTCAGCCTGCTCGCGCTGCGGGGCACCGCTGGCAGGCTGCCAGTCTGGCGCGTCGGGTAAAGGCGGAAGGGATAACGCGCAGCCCTGAAGCCAGACAATCGCGTCGGGATCGGCGGCAATCGTCCGGCAGAAATGGTGGACAAAATGCGGCGTGGCTATCGCTTCGGCGCCGTCGCTCCAGCGCAGTGAATCGCTGTCTGGCAACTCAGCCCACGCGTCGAGCGGCGGAACCCGCAGCACCAGAAGGCTTCCGGCACTCAGCGTTCCGCTCAGGGCGGCAAACGCGGCGACATCAAACCCGGCGCTGGCGTCAAAAATAGCATGCCGGAACTCGCGTCCCAGCAGGCCGCTAATGGCTTTTGAAGGATGTTCGTCAAGCCTTACCCAGTCTCCGGGCAAGGCGTCACGCAGGGTCAGCGCCTGGGTTAACGTCCACTGCGCCTCGCCGCTGAGCACCACCAGCCGACGATGGCCGGTGCGCTCAAGCTCGCTTATCAGCTGTTCAAACTCCAGCATTACATCGCTTTGCCGAAGGTATTACACTGCGCCGGATCGCCGCTGTCGAAGCCGCGTTTGAACCAGCTATAGCGCTGCTGTGAGGTACCGTGAGTGAAGCTGTCCGGCACGACGCGTCCCTGGCTCTGCTGCTGAAGACGGTCGTCACCAATAGCCTGAGCGGCATTTAACGCCTCCTCAAGATCGCCGGATTCCAGCACGCCCTGCTGCTGCATGCTGTGGCCCCAGACGCCCGCGAAGCAGTCCGCCTGCAGCTCCATTTTAACGGAAAGGCGGTTCACTTCCGCCTGAGACGCATTTTGCTGGAGCTGGCGCACTTTTGGCTCAATTCCCAGCAGCTTTTGCACGTGATGGCCGACTTCATGCGCAATCACGTAGCCCTGGGCAAAATCACCGTCAGCGCCAAGCTTGCGTTTCATGTCATCGTAAAAAGAGAGATCGATATAGACGGTGCCGTCTGCCGGGCAGTAGAACGGCCCCATCACAGATTGCCCGGTACCGCATCCGGTGCGGGTTGCCCCCCGGTACATCACCAGCTTCGGCTGCTGGTAGGTACGTCCCATCTTCTCAAACAGCTGACTCCAGGTGTCTTCTGTTGTGGCGAGAATAACGGAGGTAAATTTGGCCGCTTCATCTTCATTCGGGCTGATGGAGCGCTGAGAATGCTGCTGCTGTTGCAGCGGCTGACCGGTCATCAACCCGGTAAGGTCAACGCCGTAGTAACCCGCGACTAAAACCACAATCAGCAGGATGATACCGCCCTTGCCGCTGGGTAACCGGAAGCCTGGCCCACCCATTGAAGGACCGCCGCCACCATCACTGCGTCTGTCTTCTACATTGTCACTTTCACGACGCCCTTGCCAGCGCATAACCACCTCGAACTATTCCATTTATAATAGCTATGATCGTAGGCGGTTAACGGCAAGATTACCATAGGAAACAAAGGTAAGACGCCAAAGGATGCAAACATCCTTTGGCAAGTGAGGAAGTTAGTCGAGCTTAACGCCTAAACGGTGAGCAACCGCTTCGTACGCTTCAATCAGACCACCCAGGCTCTGACGGAAACGGTCTTTGTCCATTTTATCCAGGGTTTCTTTATCCCACAGGCGGCTACCGTCCGGTGAGAACTCATCGCCCAGCACCACTTCGCCTTTGAACAGACCGAACTCAAGCTTGAAGTCGACGAGGATCAGGCCCGCGTCATCAAACAGCTTTTTCAGCACGTCGTTGGCTTTATAGGTCAGCTCCTGCATACGCGCCAGGTTCTCTTTGCTCACCCAGCCGAAGGTTTCGCAGTAGGATTCGTTGACCATCGGGTCGTGCATGGCATCGTTTTTCAGGAACAGGTCGAACAGCGGTGGATTCAGTTCGATACCTTCTTCAATGCCGAGACGCTTCACCAGGGAGCCCGCCGCGCGGTTACGAATAACGCACTCAACCGGAACCATATCCAGTTTTTTCACCAGACATTCCGTATCGGACAGCAACGCTTCCATCTGGGTCGGGATACCCGCTTCAGCCAGTTTGGTCATAATGAAGTGGTTGAACTTGTTGTTCACCATGCCTTTACGATCGAACTGCTCAATGCGTGCGCCATCCCCTGCTGACGTATCATTGCGGAACTCGAGCACCAACAGATCCGGGTTTTCCGTGCTGTATACGGTCTTCGCTTTGCCACGATACAACTCAGCTTGCTTCTGCATCTTCATTACTCCTGGTGTGATGATTTGTGTTCAAAACTGGGGATATTATGCCACGCACACGTTTGCGTAGCACTAAAATAAAAAGGGCTGGATTCACCAGCCCTCGTATTTATTTGCTGAATGCTGCCTGGAAGACAGCGACCAGCGCATCGTTCTGCGACTGGGTCAGCGTGTGACCTTTCGGATCGATAAACTGCAGACTGCTGCGGTTATCAAGGTCGCCAACCTGAATCTTGTAGTCACCGGAGGCAAGCTGAGGATCTTTCGCGCCCAGTTCCTGCCATGCGCTGTCGGAGAGCGGCTTATACGTTGCCGTCATGCTGCCGGTTGAACGCGTGCTGTCGGTCACTTTCATGCCCACTTTTTCAAGCGTCGCTGGCAGACGCTGCCAGGTCTGGTTAAACGGTGCACGCACCACCAGCATTGGCAGGCCGGTATCATCCGCGCCGCTTTGCACATCAAAGGACGCGCCGCTGCGGCTCTGCGCGGCGTTGGCGGCATCGGTAGCGGTTTTATCCAGACCCGCGGCAATCACGTTCAGCATTTCGGTGCTGTAACGCTGTAGGGACGAGGCATCCGCAACCGGTTTACCCGCCTGCTCCAGGTTCAACAGCTTAACGTTGACCGCCTGCTGGTAACCCTGTGGTTTTACGGAGACTTGATAGCGACCGCGGTACTGCTGGTCTTCATCCAGACGGTTCCATTCGACCCAGTCGGTGGTTAACGTCTGGCTGGCGTCATCGCGTTTATCGATGGTGTAGTTCTTCGACTGAATGACGCTGACAACCTGCGGCCACAGCGAGCTACCGCGCGCGCTCTCAACCATCAGAGACGCCGTATCACCGGTGAACTGGGTACGCGCCCCGCTGACCAGCGCCAGAGGCTGTGCTGGCGGACGAATATCAAGCGCTTTACCGACCAGGCCGCTGCCGTTGGTCACGGGAATATTATAATCGCCGTTCTGAATCGGCAGGATCATACCAGCCGGTGCGTGAAGTTCAGCAAGCGGGGTCGCATCCAGATAGGATTCATCACCGCTCACCTGGCGCTTGTAGCGCGAATCTGAACTACAGGCAGCGAGCAGCATAACAAGCGAAACACTCGCAACCTTCGCCAGGCGCGACTTCTGTACTGAATAAGCCATCAAATCTCCCTAAACTCTACAGCAAACCGGCATGCTTCAGCGCCGCCCTGACGATGTCACGACCGTGGTCGGTAATCGGTGTCATTGGCAAACGCAGCGTATCGGTTGCTACAAGCCCCAACTCCTTACATGCCCATTTCACTGGGATCGGATTGGGTTCGACAAATAATTTATTGTGCAGCGGCATCAAACGCTGATTAATGACGCGCGCTTCATCAAAGTGACCGGCTGCGGCCAGTTTGCACATTTCAGCCATATCGCGCGCCGCAACGTTTGACGTTACGGAGATCACGCCATGACCACCGAGCTGCATAAAGTCCAGCGCGGTCGCATCATCACCACTCAACAGGATAAAGTCGTCTGAAACCAGCTCTTTGATCTGATGAACGCGGCTTAAGTTCCCTGTCGCCTCTTTAATACCGATAATATTTTTTACTTCCGAGAGACGACCAACGGTTTCCGGCAGCATATCGCAACCGGTACGGGACGGCACATTATACAGAATTTGTGGCAAGTCAGTATGTTCAGCGATGGCTTTGAAGTGCTGGAACAAACCTTCCTGAGTAGGACGGTTGTAATAAGGGGTCACCGTCAGACAGCCCACGATGCCGCTGTCGTTAAAACGCTTGGTCAGGCTGATAGCTTCTGCGGTTGCATTAGCCCCTGTCCCTGCGATGACCGGAATACGTCCGTCCGCCAGTTCCAGGGTGAGCATCACCACATCACCGTGCTCGTCGTGGCTCAGCGTTGCGGATTCACCGGTAGTCCCTACCGAAACGATCGCCGAGGTTCCGTTGGCGACATGGTAATCAATGAGCTTCTTCATGCTTGACCGGCAGACATTACCTTTTTCATCCATCGGTGTAACAAGCGCGACAATACTTCCCGTGAACATGAGCCATCCTCTGTGCGAACAAGAGCCTCAATGTTACGTTTGGAACTGTAATAAAAGCAAGCGACCTGAGGCTCGCAGGCGGTTGTATGCATGTTTTTTTTATGCTTTCCTTAGGAAGACTTAACCATGCAAAGGAAGAACAGGTTTGACAACCTCATCACAACATTACCTGGTTATCACTGCGCTGGGTGCCGACAGGCCGGGTATCGTGAACACCATCACCCGCCACGTAAGCAGCTGCGGCTGTAATATCGAAGACAGCCGTCTGGCGATGCTTGGCGAAGAGTTCACATTTATTATGTTGCTTTCCGGGACATGGAACGCCATTACGTTAATTGAATCGACCCTGCCGCTGAAGGGGGCCGAACTGGATTTGCTGATTGTCATGAAGCGCACCACCGCGCGTCCGCGTCCGGCACTGCCTTCTACCGTCTGGGTACAGGTTGAAGTGCCTGATTCACCGCATCTGATTGAGCGTTTCACCGCGCTTTTTGACAATCATCAGATGAATATTGCCGAACTGGTTTCCCGTACGCAGACAAGCGATGACCAGGGTCCTCCGGTGCTGTTTATTCAAATTACCGCGCACAGCCCTGCCTCACAGGATGCGTCAAATATCGAGCAAGCGTTCAAAGCCCTCTGTACAGAATTAAACGCGCAGGGCAGTATAAGCGTCGTCAATTATTCGCAGCACGAACAGGATGGAGTTGAGTAATGAACCCACTGAAAGCCGGTGACATCGCACCGAAATTTAGCTTACCGGATCAAGACGGCGAGCAAGTAAATTTGACCGACTTCCAGGGACAGCGTGTTCTGGTCTATTTCTACCCGAAAGCCATGACCCCCGGCTGCACCGTACAGGCCTGCGGCTTACGCGACAACATGGACGAGTTGAAAAAAGTCGGCGTGGAAGTGTTGGGTATCAGCACGGATAAACCAGAAAAGCTGTCACGATTTGCTGAAAAAGAGCTACTGAACTTCACGCTGCTTTCTGATGAAGATCATCAGGTATGCGAGCAGTTCGGCGTCTGGGGCGAGAAGACGTTTATGGGTAAAACCTACGACGGCATTCACCGCATCAGCTTCCTGATTGACGCTGACGGTAAAGTTGAACATGTGTTTGACGACTTCAAAACCAGCAACCACCACGACGTGGTGTTGAACTGGCTGAAAGCAAGCGCCTGATAAACAGCAAAACGGCAACCCAGGTTGCCGTTTTTAGTGTTTCCCCCTCTCCTCGCGGGAGAGGGTCGGAGTGAGGGCATCAGGCCGCACAAAAACTACTTCTCTTCCACCGCCGGCACATCCGGCCACGCGTGGACCACGGCTTTAATCAGCGTCGCCAGCGGAATCGCAAAGAACACGCCCCAGAATCCCCACAGCCCGCCGAAAATCACCACGGATAAGATAATCACCAGCGGATGCAGGTTCACCGCTTCGGAGAACAGCACCGGTACCAGCAGGTTACCGTCCAGCCCCTGAATAATCAGGTACACCGCGAAGCAGCTCCAGAACTCGGTCCCCAGCCCAAACTGGAACAGCGCGACCCCAACAACCGGAATGGTCACCACAAACGCGCCGATATACGGAATCAGGACCGACAGACCCACCAGCACCGCCAGCAGCAGCGAGTAGTTCAGGCCGAAAATCAGGAAGCCAATCCAGGTGGCTACCCCCACGACAATCATCTCCAGCACCTTGCCGCGAATGTAGTTTGTGATCTGCTGGTTCATCTCTTCCCAGACCTGCCCTGCCAGCCCGCGGTTGCGCGGCAGAATACGGCGCACGGCGTTGAGCATCTGATCTTTATCTTTCACCAGGAAGAAGACCATCAGCGGCACGAGGACAAGGTAAACCGCCAGCGTCAGCAGTCCGACCAGCGAGGCCAGAGAGTACTTCACCACCGAATCGCCCATCGTCATGATGCGGGCGCGCATATTTTCGGCCATCGCGTCGATAATTCCGGCATCCATCAGGGCCGGGTAACGGCGCGGCAGCGTGGCGGCAAAATCAGACAGCTTGTTCAACATGCCGGGCATGTCGCGGATCAGGTTAATTCCCTGCTGCCAGGCGACCGGCATCACCACAAAGGCCATTAGCAACAGGATGCCGACAAACAGCACCAGCACGATGCTGGTCGCCCAGCGGCGGGAACAGCCGATGTGTTCCAGGCGCGCCGTCGGCCACTCCAGCAGGTACGCCAGCACAATCGCCACCAGCAGTGGCGCGAGCAGGCCGCTGAAGAAGAACAGAATACCGAACCCGGCAACCAGAATAACCAACAAAGCAATGGCTTCCGGGTCGCTGAACCGACGCCGGTACCACTGCATTAACATTTCGAGCATACAACCCTTCCCTGAATCGAATGGCGGGAGTGAGACGGTGAATTGTATCTAACTGTCACAAAAAAGACTTTCGCTTTTTGTATCCCGATCGCAATCCGCAAAAGCCTGATGAATGGGATTTTCTTCATGCTGTAACACGGCTACACTCGCAGGGCAGCAGAGATGAACGTTATGCCGGTTCATCGGTCAAATTAGCACATCCAACATACAGGACAGTGGTTATGTTCAGGCAGTTGAGAAAAACACTGGTTGCAACACTGATTGCCGCGGTGACGGTCGGTCAGGTGTTGCCCGCTTTTGCTGACTCGTCCGATTCATTGCCGGACATGGGCACCACAGCAGGAAGCACGCTCTCTATTGGGCAAGAGATGCAAATGGGGGATTACTATGTTCGCCAGCTGCGCGGCAGCGCCCCGCTGATTAACGACCCTTTGCTGGTACAGTACATTAACGGGCTGGGGATGCGTCTGGTTTCGCACGCCGACTCGGTAAAAACGCCCTTCCATTTCTATTTAATCAATAATGACGAAATCAACGCCTTCGCCTTCTTTGGCGGAAACGTGGTGCTGCATTCGGCATTATTCCGTTATTCCGACAACGAAAGCCAGCTGGCCTCGGTCATGGCGCACGAAATTTCGCACGTCACCCAGCGCCACCTGGCGCGCGCCATGGAAGACCAGAAACGTAACGCCCCCCTCACATGGGTGGGCGCGCTGGGCTCCATTCTGCTGGCGATGGCCAGCCCGCAGGCCGGGATGGCGGCCCTGACTGGTACGCTGGCTGGAACGCGCCAGGGAATGATCAGCTTTACCCAGCAAAATGAACAGGAAGCTGACCGCATCGGGATTCAGGTGCTGCAGCGTTCGGGCTTTGACCCGCAGGCCATGCCGAGCTTCCTCGAAAAACTGCTCGATCAGGCGCGTTACTCTTCCCGTCCGCCGGAAATCCTGCTGACGCACCCATTACCCGAAAGCCGCCTGTCGGACGCGCGTAACCGTGCTAACCAGATGCGTCCGGTGGTGGTCCAGTCTTCGCAGGATTTCTACATGGCGAAAGTGAGAACCCTGGGGATGTACAATTCCGGGCGTAACCAGCTCACCAGCGACCTGCTGGATACCCTGGCGAAAGGCAACGTGCGTGAGAAAAACGCCGCGCAGTATGGTCAGGCGCTCCAGGCGATGGAAGCCAGCAAATACGACGAGGCGCGCAAAGCGCTGCAACCGCTTCTGGCTGCCGACCCGAACAACCCGTGGTACCTCGATCTGTCGACGGATATCGATCTGGGCCAGAAGAAAACGGCCGATGCGATCAACCGTCTGAAAGGGGCGAAAGACGTCCGTAACAACCCGGTGCTGCAGCTTAACCTGGCGAACGCTTACTTACAGGGCGGTCAACCTGGCGAAGCGGCGACCATTCTGAACCGCTATACCTTTAACAATAAAGACGATCAAAACGGCTGGGATCTGCTCGCTCAGGCGGAAGCTCAGCTTGGCAACCGCGATCAAGAGCTGGCGGCGCGTGCCGAAGGTTTTGCCCTGGTGGGCCGCCTCGATCAGGCGATTTCCACGCTCAGCAGCGCCAGCGCGCAGGTCAAACTCGGCAGCCTCCAGCAGGCCCGTTACGACGCGCGTATCGATCAGCTGCGCGGCCTGCAGCAGCGCTTTAAGCCGTACGAAAAGATGTAATAAAGGAGAATTCACGTCATGACAGACGCCGTAAAAATTTATCACAACCCTCGCTGCTCCAAGAGCCGCGATACCCTGAGCCTGCTGAAGTCTAACGGCGTTGAGCCGGAAGTGGTGCTGTACCTCGACACCCCACCTGACGCGCAAACCCTCCGCCAGCTGCTGCACATGCTGGGAATGGGCAGTGCAAGAGAGCTGATGCGTCAGAAAGAAGATCTGTATAAGTCGCTTAACCTGGATGACAGCCGCCTCACCGAGGCTGAGCTGATCCAGGCGATGGTTGAAAATCCAAAGCTGATTGAGCGCCCGATAGTGGTGGCGAACGGCCAGGCGCGCATTGGACGCCCGCCGGAAGACGTGCTCGAGATCCTCTAGTCCTTATGCCGTAGCGCTTCCAGAAAGGCCTGCGGCGTACTCTCTCCCAGCTTTTTCTGCGCTTTTCCCCGGTTGTAAAATTCGCACAGCTGGATCAACAGCTCGCCTGCCGATTCACTGTTCAGACGTGGGATGATTTCACATAGCGGTAGATCAACCTGAACGGCGCGGTATTGCCGTGGATGCACCGTTACGGTGGCATTGCGCTCCTTTAGCTTCACCTCGAAACCAAAAGTCTCAACAGATTGAATATCAGCCGGACAGGCTTCCAGCGCGTCGTTCGCCCAGTGGGCCAGCAGCTGCGGAGAAATGCCCGCGTACAGCCGGGCGTAGCACCAGCCGCTCACGGGTTCACGCGCCCAGAGCAGATGCTGTTCCCCGCCATCGTCCATATGCAGCGACAGAGGCTGATGATGTAACAGGAGTTTTTGCGGCACGATACCTGCCTTCAGCGCCTTTTTTCCCTGCAACGTCGCGCCCTTCTGCCTTACCGAAGCCGGTTTGAGGTAGCGGTTCAGGGTCGCACGGGACACGGCGATCCCGAGTTCGCTATTGACCATCTGCAGCAGTTCGTCCAGCGGGGCGCCAGTGATATCCCGCAGGGCATTGACCAGCGCAACCTGCTCCTGTCTCAATGCTTTGTGTATCACTTTTGGCGTCGTGTGATTATCCGAAACCTGCTCGCGGTTGCGCCAGCGCCTGACGGTAGTGACCGAAATACCCAGCTCGGTAGCCAGCTCCCTGTCGCTTTTATCTGACTGCTGTAGATAGCGACGGATGCGCGGCGTCGTGGTGGCATTAGCATGCAGTTTAATTTCCATCGCAGGATCCTCAGAACCAATCTCATGAGATTTATATTACACCAGCGATTGCTTTGTGACCGATTTCACCTTTCGCTCGCCGCGCTTCACTGATAATCCTAAGACATAACACAAACAACACCCCTCAATCTTGTACGGAGTTCACAATGAACAATGTTCTGGGATTTCTTGAAGCAAAACTGATGCCGCTGGCGGCCAAAACGGCCCAGCAGCGTCATCTCGGGGCCATTCGCGGCGCCTACGTGTCATTCATGCCGTTTATCATCGTCGGCTCTATTCTGCTGGTGATCTCGTCGTTCCCGAATCAAGCCTATCAGCAGTTTATGTCTCAGGCCTTTGGTGAGAGCTGGAGCGCCATCATCGAAATCCCGTTCAACGCGGTGTTCTCCACCATGTCGCTGTTCATCAGCTTCCTGGTCGCCTTCCGCCTGGCGGAACACTACGGTGAAGACCGCATCTCCTGCGGCATTCTTTCGCTGGTCGCCTTTCTCATCCTGACGCCCTTTATCAAAGTGGCGGAAAACGGCGGTATCACCGTCATTCCGGTGGAGTGGATTGGCAGCAAAGGGCTGTTCGTGGCGATGATCGGTTCCCTGCTGTGGACGGAGCTGTTCTGCTGGCTCAAGCGCAAAAAACTGGTAATCAAAATGCCGGACGGCGTGCCTCCGGCGGTGCAGGAGTCGTTCGCCGCGCTGATCCCGGCCCTGCTGGTGATGATTCTGGTGCTGGGTATCCGCATCGTGTTTGAAAACACCCACTACAACACCATCCACCAGTTTATTTACGAAGTGGTTGCCACGCCGGTGCGCCACTACGGCACCTCTTACTTTGGCGCGCTGATGACGGTGTTCAGCATCACCATTCTGTGGTCAGTGGGCATTAACTCCGGCTCGATGATCAACGGCATCATTCGCCCGCTGTGGATGGAGAACCAGACCGACAACATCGCCGCGATTCAGGCAGGCACGACGCCGCCGCACATTATTACTGAACAGTTTTTTGACATGATCTGGATGGGCGGCGCGGGGGCCACGCTGTCGCTGGTGATTGCGATGCTGATTTTCGCCCGCAGCAAAAACATGCGTGAAGTGGCGCGCCTCGGCGCCGGGGCATCGGTGTTTAACATCAACGAACCGATCCTGTTTGGCCTGCCGGTGATCATGAACCCGATCATGCTTATCCCGTTCAACCTGGTGCCGCTGGTGCTGGTCACCGTGCAGTATGCGGCGATGAAGATTGGCGCGGTTGCCGTCACCACCGGGGTGTTTATTCCCTGGACGCTGCCGCCGGTCATCAGCGGCTTTATCGTTACCGGACACCTGAGCGGCAGCGTCATGCAGCTTATCAACCTGCTGATTGGCGCCATGCTCTATCTGCCTTTTATGCGTATCGTGGACAAACAGTACCGCGCGGCGGAAATGGCCACCTTTACGCAAACCGACACCACCCTTGCAAAACAGGAGTAAAGCATGTGGGGAATTATCGCAACCTGGCGAATGGCGCTTGAAGGGGTAACGGAATCCGCGTTTGCCCTGGCGGCCGGGAAACCGGTCGCTGCGGCGGTAGTCGATGCCGTCGCAGCCGTGGAGGACTTTCCGCTGTATAAATCCGTCGGCTACGGCGGGCTGCCCACCGAAAACGGCGAGGTGGAGCTGGACGCCGCCTACATGGACGGCGATACGCTGGCGTTCGGCGCCGTGGGCAATCTGGTGGATATCGCCAACCCGGTGCGCGTGGCGCACGCGTTAAGCCGCCAGCGCTACAACAGCCTACTGGTCGGCCAGGGCGCGCGGGAATGGGCGCTGAGCCAGGGCTTTGCCGACAAACCCATGCTCACGGTTCGGGCCATGCAGCACTACCGTAAGCGCTGCCGGGAAACGCTGGATAAGGGCTTGAGCCCCTACGACGGACATGACACCGTCGGCATTATCGGCCTCGATAAGCAGGGTTCAATGAGCGTTGCCACCTCCACCAGCGGCCTGTTCATGAAAAAGCGCGGCCGACTCGGGGATTCGCCCATTATTGGCTCCGGCTTTTACTGTGACAGCGAAACCGGCGCGGCTACCGCCACGGGCGTCGGTGAAGATCTGATGAAAGGCTGCACCAGCTACGAAATCGTCCGCCGCATGGCGCAGGGTATGACGCCGCAGCAGGCGGCCGATTCGGTAGTGTTCGAACTGGAAGACAAGCTGATGTCGCGCTTTGGCCGCGCGGGCGATCTCTCCGTGGTGTGCATGAACAACAGGGGCGAGTTCGGGGCCGCCACCAACATCAAAACCTTCTCGTTTGTGGTGGCGACGGCTCGCCAGCCCCTCACCGTTTTTCGTACCGAACGCCTGCGCGAGAAAACGCATTATCACGCCGTAGACGATGAGTGGATGCGGGCCTATGCCGCGCGGATCCGCGCGCCGATTGAGGAATCATGATGATTACGTATCAGTTTATCACCGCAATCTCTGACGCGGCTCCGCAAAACCATTTGATTGCGTCCGCCTCCTGTACGCATTTGCCCGAAACGGCGCTTGTCGCGGAAATGCGCGAGTCTGCCAGCATCGCTGACACCCGCTTTGGCTGCGCCCCGTTTGCCCGGATCACCCTGCTGCCGGATGCCCTCTGGCAGGATAGCCTGACCGAAGGATTACTGACGGCGCTGCGCCCGCTGCTGGCCTCGCCCGTCAGTCCCGAGCTGATACTGGACGTTACCGATATCGACGATGTGGTGCTGGCGCAGGTGCTGCGTTTTCTCTTTAATCAGGCACACAGGCTAAGCGATTTGCAGTTGAAGAAAACCTGTGACAGCGTCCGTCTTGAACGCATCACCGCGCTCTGTTTACCCGAACAGCAGGACCGACTGGCGGTTATTTTCCGCCAACAGCAGGCCATCGCCCATGGCATGGTCGCGGCGCGACGTCTGGCGGATATCCCGTCCAATCGATGCACGCCGCAGTTTGTGGTGGAAGAGGCGCAAAGGCTCTGTGCCGCCTTCCCCGCCCTGCGCTGCGAAGTGCTGAACGAAAAGGCTATTGCTGAGCAGGGTCTGGGGCTGCTGCAGGCCGTTGGCAAAGGGGCGAGCTGTCCGCCGCGCCTGCTGGCGATCCATTATGACGGTGCCAGCGACGGCCCGGTGCGCTGCTATGTGGGTAAAGGCATTACCTTCGATACCGGAGGCCTGTGGCTGAAGGAAGGCGCGGGCATGTACACCATGAAATACGACATGTGCGGTGCGGCTAACGTGCTGGGCCTGATGCTGACCGTCGCAGAGCTGGCGCTGCCCGTGCGCATCATGGGCGTGCTGGCGCTGGCGGAAAACGCCATTGGCCCGGATGCCATGCAGCCCGGAACGGTGGCGACGGCCTGCAACGGCACCACGGTTGAAATCAACAACACCGATGCCGAAGGCCGACTGGTGCTGGCGGACGCCATCGCCTGGGCCAGCCTTCGCCATCCGCAGGCGCGCTATATTATTGATATGGCCACCTTAACCGGTGCGGTCGTGAAGGCGCTGGGGTATGAGCTGAGCGGGCTGATGACGCAGGATGAACCGCTGCGCGCGGCGCTGACGCTGGCGGGCAAGCAGAGCGGCGATGAAGTGTGGTCCCTGCCGCTGGATGCGCGGCTGAAAAAACAGACCGACAGCGCGATTGCCGATCTGTGCAACACGCCGACCAATAATGCTGCAATCAGTGCGTCGGCGGCGTGGCTGCTGCATCACTTTTGCCCGCCGACGATCCCGTGGGCGCATCTGGACATCAGCGGTACGGCGCTGTGGCGCGAAAACGGACGGAGCGTGGCGTCGGGAAGACCGATTCCACTTTTGGTTGAACACCTGCTGGGGGATGTCTAGTTTTCGTAGGCCGGGTAAGGCGCAGCCGCCACCCGGCACAACTACAGCTTGAGAATATCTTTCACAAACGGAATGGTGAGCTTGCGCTGGGCGGTAATGGAGGCGCGATCGAGCTGATCGAGCGTGTCAAACAGCGTGCGCATTTCCCTGTCCAGACGCTTGAGCAGGAAGCGCCCCACGTCCTCCGGCAGCTCAAACCCGCGCTGCTTTGCGCGCAGCTGTAACGCCTGAAGCTTATCTTCATCCGACAGGGGCTGGAGCTTGTAGATTTGCCCCCAGTCCAGACGAGATGCCAGATCCGGCAGCCCCAGATTCAGCTGGCGAGGCGGACGATCGCCGGTGATCAGCAGCCGGGTTTTGCCCGACTCCAGAATGCGGTTGTAGAGGTTAAAGATCGCCATTTCCCACGGCTCGTCCCCCGCCACGCATTCGATATTATCGATGCAGACCAGCGAGAGATGTTCCATTCCATCCAGCACCTCAGGCACGAACCAGGTACGTTTATCCAGCGGCACGTAGCCTACCGCATCACCGCGCGCCGAAAGCTCCGCGCAGGCGGCATGCAGCAGGTGGCTGCGCCCCGCGCCTTCGCGTGACCAGATATAGATGTATCCGCTGTGATCCTGGCGCAGCACGTTTTGCAGTGCAGCCAGTAAAGAGGGGTTATCACCCGGCCAGAAACTCGCGAAAGTTTCGTCGTCAGGGAGATAGAGTGGCAGAGAGAGCTGTGCCGGTCCGTTCAGAAATACCTCAACCAGAGATCCTACATAAAATCGGCGATGAGTTTAGCACGGAACCAGCCGGGAGAGAACCGGGCGGATCGTCCACCCGGTTAAAGGATCAGTGTGGCGCTTTTTCGCTGTCGTCCGCGTCGAGAATTTCTTCTTCCGGGCGGATGACCGAGATCAGCTTGAAGATCAGGCTCAGGCCCACGCCGACGATGGTCGCCAGCGCCATACCCTTCAGCTCGGCCGCACCAATGTGCACCTTCGCACCGCTCACGCCGATAATCAGGATAACGGACGTCAGGATCAGGTTCTGCGCCTTGCTGTAATCCACTTTGGATTCAATCAGCACGCGAATACCGGAGGCACCGATCACGCCGTACAGCAGCAGAGAAACGCCGCCCATTACCGGCACAGGAATGATCTGAATCGCTGCCGCCAGCTTGCCGACGCAGGAGAGCAGAATGGCGATGATCGCCGCGCCGCCGATAACCCAGGTACTGTAGACGCGGGTAATCGCCATCACGCCGATGTTCTCGCCGTAAGTGGTGTTTGGCGTGGAGCCAAAGAAACCGGAGATGATGGTGGAGAAACCGTTCGCAAACATGGAGCGGTGCAGGCCCGGGTCGCGGATTAAATCGCGCTTAACGATGTTCGCCGTCACCACCAGGTGGCCGACGTGCTCCGCAATCACCACCAGCGCCGCAGGCAGAATGGTGAAAATAGCAAACCATTCAAAGCGTGGCGTATAGAAGGTTGGCAGCGCGAACCAGTGCGCCTGAGCAATCGGGGTGGTGTCCACCACGCCCATCGCAAAGGAGAGCGCATAGCCCGCCAGCACGCCAATCAGGATCGGGATAATCGCCATGAAGCCGCGGAACAGCACGGAGCCAAACACCGTGACGCCCAGCGTTACCAGCGAGATGATAATGGTTTTGGAATCCGGTGACTGACCGTCAGCAGGCAGCAGACCGGCCATATTCGCCGCGACACCCGCCAGCTCAAGACCGATGACCGCAACGATGGCGCCCATCGCCGCAGGGGGGAACATCACGTCCAGCCAGCCGGTACCGGCTTTCTTCACAATGAAGGACACCACGCAGAACAGGACGCCACACATGATAAAGCCGCCCAGTGCGACTTCATAACCCAGCGGTAGCAGCAGTAATACCGGCGAGATAAAGGCGAAGCTCGACCCGAGATACGCCGGGATTTTGCCTTTACAGATAAAGAGGTACAGCAGCGTACCGATGCCGTTGAACAGCAGCACGGTGGCCGGGTTAATGTGGAACAGGATTGGCACCAGCACGGTTGCGCCAAACATGGCGAACAGGTGCTGCAAACTAAGCGGGATAGTCTGTAAAAGCGGCGGTCTTTCACTCACCCCGATAGCACGGCGCGTCATAGTGTTTTCCTCTGTGTAGTATTGTTGGTGTTTTATTCAAAAAAAAGCCGACTATCAAAGTCGGCTTATTTATCGTTATTCGATTATTTCGTACCAAAGATCTTATCGCCGGCATCGCCGAGCCCCGGGATGATGTACCCGTGCTCGTTCAGCCCCTGGTCGATAGAGGCGGTATACAGCTCAACGTCCGGGTGCGCTTTTTCCAGCGCAGCGATCCCTTCCGGAGCAGCAACCAATACCAGCACCTTAATGCTGTTACAGCCCGCGTTTTTCAGCAGGTCGATGGTGGCGATCATTGAGCCACCGGTCGCGAGCATTGGGTCAACCACCAGCGCCATACGCTCGTCGATGTTAGAGACCAGCTTCTGGAAGTAAGGAACCGGCTCAAGGGTTTCTTCGTTACGGTAGATACCCACCACGCTGATACGCGCGCTTGGCACGTGCTCCAGCACGCCTTCCATCATGCCGAGACCGGCACGCAGAATTGGCACCACGGTAATTTTCTTACCTTTGATCTGCTCAACCTGCACCGGGCCGTTCCAGCCTTCGATGGTGACTTTTTCTGTTTCCAGATCAGAGGTCGCTTCGTAGGTCAGCAGGCTGCCGACTTCAGATGCCAGTTCGCGAAAACGCTTCGTGCTGATGTCATGCTCACGCATCAGGCCCAACTTGTGTTTAACGAGTGGGTGTTTCACTTCCACAATCTTCATTCTCTTTCTCCTCTGAGGTGGCGTCCGCAAAAAAATCGCGGGATTATACCGCTTTTTTCGGATTAGGCCATACCCATGTTGCTTGACGTATATCAAGCAAAGTGATTTAGAGACAAAAAAACCGGAGGCGAGACTCCGGCTTGGGTGCGGGGTTCTGCCCGGTGGCGCTGCGCTTACCCGGGCCTACGTGTAGTGTAGGTCGGGTAAGCGTTAGCGCCACCCGACAACTACAGGTTCTCGCCGTTGCTCGCAATCACCTGCTTATACCAGTCGAACGATTTCTTTTTACTGCGGTTCAGCGTGCCGTTCCCTTCATTGTCTTTATCCACAAAGATAAAGCCGTAGCGTTTTTTCATTTCGCCCGTGCCGGCAGACACCAGGTCGATACAGCCCCACGGGGTATAGCCCATCAGATCCACGCCATCTTCCACCACCGCTTTTTTCATCTCGCGGATGTGGGCGGCCAGATAATCAATACGGTACTGGTCGTTCACCGTGCCGTCGCTCTCCTGCACGTCGATCGCGCCAAAGCCGTTCTCAACGATAAACAGCGGCAGCTGGTAGTGATCCCAGAACCAGTTCAGGGAGTAGCGCAGCCCGACCGGGTCAATCTGCCAGCCCCAGTCGGATTTCTGCACGTACGGGTTAGAGACCAGGCTCTTGCTTTCGTCGTAATCCAGCTGCGGGTTATCCGCCGTCGCCTTGGTGGCGAAGGACATGTAGTAGCTGAAGCCGATGTAATCGACGCAGCCCTGCTTCAGCGCGGCTTTATCTTCTTCGGTAATATCCAGCGCGAAGCCGCGACGTTCGAAGTAGTTGAGCAGGTGCTGTGGGTACCTGCCGCGCACGTGTACGTCGGTGAACCAGTAGCGGCGGTGCATGGCGTTCATCGCCATCATCATATCGTCCGGCGCGCAGGTCAGCGGGTAGATAGGACACATGGCAATCATGCAGCCAATCTGCAGCGACGGGTTAATCTCGCGCCCCGCCTTCACCGCCAGGGCGCTGGCCACGAGCTCATAGTGCGCCGCCTGGAACATCACCGGTTCACGGTCTTCACCCGGCGCGTACTTCAGCCCGGAGTTGGTGAACGGCGCAAAGTCTTCGTGGAAGTTGGCCTGGTTGTTGATCTCGTTAAAGGTCATCCAGTACTTCACCTTATGCTGGTAGCGCTGGAACACCACTTTTGCAAAACGAACGAAGAAGTCGATCAGCTTACGGTTGCGCCAGCCGCCGTATTCCGTAACCAGATGGAAAGGCATCTCGAAGTGAGACAGGGTGATAACCGGCTCGATGCCGTACTTCAGGCATTCGTCGAACAGATCGTCATAGAATTTCAGGCCAGCCTCGTTAGGCTCAAGCTCGTCGCCTTTCGGGAAGATCCGCGTCCAGGCAATAGAGGTGCGGAAGCATTTGAACCCCATCTCGGCAAAGAGTTTGATGTCTTCTTTATAGCGGTGGTAGAAATCAATGGCTTCATGGTTAGGATAATTTTTCCCCTCCAGCACGCCGTTGGTGATTTCACGCGGCACGCCGTGCGCCCCCGCGGTCATGACATCGGCAACGCTCACGCCCTTGCCGCCCTCTTTCCAGCCGCCTTCCAGCTGGTGCGCCGCAACGGCCCCGCCCCACAGAAAATCTGCTTTAAATCCCGACATTCGCTTTCCCTCATTCTGCGTTATTTTCTGCAAAAACAATTACAGAAACCGGTTTCAGTTCGATGATGTGCAAAGGGCAAAGCTGTTGCAAGCAGTTCTCAGAAACCGGTTTCATTTTCGTGAACAGAGTCAAGTTTGGCTGCATTCACGAGGCACACAGAAAAAAAGATCCCCACGTCCAGAATAGGCTCGCAAACGTTTGCCTGGACTGTTAGAATTGCGCCGATTTTTCTTACTAGCTATGCAATCGCGTGGGGATTTAAGCCGTGACCAACAAAACTTCTCTCAGCTACAAAGATGCCGGTGTTGATATTGACGCAGGTAATGCGCTGGTTGACCGAATCAAAGGTGTGGTGAAAAAAACCCGCCGCCCGGAAGTGATGGGTGGTCTGGGTGGATTCGGCGCACTGTGCGCGCTGCCGCAAAAATATCGTGAACCTGTTCTGGTCTCGGGTACTGACGGTGTAGGCACCAAACTGCGCCTGGCGATGGATTTAAAACGTCACGACACGATCGGTATCGATTTGGTCGCGATGTGCGTGAATGACCTGGTGGTACAGGGCGCAGAGCCGCTGTTCTTCCTCGATTACTACGCGACCGGCAAACTGGACGTGGATACCGCAGCCAGCGTGATTAGCGGTATCGCCGAAGGCTGTCTGCAGTCCGGCTGTGCGCTGGTCGGTGGTGAAACCGCAGAAATGCCGGGCATGTATCACGGCGAAGATTATGACGTCGCGGGCTTCTGCGTCGGCGTAGTAGAAAAATCAGAAATTATCGACGGCAGCAAAGTGGCCGATGGCGATGTGCTGATCGCGCTCGCCTCCAGCGGCCCGCACTCCAACGGCTACTCCCTGGTGCGTAAAATCCTCGAAGTGAGCGGCTGTGACCCGCTGACCACCGAGCTGGACGGTAAACCGCTGGCCGACCATCTGCTGGCGCCGACCCGCATCTACGTGAAAAACGTGCTTGAGCTTATCGAGAACGTCGACGTTCACGCTATCGCTCACCTGACCGGCGGCGGCTTCTGGGAAAACATCCCGCGCGTCCTGCCGGATAACACCCAGGCGGTGATCGACGAATCCTCATGGCAGTGGCCAGCCGTGTTTAACTGGCTGCAGACCGCGGGCAACGTGAGCTCTCACGAAATGTACCGCACCTTTAACTGCGGCGTGGGCATGGTTATCGCCCTGCCGGCAAGCGAAGCGGATAAAGCGGTTAAGCTGCTGACTGAAAAAGGTGAAAACGCGTGGAAAATCGGTACGATTAAAGCCTCCGATTCCGAACAGCGTGTGGTCATTGAATGAAAAACATCGTGGTGCTCATTTCCGGCAACGGAAGCAATTTGCAGGCAATCATAGACGCCTGCAAACAGAAGAAAATCAATGGCACCATTCGGGCAGTTTTCAGCAACAAGGCCGACGCGTACGGCCTTGAGCGTGCGCGGGAAGCAAACATTCCCGCGCACGCGCTGGAAGCCAGCCAGTTCGCCGGGCGTGAAGCCTTTGACCGCGAGCTGGTGCATGAGATTGATGCCTACGCGCCGGACGTGGTCGTGCTGGCGGGCTATATGCGTATTCTGAGCCCGGCCTTCGTCGAACACTTCGCCGGTCGTCTGCTGAATATCCACCCTTCCCTGCTGCCAAAATATCCCGGCCTGCACACCCATCGCCAGGTTCTGGAAAACGGCGATGATGAGCACGGCACCTCCGTGCATTTCGTTACCGACGAGCTGGACGGCGGTCCGGTGATCCTGCAGGCCAAAGTTCCGGTCTTTGACGGCGATAGCGAAGAAGACGTGACCGAACGCGTGCAGACCCAGGAACACGCCATTTACCCGCTGGTGGTCAGCTGGTTTGTCGACGGGCGTCTCGAGATGCGCGACGGCGCAGCCTGGCTGGACGGCGTGAAGTTACCCCCGCAGGGTTATGCGGCGGAAGAGTAGTTTGTTACGTCGGGTGGCGCTGCTGCGCTTACCCGACCTGTTCATTGCATTACCCGATATTCCCTTCTCCAACCTTCTAAAATCCCCAACAAAAAAAATAACTGTCATACTTTTCTGGCACTGTTGGACATATCGTGGAAATGCTCGCCATAATAAGGACGAGACGGATTTACCACGTCCTGTGATTGAACTGGAGTGTGAGCTGTAATGGGTCAGGAAAAGTTATATATTGAGAAAGAGCTAAGCTGGTTAGCATTTAACGAACGTGTACTCCAGGAAGCGGCAGACAAAAGTAACCCGCTTATCGAGCGCATGCGTTTTTTGGGCATTTATTCCAACAACCTGGATGAGTTCTACAAGGTTCGCTTTGCCGAGCTGAAAAGACGCATCATCATCAGCGAAGAACAGGGCTTAAACTCGCACTCGCGGCATCTGCTGGGCAAAATCCAGTCCCGCGTGCTGAAAGCCGATCAGGAATTTGACGGCCTGTATAACGAGCTGCTGCTGGAGATGGCGCGCAATCAAATCTTCCTGATTAACGAACGCCAGCTTTCCGTTAACCAACAAAACTGGCTGCGCCACTACTTCAAACACTACCTGCGCCAGCACATTACCCCGATTCTGATCAACCGCGAAACCGATCTGGTTCAGTTCCTGAAGGATGATTACACCTACCTGGCGGTGGAAATTATTCGCGGTGAGTCTATCCGTTACGCGCTGCTGGAGATCCCGTCCGACAAGGTGCCGCGCTTTGTGAACCTGCCGCCGGAAACCCCGCGCAGACGCAAGCCGATGATCCTGCTGGACAACATCCTGCGCTACTGCCTGGACGACATCTTCAAAGGCTTCTTCGATTACGATGCGTTAAACGCCTACTCGATGAAGATGACCCGTGACGCCGAATATGACCTGGTGCACGAGATGGAAGCCAGCCTGATGGAGCTGATGTCCTCCAGCCTGAAACAGCGCCTGACGGCCGAGCCGGTCCGTTTTGTCTATCAGCGCGATATGCCGGACGCCATGGTGGAGATGCTGCGCGAGAAACTGACCATTTCGCGCTATGACTCCATCGTGCCGGGCGGTCGTTACCACAACTTTAAAGACTTTATTGGCTTCCCGAACGTCGGCAAAGCCAATCTGGTGAACAAGCCGCTGCCGCGCCTGCGCCATCTGTGGTTCGATAAATTCCGCAACGGATTCGACGCCATTCGCGAACGCGACGTGCTGCTTTACTATCCGTATCACACGTTTGAGCACGTGCTCGAACTGCTGCGTCAGGCCTCGTTCGATCCGAGCGTGCTGGCGATCAAAATCAACATTTACCGCGTGGCAAAAGATTCCCGCATCATCGACGCGATGATCCACGCGGCGCACAACGCCAAAAAAGTCACCGTGGTGGTTGAGCTGCAGGCGCGCTTCGACGAAGAGGCCAACATTCACTGGGCGCGCCGTCTGACGGAAGCCGGTGTGCACGTCATCTTCTCCGCGCCGGGGCTGAAAATTCACGCCAAGCTGTTCCTGATTTCCCGTAAAGAGGGCGACGATGTGGTGCGTTATGCCCACATCGGTACCGGGAACTTTAACGAGAAAACGGCGCGAATTTATACCGACTACTCGCTCTTAACCGCCGACGCCCGCATCACTAACGAAGTGCGCCGGGTCTTTAACTTTATCGAAAACCCGTACCGTCCGGTGAGCTTTGACTATCTGCTGGTCTCGCCGCAGAACTCGCGCCGCCTGCTGTACGATATGATCGATAAAGAGATCGCCAATGCCCAGAAAGGGCTGTCGTCCGGCATCACGCTGAAGCTTAACAACCTGGTCGACAAAGGGCTGGTGGACAGGCTGTATGCAGCGTCCAGCTCCGGCGTGCCGGTTAACCTGCTGATCCGCGGCATGTGCTCGCTGATCCCGGAACTGGAAGGCATCAGCGACAATATTCGTGTGATCAGCATTGTTGACCGTTACCTTGAACACGATCGGATCTATATTTTTGATAATGCGGGTGATAAACAGGTCTATCTCTCTTCGGCAGACTGGATGACGCGCAATATTGACTACCGTATTGAAGTCGCGGCACCGCTGCTGGATCCGCGTCTGAAGCAGCAGATCCTCGACATCATCGAGATTCTGTTCAGCGATACCGTGAAAGCACGCTATATCGACAAAGAACTCAGTAACCGCTATGTACCGCGCGGCAACCGCCGCAAAGTGCGGTCGCAACTGGCGATTTACGACTATATCAAATCACTCGAGCAACCCGATTAACCTATGCCGATAAATGATAAGACCCCACGCCCGCAGGAATTCGCCGCGGTCGACCTTGGCTCTAACAGTTTCCACATGGTCATCGCCCGTGAGGTGGATGGCGCGCTGCAGATCATCGGTCGTCTGAAGCAGCGCGTACACCTGGCGGATGGTCTTGATGAACGCAGCATGCTCAGCGAAGAGGCGATGGAGCGCGGGTTAAACTGCCTGTCGCTGTTTGCTGAACGCCTGCAGGGCTTCTCGCCCTCCAGCGTGTGCATCGTGGGCACTCACACCCTGCGCCAGGCCCTGAACGCCCCGGAGTTTCTCAAGCGGGCCGAAAAAGTGATCCCCTACCCGATTGAGATCATCTCCGGCAACGAGGAAGCGCGTCTGATTTTCATGGGCGTTGAGCACACCCAGCCGGAAAAAGGACGCAAGCTGGTTATCGATATCGGCGGTGGCTCAACGGAGCTGGTGATCGGCGAAGACTTTGAGCCGCGTCTGGTGGAAAGCCGCCGTATGGGCTGCGTCAGCTTCGCGCAGATGTATTTCCCGGGCGGCACCATCACCCGCGAGAACTTCCAGCGCGCGCGTATGGCGGCTGTCCAGAAGCTGGAAAATCTGGCCTGGCAGTACCGTATTCAGGGCTGGAACGTGGCGCTGGGCGCGTCGGGCACCATCAAGGCGGCGCATGAAGTGCTGCTGGCGATGGGTGAAAAAGACGGGTTTATCACGCCAGAACGCCTGACGTTGCTGACCGAAGAAGTGCTGAAGCATAAAAGTTTTGACGCCTTAAGCCTGCCGGGTCTTTCCGACGAGCGTAAAGCGGTATTCGTGCCGGGGCTGGCTATTCTCTGCGGCGTGTTTGATGCCCTCGCCATAAAAGAGCTGCGTCTGTCGGACGGCGCGCTGCGTGAAGGCGTGCTGTATGAGATGGAAGGCCGCTTCCGCCATCAGGATATTCGCAGCCGCACCGCGCAAAGCCTGGCCAACCAGTACAACATCGACCGTGAACAGGCGAAGCGCGTGCTGGACACCACGGTGCAGATGTACGAACAGTGGCAGGAGCAGAATCCGAAGCTCGCGCACCCGCAGCTTGCCGCGCTGTTGAAATGGGCCGCGATGCTGCACGAGGTGGGGCTGAACATCAACCACAGCGGGATGCACCGCCATTCGGCCTACATTCTGCAAAACAGCGATCTGCCTGGCTTCAACCAGGAGCAGCAAACCATGATGGCGACCCTGGTGCGTTATCACCGCAAGGCCATCAAGCTCGACGACCTGCCGCGCTTTACGCTGTTCAAGAAAAAACAGTTTCTGCCGCTTATTCAGCTGCTGCGTCTGGGCGTGCTGCTCAATAACCAGCGTCAGGCCACCACCACGCCGCCTACGCTGAAGCTTAAAACCGACGACCATCACTGGACGCTGAGCTTCCCGCACGACTGGTTCAGCCAGAACGCGCTGGTCCTGCTGGACCTGGAAAAAGAGCAGCAGTACTGGGAAGCGGTCACCGGCTGGTTGCTCAAAATTGAAGAAGAGAGCGCCGACGTCGCCGCGTAACGGCTCAGGCGTCCGCGGTGGACGCCTCTGCTTCCAGCAGTGACTCAAGCGGTGCCGGTCTGCCAATCAGATAACCCTGCACATAATCGATGCCTAGCGCGTGAACCGCGCTACGTATCTCTTCGCTTTCGACATACTCCGCCACCACCAGCATCTTTTTCATGCGCGCCAGATGGCAGATAGACGCCACAATCTGATAATCCAGGCTGTTGTTGACGATATTGCGAATAAAGCTGCCGTCAATCTTGAGAATATCCGCGTCCACGCTTTTCAGCCGCGCATAGCTCGCATAGCCGGTGCCAAAATCATCAATTGCAATACGTACCCCCATTTTCTGCAGCTGCCGGAGGATGTGTAGCGCCTGCTCCGCATTGCAAAAGGTGCTGCACTCCGTCACTTCAAAGATCAGCTGCCACGGCTCAATGGCGTATTTCGCCAGCAGGCGATTCACCTCAAGCGGAAACTGCACCCGACACACGGTCGACGGGGCAAGGTTAATGGCAAAGCGCTGGCCGGGCAGTCTTTCGCGATGCGCGGCGAGAAAGCGCAGGGTGTGCTCGAGCACCCACAAATCTACCCGCGAAGAGAGACCAAACTCCTGCGCGACGGGCAGGAACTGGTCGGGGGAGATCAATAGCCCGTTTATATCCGGCATCCGGAGCAGGACTTCGTGATAGCAATCGCCACGCATGCCGCGAACGGGTTGAACCAGCAGGGCGAATTCGTCGTTATCGAGCGCCTTTTGCAGGCGGCTCATCATCGCGACTTTATCCTTCAGGTTGCGCTGCAAATGGACGGCCCCACGCTGCTGAAGGTTTTCCGGATGGTTGGAGGAGAGCGACAGGTCGGCAACCACGCCCAGTTCGCCAAGCACCAGATAAAGATGGTTAACCGGGGACCGGACATAGCAATAGCTCACGCCCACCTGCGGCTGCAGCGGCATGCCGTCCCAGACAAAGCGGAACTGCTTGATGTGCTCGTCCAGGGCTTCAATCCGCTGCTGGTGCGATTCCGCGTTAAGCCGTACCGCCAGGTCATACCCGGTCAGGTGATACACCCGCTCATTGGGCTGGAGAATGCCATTCACCCACTGCGCCAGCTGCTGTTTGTACTGAATCCTCAGCAACACGCCGTAATTTCGGCCCAGAATTTCCAGCTCCGGAATGCGCAGAAGGCAGAGCGCCGACCACGGGTTTTTCGCCAGATCGCGCGACAGCGCCCGCAGGTTAGGCATATGGACGACCGGGTCGAGCAGCGCCAGCCTGCGGGAGCGTTTGTTCGCCGCGCGCTGCCGGGTCGCCAGCATCGACATATAAATCACCACGAACGAGAAGACCAGGTAACTGGAAGAGGTGATCGCCAGCTGTATGTCATACCCCGGATTTACCGGGATATAGCGGTAAAAATAGTGAATAGACACCAGCAGTATCGGCGTCCAGATAAGCGAAATCAGCTTATAGCCAAAACGCATCGCGCCCCAGAGCATCACCGGCATCAGCAGGGAAAGAGTGTAGTTGGTGGTGAAAATGGAGCTGTTCTCATTCATCGGAATCAGCAGCAGCGAAAGCAGCCCGCCAAGCGCGATAGCCCACACCAGCAACTCAACGACCGTCACCTTTTTGTCTATCTCGGAACGGATCTGCGAGAGAAGGCTTTTGATATAACGCGGATGTCGAAGCAGGCGGATCAGCAGATAGCTCAGCGGCACGCCCGTTAGCCCGCTGACCAGCAGCGTCTGATAGTTGATGAGCGTGCGAATATTGAGGGGATTTAATCCCGCAAGGCTCTGACGGCTCTCATACACGCCTAAATACACCGCAAACTGAAACAGCACCAGAAACAGCGTCGCGGGGCAGAACGCCTGCCAGAAGATGCGCTGCGCCATCAGCCGCACGTCGCCGTACGCGGTCATATTCCGTCTGGGCGCAAACACCCGGTAGCCTCCCCAGCTGAGCACTAAAGGGACGACAAAATGGAGGATCCCCGCGACGGTTTCAAACATCCCGACCGACGGGTAATAGCGGATAAACAGCGACAATACGATCCCGGGCAGCGCTTCCAGGCCAAAGAACATCATCAGCGAAAGCAAAAATGAGAGGGGTAAATAATAGAGTGCCGCAATGCCGTCGCCCAGCTGCGTGAATGTATTCGCAATGCTCAGCACAGGAAGTAAAACCACCGGTAAAATAAGCGGTAATGCCCACCAGCGGTTTTCATTTTTTTTCAGGAAAGCCAGAATGTTCATAGATGCCCGGTTAAACCCCTTTCGCTCCAGAGGGAAAATAAAGACAGGCATCCAACCTGACGTACGCGCCGCCCGGCAAGGTAAGGGGCGAACTGTATGGAGGAAGGATTTTAAATATCAGGGCCGGGAAGCCGTTGACTTAAATCAAACTACTTTACGCAAATAACTTTTTGCGGCGTTTTTTTGAAATTATTTTCTTCATATTATCAATATGGTAAATGCATTAATTAATTTCAATAACATTAATCAATGTAAACATTGACGGTTATTTACACACAGCAGAATTGACCCCGCCTTCCCGCTGTGCCTTAATATCCTTGTCGCCCAAAAGGGCTTATCCAGGAAAAACAGAGTGAGTCAGGTCACGCGTATGCGCAAACGACATCAATTTAATACCCGAATGACCCGCATCATACTGCTCATCAGCTTCCTGTTTTTCTTTGGCCGCTTCGTTTACTCTTCAATTGGCGCCTGGTACCACCATCAGGACAAAACCCAGTCGCAGCAATCCAGCCTGACCGTCGACACCGCCGACCGCTAAACTGCCGTAGGATCTTGCACGAGCCGAATAATGGCCGCGATCCCTTTGCTGAGGATTTTATCCTGCCGCATTACCACCGCCAGCTGCCGCTGCAGCATGGGCGTAAGCGACATCACGCATAGCCCTTCGCGATCGGCATCCTGTTCGACCGCCATTCGCGGCACAATACTGTAGCCCAGCCCCGCGCGAACCATGCGTTTGATCGCCTCGATGCTGCCAAGCTGCATCACCGGTGCGATCGCTAATCCATTAGCCGCAAACCAGCCATCGATCAGCGCCCGGGTACCGCTGCCTGATTCAAAGGCAATCAGCGGCTGAGCGTGCAGCGCCTCCGGGGTAAAGTCCCTGAACGCATCCTGCTGCTCCCTCGACGCGATAAAAACAAACTCTTCGTCCATTACCGGCATGACGTCCAGCGCTCTGCCGCTCACCGGCAGCGTCACCAGCCCCATATCGAGCCGGTTCTCTTCGATGGCCCTGACGATGTCGAGGGTGTTGCCCGTCGTCACCCCCACGCTCAGGAGCGGATAGTCTTTGCGCAGCTTCTCCAGCAGCGGCGGCAGAAGATGGATGCAGGCCGTTGCCCCCGTGCCAAGCGTAATGGTGCCGCCCACATCGTGGCTGAATGCGCTCACGGACCGGATGGCGTCATCCACCGCCAGCTGAATACGCTCCCCATGCGCCAGCAACGCATGCCCGGCAGCCGTAGCCTTAATCCCCCGCCCGGTACGCTCCACCAGCCGCGTTTGCAGAAACTGCTCCAGCTGACGTATTTGCAGGCTGACGGCGGGCTGGGAAATACCCAGCGCATCCGCTGCCGCTGAAAAGCTGCCGCGCTGGATCACCAGACGGAAGGTGGCGAGATAGCCCAGATTAAGCGTTGTCATTCAAAGTTTCTCTTATACCGCGCATAAGGTTGCTGCCCTGCCAGCACAATAGCGCGCGAGTTATGCTCAGGACAACTGCATAACGGAATGAAAAACAATGGAAACACCTGCCCTGCCTCGCCGCCTCGCCCTCACGGCGGGATGTAATCAACTCATCAACTGGGGGATCTCGTTTTATATGCCCGGCACCTTTGCAATGGCGATTTCAGCCGACCGGGGATGGTCATCACCGCAGATTTACCTCGGCCTGACGCTGGCGATGCTGGTGATGGCGGCGGTTTCCCCGTTTGTCGCCCGCCTGCTGGCACGCTTTGGCGGTCAGAAGGTAGTGATGAGCGGCACGTTGCTGATCGCCGCAAGCTGCGCAGGGATGGCATTTACCAAGACGCTTTTTGGCTGGTACTGCGCCTGGCTTATCGGCGGCGTAGGGATGCGCCTGTCGCTGTACGACGCGCTGTTCGCCGCGCTGGTAAACCTCTACGGGCAGCAGGCGCGAAGAACAATCTCACGCGTCACGCTGGCGGGCGGGCTGGCCTCCGCCGCTTTCTGGCCGCTGGGCGATGCTCTGCTTCAGGTCATGAGCTGGCAGGAGGCGCTGCGCGTCTACGCGCTCTTCGGGCTGCTGAGCGCGATGCTGATTCGAACGCTTCCCCAGCAGCGGCTGACGGTGACGACAAAGGTCACCGCGCCGCCTCTTAACAACGAGCGGCGTAACGCCTGGCTTTATGCCGCCTTCATTGCCCTCATCACCTTTGTCTCTAACGGCACCTCCACCCATCTGCCGGAGTTTATTGCCCACTTTGGCCTGCCGGTCGCCATCGGCATGCTGTGGGGGATTGGCCAGACGGGTGCCCGCTCGCTGGAAGTGCTGGCGGGTGCCCGCTTAACTCCCTTCAAACTCACGCTTTTTACCGCGCTCGCCATGCCGCTCTGCTTTCTACTGGGGATAAGCAGCTCCCTGTTTATGTGGTGTGCAGCCGGGTTTGTGCTGGGCTACGGCGCCATCAACGGACTGGTCACCATCGTGAAAGCCACCCTGCCGCTGGAGCTGTTTAGCTCCGAAAGCTATGCCCGCCGCACGGGCATGCTGCTTATCCCCGGCCAGCTGATGGCGGCAGCCTCACCGTTTGCCTATGCGTGGCTGAATAAAACGCTGGGGATCGCAGGTGCAATGTGGGTATCAACGGGATTGACGCTGGTGATTGCCGGGCTGGCGATAGCGATTGTGCGTCGTCCAGGCAGGCAAACTGTATCGCACTGTATCCAGAGCGCCACGCTGACAAACGGGTACAAAACGCCGCCTCCGGCAAATATCTCCGATACATAAAAATGGTTTTCTTTCCCTGTCGTCATTCACAACCGATAAGGAGAGAACCCATGATTCGTCGCTATGCACTTTTCCCCCTGCTATTCCTGGCCTCTGTAGCCCATGCCCGGACCACGCCGCTGGATAACCTGAGCGCAGAGGACGTTAACGGCCCCGCCGCCGTTGCGCCGCTGGCGCAGCCGCAGCCGCCTGCCAGGCTGATAGTCGATCCCCCGCTTGCCGGGCCGCTGAGCAAAGGCGCGGTGTTTATCCAGTACCGTGCCGAAAACCTGCGCATCGAGCCGGTATTCGGCCCCGAAGCGCTCAAGGTCACGCCGCGTATCGGGCACATTCACGTGGTGGTGGATGACGCGCCGTGGCACTGGGCTGACGCCAGCGGAGAGCCGGTGATCCTCGTGGGGCTACCCGCCGGTAAACACAAGGTGACGATTATTCTGGCCGACCCGACGCATAAGCCGCTCGACCACAAAACCGTTGAATTCACCGTCCCGCCCCACGCGGCGGTCCACCATTTTTAAGGAGTCAGAAGATGAAAGCACTGTCTGTAGTGACGGCAGGCCTGCTGGCAGTTTCCGCCAGCGCCTTTGCGCAGGGTAAAACCAGCGTCGTGCTGGTGCACGGCGCGTTTGCCGACGGCAGCAGCTGGAATAAGGTGATTACCCTGTTGCAGAAGCAGCACGCCGAGGTCATTGCCGTCCAGCTCCCGCTCACGTCGCTTAAGGATGACGTTGCGGCCACGCGGCGGGCCATCGCCCGCGCCGAGGGTGACGTGGTGCTGGTAGGCCACTCCTGGGGCGGCACCGTGATTAGCGAGGCGGGCAACGATGCGCGGGTAAAATCGCTGGTGTACGTGGCGGCGTTCGCGCCGGATTCCGGCCAGTCGACGGCGGACCTGGCAGGAAGCTATCCTGCCCCGCCGGGCAGCGCGGGCATTGCTAAAACGGCGGACGGCTATTTATACCTGCCGACAGGAGCTGTCAGAAAGGACTTCGCGCCTGACGTGAAGCCAGACATTCAAGATACGATTGCAGCCACGCAGGGGCCGATTAAGGCCGAGGCCTTTGGTGAAAAGGTCGCCCACGCGGCGTGGCATGACAAACCGAGCTGGTATGTGGTCAGCAAGAATGACCGTATGATCAACCCCGATCTTGAACGGGCGATGGCGAAGACGATCCATGCGAAAACCGCCGAGGTGGCGGCAAGCCACGTGTCGATGGTGAGCCAGCCGCAGATCGTTGCCCGGACGATTGAGCAGGCGATTGAAGCAAAATAATATTTTGTAAATTCCAGGCCGGGTAAGCGCAGCGCTACCCGGCAAAAAAATAGCTTCAGCGCCCGCTGTCCGCGGGATAATCCCGATTAATCCACGCGTGGTCCTCTTCCCAGGTGAACATCCATTTACGCACCGGGCCGGCCATCACGTTGAGGTAGTAGCTATCATACCCGGCCATCGTCGCGACCGGGTGGTAGCCCTTCGGCACCATCACCACGTCACGGTTATAGACCGCCATACACTCATCCAGCGTTCTGTCGTCGGTGTAGACGCGCTGCATGCAGAACCCCTGCTCCGGGTTGAGGCGATGGTAGTAGGTCTCCTCCAGATAGGTCTCCTGCGGCGGGTTATCCGTGTCGTGCTTGTGGCTCGGGTACGAGCTGGTGCAGCCTTCATTGGTCCACACCTCCACCACCAGCAGGCTGTCGGCGGGCTTGTCTTCCGGCAAAATATTATGCACGTAGCGCTGGTTGTGACCTTTGCCGCGCGCTTCACCGTCGATATCCTGCGGCGCAATCAGCCGCGTCGGATACGTGCCTTTGCCCGGCGCGGCGCAGACCGCCAGCTCCAGCGTCGTCAGCGCCTTCACCTGCACCGACTCCTGCGGGGCGACGTACACCGCCCACGGCTTAACGCGCTCGAAGGGGCTCATCCGCTCGCCGATGTCGTTAAACTGCGCGGAAGGCGTGCGGATGGAGGCGCGTCCGGCGACCAGCACCAGACAGCGCTCTTCGCTAACGGCGGGCAGCGTCAGCGTCTGCCCCTCCTGCAGCTCATACGCCTCAAAGCCGACGTACCCCCACCCTGCGCTTTCCGGTGTAACACACTGGGTGCGCCCCTCCGCGTTCGGCTGTTGCCAGCGTGATAACAGACGTGACATGTTCCCTCCTCAAATCAGTCCGGCGTCGCGCGCCAGGCGGCTCAGGTTGTTATACCCCAGACGGGCGTAGGTCAGCGGATGGGCAATCGCCGGATCCTGCTCCGCCTCGACCACCAGCCAGCCGTGATAATCCTGCGCCTTCAGCAGCCGCATAATCGGCGGGTAATCGACGCAGCCGTCGCCCGGCACGGTAAACACGCCGCTCAGCACCGCATCGAGGAAGCTGGTTTTGCGGTTTTTCACGTCCGCCAGCACGTCGGCGCGCACGTCTTTGCAGTGAACGTGGTTGATGCGCGACGCCCAGCGCTGCGCCACCGCCAGCGGATCGGCCCCGGCAAAGGTCAGATGGCCGGTATCCAGCAGCAGTCCGACCGCCTCCCCGGTGTGAGTCATCAGGTTGTCCACGTCCTCGGCAGACTCAATCACCGTGCCCATATGGTGATGGTAGGCAATCTGCACGCCCTGCTGCTGGGTGTAGCGGGCAAATTCGGTGAGCTTCTCGCCGTACTCCTTCCAGCGTTCCTGCGGGAAGCGCGGGCGCAGATGCACCGGGGTCTGCTGCTCGCCGTGAATGCAGCCGCTCACTTCCGCAAACACCAGCACCTTCGCCCCCAGCTCGCGCAGCAGCGTCAGGTGGGACTGCACGGCGGCGATCTCCTCCTCCACGCTGCGCTCCAGCAGGCGGCCGGAGTACCAGCCGGAGACCAGCTGCAGGTCGTGACGCTGCAGGATGGGGCCAAGCAGGCGCGCTTCGCGCGGGAATTTATTGCCCAGTTCGAAGCCGGCAAAACCGGCCTCTTTCCCTTCGCTCAGACAGGTTTCCAGCGAGGTTTCCGCGCCGAGAGAAGGCAGATCGTCGTTCGTCCACGTCAGCGGGTTAATGCCTAATTGCACACTCATTGTCGTCTCCATTATGCGTGTCCGCGCTCGCGCCACCAGGCGATAAGCTGCAGGTAGTTGTCCCGGATGCGCGCCACCAGCTGCGCATCGTCAATATCGTGCTTCAGCCACGCGCGGGAGGCATCGCCAAACAGCGTGCGCCCTACGGCGAAGCCTTTCACCAGCGTCTGCCCCGCTGCGGCTTTGAAGTCGGCGCGCAGCTGTTCCGCCGGAGCGTCCAGGCCGAGGATCACCACCCCGCGGCAGTGCGGATCCCGGCGTTCGATAATCTCGCTCAGCGCCGTCCAGCCGTCAGCCGAGAGCGGCGGCAGCTTCCACCAGTCCGGGTAAATGCCCAGGTTGTAGAAGCGGGAGATGGCGCGCAGGTAGAGCTCGTCGCTGCGCGGCATGGTCGCGGGCAGGATCACCTCCAGCAGCAGCTCGTGCCCGGACCGGCAGCAGGCGTGGTACACCTCGGCGATTTTCTGCTCCTGCTCCAGGCGCAGGCCGTGGGCATCTTCCGGGTGGAAGAAGACCAGGCACTTCACCACGTGCTCCTGCGGCCAGCTGATAAGCTGGGTGCCGATGTTACCGTGCTCCATCTCCAGCGGCCGGGAGCCCGGAAGCTCGATGGGGCGACCAATCCACCACCCTTCCCCGGTAATCGCGTTCAGCGCGTCCTGACCAAAGGTGCCGTCGCACAGCAGGCCGGCTTTGCCCTCCAGCCCGGCGCGGCTCGCCGCCTCGCGGCTGGCCTGCAGGATCAGCTGCTTCAGCGCCGGAATGCGCTTAAGCGACGCGCCGCACTGCATCGCCATATCCTCAAGCTGGCTGCGGTGGTCGAAGGCCATCACGCACAGCTCCGGCCATTCGCGGCGGCGGGTGGTCACCCGGTGGAGATGGTTAAGACGCGGGTCGAGATCCGGGCGCGGCACGTTCGCGGCGCGGGAAAGATAGTCATCCAGCTCGATTTTGCTCGGCATCGCCGGGGCGCAGCCGTGGCGCGAGACCACCAGCGCGCCGCAGGCGTTGGCGTAGCGGCACGCCTGCTCCCAGCCCTCGTCGTTCAGGTAGCCGCGCAGCAGGCCGGACATAAACGCGTCCCCCGCTCCGAGGACGTTCAGCACCTCCACGCGCACGCCGGTCACCGTCAGGCCGTCGTCCAGCCGGGGCGGAATGGCGTCGGTATAGACCGAGCAGCCGAGCGCGCCGCGTTTGCAGACCAGCGTAGCGTCACTGACGGCGCGCACCTGCCCCAGCGCCTGGAGGGTATCCGTGCTGCCGCCCGCAATGTGAAACTCCTCTTCGGTGCCGACAATGACGTCGAAGAGGTGCAGAACCTCCTGCAGCTCGCGGGTGACCTTATCGGCGGCGATAAAGCGCGTTTCCCCGTCGCCTAAGGCGGTCAGCCCCCACAGCACCGGACGATAGTCGATGTCCAGCACCGTGCGCACGCCGTGACGGCGGGCATAGCCCAGCGCCGTCAGCACCGCCTCGCGGGTTTGCGGATGAGAAAGGTGAGTCCCGGTGATGGCAAGACAACGTGCGGAGGCAATGTAGCTTTCGTCCACATCGCTGGCGGTAATCGCCATATCCGCGCAGTTATCGCGATAAAAAATCAGTGGAAAGGTGTCCCGGTCTTTAATGCCGAGCAGCACCAGCGCCGTAAGGCGTTGTTTATCGGTAATCAGATGGCTGGTATCGCAGCCCACCTGGTTGAGCTCTTCCCGCAGGAAGCGACCCATATGTTCATCGCCGACGCGCGCCAGCATCGACGAACGTAAACCCTGACGCGCGGTGCCGTACGCCACGTTCCCCGATGACCCGCCGAGATATTTGGCGAAGCTCGACGCGTCTTCCAGACGGGCACCAATCTGCTGACTGTAGAGGTCTACCGCCACGCGGCCCATGCATATCACATCAAACTGCTTTTCCACGTTGATACCTCATCAGACAATGTCGTTCACGTTCAGCCAGCGGCCTTCCCGGTGCGAGAGCGCAATCGCGTCCAGCACGCGAGACACCTTCCAGCCCTCTTCGAAGTCCGGCCACATCGGCGCGTCGGCGGCTATCCCGTCCACCAGGTCGCGCACCTCCACCGTTTTTTGATCGTTAAAGCCAATCCCGTGTCCCGCGCCCATGCAGAACGCGGCGTAGTCCGGGTGTGACGGGCCGACGAGCAGCGTGCGGAACCCCTGGCGGTTCACCGGATCGTCATGCAGATAAAGCTTCAGCTCCGCCATGCGCTCCTGAGTGAAGCTGATGGCGCCTTTCGTTCCGGTGATGACGTACGACAGCCCCATCTTGCGGCCGCAGGCAACGCGGGAGGTTTCAATCACACCCTGCGCCCCGCCCGCAAAACGCACCATCGCGTGGGCCTGATCCTCGTTTTCAACGGCAATCATCTCTGACGATCCGGCCTTCGCCGGGCGCGCCGGAACCACGATCTTCAGATCGCCGCAGACCTGCTCGATATCCCCCACCAGGTACTGGGCCATGTTGACGATATGCGCCGCGAGGTCGCCCAGCGCCCCCAGCCCGGCGGTCTCTTTGAAGCAGTGCCAGTGAATGGGCGAGAGCGGGTCGGCCATATAGTCTTCGTTGTGGGTGCCGTAGAAGTGGATCACCTCGCCAATCTCGCCGCGCGCGATAATCTCCTTCGCCAGCTGCGCCGTCGGGTTTTTCATGTAGTTGAACCCCACCAGCGTTTTCACTCCTGCCCGCTGTGCAGCCTCAACCATTTCACGCGCGTCGTGGGCGTTCAGCGCCAGCGGCTTTTCCGAGTAGACGTGCTTGCCGTGGCGGATCGCCTCCAGCGCCATCTCTTTATGCAGATGGTTGGGAGAGCAAATATCCACCACGTCAATGGCCGGGTCGGCCACCAGCGCCCGCCAGTCTCCGGTGGAGCGGTTGAAGCCAAACGCCTGCGCGCGCGCTGCCGCCAGCTCCGGCGTGACTTCCGCCACCATCTCGCGCACCAGCCTGCCGCGCAGGTTGAAGACCGTCGGGGCCTGGGCATAGGCGATAGCGTGCGCCTTGCCGATATACCCGGTGCCAATTAATCCAATACGAACCTCTTTCATCGTGATCCTCACAGTGCGCCGCGACGGCTTTTGGCATAGGTATCGAATGCCACCGCCAGAACGATAATTAATCCGGTGATAATCTGCTGGTAGTAGGCCGAGACGTTCATCAGCACCAGGCCATTAATCAGAATGCCCATGATGATGGAGCCGATAATGGTGCCGCCGATGCGCCCGTAGCCGCCCATCAGCGAGGTGCCGCCGATCACCACCGAGGCGATGACGCGCAGCTCAAAGGAAATCCCGGCCACCGCCTCGGCGCTCCCCAGACGCGCGCTCAGGATGAAGCCCGCCAGCCCGGCCAGACAGCCGATCAGCACGTAGACGCTGACCAGCACGCGCTTCACGTTGACCCCCGCCAGCCGCGCCGCCTCCGGGTTGCCGCCGATGGCGTAGACGAAGCGGCCCCAGCGGGTTTTATGCAGCGCCAGATAGCCGCCGACGGCGACGATGGCGAAGATCCAGATCGGAATAGAGATGCCGAGCAGCTCCCCGCGTCCCCACCAGCGGTAGCCAGGGTCGAAACCGGCGATCGGCGCGCCGTCGTTAATCACCAGCGTCAGGCCGCGCCAGATGGTCATCCCTCCGAGGGTGACGATGAACGGCGGCAGGCGCAGGCGGGTGACGCCCAGGCCGTGCAGGAAGCCAATCGCCGTACCCATCGCCAGACAAATTCCCAGCCCGATCAGCCAGCTCATGCCGCCCCAGGCGTTCGGGTCGACGGTGGTGAAGTTATCGCCTTTGATCACGTACGCCGCGGTCATGGCGCACACCGCCAGAATGGAGCCCACGGAGAGGTCGATCCCGGCGGTGAGAATGACGAAGGTCATCCCCACGGCCATGATCCCGTAGATGGACACTTCGGTCAGGATGTTGAAAATATTGCGTTCAGAGAAAAAGTTGCTGTTCTGCGACTGGAAGAAGATCAGCAGCAGGATCATGAAAATCAGCACCCCGAAGCGCTCGAAGAAGGCGATGGGATCGATGCGTCCGGCGCGTTTGACCGGGGCCTGCGTTTTAGAAATCATCTGCGTCATGAGAAACTCCGTTATGCCGCGTTCAGGGCGTTGTGGTTGATGGCCATCATCGTCATCAGCCGTTCTTCGTTGGCATCGTCGCCGTGGATCTCGCCGGTCACCCGGCCTTCGCTGAGGGTGATGATCCGGTCGGACACCGCCATCACCTCAGGCAGATCGGAGGAGATCACGATCACCGCCACGCCCTTTTTCGCCATGTCAAACAGCACCTGGTGCACTTCCGATTTGGTCCCCACGTCGATGCCGCGCGTCGGCTCATCGACGATCAGCACCCGCGGGTTGAGCGCCATGCAGCGCGCGAGGATCACCTTTTGCTGGTTGCCGCCGGAGAGCTTGCGCACCTCCTGCGCGCTGTTGACCATTTTGATCTGCAGCGCCTTGCGGTAGGACTCAATCAGATCGTCCTCTTTTCGGGTGTTTACGAACCAGCGCCACTGGAGCAGCGAGGAGAGACAGGAGAGCGACAGGTTGTCACGAATCGACAGCCCCAGCACCGCCCCCTCTTTTTTGCGGTCTTCCGGCACCAGCGCCACGCCCTGATCGAGGGCATACAGCGGGTCGCGCGGCTGGTACGGCACGCCGTCCAGCTCAAAACTCCCCGAGGTAAAGGCGTCTGCGCCAAACAGGCAGCGCGCCACTTCGGTACGTCCCGCGCCCACCAGCCCGGCAATGCCCAGAACTTCCCCGGCATGGACGTGGAAGCTGATGTCGTGCAGGGCGATGCCGTGCGGATCCAGCGGCGGCTTTTCGCGGCTCAGCCCCTTCACCGCCAGGCGGACGGGTTTGTCCTCGTGATGCGTTTCGCTGGGCGGACGACGGTTAAAGGCCACGTCGCGCCCGACCATCAGGCGGATCAGCTGTTCGACGTTGGTCTCCGCCACCGCGCCGGTGCCGGTGAAACGGCCGTCCTGGAAAACGGTGAAGCGATCGCAGAGCTGGAAAACTTCGTGCAGACGGTGGGTAACGTAAATAATGCTCACGCCGCGGTTTTTAAGCTCCCGCACCACGCGGTGCAGGCTTTCCACCTCGCTGTCGCTCAGCGCGGCGGAAGGTTCGTCCATAATGATTAACCGGGCGTTGAGGGTCAGCGCCCGGGCGATCTCCACCATCTGCTGCTGGGCGACGCTCAGGCGGGCGACAGGCGTGGTCGGCGCAACGTTCAGCTGGAGGTAATCGAGAATGACCTGCGCCTCCTGGTTGACCGCCCTTTCGTCGACGATCAGGTTACGCCTGCGCGGCTCGCGGCCGAGAAACATGTTTTCCGCGACGGTCATGTTGGGCAGCAGGTTGAATTCCTGATAGATGGTGATAATGCCCTTGTTCTGCCGTTCCACCGGGGAGTCGTCCACCGGCAGCGTTTCGCCGTTGAACCAGATATCCCCGCGCGTTTGCGGCTGCGCGCCCGCGAGCGCCTTCAGCAGCGTGGATTTTCCCGCCCCGTTTTCCCCCAGCAGGGCGTGAATTTCGCCGCTGCCGACGGTCAGCTGAGCGCTGCTCAGCGCCCAGACGCCGGAAAAGCTTTTTGCCAGGTCGGTCACTTTCAGTAAGGGTTGCGACATCGGTCTGCTCCTCCTCATGATGAGCCGCCAGAGGCGGCTCGGGACATATTAGTTACCGGCCTCACCGATACGCTCAGCCTGCTGCAGGTTCTCTTTGGTGATCAGCGTCGGCGGGTAGTCGGCCCCGGTGATGGCTTTCTTCTCGCGCACGTTGGCCACCAGCTGGCTCATCGCCGTCTGCACCGCAAAGCCCGGACGCTGATCCGCCGTTACCGCCAGCCAGCCGTCGCGCACGCGGGCCAGCGCTTCCGGCACCGCATCAAAGCCGGTTACGAGAATTTCGCCCGGCTTCACGCCCTGGCTCTGCAGCGCTTCAATCGCGCCCAGAGCCATATCGTCGTTGGCGGAGAGGATCACCTGCGGGCGCTTCGGCAGCGAAGGCAGCACGCTTTCAACGATGCGCATTCCTTCCGAACGCATCCAGTTACCGGTCTGATCGGCGACGATCTTGTATTTATCCCCGCCCGCCTTCAGGCTGTCGCGGATCCCTTTGGTGCGTTCAATATTGGAAGAGGAGCCCGGCTGGCCGGTGAGGAGAATGATGTCCGCGCCGTTGGGGAATTTGGTTTTGACGAAGTCGCCAACCGCCTGGCCGCCCTTGTAGTTGTTGGCGCCAAAGTGCGGCACTTTCTTCTGGCTGTCGACGGAGCGGTCAAGGGTGACGATCGGCAGCTTCGCATCCTGAATTTCATCCACCGCGCTGGAGACCGCGTTGACGTCGTTCGGGGAGACGATAAAGCCTTGCGCCCCGCGGGTGATGGCGTTTTCCAGGTCAGCCACCTGCTTCGGCGAGCTGCCCTGTCCGTCCAGCACCTGAAGCTTCACGCCCATCTCTTTTGCGGCTTTCACCGCCGTGCGCTGCATGTGAACTTCAAACGGCATGGCCAGGTTTGGCGTACTGAAAACAATTTGCTCGTTTTCGGCGAGGGCGGCCCCGGACGCCATGGCGATGAGGGCGGCTACGATCAGTTTTTTCATTATTATGTCTCTCTGTGTAGGGTTGTTGTGTTTAGAGGACGATCTCGCGCTGGCTGCGCAGTGACTCCAGCGCTTTATCCGCAAGGTACAGCGCACGTTCACCATCATCGCCGCTGCAGTCAGGCACCGCTTCGCCGCGCAGGACCGCAACAAAGTGTTCCCATTCCGCGGCGTAAGCGGATTTGTAGCGCTGCAGGAAGAAGTGTTCCGGCAGCGCGCTGGTGCAGCCCTGTTTGCCGTAGTGCTGCACCTGGTTTCAAGAATGTTGCCCGCGCACAGCAGCCCTTCGGAGCCGTGCAGCTCCAGGCGCTGGTCGTAGCCGTAAGATGAACGGCGGCTGTTGACGATGGTTGCCATCGCGCCGGAGGCATATTTCAGAACGATAAACGCGGTATCGATATCCCCCGCCTCGCCAATCGCCGGATCCACCAGGTTGCTGCCCTGGGCATACACCGACACCGGCTCTTCGCCCATGATGAAGCGGGCCATGTCAAAGTCATGAATGGTCATATCGCGGAACATACCGCCGGAGACGCGCACGTATTCCGCAGGCGGCGGAGACGGGTCACGAGAGATGATCAGCAGCGATTCCGGTTTGCCGATGCGCCCGGCCTGCACGTCGGTTTTCACGCGGCGGAACTGCGGGTCAAAGCGGCGGTTGAAGCCGATGAACAGCGGCACGTCATACTCTTTGACCACCTTCAGGCAGTCGCGCACGCGGGCGAGGTCAAGGTGGACCGGCTTTTCGCAGAAGATGGCCTTGCCGTGGCGGGCGGCCATTTCAATCAGATCCGCGTGGGTATCGGTGGCGGAGGCGATCAGCACGGCGTGAACGTTAGGGTCGGTCATCGCCTCGTTCAGGCTCTGCTGGCGGGCCTGGTACTGCGCGGCGAGACGGGTGGCAAATTCCTGATTCGGGTCAACCACGGACCAGAGCGTGGTCGCGCCGTGGCTGGCGATGTTAGCTGCATGTACCTGGCCAATTCGGCCAGCGCCCAGTAAAGCAATGTTAAACATAACGGCTCCCGGTGTTGGTGAATGCTGTGAACTAACGACCCTATAAATAAAACATTTATTTCATTTTTATAAATAGTGAAAATTATGTTTTTGAGTGTGGGTTAACACTTTTGAGATGAATGAGATAAATTTTGTTATCAATCTCACAACATGGCGGGAGGGATGCCCCTCCATAACAAAGGGGCGAGGGAGAAAAAACCGCACCGATCCGTCCCCTCTCCCTGAGGGAGAGGGTTAGGGTGAGGGGAAAAATCAAAATGAAATGAAAATTTCGTTACGGCAGGAAATCTCAATACTGGCGGGCTTTTTTCACCTGCGCCTGCGTTTGTTCCGCAGCCTCACGCACGGCAGAAGACTCTGCCACCTGCGCGTCACCGGTTCGCCACCACGAGGCGTAGTCGTGGGTCATTGTCTTCGGCAGCACCTTGATGTCCAGCAGCGTCGGGCCCGGATGCGCCCGTGATGCCTCCAGCGCCGCCAACAGGGTTTGCTCGTCGTTCACCCGCCACGCGCGGCAGCCGTAGCTTTCCGCGTTTTGCGCAAAGTCGACCTTCACCAGCGGCCCGTCAAGGCGCCCGGTTTCCGGGTTGCGATGGCGGTTTTCCGTGCCAAAGCTGCCCATGCCGTGCCCCATCTGCAGGTTGTTAATGCAGCCGAAGCTGGCGTTATCAAACAGCAGAACGGCGATCTTAATGCCCTCCTGAACGGCGGTTTGCAGCTCGGAGTGCAGCATCATGTAGGAGCCATCCCCCACCATGGCGTACACCGGCAGTTCGGGTCTGGCGAGCTTCGCGCCGAGGGCCGCCGCAATCTCGTAGCCCATGCAGGAGTAGCCGTACTCCAGGTGATAGCTGTCCGGCGTTTTGACCTGCCAGAGACGCTGTAAATCGCCCGGCAGCGAACCGGCCGCGCCCACCACAACGGCGCTATCTTCAATATGCTGGTTGATCAGCCCCAGCACCCGCGTTTGGGTCAGGCGGGTGCTGAGCGTCTCGCCGTATTCCGCCAGCTGCGCGTCCAGGTGTCCCGCCACCTCGGGCGCGTCGTCAGGGCGCCACTGGCGATCCCACAGGCGGCGGCACTCGTCGCGCCAGGCGGACTTCGCCTCGGCTATCGCCTCTCCCCAGCCGCTGCGATACTCCTTGAGCAAGTGGGTTAATGCCGTCAGCCCGGTTTGGGCATCGGCAATCAGCGCGGTGGCGTCCAGCTTCAGGGCATCAAACTCGGCCACGTTCAGCAGCAGGAATTCAACGTCCGGGTGGGAAAAGAGCGCCTTGGAGCCGGTAGTAAAATCGGTCAGGCGCGTGCCGACGCCAATCACCAGGTCAGCCTGTGGCGCGAGCTGGTTGGCGGCCATTCCGCCCGTCACCCCTATGCCGCCCAGGTTAAGTGGGTGGTCACTTACCAGCGCCCCCTTTCCGGCCTGGGTTTCGGCAAACGGCAGCCGCAGCGTCTCGACAAATTCGCGAAACGCCTCATGCGCGCCGGAATAGCGCACGCCGCCGCCGCACACCACCAGCGGACGACGCTTGCGGGCGATCAGCGCCCGTGCCCGCGCCAGACGCTGCGAATCGGGCGGACGGCGCTCGATGTGGTGCACGCGACGCGCGAAGAAGCTCAGCGGGTAGTCCCAGGCCTCTCCCTGCACGTCCTGCGGCAGGGAGATGGTCACCGCGCCGGTATTGGCGGGGTCAGTGAGCGTTCGCATCGCGCTTAGCATCGCGCTCATCAGCTGCTCGGGGCGGTTGATGCGGTCCCAGTAGCGGGAGACCGGACGGAAGCAGTCGTTGGTGCTGATGCTGAGATCGTGATACTGCTCGATCTGCTGCAGCACCGGGTCCGGCTGGCGGCTGGCGTAGATATCGCCCGGCAACAGCAGCAGCGGGATGCGGTTCGCCGTAGCGGTGGCCGCCGCCGTGACCATATTGGCGGCGCCCGGCCCGACGGAGGAGGTGACGGCAAAAATGCGCTGACGGCGGTGCTGTTTGGCGAATCCCGTCGCCATATGGGCGATACCCTGCTCGTTGCAGCCCTGCATCACCTGCAGATGGCCCGGGTCCTGCTCCAGCGCCTGGCCGATACCGAGCACGTTGCCGTGCCCAAAGATGGTGGCCACGCCCTCCACGAAGGGCGTTTCGTTGCCGTCCACGCTGACGTACTGTTGATTAAGGAACCGGACCAGCGCCTGGGCCATGGTCATACGTTCGGTTTGCATAAAACCTCCTGTCAGCCCAGCGTTGGCATAGAGAACGCAGCGCCTGTCTCCTGCTGCATTTCCGGCCAGCGCGCGGTGATAGTTTTCATTCGGGTGTAGAAGCGCGCGCCGTCGCTGCCGTGAACGTTGAGTGCGCCAAAAATAGAGCGCTTCCAGCCGCCGAAGCTGTGGAACGCCATCGGTACCGGGATCGGCACGTTGACGCCCACCATACCCGCCTGTACCTCTTCGCAGAAACGGCGCGCATAGCCGCCGTCACGGGTGAAAATGGCCGAGCCATTACCATATTCATGGCGGTTAATCAGGTCCACCGCGCTGGCGTAATCTGCTACGCGCACCACAGAAAGCACCGGGCCGAAAATCTCTTCTTTATAGATGGTCATCTCCGGGGTGACCTTATCGAACAGCGTAGGCCCGACGAAGTAACCCTGCTCGTGGCCCTTCACGCTGAAGCCGCGACCGTCCACGCGAAGTTTCGCTCCCTGCGCTTCCCCGCTATCGATGTAGCCCAGCACCTTGCTACGGTGCACGGAGGAGATGAGCGGCCCCATTTCGTTTTCCGGCGACTGGTCCAGGCCCGGCCCGACGCGCAGCGCGGCAATCTGTTTCTCCAGCCGGGCGCAGAGGTCATCGGCGGTTTTATCCCCCACCGCCAGCACAACCGAGAGCGCCATGCAGCGTTCGCCCGCCGCGCCGTAGGCCGCGCCCATGATGGCGTTAGTAGCCATCTCCATGTCGGCATCCGGCATCAGGATGCAGTGGTTTTTCGCGCCGCCCAGCGCCTGGCAGCGCTTTCCGTGGGCGGACGCGGTCTGGTAAATGTATTCCGCAATCGGCGTGGAGCCGACAAAGCTCACCGCCTGCACGCGCGGGTCTGTCAGGAGCACGTCAACGGACTCCTTATCGCCCTGCACCACGTTGAACACGCCGTCCGGCAGGCCGGCCTCTTTCAGCAGCTGCGCCAGCGCCAGCGCGAGAGAAGGATCTTTTTCCGACGGCTTCAGCACGAAGGTGTTGCCGGTCGCCAGCGCAATCGGGAACATCCACATCGGCACCATCGCCGGGAAGTTAAACGGCGTGATCCCGGCGCAGACGCCGAGCGGCTGCATCAGCGAGTGGCTGTCGACGCCCGTGCCGACGTTCGCAGAGTGTTCACCCTTTTGCAGATGCGGGATGCCGCAGGCAAATTCCACCACCTCCAGGCCGCGGGTCAGTTCGCCCACCGCGTCGGAGAAGACCTTGCCGTGCTCTTCGCTGATGATGCGGGCCAGGCGCTCCATGTTCTCTTCCAGCAGCGCCTTGAAGCGGAACATCACGCGCGCGCGCTTAAGCGGAGCATGGCGCGCCCACGCCGGAAACGCCTGCTGCGCGGCGGCAATCGCCTGCTCCGTTTCCTGCGCCGTACTCATCACCACCTGGCGGATCTGCTCACCGGTGGCCGGGTTGAAGATCGCCTGAACGCGCTGGCCTGAACCGGTGACACATTCGCCGTGAATAAAATTCGCTACCGTCTCCATCCTTAACCTCTCGCTGTTGATACGTGACTGTTACCTGAACACTGTGTACTGAACACTATATATGAAACAAATATTCCATTTTAAGTTGAAATAAAATAAATGATGATTATTGTGATCAAGGATGGATTTTTATGTTAACAGCCAACAACACTGACGCAGCGTGCGCTATTAAGGGATTTCGGGCGAGGAAATGACTGAAGTTTCTGTTTCATTTTTGCTGCCAGATGGATGGCCGACATTTAAAAGACGCGGTTTTGCGTTTAGAATCATAAGACTGTATTTGGGGGATAAGATGACGACAGCAACCAGCCTGAACGAACTGCAGCAGCAAATCCGCGATCGCTACGATAGCCTGAGCAAGAGGCTGCAGCAGGTCTCCCGCTACGTGCTGGATAACACCAACAGCGTGGCCTTTGATACGGTTGCCGTCATTGCCGAGCGCGCCGACGTGCCGCCCTCGACGCTGATCCGCTTTGCCAACGCCTTTGACTTCACCGGCTTCAACGAAATGAAACAGCTGTTTCGCATGAACCTGGTGGAGGAGACCGCCAGCTACAGCGACCGCGCGCGGCTGTTTCGCGAGATGGAGAGCGAGGCCGTGCCGGAAACGCCGCTCGATATCCTGCAGGAGTTCGCCCGCTCGAACGCCCAGGCGCTACAGCAGCTGGCCGCCCGCGCCGAGCCGGAAATGCTGGAGCGCGCGGTGCATCTATTGGCCGACGCCGACACCATCTACATCGCCGGGCTGCGCCGCTCCTTTAGCGTTGCCGCGTATCTGACCTACGCCCTGAGCCACCTGGAGTGTCGCCCTATCCTGCTCGACGGGATGGGCGGGATGCTGCGCGAGCAGATCAGCCGCATTAAGGCGCGCGACATCGTGGTGTCGATCAGCTTCTCGCCGTACGCGGAAGAGACGGTGATGGTCAGCGAAACCGCCGCCAGCGTCAGCGCTCGGCAGATCGTGATTACGGACAGCCAGATAAGCCCGCTGGCGACGTTCAGCGATCTCTGCTTTGTGGTGAAAGAGGCGCAGGTGGATGCGTTCCGGTCACAGTCGGCAACGCTGTGCCTGGTGCAGTCGCTGGTGGTGGCGCTGGCGTATCGGTTGGGAGAGGGGAAGTAAGGCAATAAAAACCCCCCTGCACAGGCAGAGGGTTTGGTTGTTAATTCAGCGGGAAATTACTCCCACACAATTACCAATAACAATAAAAAACATTATAAAACAACACTATGGTAATCACACGCTACTCAACACCATGAAAAATACCCTTGTAGAAATGCATGGCAGCAAGGATAGCATTGTAACGGAGTGTAATCGGGTTTATGGTCAACGCATAGTGTCACGCATCCGCCAACCACGGGAATTCGCATTCAAGGCCTAATGTCCGGGCCAGTCTGATTGCGGTTTTTAAGATTGTTCCACCAGAAGGAAGATATGCGGCGATTCCAGTCGTTTGCGAATGTCGGCTTACTGGAAGTCATTCTATACAACAGTCACCGGACGTTCGTACACTTCACGTTTGCCGCAATAGAGGTGCATTAAAGCTAACCTTATCTGATACAGCCCTGTGCTAATTGCATGGCAACAAGCTTGGCCCGTTTACATTTATCAAATGACGTCGTACGGCACACATAACATAATATGTCAGCCACTGTTCGATGACTCAACAATTCTGAAAAAGGGAGGCGCATGAATCGCCATTTCAAAAGGGACTTTGACGACCGTGTCAAATTGCCACAAAGTGTATTTGGGCGGGTAGACCATGTCGTTACGTCAGGGCCTCCGGCCAACATTGTGCTAATTGCAGTTGATGCAATTGACGTCAAGTGGCTGAACGACCAGGCAAAACAAGACCCGCGATTTGACATCAATAGTCCTATAAAAGCAGCTGGGGCTTGGAAGAGCCAAGGCTTCCCAACACCCGGAACTCCGAGCATCTTTGAAAGCGCCCCACTATTTCGCATTGAAGTAGAATTAGATGCCAGAACAAATCCATTTGAACTGCCATTCTTGCCTGACTATGACGGACTAAATACGAACAAGGGTACGCAGGCTTTAGAGGGCGCATGGTTTAAGTTCGAGGTGTCTGCAACCCACCGTAAAGGGTTCACGCCTGCGCTAATCTATCCAGGCTTGTTCGCCACGCCAATTTCTGCGTTTGTTCAGGGAACAATGCCGACACCTGTTCACGCCAATGCTCTGGCAGGAATATTTTCGTTGCAGCATTTCCCAAAAATATCAGAAGCTTGTCTTCAAGCTACTCTCAACGAAACTCGCGCAGACAAGCTCGCTGTCTACGATGTTGGACAGGGAAACGCAAACGCTTTACTCAATGCGAATTCACCCATCACTTGTCATCCGCTGCCGTCGCTATACTTTGACCTTGGTGCTGGGGTATATCGTAACAAGCACACAACGCCGACTCCCCTGCTTTTCTGCTTTACACTCTGCCCGCCAATTATACTGTCACACTGGGATGCAGATCATTGGGCTGGAGCGTACGCGACTGGAGTCAGTACTCCGCCAACCTACCCCGCACTTCTGCGCACATGGATTGCGCCACTACAAACCGTCGGACCACTGCACATTGCCTTTGCAAATGACATCATTGCCCAAGGTGGCAAACTATACATCTACAACCCGCCCCCGGGAAAGATTAATAAGGTCGCACTCTCTAAGAGGACTGAACTCCGATTGGCGCTCGGAACCGGGAATGGCAGAAACGACACTGGAATTGTTGCGGTAGTGGAGAACAGAAATCTAAGTCCTAGTAGAACCTGGCTTCTAACTGGCGACTGCAACTATACGCACATCGAGCCCTCATTAGCACCTAAAAACCCTATAGCTGTGGTAGTCCCTCATCATGGAGCAAACCTAAATGGAGGAACCGCTGCACCAAAACCATTCCGCGGTGTAAACGAGTACTGCCGCCTGCTCTATTCGTTCGGCCCCGACAATGCACACGGGGCAACAGGTGTCCGCCACCCGACGCTCAACACGGCGACACTAAATATAGGGGCTGGGTGGGATCATGGAGCATGGCACTTACCCGCTCCGGCTGATAAGGACCCTAACTCCGTCGATGACGTCAGAGCGACCGCACGACATACTGTTGCTGGAGCCGCCGGCGCAAATCTTGGTGGTATCCTGGTGGGCTGGAACGGCCTTCCCGCATTATTCAAGCCCCCATGCGGGGGGGGTATAAGCATCCAGTGCACCACAACACCAGTACTGAGCTAGATGCAGCCCGAATATGTGTGTCTATCGACGTACACGGTCTGGAATCTTGCTTGCTTCTCTGAGTGTAAATTGCATATACGGAGTAGTGGGTGCAGGTCAGGAGTTCACTTGCCGTGCACTGGATCAATGTGCCTTTGAGTGTGGTGTTGAGTTGCGCTTAATCCAGCCGGGCAAGCCAACGCAGAACGGATTTGTTGAGAGCTTTAACGGACGATTTCGCGATGAATGTCTGAATGAGCACTGGTTCAGCGATATGGGAAATCATTAATAACTGGTAGCGGGATTATAACGAGTGCCATCCACATTCAATACTGAATTATCAGACGCCATCAGAGTTTGCAGCACGGTGGCGAAATGGAAAATGTTAAGGTAAACAAACTGCCCCTACTAACTGACGATTGTGTCTAATACTAGGGGCAGATCAATCAGTCCCACAACGATCCCTAGCGGATTTTTACCACTCTAGTCTTTTGAACAATTCCCTTGATGTATAAATGTTAAGCAAAGTATAATTACTGGACGTGGAAAAATAATTGATATGCTATGGATACAATGAATATTGGATTAACTGAAATATTATCATTTGCTGCATTAATTGTATCGGTATTCAGTATGCTGTATGCAAAAAAGCAAAGTGATTTTGCAAAGAGAAATCATTTTAATGACTATCGATCTCATTTATCTCAATCTCATCTGGCATATAGAAAAGCACTAATTAAAACACAAAACAAACATAAAAATGATCTTCTTGAATTAAGTAGACTTGCTGGGGAAACATTAGTAAAAATAGTTAACCATTTCGACCAATATGACACCAATCAACATGCAGAGAGATATCTAAGACATTTACTGCATGAAAGTTCAGAAATGGTTTTCCGTACATTCCAGGGGCAACTTGCCTGGCAAACTGCAGAAAACATATCACATAGATTTCACCAAATATCTTTTATTGAGGATAATCTCAATCCAGTTAAAAATATATTTGGAGATTGCTCTTTCAGGGAGGAAATCAATTTAAAGTATCATTTAGAACCAAATGCATATCTAGAGGCGGATTTAGTGAATGATACTTACTTTTGCAATCTGGTTCTAGAGATGAAAGCAAGACTTGATCAATCTAAACTAAAAGAGTTGATGAGCAACATTCAAAAAGAAATTATTAACTTCAATACGTTGCACAACAATCTAAAAGCCAATCTTTCCATAAGTGCTAATTACCTTGACGATTTAATCCATCAGGGAAATAAAGAGCACTTCAAACTGAGAGAATCCCCACAACTTTACTCTGAAATGAAAAGAACAAAAACACAATTGAGAACATTAGGTTATATAAACATGCCTGAGGGCTTAGATAAGTCTTTAAGTGGGAAGGTTTATTTCTCAATATCCAAAAGTATCCATTTATGTGCTCTCCTTCATGCAATACAATGTTTATATTCATGGGGCTGGGACTATGAATAATAAAGTATTCTTAATTTAATACGGGAATTTAAATCTTTCATATTATTAAAAAGAACACCAATAGATAAAATTTATTGGTGTTCTTTTATCAAGTCAGGCAATTAAAAAGTCACCCACTCACTCCCACTCAATCGTAGCCGGTGGCTTACCGCTGATGTCATATACGACCCGCGATATACCATTGACTTCATTAATTATTCTGTTAGACACGCGGCCTAAGAAGTCATACGGCAGGTGCGCCCAGTGCGCGGTCATGAAGTCGATGGTTTCCACCGCACGCAGGGAAACAACCCAGTCGTACTTACGGCCATCGCCCATCACGCCGACGGAGCGAACCGGCAGGAACACGGTGAACGCCTGGCTTACCTTGTTGTACAGGTCAGCTTTGTGCAGCTCTTCGATGAAGATCGCGTCCGCGCGACGCAGCAGGTCGCAGTACTCTTTCTTCACTTCGCCCAGCACGCGCACGCCCAGACCCGGACCCGGGAACGGGTGACGGTAGAGCATGTCGTACGGCAGACCCAGTTCCAGACCGATCTTACGCACTTCGTCTTTGAACAGCTCGCGCAGCGGTTCAACCAGGCCCATCTTCATCTCTTTCGGCAGGCCGCCCACGTTGTGGTGAGATTTGATGACGTGTGCTTTACCGGTTGCGGAGGCAGCAGACTCGATCACGTCAGGGTAGATAGTGCCCTGCGCCAGCCACTTCACGTCTTCCAGCTTCAGCGCCTCTTCGTCGAATACTTCCACGAACACGCGGCCGATGATCTTACGTTTCGCTTCCGGATCGTTCTCGCCTTTCAGCGCGTCCAGGAAGCGCTGCTCGCCTTCCACGTGAATGATGTTCAGACCGAAGTGGTCGCCGAACATGTCCATGACCTGCTGGGCTTCGTTCAGACGCAGCAGACCGTTGTCCACGAAGACGCAGGTCAGGTTTTTGCCGATGGCGCGGTGCAGCAGCATCGCGGTCACGGAGGAGTCCACGCCGCCGGAGAGGCCGAGGATCACTTTGTCATCGCCAACCTGCTGGCGGATACGCTCAACGGCGTCGTCGATGATTTTTGCCGGGGTCCACAGGGCTTCACACTGGCAGATGTCGCGCACGAAGCGCTCCAGCATGCGCATACCCTGACGGGTGTGGGTCACTTCCGGGTGGAACTGCACGCCGTAGAAGCGTTTTTCTTCGTTCGCCATGATGGCGAACGGGCAGCTTTCGGTGCTGGCAACGGTCACGAAGTCAGACGGGATGGCGGTCACTTTGTCGCCGTGGCTCATCCACACGTCCAGCAGCGGTTTGCCGTCTGCGGTCAGGGAGTCTTCGATACCGCGCACCAGCGCGCTGTCGGTGACGACTTCTACCTGTGCGTAGCCAAACTCGCGCTCGTTAGAGCCTTCTACGTGGCCGCCCAGCTGCATTGCCATGGTCTGCATACCGTAGCAAACGCCGAATACCGGCACGCCAGCTTCGAACACGTACTGCGGCGCGCGCGGGCTGTTCTCTTCGGTGGTACTTTCCGGGCCGCCGGACAGGATGATGCCGCTTGGATTGAATTCGCGAATCTGTGCTTCCGTGACATCCCACGCCCACAGCTCACAGTAAACGCCCAGTTCACGTACGCGACGCGCCACCAGCTGAGTGTACTGAGAACCGAAGTCCAGGATGAGAATGCGATGTTTATGAATGTTTTCCGTCATTGACGCTAATTCCGAGGCAAGTGAAACAAAAACAGAGCGCCCGGCAGAAGCCGGGCGCGGAAACTTATCAGGAGCCCAGACGGTAGTTCGGGGACTCTTTGGTGATCGTCACGTCGTGAACGTGGCTCTCCTGGATACCCGCACCGCTGATGCGTACGAATTCCGCTTTAGTACGCAGCAGGTCAATGGTACCACAGCCGGTCAGCCCCATACAGGAGCGCAGGCCGCCCATCTGCTGGTGAATGATCTCTTTCAGACGGCCTTTATAGGCAACGCGACCTTCGATACCTTCCGGTACCAGTTTGTCAGCGGCGTTATCGGTCTGGAAGTAACGGTCAGAGGAGCCTTTGGACATCGCGCCCAGGGAGCCCATACCGCGGTAAGATTTGTAAGAACGGCCCTGGTAGAGTTCGATTTCACCCGGGGATTCTTCGGTACCGGCCAGCATGGAGCCTACCATTACGGCAGCTGCGCCCGCGGCGATCGCTTTGGCGATGTCGCCTGAGAAGCGGATACCGCCGTCAGCGATAACCGGAATACCGGTGCCTTCCAGCGCTTCAACCGCGTCAGACACGGCGGTGATCTGCGGAACGCCCACGCCGGTGACGATACGGGTAGTACAGATGGAGCCAGGGCCGATACCCACTTTCACCGCGCTGCAACCAGCGTCGGCCAGCGCGCGAGCGCCTGCGCCGGTGGCCACGTTACCGCCGATGATCTGCAGGTCAGGGTATTTAGCACGGGTATCACGAATACGCTGCAGAACGCCTTCGGAGTGGCCGTGCGAGGAGTCAATCAGCAGGACGTCAACGCCCGCAGCAACCAGCGCGTCAACGCGCTCTTCGTTACCGGCGCCAGCGCCAACCGCAGCGCCAACGCGCAGACGGCCATGCTCGTCTTTACAGGCGTTAGGCTTACGTTCTGCTTTCTGGAAATCTTTAACGGTGATCATGCCGCGCAGGTGGAAGCTGCTGTCAACAACCAGCGCTTTTTCAACGCGTTTTTCGTGCATTTTTGCCAGCACCACGTCGCGGGTTTCACCTTCGCGAACGGTGACCAGACGCTCTTTTGGCGTCATGTAGACGCTAACAGGCTGGTTCAGGTCAGTCACGAAACGCACGTCACGACCGGTGATAATACCGACCAGTTCGTTCTCTTCGGTCACAACCGGGTAACCGGCGAAGCCATTACGTTCGGTCAGGGCTTTCACTTCGTGCAGCGTGGTGGTTGGCAGAACGGTCTGTGGGTCAGACACGATGCCGGATTCATGCTTCTTCACGCGGCGAACTTCTTCCGCCTGACGTTCGATAGACATGTTTTTGTGAATAAAGCCAATGCCACCTTCCTGTGCCAGGGCGATAGCCAGGCGCGCTTCAGTCACGGTGTCCATTGCCGCAGAGAGCATAGGAATGTTCAGGCGAATGGTTTTCGTCAACTGCGTGCTGAGATCGGCAGTATTCGGCAGAACAGTGGAGTGAGCGGGAACGAGGAGGACGTCGTCAAACGTCAGTGCTTCTTTAGCGATACGTAGCATGGGCAATATCTCTGACCTGGGTGGTTAAATATTGCCGTGGCATTATACAGAGCGTAACCGATTGCATCTACACTTTTTATAAAAAGCTTGCGATTGCCTCTCAGCAGGTTACTATCGACTGAATAACTTGCTGATTTAGAATTTGATCCCGCTCACATGTTATCCTCTCAATCCCCCTCAATTTATACCGTCAGCCGCCTGAATCAGACGGTGCGTTTGCTGCTTGAGCAGGAAATGGGGCAGGTCTGGATCAGCGGTGAGATCTCTAACTTCACGCAGCCGTCCTCCGGTCACTGGTACTTTACCTTAAAAGACGACACCGCCCAGGTGCGCTGCGCGATGTTCCGCAACAGCAACCGCCGCGTGACGTTCCGCCCTCAGCACGGCCAGCAGGTTCTGGTTCGCGCCAATATCACCCTGTATGAGCCGCGCGGCGATTATCAGATTATCGTCGAGAGCATGCAGCCCGCGGGCGAAGGCCTGCTGCAGCAGAAGTATGAACAGTTAAAAGCCCGCCTCTCTGCCGAAGGGCTGTTCGACCAGCAGTACAAAAAGACGCTGCCCTCACCTGCCCACTGCGTTGGGGTCATCACCTCGAAAACCGGTGCGGCACTGCACGATATTTTGCACGTGCTGAAGCGTCGCGACCCTTCCCTGCCCGTCATCATCTACCCGACCGCCGTTCAGGGTGACGATGCGCCGGGCCAGATAGTTCGCGCCATTGAACTGGCGAACGCGCGTCAGGAGTGCGACGTATTAATCGTCGGGCGCGGCGGCGGCTCGCTGGAAGACTTGTGGAGCTTTAACGACGAGCGCGTGGCGCGGGCAATCTTTGCAAGCCTTATCCCCGTGGTGAGCGCCGTCGGCCACGAAACTGACGTAACGATAGCCGATTTTGTCGCGGACCTGCGCGCCCCTACGCCGTCTGCGGCGGCGGAAGTGGTCAGCCGCAACCAGCTGGAGCTGCTGCGTCAGATTCAGAACGGCCAGCAGCGTCTTGAGATGGCGATGGACTACTTCCTTGCCAACCGTACCCGCCGCTTTACCCAGCTTCATCATCGTCTTCAGCAGCAGCACCCGCAGCTGCGTCTGGCGCGTCAGCAGACCGTGCTGGAGCGCCTGCGTCAGCGCATGAATTTCGCGCTGGATAGTCAGCTTAAGCGCGCGGTATCGCGCCAGCAGCGCGTGACGCAGCGCCTGAACCAGCAGAACCCGCAGCCAAAAATTTATCGCGCGAAAACGCGGATCCAGCAGCTGGAGTATCGTCTGGCGGAGAGCGTCCGGGCGCGTCTGAGCACCACCCGCGAACGTTTTGGCAATGCGGTGACCCATCTTGAAGCGGTCAGCCCCCTCTCCACGCTGGCGCGCGGCTATAGCGTGACGACGGCGACGGACGGCAAAGTGCTGAAGCAGACCAAACAGGTGAACGCTGGTGATGTGCTGACGACGCGTCTTTCCGACGGCTGGGTAGAAAGCGAAGTGAAATCAATTAAACCGGTGAAAAAGACGCGTCAGCGTAAAACCGGATAATTCTTCGCCGGTTACTTACTATACTGCTGCTATTCCCTTTTTTAATAAGGAGAGCAGCATGCCCCATCTTCATAGCGTTATTCCCCCTTATATTCTTCGTCGTATTATCGAAAGCGGTTCCGAGCCGCAGCAGCGCTGTGCCCGTCAGACCTTAACCCATGTCCAGACGCTGATGGCCCATATGCCGGGCAAACCCGCCGCGCCGCACGTGAATAAAGCCGGACAGCTGGAGCGCGATATTTACGACGCGAAGCAAACCCAGGAGCTGCCGGGTACGCAGGTGCGTTACGAAGGCCAGCCGTCGAACGGCGATGTGGCGGTGGATGAAGCCTATAACTATTTAGGTATTACCCATGATTTCTTCTGGAAAGAATATCAGCGTGATTCGCTCGATAATAAAGGGCTTATTTTGACCGGCACCGTGCATTACGGCCGGGAATATCAGAACGCCTTCTGGAACGGTCAGCAGATGGTATTTGGCGACGGCGACGGGGAAATATTTAACCGCTTTACCATCGCTATCGACGTGGTGGCGCACGAGCTGAGCCACGGTGTGACCGAGACCGAAGCCGGGCTTATCTATTTTGAGCAGTCGGGCGCGCTGAACGAGTCTCTGTCGGACGTGTTTGGCTCACTGGTCAAACAGTACCATCTGAAGCAAACCGCCGATAAAGCTGACTGGCTCATTGGCGAAGGGCTGCTGGCGAAAGGGATTAACGGTAAAGGGCTGCGCTCGATGTCTGAACCCGGCACCGCCTATGACGATCCCCTGCTCGGCAAAGACCCGCAGCCTGCGCACATGAAAGATTTCATTAAAACGCGCGAGGATAACGGCGGCGTGCATCTGAACTCCGGCATCCCCAACCGGGCATTTTATCTGGCCGCGACGGCGATCGGCGGCTACGCCTGGGAAAAAGCGGGTTATGCCTGGTACGACACGGTTTGCGATCGCAATCTGGCGCAGGATGCGGATTTTGAGGCCTTCGCAAAACTGACGATCGCGCACGGAGAGAAACGCTCCGGCGCCGACGCTGGTGCGGCCATTAAACAAGCCTGGGAACAGGTGGGAGTGTTGTAAATGCAGGTTCCGGAACTGACGGATGACGCCGTGGTTGAGCTGGCCCGGGAAGGCGGCGTCGCTTTTATTCCCAAGCTGAGCGGACAGCGCACCATCGCGCTCTCCTCGCTCAATGAGGCCCAGCGCCAGCGTCTGGTGAGCATCCTGGAGCAGGCTTTTCCACGCGGCCAGCCGCCCGGGCAAGCCTCTTCACCCGGCAGCGGCGACCAGCGCTATTTCCGCATCCAGATTATCTGGACCGGGCAAAATCAGGCGCACTACGCCGATATCATCGTGCTGGTGCCCGAGCAGGAAGCCCCCGAGTCGCTGGTCGAGCTGTGGCAGAAAGGCGAAGGCTGCGTGTGCGATTAACCTTCGGCCCGAACAAACTCCACGCGTTTTTTAGAGATAAGGCCGTGGCCGTTCTGGCAGAAATAGTCCACCGCCCCGCAGGCTTTTAATACCTGGAGTGGCTGATGGCACTCCGGGCAGCGGGCTTCAAGCGCAATATCTTTATTACAGCTGTCGCAGTGCGCTACCCCGTTCTGGGGCTCCAGCGGTGACTGGCATTCCGGGCAGGTAATCGACATATTCTCTCCTGTTGGGTTTTACCGGGGCATAACGCCGCCCCGGCAAGTCCGAGGTTTACGAGGCGTTAGCCGCCGGTTTAGTCTGCGCATTTTCCAGCATGCGGCGTACCGGCACAATGAGGACGATCAGTACCGCGGCACAAATCAGCAGCGCGACGGAGCAGCGCGCAAAGAGATCCGGCAGCATATCCAGCTGGTCGGCCTTCACGTGGCCGCCAATCAGGCCCGCCGCCAGGTTACCCAACGCGCTCGCACAGAACCACAGCCCCATCATCTGGCCGCGCATTCTTTCCGGCGCAAGCAGCGTCATGGTCGCCAGGCCAATCGGACTCAGGCACAGTTCGCCGAGCGTCAGCATCAGGATGCTGCCCACCAGCCAGAACGGCGATACGCCCGCTCCACCGCTGCTCAGCACGTTCTGTGCCGCCAGCATCATCAGGCCAAAGCCTGCCGCCGCGCACAAAATACCAATAACGAACTTGGTGATGCTGCTCGGGCGAATGTTTTTGCTCGCGAGCTTCGGCCATGCCCAGCTAAACACCGGAGCCAGCAGAATGATGAACAGGGCGTTGATTGACTGGAACCACACCGCCGGGATTTCGAAATCACCAATCATGCGGTTAGTGTAGTCGTTGGCAAACAGGTTAAACGAGGTTGGCTTCTGCTCAAAGGCGGACCAGAAGAACGCCGCGGAGATCAGCAGAATAAAGCAGACCAACAGCCTGGCGCGCTCTTTACGGTTCAGCCCCGCAAAGACAAACAGATAAATAAAGTAGAGGGCAACGGATGCCGCAATCACGTAGACCAGCACGCTGGCTACCGCGACCGGGTTAATCACAATCACGCCCTGCGCAATCAGCGTCACGATCGTTGCCACGCCTGCCGCCAGCGCCAGCAGCCAAACGCCCACGCCGTTACGCTTCACCACCGGGCTGTTCCATGTAGAGTCGAGGCCGACTTCGCCGTCATAGCGTTTCATCGCCGGAACGGCAAACACGCGGAAGATAATCAGCGCCACCAGCATCCCGATGCCGCCAATACCAAAGCCCCAGTGCCAGCCGTGGGTTTTAATCAGCCAGCCGGAAATCAGCGGCGCGATGAACGAGCCCATGTTGATGCCCATATAGAACAGCGAGAAACCGCCGTCACGACGCGCGTCGCCTTTTTTATACAGGGTGCCGACCATCACCGAGATACAGGTCTTAAACAGCCCGGAGCCAAGCACGATGAACATCAGGCCGATAAAGAACAGGTTGTTCCCCATCACCGCTGAGAGCGCGATCGACAGGTGTCCGAGCGCAATCAGGATCGAGCCGTACCAGACGGCTCTCTGCTGACCGAGCCAGTTATCGGCCAGCCAGCCGCCCGGCAGCGCGGCCAGGTACATGGTACCGGCAAAGATACCGACAATCGCCGAGGCGTTTTCACGCGCCAGGCCCATCCCGCCGTCATAGACGGTGGCGGCCATAAACAGGATCAGTAACGGACGAATGCCGTAAAACGAGAAGCGCTCCCACATCTCGGTGAAGAACAGGGAACCGAGCGGATACGGATGGCCGAAGAACGTTCGGCTCTCTTTTTGATTAACAGTGGATTGCATAATTCTCCCGAAAGGTATGTCGTCGTGCTTGTAAACACCAGCAGGTACGCCGGCCAGTTACGTATCTGGCCGATTTTTTACATGCGGCGAAAAGTTAGTTAACCATTTGATAACCAGGCGCTAGTTTTGTCTAGTACCGGACCCTGGACTTTAAGATGAAAATTCGACGATTGTCTACTTTCTTAGATTTAAACTTGGTTAAAAGTGAATAGTGATTGACTTCACACAGAGAAAACCGGCGGTATGATTTGGCAAAAAAAAGCCCGCGATAAACGCGGGCTTTCGTGAAGCAGGTAAAGCTTATTTGCTTTTCTTAATGTGCTTAATCAAGCGCTTACGCTTACGCATCTGGTTTGGTGTCAGAGTGTTGCGCTTGTTGGCAAACGGGTTTTCCCCTTCCTTGAACTGGATACGGATAGGCGTGCCCATTACGTCCAACGATTTACGGAAGTAGTTCATCAGATAGCGCTTGTAGGAATCCGGCAGGTCTTTCACCTGGTTGCCGTGAATTACTACGATTGGCGGGTTATAACCACCGGCGTGGGCATATTTCAGCTTCACGCGACGGCCGCGCACCAGCGGCGGCTGATGGTCTTCAGCAGCCATATTCATGATGCGGGTCAGCATCGCGGTGCTCTGACGACGGGTGGAGCTATCGTACGCTTCACGCACGGATTCGAACAGGTTACCCACACCGCTGCCGTGCAGCGCCGAGATAAAGTGCACGCGGGCGAAGTCGATAAAGCCCAGACGGAAGTCGAGGGTCTCTTTCACCTGCTCGCGCACTTCATTGCTCAGGCCATCCCACTTGTTGACCACGATAACCAGTGAGCGCCCACTATTGAGGATAAAGCCGAGCAGAGAGAGGTCCTGATCGGAGATACCTTCGCGTGCGTCGATGACCAGCAGCACTACGTTGGCATCTTCGATCGCCTGCAGGGTTTTGATAACGGAGAATTTTTCCACCACATCGGTGATTTTCCCGCGCTTACGCACCCCGGCGGTGTCGATGAGGACATACTCGCGCTCGTCGCGCTGCATAGGGATGTAGATACTGTCACGGGTGGTGCCAGGCATGTCGTAAACGACCACGCGCTCTTCACCCAGAATACGGTTAGTAAGCGTAGACTTACCTACGTTTGGACGACCCACGATGGCCAGCTTGATCGGCAGGTCCTGCGGGTTGAAGTCGTCTTCAGGCTCTTCTTCGCCCTCTTCTCCGTCTTCGAACTGCGCCCAGTATTCAGCGTCTTCGTCCACCTCTTCCGGCGGGTTTACTTCGTCAACCCACGGCAGCAGAACGGTTTCCAACAGGCTGGTGACGCCACGGCCATGCGATGCCGCAATCGGGTAGATTTCACCCAGGCCCAGAGACCAGAAATCCGCGACGGCCTGATCGGCATCGATGCCGTCAGTTTTGTTCGCCACCAGGAAGGTCGGCTTTTCGCGTGAACGCAGGTGTTTGGCAATAGCGGAGTCTGCCGGCATCAGGCCAGCGCGCGCATCCACCATAAACAGCACCACATCCGCTTCTTCAATCGCCAGCAGCGACTGTTCCGCCATGCGGGTTTCAACGCCGTCTTCTGTGCCGTCAATACCACCGGTATCAATACAGATGAACTCACGTCCTTCCACCTCTGCACGACCGTACTTACGGTCACGCGTCAGCCCCGGGAAATCCGCAACCAGCGCATCACGGGTGCGTGTTAAACGGTTAAAAAGAGTGGATTTTCCAACGTTAGGGCGCCCGACAAGCGCGACCACAGGTACCATGTTTGAAGCCTCATAAAATTCAAAATAACGTCGCTTTCGCGGCGTTTTTAAAAATGTCAAAACGGCTCCTGAGTGAACAGGAGCCGTTTAGTATACTACAACCGCCGGGTAATTAACGCGTGATCGCGTACAGCGTGCCGTCTTTTGCCTGAATCAGCAGTTTGCCGTCGGCCACAACCGGATCGGTCAGGAAACCAGAACTGTCGACTTTTTGCTGTGCAACAAAGCGGCCGTTATCCGGATCGATCCAGTGCATATACCCTTCGCTGTCGCCAACCACCAGGCTACCGTTGTACAGTGCCGGAGCAGTCAGCAGACGGTGCAGCAGATCGCTTTGCGTCCACAGCGTTACGCCGCCTTCGGTGCTCAGCGCCAGCAGACGGTCGTTCTGATCGACCATATAGATGCGGTTGCCCTCAACGATGAAATCGTTCACAGAGCCCAGCTCACGTTTCCACATGATCTGGCCGCTGCGCAGATCCAGCGCGGTCAGGTTGCCGTTATAGGCCAGCGCGTAAACCACACCGTTAACGATGACCGGCGTTGTATCTACGTCGCTCAGACGGTCAATTTCCGTTGAGCCAGTAGCCTGAGAGATACGCTGCTGCCAGATCATCTGGCCCTGCTGCATCAGCACTGCGCTCACGCGACCGTTGTCACCGCCCACAATGGCAGCACCAAATGCGGTAGCCGGTGCGGATTCGCCGCGCAGAGAGAGCGCAGGCATATCCAGGTTAACGGTCCATTTCACCAGACCGTCAGCTTCGTTCAGCGCCTGCAGCTGGCCGTTGCTGGTATGAATCAGCACCAGGCCGTCGCTCACCACCGGACGAGACAGGGATTCACCCGCCACGGTTGTTTGCCAGGCAATCGAGCCGTCGCTGCTGTTCAGCGCATAAACCTGCGCTTTTTCGCTGCCCACGTAAACATGGCCACCGGCAACGGTCAGACCGCCAGAGAGCAGTGCAGGTTTACGGGAGAACCAGCCGTCTTTTTCCGCCAGGTTAACGGACCATACTTCTTTCCCGTCATCGGCGTTCACCGCTTTCACGGTACCTTTGCGGTCAGCGGCATAGACAACGCTGTCTGCAAACGCAGGATGAAGGTTGGAATAGAAATCACCAATTCCATTGCCCACGGAGACATCCCACGCGGTGGATGGGGTAAACTGGTTTTCAACCGTCGGCAGTGGGGACATTTTCACAACGTCTTCTTCGCCACTGAACAGTGAACAACCACTCAATAACGTAACAGAAAGCAGTCCTGGCAGAAGTAATTTACGCAATTGCATCGGGTCCCTCTCAGACGGACAAATTATTTATTTTCATCTGCATCATTTCGCTCAGCGCAGGTGAAGCATTGCTCTCTACGCCAGCTTGCCACGCTTTACGCGCGCCCGCTTTGTCACCTTTGCTCAGCAGTGCTTCACCGCGCAGATCGGCAACGATGGCAGCAAAACCTTCGCCTTTGATGGTATCGAGCGTTTTCAGCGCATCGTCAGCTTTTTTCTGCTGAACCTGAATACGTGCCAGGCGCAGATTGATCACCGCTTTCAGGTTCTCATCGCTGGCCGCAGCAAGGCTCTGCGAGAGCTGTGCAGCGGCTTTATCCAGTTCGTTCTTATCAACGTACTGCTGAGCCACTTCCAGCGCAGCCAGTGCACCGTAGGTGTTTTTGTTGTCAGCCGCAAATTTTTCTGCCGCAGTCAGCGTTTGCGGCTGATCGGCACGAATTGCGCTCACGGTATTTTCATAGGACAGAGACGCGCCGCGCGCGGAATCTGCCTGATGATTGTTCCAGTAACGCCAGCCCACCAGCGCACCGATACCTAAAACAACCCCAACAACCAGCGCTTTGCCGTTTTCAACAAAGAAGCGCTTAATCGCGTCGACCTGATCGTGTTCGTTCTCGTAAATTTCCACGCAGTCCTTCTCCTTAGCCCAATAGAGTGCGCAAGTGCGCCGCAACGCCGTCCTGCGTTACCGTTGTCTGCTCACCAGAGCGCAGGTCCTTCACCACCACTTCGCCGTTAGCCACTTCGGACTCGCCCAGCACCAGTGCAATACATGCGCCCCACTTATCGGCACGAGCAAACTGTTTTTTGAAGTTGCCGCCGCCATGGTTGGTCATCAGCTTAACGCCCGGCAGCGCATCGCGCACGCGTTCGGCAAGCTGCATCGCCGCAGGCTGCGTTTCCGCGCCTGAAGCCACCAGGTATATATCGACAACGGAATCTGCTTTAAATTCCGGATTAACTGCCTGAACCAGCAAAACAAGTCGCTCAAGGCCCATCGCGAAGCCAACAGCCGGGGCTGCGCGACCGCCAAGTTGCTCAACCAGACCGTCATAACGGCCGCCCGCACATACGGTGCCCTGAGAACCGAGGCTGGTAGTCACCCACTCAAACACGGTACGGTTGTAGTAGTCCAGACCGCGCACCAGGCGCTGATTCACGGTATAGGCGATGCCTGCCGCTTCAAGCAGCTTGCACAGGCCCGCGAAGTGTTCGCGAGATTCTTCATCCAGGTAGTCACCCAGCGCAGGCGCATCGTTCAGCAGTGCCTGAACATCCGCGTTTTTGGAATCCAGAACGCGCAGCGGGTTACTGTACATGCGACGTTTGCAGTCTTCGTCCAGCTTCTCTTTATGCTGTTCCAGGAACGCCACCAGCGCATCGCGGTAGTTAGCGCGTGCTTCCAGAGAACCGATAGAGTTCAGCTCAAGAGAAACGTGATCGGCGATACCGAGGGCGCGCCACCAGCGGGCGGTCAGCATAATCAGTTCAGCGTCGATGTCCGGGCCCTGCAGGCCAAAGACTTCTACACCCAGCTGATTGAACTGACGATAACGACCTTTCTGAGGACGTTCGTGGCGGAACATCGGGCCGATATACCACAGGCGCTGCTCCTGATTGTACAGAAGACCATGTTCGATGCCGGCGCGTACGCAGCCCGCCGTACCTTCCGGACGCAGGGTCAGGCTGTCGCCGTTACGGTCCTCAAAGGTGTACATCTCTTTTTCAACCACGTCGGTGACTTCACCAATCGCGCGTTTGAATAACGGGGTCTGCTCTACAATCGGCAAACGGATTTCGCTGTAACCGTAGCTGCCGAGCACCTGCTTCAGTGTGCCTTCAATGCGCTGCCAGATGGCGGTTTCGCCAGGCAGATAATCGTTCATGCCGCGGATGGCTTGAATGTTTTTTGCCACGTTTATTCTCTTTCTATATACAAAAAAAACCCAAAGAATGGGTTCAATCATACATGGGAAGCGGCACGCTTCCCATCACGTTATTTTTCAACCTGCTGAACGCTGATACGCTGTGTTTCGTCCATCATGGCGGCTTTGGCGCGGATGCGGGCTTCAAGCTGGTCGATCATGTCGCTATTATCCAGACGATCTTTACGAACGCCATCTTCATAGAGACCACTTTTCTTATTACCGCCGGTTACACCCAGGGTTGACACCAGCGCTTCACCCGGACCGTTTACCACGCAGCCGATGATGGAGACGTCCATCGGGGTGATAATGTCTTCCAGACGCTGCTCCAGGGCATTCACCGTGCCGATCACATCAAACTCCTGACGTGAACAGGTTGGGCAGGCAATGAAGTTGATCCCGCGCGCGCGAATGCGCAGTGACTTCAGGATATCGAAACCGACTTTGATCTCTTCGACCGGATCGGCCGCCAGCGAGACGCGCAGGGTGTCGCCGATCCCTTCAGAGAGCAGCAGCCCAAGACCGATCGCGGATTTTACAGAACCGCTGCGCAGGCCGCCCGCTTCGGTGATCCCGAGGTGCAGAGGCTGGTCGATCTGCTTTGCCAGCAGACGATAAGACTCTACCGCCAGGAACACGTCTGACGCTTTTACGCTGACTTTGAACTGGTCAAAGTTAAGACGATCCAGATGATCCACATGGCGCATCGCGGATTCGAGCAGCGCCTGTGGCGTCGGCTCGCCGTATTTTTCCTGGAGGTCTTTTTCCAGGGAACCGGCGTTAACGCCGATACGGATAGGAATATTTTTATCGCGGGCGCAGTCCACGACCATGCGGATACGCTCTTCGTTACCGATGTTGCCCGGGTTAATACGCAGGCAATCGACGCCGTATTCGGCCACTTTCAGTGCGATGCGGTAGTCGAAGTGGATATCAGCCACCAGCGGAACGCTGACCTGCTGTTTGATCAGTTTGAACGCCTCAGCGGCATCCATGGTCGGGACGGAGACGCGAACAATGTCCGCGCCTACACGTTCTAATGCTTTGATTTGATTGACCGTCGCTTCCACATCGGTGGTGCGCGTGTTGGTCATCGACTGAACGGCGATAGGTGCCCCATCGCCGATTGGCACATTCCCAACGTAAATCCGTTTCGATTTTCTACGTTGAATCGGAGCCTGGTTATGCATGAAAAATCTCCCGCGTTGCCCGTCTGTTACTGTGCTGCTGATTGTTCGGCATTAACGGTAAGACGTGCAACCTGGTTAGTTCTGATAAAGCGGCTCAGATCGACAGGTTTTCCTTGATACTGGATCTGTACCGCTGCCGGTGCGCCGATTTTAAGTTTATAGGGAGCCTGGCCGGTTAGGTTTAACGTGCCATCTTTACGCTGCAGGCCGCTGAACAGTTTTTTACCTGTCGCGTCAGTCACTTCCAGCCAGCAGTCGGCGCTGAAGTTCATCACCAGGGCGTTGGGATCGGCTGCTGTTGCCGTACCCGCCGGGCTGGTTGGCAGAGACGCTGCGCTATTGTCTGCAGGCTGAGTAGCAGCAGGCGCGTTCGCCGCAGTATCAACATTCGCCTGAGAAGGGGCAACAACCGCGTTTTGATCCTGAGCCTGCGGCGCAGCGGTGTTAGCCGTTGCTACCGGAGCCTGTGCAGCACCGGTCGCCGACGCGTCTGGCGCTGCGGTCTGTGGCTCGCTGGAGGAAGCTGCGCCGTCGGTATTCAGCGGCACGTTCTGGGCATTCTCACTTCCGGCCTGGTTGAGTTCGGCGGAGGATTGATCGGCCATGGTGGTGATCTCTTCCTGCTGGGCCTTGTGGTTTTGCCACCACCATGCGCCGGTCAGACCGATCACCACAAACAGCACCAGCCAGGTAAAGCTCATCAGCCAGCCATCGCGTTTTTTACGACGTTTCCCCAGGGAGAAGGTCTGCATCGGCGCAACTTTTGCTGCACGGACCGGTGCCTGCTTCTCCATCATTGGCAGTAATTCGTTTTCGGGGATATGGACCAGTTTTGCGTAAGAGCGGATATAACCGCGCAAGAATGTTGAAGCCAGATCGGCAGGTGCCTTATCTTCTTCAATATCGCGAACCGTGGAAACCTTCAGGCACAAGCGTTCCGCAACGGCTTGCTGGCTGAGTCCGAGTTGTTCACGGGCGTTGCGAAGACGAACGCCAGTGGAGAGTGCTTCATGTTGGTCGTGAGTGGCTTCAGTATTCATTCGCTACAACTACTGGTACGTGAAAAATAAGGGTTCAGGTGCCGGTGAGTCACAATGCCACCCGCACCGCGAAACTTCTGGTCAGTTAACCTTGAACAGAGAGTATAAGACTGTCAGCCCGGAGATGACAGTACAGCCCTGCCCGTACGGCTAAACTGTTGTTACGTCGTTACATACTGCCCGAAAGTCGGATGAAACGCACCGTAATTATTGTTCAGTCATCACGAATCTGACTGATTATTCAGTAAGAGTATGCTTCACGGCGCAGATAATGCGCCGTGAGTGCATAATAATCAAACAGCTTTAACCGCGATCGTCTCGCCCTGCATGCGTTTACGCAGGGTACGTTTGGTACGGTCAATGACATCACCCGCCAGCTGTCCGCATGCTGCATCAATGTCATCACCACGGGTTTTACGCACGATAGTGGTGAAACCATACTCCATCAGCACCTTGGAAAAACGGTCGATGCGGCTGTTCGAGCTACGGCCATACGGCGCGCCCGGGAACGGGTTCCATGGGATCAGGTTGATTTTGCATGGCGTATCTTTCAGCAATTCGGCCAGCTGATGCGCATGTTCGGTACCGTCGTTGACGTGGTCAAGCATCACGTACTCGATGGTGACGCGGCCCTGGTTGGCGTTGGATTTCTCCAGATAGCGACGCACCGCAGCGAGGAAGGTTTCGATATTGTACTTTTTGTTGATCGGCACAATTTCGTCACGAATTTCGTCATTTGGCGCGTGCAGGGAGATCGCCAGCGCAACGTCAATCATGTCGCCAAGCTTGTCCAGCGCAGGCACAACGCCTGAGGTAGACAGCGTGACGCGACGCTTGGACAGACCAAAACCGAAGTCATCCAGCATGATTTCCATCGCCGGAACAACGTTGGTCAGGTTCAGTAGCGGCTCACCCATTCCCATCATCACCACGTTGGTGATAGGACGCGTACCGGTTACTTTTGCCGCACCCACGATTTTCGCGGCACGCCAGACCTGGCCGATAATTTCTGACACGCGCAGGTTACGGTTAAAGCCTTGCTGCGCGGTAGAGCAGAATTTGCACTCCAGCGCACAGCCTACCTGAGAGGAGACACACAGCGTGGCGCGGTCTTCTTCCGGGATGTAGACGGTCTCAACACGCTGATCGCCTACCGCAATCGCCCATTTGATGGTGCCATCCGCTGAGCGCTGCTCTTCCACCACTTCCGGTGCGCGGATTTCGGCCACTTCCTTAAGCTTGTTGCGCAGGACCTTGTTGATGTCAGTCATGTCATCAAAATTGTCGCTGCAGTAATGGTACATCCACTTCATGACCTGATCGGCACGAAACGGCTTTTCGCCCATCTCTTTAAAGAACTCGCGCATCTGCTGACGGTTCAGATCCAGCAGGTTGATTTTTCCATTTTTATTGGGAACCGCAGGAATGGCGACTTCGGAGGTATTCACTAATTCAGACATAATATTTTCCGGCCTCGTTGTTACACGTTATGGCCCATGGAGGGTTGAATAGAAACGCCCCGGAAAGCAGTCTGCTCGTCCGGGGCGTTGCATTGTACAAAGTCTGGCGCAGGGATGCCACGTCTGGACGCGGCATTTACGAAAATAATGTGTAAACGAAACCGTTAAATTAACGGGTGCGTGGACACACTTCGCCTTCTGCGAAGAAGAAAGCGATTTCGCGTGCAGCAGATTCAACAGAGTCAGAACCGTGGGTACCGTTCTCGGTGAAGCTGTCTGCGTAGTCAGCGCGCAGAGTACCTGCCAGCGCGTTGTCCGGGTTGGTTGCGCCCAGCAGGTCACGGTGACGCTGTACTGCGTTTTCGCCTTCCAGCACGGATACCACGATTGGACCGGAGGTCATGAACTCAACCAGGCCGTCAAAGAATGGGCGACCTTCGTGCTCAGCGTAGAAACCGCGAGCCTGCTCAACGGTCAGGTGCAGCATTTTGGTGCCAACAATTTTGAACCCTGCAGATTCAAAGCGAGCGAAGATGCTGCCAATAACGTTTTTTGCCACCGCGTTTGGTTTGATGATGGAAAAAGTACGTTCAATAGCCATGATAACCTCTGTCAATGTTCTGTTGTTTTGCATACCTGAGTATGGTGTGGCGCGGATTATAATGAGCAATAGCGCCATTGCCTATGGATTCAGGTAACATTTTTTTAAAATAAGACGAGTTTTAGCAACAGCTCACATCTGAAAGCTGTTTTCAGGTCACTGCAGCGTAAAATTCACCGTCGCGACCTGACCGGTCTCATCCATAACGAGTAACTGATAATCGCCCGATTTATCAAGCTGTAATGTGTAAACTCTTCCCTTCACATTCAGCGGTTCACCGTTCAAAAACCACCAGCGCTCGCCGCTATTGCCGGTCGCCTGAAGCGGCAGCGAAACGCGGGATTCCCCCGGCAGACGTTTGATGACGTCCCCTTCACGCACGCCTGTCAGGATGAGTGGCGCAGGTGCGTCCTGCGACAGCGGAGGACAGGTGGTTGAGGAAGGAGGGACCCGTACCGCGCGACGCTCGGTCGCCGGCAGCCACGGCTCCAGCGGCAGCGGCCAGACATCCAGGACTTTTTCAGTTGCATCAGGGCAATCTGCTGCCACGCGTTTACCCGTTTTATCCAGCCAGACCGGGAAGCGGATGCCGCGTATGCCTTCCTGTTCGGGCAATAGCAGCGTGGGCGGTTCACTCCCTTCCAGCAGCCAGGTCGACAGGCGACGCCGACAGTTTTCGCTTCCTTCCGGCAGCGACTGGCCGCCCGGCCAGCAGATCACGCCCCGCCCGACGCTCTCCGGACGCGGGTCGCGCGGCAGGCGGGCTTCGTCTACCGTTGAGCGCGACTGAAGCAGGTTATTGACCTGATTTAACAGTGGAACTGCGCTGGCGAAACCAAACTGCCCCGCTACGGGCGTACCGTCCGGTCGTCCTGTCCAGATGCCTATTACGTAGCGGGCATTAAGACCAATGGCCCATGCATCACGGTAGCCGTAGCTGGTGCCGGTTTTCCACGCCAGCGGCGCGATCTGCGGTAGCGCATTATCCGGTAGCGGCTGCGCTTCATTGGCCAGAATACGGCGAATAATCCACGCCGAGCCTTGCGACAGCAGCGGACGTTCAATGAGCGGATCGCCCGGCTGTAACCGCAGCCTTCCCGCCTTACCGTGTCGGGCAAACGCGCTGTAGGCCGCGGCGATATCGCCCAGCCGGGCGCCTGCCCCGCCGAGGATCAGAGACAGATTCGGCTGCGCCCCCGCAGGCAGGATCAGCGGCAAGCCTGCGTTGCTCAGCATCCCGGCAAAACGTTTTGGCCCGTACGCTTCCAGTACCTGTACCGCAGGCAGGTTAAGGGAGCGCACCAGCGCTTCACTCATGCTGACCGGCCCGTGGAACCCACTGTCAAAATTCCCGGGGCGATAATCACCGGTTTTTCTGGGAACGTCCTGGAGAAGAGAGGCGGGATGGATCAGGCCATCGTCCAGCGCCATACCGTAAATAAAGGGCTTTAATACCGATCCAGGGGATCGGATCGCATTGACCATATCCACGTGGCTGAAACGCGTGTCATCGTTAATATCCACCGATCCGACCCAGCCGCGCACTTTCATATCGGTGTGATCCACGACGATCATCGCCAGCGAGCTGCGTGCCGGCAGGCGAGATTTCCAGTTCATCGCCAGCTCTTCCAGCTGCCGCTGCAGTCCGGCATCCAGCGTGGTGACAATTTTTGCGTCGCGACTTTTGCCGAGCATCATGCGCGCAAAGAGCGGTGCCAGCTGCGGCATCTGTCGGGGCGCCAGCCATACCGATTCTTCCCGTGATTCTTTAACCTGCTTCGCGGACCAGACGCCCTGCGTTACCATGCGGTCGAGCACTTTGTTGCGCGCCGCTTCGGCCCGGTCAGGCCAGCGGTCCGGACGCAAGCGGCTGGGTGCCTGCGGCAGCACAGCCAGCAGCGCCGCTTCGGAATAGCTGAGCTGCGACGGCGGTTTGCCAAGATAGGTCCAGCTTGCCGCCCCGACGCCCTGCAGCGTGCCGCCAAACGGAGCGCGGTTGAGGTAAAGGGTGAGAATGTCGCGTTTGGAAAGATGCCACTCCAGCTGCATCGCCCGCCAGAGCTGACGAACTTTACCGCCAAAGGTGCGCGGATGTGGGTCCAGCAGGCGTGCCACCTGCATGGTCAGCGTGCTTCCGCCAGAGACGACTTTGCCAGAACTGAGATCCTGCCAGGCAGCGCGCAGGACAGAGAGCGGGTTTACGCCTGGGTGATCCCAGAACCAGCGATCTTCATACTGGATCAGCGCCTCAAGGTAGCGGGGAGAGACCTCTTCAATGGTAACCGGGTAGCGCCAGATCCCGTCGCTATCGGCAAAACGCCAGAGCGGCGTGCCCTTCTCATCTACCACCACCCGGGCGGGATTAACCTCTTTCAGAGGTAACGGCCACAGGCGGTCGGCGGCGACAATCAGCCCCCATAAAACGAGAAGCGCTCCCGCCAGCCATAGCCAGCGGGAGCGTGTCAGACGTGCTATTCGCATATTACGGAACAACAATCAGCGGGCCGCTGGCCGCCCCCGTTGCCCGCCACTGCGGAACGTACATAGACTCCACCATCGGGACCGGCACCTGATAGGTTCCCGGCGTCACGGCACGGGCCAGATAGACCAGCGTGACCGGCTGACCTTCGTTTACCGGTACGGCAGCCACAAAGCGGTCGTCGCGGAATTCCATATGCTGAATGTCCGCCTGCTGCATCTGGCTGAGCAGGTTCTGTACCTCACTGCCGCTGTCCTGCAGGCTGGCGCTGCTGCTCGCCAGGTTCTGGTTTTCCAGCTCCAGACCCGCAGGGAGCAGATCCACCACCAGCGCATCCGGCACGTTCTGGCTGGCTTTAACGTCCAGCCACACCAGCACCAGCTCACCGCTCTTCAGCGAGGAGAGCGATTTACTGCTGCCGTCGGTTGCCAGGATATGACGTTCCACCTGCAGCACGTTCGCGCTCGGCTGAGGGGCATATTCCGGATAACCGGTGCTGTCCAGGCGTACCCACAGCGGTGTTGTCCCGGTATTGGTCACCTGCAGCGCGCCAAGCTGGTCGCCGCTCACGTTTTGCACCAGTGACTTATCGCCGCCTGATGCGGTCTCAGACAGCGAAGTTTTCGCCTGCCACGTACCAGACAGGGTTTGCAGCGAGCGTCCGGCCAGGAACAGCGCATTGCTCTCCTGCGTTGACAGCCAGCGCTGGCTGAAGGCCTGTTCAGACAGAGCATTCAGCAGCGTATTTTGCGCATCCGGCAGCAGCTTGTACTCCTCCAGAAGAGAGAGCATCAGCGCGTTATCGCGAAGCTGGCTGCCGTAATCGGCCATCCAGTTTTTGCTGTCGTTGCGCGGGGTTTTGAGCGCCAGATCCAGCGCCTGCTGGCTGCGCGGTGCATCGCCCATCAGTTTGAGCGCCATGCCCAGCTGCATCAGCGGAAGCCCGGAAGCCGCCTGCCCGTGGCGATCCCAGATTTCACGCAGCGCGCCCAGCGGCGCTTTTTGCTGACGTGCCAGCACCAGCGCGGCATAGGCCTGCACGGCAAACTTGCTGGCCTGAGTATCGTCGCTGTAGCGAATGGACATCATGCCCGGATCCTGCAGGTAGCGCAGCAGGCGGTTATTGGCGTTATTCACTGCATCGGCAGGTACGCTGTAACCCTGCTCGCCCGCGCGCACCAGGAAGTCGGTCACGTAGGCCGTCAGCCAGTACTCTTCCGGACCGTTTTTATCCCACAGCGCAAAACCACCGTCTTCACGCTGCATCTGCAGCAGACGGGAGATGCCAATATCAATCGCTGCGCGGCGCTTGTCATCGGTGTCGCCCTTGATGCCAAGTGCAGTCAGCTGCGCCGCGTTGGTGTAGAGCGACGGGAACAGGCCACTGGTGGTCTGCTCCAGGCAGCCATACGGATACGCCTGCAGCTCGCGAATATAGCGCGCCAGGTTAAGCGGTGGTTTGCCGCTCAGCAGCAGTTGTCCCTGCAGGGTAGCAGGAGAGAAACCGTTACTATGCTGCGCCGGTGCGGTCCAGGACTCGCCGGGGTTCAGCATGGCACCAGTATTCACCGTCTGCGCCGGGAACGCCGGACGCACGCCGATTTTCCAGCTCTTTTGCTGCGGTGCGAAAGACTCGCCCGGAAGCTGCAGGCCGGTCACCTGAGCAGTCACCTCGCCATCACCATAACCGTCCAGCGCACGCACCGGAATAAACAGGGTACTGCGCGCGCCAGGAGACAACTGAACCGGCTGCGGCTGCGAGCCTTCCAGCGACAGTTTTCCTGTCGCGGTCAGGGCGACATTCAGCGTTTGCGGCTTGTCCGTCAGGTTGGTGAGATCCAGAGTCAGCCGTGAGGTGTCCCCGCTTGCCAGGAAGCGCGGCGTGTTAAGCTCGGTAATGACCGGCGCAGCCACCACGACCTTGCTTTCGCTGCTGCCGAAATCGTCTTCCGTCCAGGCCTGCGCCATCAGACGCAGCTCGCCGTTGAAATCACCAATCGGCAGCGTAATTGTGCCTTCTCCGTTGGCATCCAGCGTAACCGGCTGTGCCTGCTGGGCAATAATGGTGACGTGGTTCACCGGCGGCTTACCGCCGCGCTTCAGCTCATCACCGTCACCACCAAAGCGCAGCGCGGCCAGGCGGCCCTGCCCTTCGATGACCTGGCCGTAGATATCGTAGATATCCGCACCATAGCGCTTCTGGCCGAAGAAAGCCTGCCACGGATCGGGCGTAACGTAATCGGTAATATTCAGCACGCCGCTGTCCACCGCCGAGACCAGCACGTTCACTTTCTGCGGAACCGCACCCTCTTTCACGCTGGCTTTCACCTTCACAGAGAGCGTCTGGTTTGGACGCATTTTCTGCGGGTTATCGAGCGCAATGTTCAGACGACGATTTTCATCGCCCATCGGCAGATGCAGCAGGCCGACCGCGCGTTTCGGCGTGGCGGATTTCGATTTATCCCCAGGACGAACCACCAGCGTACTCAGGTAGAGATCGTGACGTTTCCAGGCTTTGTCGACCGGGATAGCGAGATCAAGCCCGTTTGCCGGTACGTCGATCTCTTTCCACCACAGCGGCCCTTCGCTGGACTCGATCATCGCATAGCCCTTACCTGCTGCTGGCGCTGCAATGTGCAGGTTAATGGTATCGCCTGGCTGATAGGCTGGCTTATCCAGTTTCAGCGTCACGCGGTCAGGACGTGCAGCCCCGGTGCCGTCGCTGTTATCCTGCCAGCTGTAGCCTGCCCAGAAGCGCACGCTGCTGACCATCTCATCAGGCGCTTTAACTTCCAGACGGTATGAGCCCCACTCCACCGGGAAGGTGACTTTACCCGTCTCGTCGGCCTTGAGAGTCAGCTCCTGCTCGCCTTCAACCAGATCTTTTTGATCGAACTGAGACTGCCAGCCTTCGCTCTCAGACCAGTTCCAGAAGTAGTCGCGGCGCTCGCGGATCAGGCGTACCTGCAAACCGGAAACCGCTTTTTTCGCTCCGCTGGCATCGGCGTAAACGATGTCGAAGCTGGCGTTGCCGTTCTCGTCAACAATCGGCTGGTTGACGGTGGTATCGGTGCGGTAGTCGTAAACGGCTTTACTGGCGAACTGAGGGCGGATACCCGGCAGATCAGCCGCCGGCCAGATGGCCTGCTCAGCGCGACGCGTCACCGGACGACCGCCGGACTCGAGCAGGCTGGCCTGCAGGATCAATTGCAGTGGAGAGTGGACCTCTTTCCACTGGCTTTCGGTGCTGACCTGTCCACGCCCCTGCTCGTCGAGCGTAAGCTGTACTTCATCCAGGCTGCGGCTCAGGTTCTCCTCAGCGATATCGCCAAACTGGAAGCCCGGCAGCGTAGCCACCGCGTCACGCAGCGGACGCAGGAAAAGCTGGCCCTGCAAAGAATTACCGTTGGCCGGTGCGCCATACAGGTAATAGCCCACCACGTTAAAGTCCACGTTATCCTGCGGTGAAACCGGCGATTTTTGTCCGCTCAGGTTCAATGCCATACGCTCGGGCATGAAGTCTTCGACGTGGAAGTCCCACAGGCGCTGCAGGTTATCGCCCGTGTTGGCGCGGATATGCCACATACCGGTCTGCGCCCCACTGTCCAGCGGATAGTTAAAGCGATAGAGCCCGTTCTCTGGCTTGACGACAATCGTACGCGCGACCTGTCCATCCGGGCGCAGCACGTCAAGCTTCACGGGCTGATCGGGAAGCGGCTTACCGTCACTGTCGCGCAGTAAGCCGTTGAGGATCACCGTTTCACCCGGACGATAGAGATCGCGCGGGCCAAACATAAAGAATTGCTTGCTGTAGCCGGGGCTACCGGCAATATCGAACTCCGCCAGATCCAGCGCCGGAAGCTTGAGGTCAAGCAGCGTGGTCTGGCCGTCTTTGCTCGCCAGAATCAGCGCGGCTTCTTTGTCCGTTTCAAGCTTCGCATGACCGTCGGCATCGCTCTTCGCCTCGGCGAGAGTCTGGCCTTTATCGTTCAGCAGCGTGACGGTCACGCCGGACTGCGCCGCACCGTTTTCCAGACTCTGAGTGAAAATATCCAGGCGGTTATGGTAACGGTGAGCGGACAGGCCAATATCGCTTAGGGTAAAGAGCGTTGCGGCATTGCTGTAGTTATAGTGCCCAGCCTGGTTCATGACCGCGATATAAACGCCAGACTGCTGGAGCGGTTTAATATCCTTCAGGGGCAACAGCAATTTTTCGCGCGTGTTGCGCGCCGGATTAAGATCGAATCGACCGGTGTAAACCAGCTCCGCCATCTTCAGCAGGTTATCGGATTCCCAGTTGGTCAGCGAGTTACGGTACTCCCACTGGCTGACAAGGGAGGCCAGCGATTCCGGCTTCACGCGGTAAAAGTTGACATCAACATTGTTGACGTTGAGCGCCATCACCGGCAGACCTTCCACCACCTTGCCCGGCAGCAGCGAGCCGCGGCTGGCAAAACCAACGGTAGGTTCAATGTCCCGGGTGGTCAGGGCTTTTTCATAATCAATGCCGAACGTCGCCTTGTTCAGCGCCTGCAGGTCACGTTCAACGGTGACGACCAGGTTGCGGTTAGGCTCCAGATGGCGCAGGCGAAGCTCTTTCAGGTTAGGCGCTAGTTCCCACGCCCCGTCAACCTTGCCGCTTTTCTTATCCACGACGTGCACCGTTTTCGCGAAATCCTGATCGGGATTCAGCGGAACAGAAAAGGTCAGCACCAGCGTGGCGGCACCGTCGAGCTGAACTTCTGAGGTATCCAGCAGCGTCAGCGCTTTTCCCTGACTTTGAGCGGCCAGCTTAGCCAGCGTTTCAGCACTGGGCTTTTCTGCAGCTTTCGGTGTGGATGCGGTGGATGCCGCGGGAGCCGCAGCCTGAGATTTATCGTCGCTGTTATCACAGCCGACAAGCGTAAACGTGGTGAGCAGCGCAAGAGAGAGCGCGGCTAAGCGAAACGGTTTCATCCTTTGTCCCTGGCCCATGGAGCCTGTTGGTCGTCGTCCGGATAAGTATTATCCGCAAGTTTCATTAATTCAAAAAGGCCAATTTTAAAATCTGGAAAGCGTCTCGCAGAACGGCATCACGCCTCTATGCCGTGATGGAACCGCGATCACAGCACATAACGTCACATGTTACCTTTCAAGTCATTTGTTTTTAAAACAAGAAGATAGCTGGCTAAGCTCGCCCGAAGGCTGCTAGTTTTATGACCATGACGCACCCCGAGTGCGCGGTTCAAAAAGAGAGAAAGCCATGAAACGAGCCGTGAACGCCCTACAAAATTTCGGAAAATCATTGTATGGACCGGTACTTATCTTACCGATCGTCGGTCTGTTTATCGCCTTTGGTAACGTGCTGGGTAACGGTAATCTCGCTGAATACCTGCCGTTTCTGGGCCATCCGCTGATTCAGCACCTTGGTCAGCTTATCGCGAAATCTGCCGTGTCGGTGCTGGTCAACCTGGCGCTGGTGTTTGCCGTCGGGATCCCGATTGGTCTGGCGATGCGTGATAAAGGCTATGCCGCGCTGATTGGTCTGGTGACCTTTGTCGTGTTCATCAACGCCATGAACGTCACGCTACAGCTGCAGGGCGCGCTGGCGCCAGCGGCCCAGATGAAAGCGGCCGGGCAGACCATGGTGCTGGGCGTGCAGGTGCTGGAGATGGGCGTTTTTGCCGGGATCCTGACCGGGGCGCTCTCCGGATATCTGTACAACAAATACTCCGGCGTACAGTTTAATGGCGCGATGGCAATTTACTCCGGCCACTGTTTTGTCGCCATCGTCATGCTCCCCGTCTCCATGCTGCTCGGCGTGGTGATGAGTGAACTGTGGCCGTATGCCCAGCACGGCATTAGCGCCCTGGCGCTGGCCATCAAAGGCTCCGGGCCGTTTGGCGTGGCAATCTACGGTTTCCTGGAACGTATTCTGGTCCCCACCGGCCTGCACCATCTGGTTTATACCCCGTTCCTCTATACCGAGCTGGGCGGCACGCAGGAGGTGTGCGGCGCAACCTATCAGGGCGCACGCAATATCTATTTCGCCGAGATGGCCTGCCCGGACGTGAAGCAGCTCAGCAGCACCGTGGTGTGGGACGCGCGCGGCATCAGCAAGATGTTCGGCCTGCCTGCCGCAGCCCTGGCGATGTATATGACCGCAAAGCCGGAGCGTAAAGCCATTGCGAAAGCCATTCTGATCCCGGCGGCGCTGACCTCGCTGCTGGTCGGCGTGACCGAGCCGATTGAGTTCTCCTTCCTGTTCGTCGCTCCGCTGCTCTTCGTGGTGCACGCGGTGCTGACCGGCATCGGCATGATGCTGTTCTCGCTGCTGGGCGTTCACGCCATCGGCGCCAACGGGTTTATCGACTTCATCCTCTACAACCTGCCGCTCGGCACGGAGAAGTCCAACTGGCCGATGTACATCGTGGTCGGGCTGATCATGTTTGCCCTCTACTTCGTGGTGTTCCGCTTCCTGATCCTGCGCTTCAACATGAAAACGCCGGGCCGTGAAGATGAAGATCAGGAGACGCGCCTCTACAGCAAGCAGGAGTACCAGGCGAAGGGCAATAACGACGGGCTGGGCGAATCCATCGTGACGGGTCTGGGCGGCCGGGAAAACATTGAGGTTGTGGACAACTGCTACACCCGCTTACGCGTCACGGTGAAGGACGTCGCCATTATCGATGAGCCGCGACTCAAGGCGACCGGCGCGAAAGGGATTATCAAACAAGGTAACAACGTTCAGGTGGTCTACGGGCTGCACGTCAAAAAAATGCGAGAAGCCGTTGAGACGTTTCTCTGAAAGGAGCTAAAGATGTTTACACCCCCATTTATTCTGTCGATTGCCGGCGGCGGCAGCACCTACACGCCGGGCATTGTGAAAAGCCTGATGGTGCGCCTGCAGGATTTCCCGCTGGCCGAAATCCGCCTTTATGACATCGACGAGGCGCGTCAGAACACCATTGCACCCGTCGTCGAAAAGGTCATTCGCGACCACAGTCAGAGCATCAAATTTACCGTCACCAGCGACCCGGAAGTGGCGTTCAGCGGCGCGCATTTCGTCTTCGCCCAGATGCGCGTCGGCCAGTACAAGATGCGCGAGCAGGACGAGAAGATCCCGCTGCGTCACGGCGTGGTCGGCCAGGAAACGTGCGGACCCGGCGGCCTGGCATACGGACTGCGCACGATCCTGCCGATGGTGGAGCTTATCGATCTGGTGGATCGCTACGCGCACGAGAAAGCCTGGATCGTGAACTACTCCAATCCGGCGGCGATTGTCGCGGAGGGCGTGCGCCGGCTGCGGCCAAATGCGCGGGTGCTGAACATCTGCGATATGCCTGTCGCCGCGATGCGCAATATGGGGGCGATTCTGGGTGTCGATCGCCGCAGGCTGGAGGTGGACTACTTCGGCCTGAACCACTTCGGCTGGTTTACCCGCGTGCTGGTGGACGGCGAAGACAAGCTTCCCGAACTGCGTAAACATATCGCGAAGTTTGGCCTGCTGACGGAAGATGCGGCTAAAACCGATCCGCAGCATTCCGATCCATCATGGGTCAAAACCTGGCGCAACATTAAGCCGATCATGGACAACTTCCCGGAGTATCTGCCGAACCCGTATCTGCAGTACTACCTGATGCCGAACCAGATCGTGGAGCATCAGAACCCGGACTATACCCGCGCCAATGAAGTGATGGACGGGCGCGAGAAAAAGCTGTTCGCCGCTGCCGAAGAATACAAGCGCACCGGGATCCTGCCGGACGCCTTCCACGTAGGCGTCCACGGCGAGTTTATCGTCGATGTCGCCTGCTCGCTGGCCTTTAACCTACGGAGCCGCCATCTGGTGATGGTGGAAAACCGCGGGGCGATTACCAACCTGCCTTACGATGCCGTGGTGGAAGTGCCCGCTTATATCACCTCCGAAGGCCCGGAACCGATTCGCGTCGGTCAGGTGCCGCTGTTCCATCAGACCCTTTTGCAACAGCAGCTCGCCTCTGAACAACTGCTGGTGGAGGCCACCATCGAGGGCAGCTATGAGAAAGCCCTGCAGGCGTTCACCCTCAACCGCACCGTGCCGACCATGGAACACGCGAAAGCGATTCTGGATGAGATGATCGAGGCCAACCGCGACTACTGGCCTGCGCTGCAAAAAGCCTGGCAGGACGGCGAAACGGTGAAAAAATAGGGGCTTGCTCGCGAGTTGAACGTGGTTTGCTTGTCGGTGTCAGAAAAAACACCGACAATCCTTTTTTACGGAAAAGAATGGAGGCAACCCATGTCCACCTCATATTTTGTCGCCGCCGACTGGCTGATTGAGCACGGTGACGATCCGGAAGTTCAGATTATTGACGCGCGTATGGCCCGGCCGGGCAGGAACACCTTCGCGATATGGTCGCGGAATACCGTGCCGGACATCTGCCTGGCGCGGTATTTTTTGATATCGAAGCCCTCTCCGATCGCAACTCTCCCCTGCCGCACATGCTGCCGCGCCCGGAAGCGTTTTCTGTGGCGATGCGCGAGCTGGGCGTCAGCAAAGACAAACACCTCGTTGTTTATGATGAAGGTAACCTCTTCTCCGCCCCGCGCGCGTGGTGGATGCTGAAGAACTTCGGCGTGGAAAAAGTCTCTATTCTGGCGGGCGGGCTGGCGGGCTGGAAGCGCGACGAGCTGCCGCTCCAGCAGGGTGACGTGACGCTGCCGGAAGGCGAGTTCGACGCCACGTTCGACGCGCACGTGGTGAAACGCCTGACCGACGTGCTGGTCGTGAGTCATGAAAAAACGGCGCAAATCGTCGATGCCCGTCCTGCTCCGCGATTCAATGCCGAAGCGGATGAACCGCGTCCGGGGCTGAAGCGCGGACATATTCCGGGGGCGCTGAACGTGCCGTGGGGCGAGCTGGTGTTTGAGGGCGAGCTGAAAACCACCGACGAGCTGCGGGCCATTTTTGACCGTGCTGGCGTGGATTTACATCGTCCGATTATTGCCAGCTGCGGCTCCGGCGTAACGGCCTGCGTGGTGATCCTGGCGCTCGCCACGCTCGGCGCGAACGACGTCACGCTCTACGACGGCGCCTGGAGCGAATGGGGTGCGCGAGACGATCTGCCTGTCGAACCCGCGAAATAATGGATAACCGCCTGGCCACGCTGTTAACGCGCGGGGCGTCGCTGACCCGCGCGGAGTATCGCGTCCTCGCCCACCTCACGGAGCACCCGCTGCTGGTGGGCAACATCACGGTACGCGAGCTGGCGCAGGCGACGTTTGTTTCTACCGCCACCATCATGCGGCTGTGTCAGAAGCTGGGGTTCAGCGGCTTTAGCGAGTTTATCTGGCACTGCAAGCAGCTGCTCTCCGACACGCCGCATATTGCCGCCCAGGGGCAGTCGCTTCCTGAACTCCCGGCGCTGTTTAATCAGTTTATCGCCAACTATCAGCACACCTTCCAGTGGGTCACGCAGGAGAAGCGCCAGCAGTTTGCCGACCTGCTGCGCCAGAAAGAGAGCTTCTTTCTCTACGGGGCCGGGTTTTCCTATCTGTTTGCGGAGTACCTGACCAAGAAGCTACAGGTGCTGGGCAAAACGGCGTTTATCTCCGGGCCGGGGGACAGCCGGAATATTTTCCTCAGCAACGCCGCCCGCTATCAGGTGTTTATTGCCGTCTCGCGCAGCGGCGAAACGGAGCAGGTGCTGGATAAAGCGCGGATTGCCAAAAACGTCGGTATGACGATCGTCGCGTTTACCCGCGCCTCGGCCAATACGCTGGCGGGGATGGCGGACGTACATTTTGCCCTCTATGACGAAGCGGTACACTTCGCCGCCGAAGCCGCGGGGGTGACGTCGTTTGAGTCGAATCTGGTGCTGCTGATGGATTTACTGCTGCTGGAAGCAACGGGGTGATATTCACCCCGCCGTAATCAGATTATGCGGTTGGTTTTGAGATCGCGCAGGAAGCCGCCCCAGCGACGCTCGTAGAACGGCGTGATGTGCTCGGTAATAAAGTGGCTGATGCCCTTCTCACCGTTCTTCACCTGGCAGATATCAATCGGCTCGTCGCCCGGCAGCGTGTCGGTCGCCACGCTTCCCGCGGCCTGAATGATATCGTCGATATCGCCGTCCGCCTCAATACCAATCAGCAGAACCGGATGCTCGTCCGCACGCTCTTTAATGGAGCAGAGAAACGCGCGTCTAACCGGTTTCAGGGTTTTGAACAGCGTCGTGAGGGAATCAATCATCTGCGCGGGCGGCTCGGCTACTTCAGACAGCAGCAGCGTTTCGCCCCCTTCCAGCACTTCCTGGGTGCTGAGCGGGTTGCCCTCTTCACCTATCAGATGGCTGATTTCACGCGGGGTAAACTCTTTCCCGGTCGGCAGCTTCGCGTTAAGGAACAGCGTCTGGCCCAGCGTCATTTCGAACAGGGTACGCACCGGCATCACCACGAACGCCTGTTCGTCTTCTACCGCTTCCTGCAGAGCTTCCAGCGAGGTAAAGAACGGGATCACCGACGTGCCGTCGTCTTTCTCCCAGTGCAGCAGATCCAGCGCGCTATCTTCGACAACCTGCTCACCTTCCGCCGCGGTGCCCGGCACCCAGACGGTGGATTCCAGCAGCGTGCGGAAAAATGCCGGACGGTGTGCGGGCTCGGTCGCCGCCTGCTCCAGCAGGGTTTCTAATTCGTTTTTGGTTTCGGACATAATAATTCCAGATGATGCATTTCCCCTCACCCCGGCCCTCTCCCTCAAGGGTGAGGGAGCAAACCATCCCCTCTCCCCTTGGGAGAGGGTTAGGGTGAGGGCAATAAAGATTACTCAGCCGTCAGCAGGTTCGCCACGGTACGCACGCCCAGACCGGTCGCGCCAGCGGACCACTGCTCAACCGCCGCTTTACGGTAGGTTGCGGAACAGTCGATGTGCAGCCAGCCTTCGTGATAATTCTCAACGAAGTGGGACAGGAAGCCTGCTGCGGTGCTGGCACCCGCAGGGTACGCCGCGCTCGCCGTGTTGTTCAGCTCGGCAAAGTTGGACGGCAGCTGGCTGCGGTGGAACTCGGCCAGCGGCAGACGCCAGAACGGTTCGTTTTCGGCAGCGGCGCTTGCCAGCAGGCGAGCGGCCAGCTTATCGTCGAAGCTGAACAGCGCGTGGTAGTCGTTGCCCAGGGCGGTTTTTGCCGCGCCGGTCAGGGTCGCCATGTCGATAATCAGCTCGGGCTTCTGCGCAGACGCGTCGATCAGGCCATCGGCCAGCACCAGGCGGCCTTCGGCGTCGGTGTTCATCACTTCGACGTTTTTGCCGTTGCGATAGCGAATGATGTCGCCCAGCTTGAAGGCGTTACCGCTCACCATGTTGTCCGCGCAGCACAGATACAGCTTCACGCGCTTGTTCAGACCGCGGGTAATGGCGAACGCCAGCGCGCCGGTGATAGTTGCCGCGCCGCCCATGTCGGACTTCATGGAGTCCATAAATGCGCTCTGCTTCAGGCTGTAGCCGCCGGTATCGAAGGTGATGCCTTTACCCACCAGGCAGGCAAATACTGGCGCCGCTTTATCGCCGGTTGGGTTGTAATCCAGCGCCAGCAGGACCGGAGGACGCTCAGAACCACGGCCCACGGTGTGGATACCCATATAATTCTGCTCGCGCAGGTCTTCACCTTTGGTGATGCGGTAGGACATCTTGTCGCCCGCCACGCCGCACAGCAGGTCAACCGCGCGCTGCGCCAGCTGCTCAGGACCAAGCTCTTCCGCCGGGGCGTTGATGGTGTCACGCACCCAGTCGATAATTTGCAGGCGGCTTTCCAGCTCTTTCTGACCGGCGGCATCAAGGTTTGCCCACTCAATTTTGCGGGTGCCTTTCGGGCCTTTGTAGCCTGCCCAGAATGCCCAGCTGCGGTCGGTGTCCCAGCCTTCACCTTCCAGGGAGACATGTTTAATGCCCAGACCATCAATTTTACGCGCGGCACGCTGGATCAGGCCCAGATCATCTTTGCCCGTCAGGTGCAGGGTAATGCCGTCGTTGTTGATGCTGTAGGTGGCTTTCTCGCCCCAGCGCGCATCGGCTGGCTGCGTAGAGAGCGTAATCTTCATCGCTTCGGTCATTTTATTTATCCTTATTAGCAAACGGGCCGCCTGAAGGCAGCCCATAGAGTCTCTTTCCACTAAATGATTCGCGTTGCAGGAAGGCGGCAAGCGAGTGAATCCCCGGGAGCAGAGATAACTCTGTGACCGGGGTGAACAAGCGCAGCCAACGCATCGGCAACGTGAAGCATGACGTGGAAATTATTCTGCTTCATCTAACCAGACTAACAGAATCGCCTCCAGAATTTTTTCATTGGATGCGTTTGGATCGTCGTCGAAATCCTCTAGATCGCAGATCCACTGGTGCATGTCGGTGAATCGTACGGTCTTCGGATCGAGATCCGGGTTCGCGTCGTAGAGCGCTTCGCCGATTTCACGGCTGTCTGTCCACTTCAGTCCCATATCAGTGCTCGCGTGCGTGGTTGATGGTGTAGCGTGGGAATTCCACGACCAGATCTTCATCGGTCACCGCAGCCTGGCAGCTCAGGCGGCTGTCTGGCTCCAGACCCCATGCTTTATCCAGCATGTCGTCTTCGTCTTCGGTGCTCTCGGCGAGAGAGTCGAAACCTTCACGCACGATGCAGTGGCAGGTGGTGCAGGCACAGGATTTTTCACAGGCGTGTTCCACTTCGATACCAGCGCGCAGGGCTACATCGAGAATGGTTTCACCGGTCTTCGCTTCCAGAACAGCGCCATCCGGACAGAGGTCCGCATGAGGCAAAATTACAATCTTTGGCATATTAAACCTCGTCCACGGACTGGCCTTTCAGCGCGACGCGGACAGATTTGTCCATGCGGCGAGCAGCAAAGTCCTGGGTTTGTTTATCAACGTTTTTAATGGCTTCTTCTATTGCGTCAGCGTCATTGCCTTCTGCTACTGCGCTTAAATGCGCGGCAGCGTCGTCAATCACCTGGCGCTCAGCGGCGCTTAACAGCGCGGCATCGGCAGCGAGCGCGCCGTTCAGGCTCTCCAGCACGCGGGCGGCTTCAACTTTCTGTTCAGCCAGCATACGCGCCTTCACATCCTGCTCGGCGTAGCTCATTGAGTCCTGAATCATGGAGGCGATTTCGCCATCGGTCAGGCCGTAGGACGGCTTCACCTGAATGGACGATTCCACGCCGGTGGATTTTTCCATCGCCGTGACGCTCAGCAGACCGTCCGCATCCACCTGGAAGGTAACGCGAATATGCGCCCCGCCCGCAGGCAGCGCCGGGATGCCGCGCAGCGCAAAGCGCGCCAGAGAGCGGCAGTCCTGTACCAGCTCGCGTTCGCCCTGCATCACGTGGATGGACATCGCGGTCTGGCCGTCTTTGAAGGTGGTGAACTCCTGCGCGCGCGCCACCGGAATGGTGGTATTACGCGGGATCACTTTCTCCACCAGGCCGCCCATGGTTTCTAACCCGAGCGATAGCGGGATGACGTCCAGCAGCAGCATTTCGCTGTCCGGCTTGTTGCCGACCAGGATATCGGCCTGGATTGCGGCGCCCACGGCAACCACTTTGTCCGGGTCGATGGAGGTCAGCGGCGTGCGGCCAAAGAATTCGCCCACGCGCTCGCGCACCAGCGGCACGCGAGTCGAACCGCCCACCATGACCACTTCCAGCACCTCGTTCGCCTCAACGCCCGCATCTTTCAATGCGCGACGGCAGGCCAGCAGGGTGCGTTTCACCAGCGGGGCAATCAGATCGCTGAACTGGTCGCGGGCGATCTCACCCTGCCAGCCCGCAACGTTTACGGTAACCGTCTGCGCATCGCTCAGGGCGATTTTAGCGTCGATGGCCGCATCCAGCAGTTCACGCTGCACGCGCGCATCGCTGCGATCGCTGATGCCCGCCTGCTCGCGAATATAATCCGCCAGCAGATGGTCGAAGTCATCGCCGCCCAGCGCGGAATCCCCGCCGGTCGCCAGCACTTCAAACACCCCGCGGCTCAAGCGCAGGATCGAGATATCAAAGGTACCGCCGCCGAGATCGTAAACCGCAATCACCCCTTCCTGACCGGAGTCGAGGCCGTAGGCAATCGCCGCCGCCGTCGGTTCGTTCAGCAGGCGCAGCACGTGCAGGCCTGCCAGACGCGCGGCGTCTTTGGTACCCTGACGCTGTGCATCGTCAAAATAGGCCGGAACGGTGATGACTACGCCGTCCAGATCGCCGCCGAGCGTCGCCGTCGCGCGCGCCGCCAGCGCTTTGAGGATGTCGGAGGAAACGCGAATCGGGTTCAGCAGACCGGCCGCGGTCGCAATCATCGGCAGGCCGTTTTCACTGGCCTGCAGCTGATACGGCAGATGCGGATAGCGGGTCTGAATATCGGCCAGAGAGCGGCCCATCATGCGCTTGACGGAGCTGATGGTGTTGGCCGGATCGCGCGCGGCGTTGGCGCGGGCGTCATAGCCGACCGCGTGACCCTGCTGCTGGTAGTGGACCACGGAAGGCAGCAGATGGCGGCCCTGCTCGTCGGCCAGCGTTTCCGCCTGGCCGCTGCGCACGGTCGCCACGAGGGAATTGGTGGTGCCCAGATCGATACCCACCGCCAGACGACGCTGGTGCGGTGCGGCACTTAAGCCAGGCTCACTAATTTGTAATAAGGCCATAATTGCTTCCGAAATTAAAAATCGAGCAGCTTTTCTTCGAGTTGTTCAGCACTGCTTCGCAGTTTATCGAGAAAACGGAGTTTGCGCACAGTGTCTGCCGCCGCGTCCCAGGTCTCGTTGTTCAGTTGCTCCACCATCTGCTGATGGCGGGTATCGAACATGCCCTTCACGCGCGTGATGAAGCTTTCCAGACGCGCTTCGTCTTTGGCCTGTTCAATCTCATCCAGCTCTTCGCGAAGCTCCAGCTGTTCCATCAGAAACGCGGTGTCGCGCACGGTATGCTGTTCGCTCGCCAGATCGAAACCGTGGAGCGAGAGCAGATATTCTGCACGCGCCAGCGGATGACGCAGCGTCTGCCAGGCCTGGTTGATGGTCGCAGAGTGCGATACCGCAGCCAGCTGTTCTGCCTGAGTACCACTGGCGAATTTATCCGGGTGATACTGACGCTGAAGATCCTGAAAACGGATCGTCAGCGCCTGGAGATCAATCGGGTATTGAGCGGGTAGTCCGAAGAGAGTGAAGTAATCCATAACAATCTCAGGGGTAGCCTGTTAGAACAAACCCCACGCGCAGCAGGTAAGCCACGGTGGGGTTTCGGATGACGCGCGGTTAAACGTGGAAGCTTTCGCCGCAACCACACTCGTCTTTGACGTTCGGGTTCGTGAATTTGAACCCTTCGTTCAGGCCTTCTTTAACGAAGTCCAGCTGAGTGCCGTTGAGGAATTGCAGGCTTTTGCCATCGACCACCACCTTCACGCCCTTGTCTTCAAACACGGTGTCATCAGACGCCGGCTCGTCAACAAACTCCAGTACGTAAGCCATACCAGAACAGCCGGAGGTACGTACGCCCAGTCGCAGGCCAAAGCCTTTACCACGGTTCGCCAGAAAAGAGCTTACTCGCGCGGCAGCGCTGTCGCTAAGGGTAATCGACATACTCAAACCTCAATTATTTTGCTTCACGTTTGCTTTTGTAATCCGCAATGGCGGCTTTGATCGCGTCTTCTGCCAGAATTGAACAGTGAATTTTCACCGGTGGCAGTTCGAGTTCTTCAGCAATATCCGTGTTCTTGATTGCCTGTGCTTCGTCCAGAGACTTGCCCTTCACCCATTCGGTAACCAGGGAGCTGGACGCGATAGCAGAACCGCAGCCGTAGGTCTTGAAGCGCGCGTCTTCAATGATACCTTCATTGTTGACTTTAATCTGCAACTTCATCACGTCGCCACACGCCGGTGCGCCAACCATACCGCTGCCGACAGATTCGTCGCTGTTGTCAAAAGAGCCAACGTTGCGCGGGTTCTCGTAATGATCGATGACTTTTTCGCTGTATGCCATGATTGAATTCTCCTTATGTACCGATTAGTGATGTGACCATTCAATGCTGTTCAGATCCACGCCCTGCTTGAACATTTCCCACAGTGGAGAAAGGTCGCGCAGACGGCCGATGGAGTTGCGAACCAGCTTGATGGTGTAGTCAATCTCTTCTTCGGTAGTGAAACGACCTAAAGAGAAACGGATAGAGCTGTGCGCCAGCTCGTCGGTCATGCCCAGCGCGCGCAGCACGTAGGATGGCTCCAGGCTTGCAGACGTACAGGCAGAACCGGAAGAAACGGCCAGGTCTTTCAGCGCCATGATCAGCGATTCGCCTTCAACATAGTTGAAGCTGACGTTGAGGATGTTTGGAGCGCCCTGCTCGAGATCGCCGTTCAGATACACTTCTTCCATATCTTTCACGCCGTCCCACAGACGGTTACGCAGCGTGCGCAGGCGCGCCATCTCGGTTTCCATCTCTTCTTTTGCAATGCGGTACGCTTCGCCCATGCCCACGATCTGGTGAACAGGCAGCGTGCCGGAACGCATGCCGCGCTCGTGACCGCCGCCGTGCATCTGTGCTTCGATGCGGATACGCGGTTTACGACGAACGTACAGCGCGCCGATCCCTTTCGGGCCATAAATTTTGTGGCCGGAGAAGGACATCAGGTCCACTTTCAGCTGGCTCAGGTCGATAGGCAGTTTGCCCACGCTCTGGGTCGCGTCAACGTGGTAGATGATACCGCGCGCGCGGCACATTTCGCCGATGGTCGCGATGTCCTGAACGACGCCGATTTCGTTGTTGACGTGCATGATGGAAACCAGAATGGTGTCATCACGCATGGCCGCTTCGAGCTCTTTCAGGTCGATGATCCCGTTGCTCTGTGGCGCCAGGTAAGTCACTTCGTACCCTTCACGCTCCAGTTGGCGGCAGGTATCCAGCACGGCTTTGTGTTCGGTTTTGCTGGTGATGATGTGCTTGCCTTTTTTCTGATAAAAGTTGGCTGCACCTTTGATCGCCAGGTTGTCGGATTCGGTCGCACCGGAGGTGAATACAATCTCACGCGGGTCGGCACCCACCAGGTCGGCAATCTGATTACGGGCGATATCAACCGCCTCTTCAGCATGCCAGCCAAAACGGTGTGAACGGGAAGCTGGGTTACCAAAGTTTCCGTCCAGGGTCAGACACTGCATCATTTTCTCGGCAACACGCGGGTCCACCGGCGTGGTTGCGGAGTAATCGAGATAAATCGGTAATTTCATTGCTCTTTAAACTCCGTACATCGCTTCAATGCAAGGAATCAGGCAACCGGCTGGATGTACGACCGAGTACGCGGGGCGTGACCGCCCCGGCCTGATTCTGAAATCTTTATCGTTTTATTACGCGCGCAGTTTGACGTCGATAGCGTCCTGCGCGCGGGTGCTGCGTTGGGAATCCTGACCGTGCTGACGACCAGAGACATCCAGAACTTCCTGGTTATTGACCAGTTCACCCAGGGTGATGTTGTTCAGGAAGCCGGTGAGACGGTCGCTCAGATCGCGCCACAGCGCGTGGGTCAGGCATTTATCGCCGCCCTGGCAGCCGCCTTTACCCTGGCAACGGGTCGCGTCAACGGATTCGTCAACTGCGCTAATCACTTCACCAACTGCAATACTGCCCGCGTCTTTACCCAGCAGATAACCGCCGCCTGGGCCACGAACGCTGGAAACCAGTCCATTTTTACGCAGTCTGGAGAACAGCTGTTCCAGGTAAGAGAGGGAGATCCCTTGTCGTTCAGAAATATCAGCCAACGGAACCGGGCCCGCTTCGGAGTTGAGCGCAACGTCCAGCATCGCGGTCACGGCATAACGCCCTTTAGATGTCAGTCTCATGTCTTACTTAACCTCAAACTCGCCCCTGCCCGGGGTTTTTTATTGTAAAATGGGGGTATTGCATAGCAGGGCCAAGTCTGACATTCCTGACTAAAATGGTCAACTATTTACTTGACTGTTTTAGTCAGGTATTTAACGTTCCGTGCCTTCATAACCCAGGTGCGGCCTGATGCCCTCACCCCGGCCCTCTCCCACGGGGAGAGGGGGAAATCGACACTACTCTTTATTCTTCTGCTCAATCGACGCCAGAATCCCGCGCAGGATATTCAGCTCCTGGCTTTCAGGGCGCGCGCGGGTAAACATACGGCGCAGCTTGTTCATCACCTGGCCCGGGTGGCCTTCACGGATAAAGCCGGTTGAGAGCAGCGTCTGCTCCAGGTGACCGTAGAAGCGCTCAAGATCGTCCACCAGCGGGTAGGCCGTTTCTTCTTTAGGCTCTACCTGTTTCTCCTGCGTCGCCAGCCACGCCATACGCACCTCATAGGCGATAACCTGCACCGCCATCGCCAGGTTCAGCGAGCTGTATTCCGGGTTCGCCGCGATGGCGACGTGATAATGGCACTTCTGCAGCTCGTCGTTGGTCAGGCCAACGCGCTCGCGACCAAACACCAGCGCAACCGGAGCCTGTTCCGCTTCTGAGACGCTTTTCAGGCCGCATTCGCGCGGATCCAGCATCGGCCATGGCAGCGTGCGTGAACGTGCGCTGGTGCCAACAACGAGGCTGCAGCCGGCCAGCGCTTCGTCAAGGGTATCGACGATCTGAGCGTTGCCGATCACGTCGCTGGCACCGGCCGCCAGGGCGATAGCCTGCGAGTCAGGTTTCACCAGCGGGTTAACCAGCCACAGGTTCGTTAAGCCCATGGTTTTCATAGCGCGGGCAACGGAGCCCATGTTGCCGGTGTGCGATGTTTCGACCAGCACGATTCGAATGTTTTGCAGCATAATTTTTAATGTCTGAATTAAGCGTCTGAAGAATATTCCGGCATATTATCATAAACGGGAGACATAATCCGATCCCACTGCTATACTCTGCGCCGATTTTCCTGTTCTTTAACATCCAGTGAGAGAGACCGATGCATCCGATGCTGACCATCGCCGTGCGCGCAGCGCGCAAGGCGGGTAATGTAATTGCCAAACACTACGAAACGCCAGACTCCGTAGAAACCAGCCAGAAAGGCAGCAATGATTTCGTGACTAACGTCGATAAAGCCGCAGAAGCGATTATTATCGAAACGATCCGCAAATCTTACCCGCAGCACACCATCATCACCGAAGAAAGCGGTGAACATGAAGGTACCGATCAGGATGTTCAATGGGTTATCGATCCACTGGATGGCACCACCAACTTTGTTAAACGCCTGCCACACTTCTCTGTGTCTATCGCAGTACGCATTAAAGGCCGTACTGAAGTCGCCGTTGTTTACGATCCAATGCGTAATGAACTGTTCACCGCTACCCGCGGTCAGGGCGCACAGCTGAACGGCTACCGTCTGCGCTGCAGCAACGCACGCGATCTGGACGGCACCATCCTGGCGACCGGTTTCCCGTTCAAGGCGAAACAGCACGCGACCACCTATATGAATATCCTGGGCAAACTGTTTACCGAATGCGCTGACTTCCGCCGCACCGGTTCTGCCGCGTTGGATCTGGCTTATGTAGCAACAGGCCGCGTTGACGGTTACTTCGAGCTGTCACTGAAGCCGTGGGACTTTGCTGCGGGCGAGCTGATCGCACGTGAAGCAGGCGCCATCGTGTGTGATTTCACCGGCGGCCATAACTATATGTCTACCGGCAACGTCGTTGCGGGTAACCCACGCGTTGTGAAAGCCATGCTGGCCAACATGCGTGATGAACTGAGCGATGCGCTGAAGCGTTAATCCAGTTAGTTAAGCCCGGTGGCGCTACGCTTACCGGGCCTACAAAATCCCTCAGTACGCTAGAAAGGCCGCAATCCCCTTCCCACCGGCACGGCGCTCATCCACATCGTCACCGCCGCCACCAGCAGAATCATCCCGCCCGCCAGCGCAAGCGTTGTCCACCCTACCTGCCGCCACAGCACCGGCGTTTTATTGCCGCTGAGTCTGACCGCAAGCTGACGGAAGCTGTGAACCAGCAGCGCTAAAGACGAAATGGTGAGAGACGTCCCTGCCGCCATCGCCAGCGCGGAAAGCATTCCCCAGCCAAACACGCCAATCACCTTACTGAACAGCAGCACCATGATGGCCCCCGAGCACGGGCGCATGCCCATCGAGAGAACAATCATCAGCCGCGCGCGCCAGTCGTCACCGCTCTGCAACTGTTCCTGCGTGGGCAAATGCTGATGCCCGCAGCCGCAGTTTTCATCATGAACATGATGCGGCGTAAAGGTTTTGAATTTCGGTTTTTGCAGCAGCACGCGCAGCTTTTTCAGCGCCCGCCAGCAGAGGATCAGCCCCAGCACGCCCACCAGCGCGTAACTCCCCTTTTCCAGCCAGAAACTGCTCATGTGCAGCTGGCGCGCGGGAAGCTGCAGCAGCGAAAGCACGACCACGACGAGCGCAATCGCCACGCCGCCCTGAAGCAGCGAGGAGGCCAGCGTCAGCCCGATACTCGATTTCAGCTTCGACGGATGGGTCGCGAGCCAGGTCGTTATCACGATTTTGCCGTGCCCCGGCCCCAGCGCGTGCAGAACGCCATAGATAAAGCTGAACACCAGCAGGGATCCGCCCGCTTTGGTCGGGTTCTCCGCCACCGCCTTCAGCAGACCGCTCATCTGCTGGTTGACCTCACGCTGCCAGACGATGCTTTTCATCATGACCTGCGGCCAGGCCTGCCATAGCCAGAGCGAACCGCAAACGGCTAGCAGGAGAAAGAGCGCCAGCGGCCAGAGGTGCAGCCAGCGGCGCGGTTTCCGAACCGGAGAAGAGATCACTGACATTGTAACGTCACCTCCTGCGCGAACTGTTTACCCAGTTCCATGTCCTCAGGCGGTGCATCTTCTTTATCAAGCGAGACCGCAAAGTTCAGCGTCTCTTCGCTGGGTTTCGGGGTGTGCACGCCAATTTTGCAGTTTTTTTGCAGAGCGTCCGGCAGCCGTACGTCGCCGTCTTTGTCATAGCGCATGTCGACATAGTAGGTAGGATCAAAGGTAGAAAAGCGGTACGTTTGCCCCGCCAGCGGCTGCGGATGCGCCAGCGGAAGCACAAACGTCAGCACCGCCTGATGCCCGTCACGCGTCATACCGTATTCCGTTGGCCGGTTAAGAAATTTGACCTTCTGCCCGTTGTGCCAGAATTCCGTGAAGTAGTGCTGGCCGAGCACGTTAGCCATTACTTCCGCCGCCAGCTTTTTCCAGATTTCATCGCCAGGCTTCGCGTTTCCCGCATCATAGAGCAGATCGGCCGAGGTGATTTCATCCATCGTCCAGCGCATCTTCAGGCCGCTCAGCTGCGTGCCGTCGGTAACCAGCTCGGTCTGGAGGTCAATAAAACTGTGAGGGTGTGCGCTGGCGGTGAAGCTGATAACCGCCAAAAATAACGCCATCGCACTTTGTTTAACTGTTTGCATCAATTCCTCACGTCAAAAATTCTGTGATGTTCCCCAGCAATCCTGAGTGAAAGGCCTGCCGGCGCGCTTTTCAGCGCTCATCCTTTAGCTATTCTTATCAAACATTCACACTGGATACCCGACAGATGATGACGACGCTTGAAATTCCATCTGTGCTTTCCAGTTCGCAGCGCCGCTGCCAGGTGCTTTTGATGCTTTACCTGCCCGATGCTGCCGTCACCGCAGAGAGCATAATCGCTGCCAACGGGGTGGACGACGCGATGGCACGGCAAGATATAGCCGAGACGCGCGATGAAATCCAGCGCTATCACCGGCTGGACATCGTTACGCACCACGACGGCAGCTACCGGATTGAAGGCACAGCCCTGAATCAGCGTTTATGCCTGCTGCACTGGCTGCGCCGGGCGCTGCGGCTTTGCCCGCAGTTTGTCTCTCACCAGTTTACTCCCGCATTAAAAACCGCGCTTAAACAACACGGCATTGCGCGGCCGCTGTACGACGATGCGAACCTGCGGGCGCTGATCGGCTTCTGCTCACGCAAGCTCCAGCGCCAGTTTGAATGCCGCGACGTCCAGTTTTTACAGCTCTATCTGCAATACTGTCTTATTCAGCACCAGCTCGGGAATACGCCGCAGTTTTCTCACGTTCAGCGCAGCTGGACCCAGTCGAGAGGGGAGTATTTTACGGCCCAGGAGATCGTGCGTCACTGGAGACGTCGCGTGCCGCAGGGTGCGCACGGGGATGAACAGCTGTTTCTGGCGCTGCTGTTTATGATGCTGCGCACGCCCGATCCGGTGCTCGATAAACACCAGCAGGATCAGCGCTTGCGCCGGGCCATCGTGCGCATGGTCGCCCGTTTTCGCTCGCAGACCGGGATGAACTTCAGCGATGAGCAAGGGCTGACCGATCAGCTGTATATCCATCTGGCTCAGGCGCTGGACCGCTCGCTGTTTGAGATCGGCATCGACAATAGCCTGCCGGAGGAGATCCATCGTCTCTATCCCCGGCTGTTACGCACCACGAAGGAAGCGCTGTTTGAGCTGGAAGCGGAGTTTGGGCTGCGTTTTTCTGATGAAGAGATGAGTCTTGTCGCGGTGATTTTCGGTGCCTGGCTGATGCAGGAGACCGATCTGCACGAAAAACAGGTGATACTGCTGACGGGAGACGATAAAGCCAGCGAGGACCTGATTGAACAGCAGCTTCGCGAGCTAACGCTGCTGCCGCTCAACATTCGCTATCTGACGCTGCAGGCTTTCCAGAAAGAGGGGGCACCGCGCGAAGCCGCGCTGGTTATCACCCCCTACCCTACCGTCCTGCCGCTGTTCTCGCCGCCGCTGATACATGCCGTTGAGACATTGAACGCGCAGCAGCAAGAACATATTCGCGCCATGCTGGAATCATAGTGGCGCGCGAGCGACCACTTTAGGGCGAACAACGATGGCGGGTAAGGCGACCAGCGCCATCACCCAGAAGACGCCATGCCCCAGGTGCTGGTAGAGGAATCCCGCAAAGACCGTCATGATCGCGATACTGCCCCCCATCGCGACCGCCGAATAGACGGCCTGCAGGCGAATAACGTCTCCGCCCTCGCGCGCTGCGATATAGCGCATCGCCGCCAGATGGCACACGGTAAAGGTGCCGCAGTGGAGAATTTGCGCCACTATCAGCCACGGCAGATCGGTCGTCCAGCCCATAATCCCCCAGCGCGCCACGCCGCACACGGCGGAAAGCAGCAGGAGGTCTCGCGCGCCAAAGCGACGGAACAGCTTCTTGCTCAGGGCAAAGATAATGACTTCGGCCACTACCCCCAGCGACCACAGATAGCCCACTGCGGAAGCAGAATATCCCGCCCCCTGCCAGTAGATGGCGCTGAAGCCATAGTACGCCGCATGCGCCCCCTGAAGCAGACAGACACACGCCAGAAAACGCCAGCTCTGGGCCACCAGGCTCCGCCAGGCGGGCCAGCCTGCGCTCTCCTGATGGCGGCTTTCCCCTTGCGGCATCACCGACGGACGCAGCAGCATACCCAGCAGCATCGAGGCAATACCGATACTCAGCAGGGCGAGAATGGCGCGGTAATCGTAAAGGCTGACCAGTTTGCCCACCAGCGCGGAGCCAATCACAAAGGCAATTGAGCCCCACAGGCGCACGCGGCCGTAGTCCATGGTGATCTGCTTTTGCCAGGTGTTCGCCAGGGCATCCGTCAGCGGTACCAGCGGTGAGAAGAACAGGTTAAAGCCGACCATCACCACCATCAGCCAGGCAAACTGGTGGCTGACCCAGAAGCAGGCAACAAAGACCAGCGTCAGCAAAGCAAGAATGCGCACGGCCTTGATCAGTAAGGAGGGATCGCTGACGCGCGGGGCAATCAGCAGGCTGCCGAGGAAACGCGCCACCAGCCCGGCCCCCAGCAGGACACCGATAGTCTCAGGAGTCAGGCCGATACCCTTGAGCCAGACGCTCCAGAAGGGCAGAAAAATACCGTAGCTAAAGAAATAGGTGAAATAACTGAGCGCCAGCCAGCGCGTGGAATGCAAGACCATGAATCCCTCCCGAAATCGAGGCCATAGTCTGGCGAGAATATAAAAATTAAGCAAGTAGATAGCCTGCTATAAATTAACGAAAAATTAACATCTTGTGCAGTCGTCTGGCTTATGGCAGGGAATGAAAATATGTATTACGTTTAAATTACTCCACTTGCAGAGGTTTTTCTGCCATGAACTCACTACGTTATTTCGATTTCGGTCAGTCACGTCACCTGCTGCTGCTGATTGGTCGCATCGCGCTTGTCGTGCTGTTTATCATCTTTGGCTATCCAAAACTGACGGGGTTTAGCGGCACCGTACAATATATGACCTCGCTGGGTACGCCGATGCCCATGCTGGCGGCCATTATTGCGGTGATGATGGAAGTCCCTGCCGCCATTCTGATCGTGCTGGGCTTTTTCACCCGCCCGCTCGCGGTACTGTTTGTATTCTATACGCTGGGCACGGCGATTATCGGTCACCATTACTGGGATATGACCGGTGATGCGGTCGTACCGAATATGATTAATTTCTATAAGAACATCAGTATTGCTGGCGCCTTTATTTTACTGGCCATTGTTGGTCCGGGGGCTATTTCCCTCGACCGGCGTTAAGCCCCAAAAAAAAAGGCCGCAAGCGCGGCCTTTTTTATTTCTGCAAAGCAGAGGAATTACGCGTATACCGGGAAGCGTGCGCAGATATCCAGAACTTTACCTTTGACGCGCTCGATAACCGCTTCGTCATTGATGTTGTCCAGAACGTCACACATCCAGCCAGCCAGCTCTTTCACTTCCGCTTCTTTGAAGCCGCGACGAGTCACGGCCGGAGAACCGATACGGATACCGGAGGTCACGAACGGGCTCTTCGGATCGTTTGGCACGCTGTTTTTGTTCACGGTGATGTTGGCGCGGCCCAGGGCTGCGTCAGCTTCTTTACCGGTCAGGTTCTTATCAACCAGATCCAGCAGGAACAGGTGGTTTTCAGTACCGCCGGAGACCACTTTGTAGCCACGGTTCAGGAACACTTCCACCATCGCTTTAGCGTTCTTAGCAACCTGCTGCTGATAAACCTTGAATTCTGGCTCCATCGCTTCTTTCAGCGCAACGGCTTTAGCCGCGATAACGTGCATCAGCGGGCCGCCCTGCGCGCTTGGGAATACGGCGGAGTTCAGTTTTTTGTACAGCTCTTCGTCACCGCCTTTCGCCAGGATCAGGCCACCGCGTGGACCCGCCAGGGTTTTGTGGGTGGTGGTGGTCACAACGTGAGCGTGTGGAACCGGGTTCGGGTAAACGCCAGCGGCAATCAGACCCGCAACGTGCGCCATGTCGACGAACAGGTAAGCACCAATGCTGTCTGCGATTTCACGCATTTTTGCCCAGTCAACGATACCGGAGTAAGCAGAGAAGCCACCGATGATCATCTTCGGTTTGTGCTCTTTAGCCTGCTTCGCCATGTCTTCGTAGTCAATTTTACCGGACTCATCAATACCGTAAGGGATGATGTTGTACAGTTTGCCGGAGAAGTTAACCGGGGAGCCGTGAGTCAGGTGGCCGCCCTGCGCCAGGTTCATACCCAGAACGGTATCGCCCGGCTGCAGCAGCGCGGTGTAGACCGCGAAGTTAGCCTGAGAGCCAGAGTGCGGCTGCACGTTTGCGTAGTCAGCGCCAAAGAGTTCTTTCGCACGATCGATAGCCAGCTGCTCAACGATATCAACATACTCGCAACCGCCGTAGTAGCGCTTGCCCGGGTAACCTTCAGCATATTTGTTAGTCAGCTGAGAACCCTGCGCCTGCATAACGCGCGGGCTGGTGTAGTTTTCGGAGGCGATCAGTTCGATGTGCTCTTCCTGACGTACTTTTTCCTGCTCCATAGCCTGCCACAGTTCGGCATCATAATCGGCAATGTTCATTTCACGCTTTAACATCCGCATCTCCTGACTCAGCTAACAAGTAAATTTTGGCCTGAAAAGGCAGTCCTGTTGGACGACGGGCAACAGTATAACTGATTAGTTCTGTGATAACAGGTCTTGACAAACGATTTTACGCAAACGTTTTCCTGCGCGCCACGCAAGGGTTTGAGGAATAAAGCTCTCGCCCTTTCGAGCGGATTTCTTTTCAGGTTTGTGATGCATATTTTTCATCTTGCAAAGAACCATTTACAACGCAGGGGTATTTTTTATAAGATGCATTTAAAATACATCATTAAAGTCACATCAGAAGGATGCGCTCATGCTCGACGCTCAAACCATCGCTACCGTTAAAGCCACCATCCCCCTGCTGGTGGAAACCGGCCCTAAACTCACCGCCCATTTCTACGATCGCATGTTTACGCATAACCCGGAGCTCAAAGAAATTTTCAACATGAGCAACCAGCGTAACGGCGATCAGCGCGAAGCGCTGTTCAACGCCATCGCGGCCTATGCCAGCAATATTGAAAACCTGGCTGCACTGCTGCCTGCGGTGGAAAAAATCGCGCAGAAACACACCAGCTTCCAGATCCAACCCGAGCAGTACAACATTGTGGGTGGCCACCTGCTGGCAACGCTGGACGAGATGTTCAGCCCGGGCCAGGAGGTGCTGGACGCGTGGGGGAAAGCCTACGGCGTGCTGGCAAACGTGTTTATCAACCGCGAAGCGCAGATCTACAGCGAAAACGCCAGCAAGAACGGCGGCTGGAAAGGCACGCGCGCCTTCCGCATCGTCGAGAAAACGCCGCGCAGCGCGCTGATTACCAGCTTTGAATTTGAGCCGGTGGACGGACAGCCGGTTGCCGATTACCAGCCGGGCCAGTATCTGGGCGTGTGGCTGAAGCCTGAAGGCTTCCCGCATCAGGAGATCCGCCAGTATTCTCTTACCCGCAAGCCAAACGGCAAAGGCTACCGTATTGCGGTGAAGCGTGAGGACGGCGGTCAGGTATCCAACTGGCTACACAACGAAGCTAACGTGGGCGACGTGGTCCATCTGGCCGCGCCGGCGGGCGATTTCTTCATGGCGGTTGAAGCGAATACCCCGGTTACGCTGATCTCTGCGGGCGTCGGCCAAACGCCAATGCTGGCGATGCTCGATACGCTGGCGAAAGCCAATCACGGTGCGCAGGTAAACTGGTTCCACGCTGCGGAAAACGGCGACGTGCACGCCTTTGCGGATGAAGTGAAAACGCTCGGGGCGTCCCTGCCGCGCTTCACCGCGCACACCTGGTATCGCCTACCGACGGATAAAGACCGCGCGGCCGCTCGGTTTGACAGCGAAGGTCTGATGAATTTAAGCCAGATGGAAGGGGCATTTAGCGCGCCGGACATGCAGTTCTACGTCTGCGGGCCGGTGGCGTTTATGCAGTATGCCGCGAAGCAGCTGGTGGAGCTGGGCGTGAACAAAGACAACATTCATTACGAATGTTTCGGGCCGCATAAGGTGCTGTAATGAAAAAGCCCCTCGTTCGAGGGGCTTTTTTTCGCCGGGTGGCGGCTGCGCCTTACCCGGCCTACAAAACCGTTGGCAATGTTAAATCGCGGCGTCGTCTTCTTCGCCGGTACGGATACGGATCACGCGCGCCACGTCAAAGACGAAGATTTTACCGTCGCCGATTTTGCCCGTCTGCGCGGTGCGGATAATGGTATCCACGCAGGTATCGACGATATCGTCGCTGACCACGATTTCAATTTTTACTTTCGGCAGAAAGTCGACCATGTACTCTGCGCCACGGTAAAGCTCGGTGTGGCCCTTCTGACGACCAAAACCTTTCACTTCCGTCACGGTCATCCCGGTGATGCCGACTTCCGCCAGCGCTTCACGCACGTCATCCAGTTTGAAAGGTTTAATAATCGCATCAATCTTTTTCATGGTGGGTCCTTAAACTCTTGCCTGTAAGCTGCCTCGTAATCGATTGCTCACAGTACCATACGGCATTACTCTTTAAAATCGTTTGCTTCCAGCTCGTGGCGCGACAGCAGCTTGTAGAACTCGGTGCGGTTGCGTCCGGCCATGCGCGCCGCGTGGGTCACGTTGCCTTTGGTGATCTGCAATAGCTTGCGCAGATAGTTCAGCTCGAACTGATTCCGCGCTTCCGCAAACGTCGGCAGAGCCGTGTTTTCCCCTTCCAGCGCCTGCTCCACCAGCGCATCGCTGATCACCGGTGAGGAGGTCAGCGCCACGCACTGCTCAATCACGTTCACCAGCTGGCGCACGTTACCCGGCCAGCCTGCGGCCATCAGCCGCTTCATCGCGTCGGTGGAAAACGCGCGCACGAACGGTTTATGGCGATCGGCCGCCTGGCGCAAAAGATGGTTCGCCAGCAGCGGTATGTCTTCCGCACGCTCCGCCAGCGCCGGGATCTTCAGATTCACCACGTTTAGACGGTAGTAGAGATCTTCGCGAAACTCGTTGCGCGCCATCACTTTTGGCAAGTCGCGGTGGGTGGCGGAAATAATGCGCACATTAATATCGATATCGCGGTTGCTGCCCAGCGGGCGAACTTTTCGCTCCTGCAACACGCGCAGCAGTTTGACCTGCAGCGGCGCGGGCATGTCGCCAATCTCGTCCAGGAACAGCGTGCCCCCTTCCGCGGCCTGGAACAGCCCTTCCCGGCTGCTCACCGCGCCGGTGAATGCGCCGCGGGCGTGACCAAACAGTTCAGATTCGAGCAGCTGTTCCGGAAGCGCGCCGCAGTTAATGGCGATAAAGGCGTTTTTACTGCGCGGGCTGGCGTTATGGATCGCCTGGGCCAGGATCTCTTTCCCGGTTCCGCTCTGGCCGTTGATGAGCACGCTGACGTCGGACTGCGCCACCATCCGGGCCTGTTCAAGCAGACGCAGCATAATGGGGCTGCGGGTGACGATGGACTCCCGCCACGCTTCATCCCCCGCCGGGGCGGCGTGTTCCAGCGCGCTGTCGATAGCCTTATAAAGCGCGTCTTTGTCCACCGGCTTGGTCAGGAAGCTGAAGACCCCCTGCTGCGTCGCGGCAACCGCATCCGGGATCGACCCGTGCGCCGTCAGGATAATCACGGGCATACCCGGCTGCTGCTTCTGGATCTCCGCGAACAGCTGCAGGCCATCCATTTCGTCCATCCGCAGGTCGCTTATCACCAGATCGATTTTCTCGCGGCTGAGGATCTTGAGCCCCTCCAGCCCGCTTTCAGCGGTGACGACGCTGTAGCCTTCGCTCACCAGACGCATCCCCAGCAGCTTTAACAGCCCGGGATCGTCATCCACCAGTAAAAGATGGGCAGGTTTACGGCTCGTCATGCTTCACATCCTCTTGTTTCGGCGTATCGCTGTCCGGTGCAGCGGATGAACTCCCCGGCTGATACTTACGCGACGAGAGCTGCCTTTCGATATCCGTCAGGTTTTCCAGCTTGCGCGTCGTGGTATCCAGCTGCGTACGTAAATGTTGCTGCTGTTGGCGCAGCGTATCAAGCTCGCTGTCGGTTGACTGCTGCAGCTTGCTGTAGCGGGAGCGCTCTTCAGACAGCTGAAGCTGTAATGTCTGCCCATCGCGCCAGAGCTGGTATACCGGGCGTACCTGCACGGGAAGATTGACCACGTACGTGTCCAGTCGGGTCACATTGACGCGGCGTTCAACGGGGGTGATTTTCGCATCTGCGAGTAAAATCCCGCGCTTGAAAGCGTCCTGCCATGTATCGTCATCCAGCATCGCCGCCTTCGAGCGGGCGTCTACCGGCGCAAGACGCTGGGCGCAGTCTATTCCACGCAGCCAGAACAGCGGGTTGCTTTCAACGTCATGTCCTGACAGGTTCCAGATGTCTTCACAGCGGGTGGAGAGGAAATCTGCCAGCTGGTTATCGGGCCATTTATCTTCTTGTTTATCGCTAATGGCACTTTGTGGCGCATGGGAAACACACCCTGCCAGAAATAAACAGGGCAGGCTCAGGCGAAGCGTGTTGCAGGAAAACACCGCGCGTACGGCGCGGAAAAAGACGTGTGACATACTCACCAGACATAGATTCATTTTATTGATTTTTCCGGCTCAGGGGCAGTTCGATACGGAAGCAAACATCTGAACGTTCGTCCGCGGCAATGTTTAGCTCACCCTGCATGCGTCGAATGCAGTCCCGGGCGATGCTCAAGCCCAGCCCGCTTCCTTTAACCGCGCCTTTCCGCTGATGACTTCCCTGGAAAAAGGGTTCGAAGATCATGGTTTTTTCGTCATCGGGGATCGGGGTGCCGGTGTTTGCGACGTCAATAAACACCCGTGAACCATTCGTATTACTTCGGATATAAATGTTACCGGATTCAGTACCATAGTGCACCGCATTGGAGTAAAGATTATCCAGAACGCTCATCAGCAGCATGGGTTCAGCCAGGCACGCAGGCGCATTCAGCTCGACGCCGGTATGCATCATTTTAGCTCTTGCTGGCAAGCTGTGGGCGGAGATCACCATATCCACCAGCGGCTCAATTTCAACGTTTTCCAGTACGACCGCCCCGTCAGCCAGCTTGCGGTTGTAATCCAGCAGTTGCTCAATCAGCTTTTGCAGATTGCGGCTGCTGTTATCCAGGATCTCGACAATTTCTTTCTGTTCTGGCGTAAGGGGCCCGGCCACTTCGTCCGCCAGCAGCTCCGTCCCTTCGCGCATGCTGGCCAGCGGCGTTTTAAGCTCATGAGAGATATGGCGCAGGAACTGATGGCGCTGTGATTCGAGCCACGCCAGGCGCTCGGACAGCCAGATAATGCGCTGGCCTACGGATCGCAGCTCGCGGGGACCTTTAAAGGCGACCGTATCCCCGAGCGATTTCCCCTCCCCCAGACGGTTAATCATACGCTGGATGCCCTTCACCGGGCCGATGATCATGCGGGTAAAGAGCAGTACCAGCCCGAGGCTCACCAGGAACAGCACCAGCGCCTGCCAGCCGAAGAACTGGCCGCGCTCGGCAATCTCCTGCTGGAGCTGCTGGCCGCGAGAGAAAATCACCGCGCGCGTTGACTGCACCATCTCGGTGTTGGCGCTGGCAAAAGCTTCGAGGCGCGCGGCAGCAACGGCATCCGGGCCGCTGTTGCTGCACTGCAGCTGCGCGAGATCGTTTAAATCCTGACGCAACGCTTGATAGAGCTTGTCATCAGGTAGGACCCCCGCGTGAGCGTCCAGCATTTCGCTGTAGCGTTTACGCTGGCTCTGATAAACCTTTTCCAGCGTCCTATCGTCAAGCACGCAATACTGACGATAGCTACGCTCCATCTCCAGCGCGGCGTTGGTCATCGCTTCACTGCGTCTGGCGTCGATGAGCGTCGTGCGGTTGGTCAAAGCCGCCTGCGCGCTCAGCGCGTTCAGGCTTTGCCACGCCTGCCAGGCAAGGATCAGCAGCGGTAGCAGGATCAGCAGGAAGGCCATCATGACGAGCTGCCGCAGGGAGCGGGGGAAAACGGGCCAGCGTTTCAACGCATTACTCTCTTAATGGTGGTTTACGCAGAGCGTAACTGAGTCTGCCCTTCAGATACAACAAAGCCGGGTAAAAACCCGGCTTTGTCATGGAATGAGGCGGTGCCTAACTCGACGTTTCGCCCTGGCCTGATAAAGCATCGCTATGATCAGTAGTTGGACGGCAGGCACCTTTTTGTGCGTCATTCGAAGTTTATGTAGCGCGTCCCGAAGGGGCTGACATAAGAAGGTGAATGAGCCACTGGTTAATATTATGCAACACCCGTGCCAGAATGCAAAACAAAATATTAACAGTTTGAAATTTATGAGTTTTACTCGTTTAGCCTGTTAATTTTCAGTTGAATGATTTCCAGGCTAAGTGTCGCTATTAAGCAACACCTTAACGGGAACCTTTACTGCCATATATAAATCAACGAGTTAAATGTCGCCTTTTGGAGACAGTTGAATTGCGGGTCTGTCGCGCAATTGCGACACAAATAAAAAAGCCCGGTCGAGCTTTCGCTTACCGGGCCTACAGATATTGCCTAAAACTTAACCCAGCTGCTTACGCGCGTTGCGGAAGATACGCATCCACGGGCTGTCCTCGCCCCAGTTTTCCGGGTGCCAGGAGTTGCTCACGGTACGGAATACGCGTTCCGGGTGCGGCATCATGATGGTCGCTCGACCGCTTTCGCTGGTCACTGCCGTAATACCGTTGGCGGAGCCGTTCGGGTTAGCCGGGTAGGTTTCCGTCACCTTGCCGAAGTTATCGACAAAGCGCAGCGCCACCAGGCCTTTGCTCTCCAGCTGAGCCAGATGCGCAGCGTCGCGCACTTCTACCTGACCTTCACCATGGGAAACGGCGATTGGCATCTGAGAACCGACCATCCCCTGCAGCAGCAGAGACGGGCTTTGGGTGACTTCCACCAGGCTGAAGCGCGCCTCGAAGCGGTCAGACTGGTTGCGCACAAAGCGCGGCCAGGCTTCGCTGCCCGGGATCAGCTCGCGCAGGTTAGACATCATCTGGCAGCCGTTACACACGCCCAGCGCCAGGGTCTGCGGACGGTGGAAAAAGGTTTCGAACTCGTCGCGCACGCGGCTGTTAAACAGGATGGACTTCGCCCAACCTTCGCCCGCGCCCAGCACGTCGCCGTAGGAGAAACCGCCGCACGCCACCAGCGCCTGGAAATCTTCCAGCCCGGTACGTCCGGCCAGCAGATCGCTCATGTGGACGTCGATAGCGTCAAAGCCCGCGCGGTGGAAGGCAGCCGCCATCTCAACGTGGGAGTTGACGCCCTGCTCGCGCAGCACGGCCACTTTAGGACGCGCGCCGGTCGCAATGTACGGCGCGGCGATGTCTTCGTTAATGTCGAAGGAGAGCTTCACGTTCAGGCCTGGATCCTGGTCATTCGCTTTCGCGTTATGCTCCTGATCGGCACATTCCGGGTTATCACGCAGGCGCTGCATCTGCCAGGTGGTTTCCGCCCACCACATGCGCAGCGTGGTGCGGCTTTCGCTGAACACCGCGTGACCGTCTGCTTCAATGACGAAGCGGTCGCCCTGAACGGCTTTGCCCAGATAGTGCACGCAGTCTGCCAGACCGTGCTTCGCCAGAATCGCTTCAACCGCGTCGCGATCCGCCGCGCGCACCTGAATCACGGCGCCCAGCTCTTCGTTGAACAGCGCCGCCAGACGGTCTTCGCCAAGCGTCGCAATGTTCGCTTCCACGCCGCAGTGGCCGGTGAAGGCCATCTCTGCCAGGGTCACCAGCAGGCCGCCGTCGGCACGGTCGTGGTAGGCCAGCAGCTTACGCTGCGCCACCAGCGCCTGAATCGCGTCGTAGAAGCCTTTCAGCTGGGCAACGTCGCGCACGTCGGCTGGCTTGTCGCCGAGCTGGCGGTAAACCTGCGCCAGCGCGGTAGCACCCAGCGCGTTGTGGCCTTTACCCAGGTCAATCAGCAGCAGGGCGTTGTCTTCGGTCGCAAGCTGCGGCGTAACGGTGTGACGCACGTCTTCCACGCGGGCAAACGCGGTGATCACCAGCGACAGCGGAGAGGTCATCTCGCGCTGCTCTTTGCCTTCCTGCCAGCGGGTTTTCATCGACATGGAGTCTTTGCCCACCGGAATGGTCAGGCCGAGGGCAGGACACAGCTCCTCGCCCACCGCTTTCACGGCTTCATACAGGCCAGCATCTTCGCCAGGGTGACCGGCTGCGGCCATCCAGTTTGCGGAGAGCTTGATACGTTTGATGTCGCCAATCTGCGTCGCGGCGATGTTGGTCAGCGCTTCACCGACCGCCAGACGGGCAGAGGCAGCGAAGTCCAGCAGCGCCACCGGGGTGCGTTCGCCGAGAGCCATCGCTTCGCCGTAGTAGCTGTCGAGGCTCGCGGTGGTCACGGCGCAGTTCGCGACAGGGATCTGCCACGGGCCGACCATCTGATCGCGCGATACCATACCGGTCACGGTGCGGTCGCCGATGGTCACCAGGAAGGTTTTCTCTGCCACAGCAGGCAGGTGCAGCACGCGGTTTACCGCTTCTGCCACAGTGATGCCCTGGCGATCCAGCGCTTTGCCCGCCGCTTTGCGGGTGGTTACGTCGCGGGTCATCTTCGGCGTTTTACCGAGCAGAACGTCGAGCGGCAGATCGATCGGCTGGTTGTCAAAGTGGGTGTCGCTTAAGGAAAGGTGCTGCTCTTCGGTCGCTTCACCGATGACGGCATACGGCGCGCGCTCGCGGCGGCACAGCTCGTCAAACAGCGGCAGCTGATCCGCAGCAACCGCCAGCACGTAGCGCTCCTGGGATTCGTTACACCAGATTTCCAGCGGGCTCATGCCCGGCTCATCGCTCAGGATATCGCGCAGGTTGAAACGCCCGCCGCGGCCGCCGTCGCTCACCAGCTCCGGCATGGCGTTGGACAGGCCGCCCGCGCCCACGTCGTGAATGAAGAGGATCGGGTTGGCGTCGCCCAGCTGCCAGCAGCGGTCGATCACTTCCTGGCAGCGGCGCTCCATCTCAGGGTTGTCGCGCTGCACGGAGGCAAAGTCGAGATCCGCATCAGACTGGCCGGAGGCCATAGAAGAGGCTGCACCGCCGCCCAGACCGATGTTCATCGCCGGGCCGCCCAGTACGATCAGCTTCGCGCCGACGACGATCTCGCCTTTCTGCACGTGATCGGCACGGATGTTGCCGATCCCGCCCGCCAGCATGATCGGCTTGTGGTAGCCGCGCAGCTCTTCGCCGTTGTGGCTATCCACTTTCTCTTCATAGGTACGGAAGTAACCGTTCAGCGCCGGACGACCAAATTCGTTGTTAAACGCCGCGCCGCCCAGCGGGCCTTCGGTCATGATATCCAGGGCGGTCACGATGCGCTCGGGCTTGCCGAAATCTTCTTCCCACGGCTGTTCAAAGCCCGGGATACGCAGGTTAGAGACGGAGAAACCGACCAGACCCGCTTTAGGTTTAGCGCCACGACCGGTCGCACCTTCGTCACGGATTTCACCGCCGGAGCCGGTCGCCGCACCCGGCCACGGGGAGATCGCCGTCGGGTGGTTGTGGGTTTCCACTTTCATCAGGATATGCGCGGGCTCCTGATGGAAGTCATAGCGCCCTGCTTCGCGATCGGCGAAGAAGCGGCCCACCTCGGAACCTTCCATTACCGCGGCGTTGTCTTTATAGGCAGACAGCACGTGGTCAGGGGTTTGCTCCATGGTGTTTTTGATCATCTTGAACAGCGACTTCGGCTGCTGTTCGCCGTCAATAATCCAGTCGGCGTTGAAAATCTTGTGGCGGCAGTGCTCAGAGTTAGCCTGCGCGAACATGTAAAGTTCGATGTCGTTCGGGTTACGGTTGAGCTTAACAAACGCATCCTGCAGGTAGTCGATTTCGTCTTCTGCCAGCGCCAGGCCGAGACGCAGGTTGGCGTCAATCAGCGCCTGACGGCCCTGCCCCAGCAGGTCTACGCTTTGTACCGGCGCAGGCTGATGGTGAGAGAAAAGCTTCTGCGCGTCATCGAGAGAGGCAAATACGCTCTCCATCATGCGATCGTGCAGTTCAGCCGCAACCGCCTGCCACTGCGCGTCGCTCAGGGTAGAGGCTTCCACGTAGTACGCCACGCCGCGTTCCAGACGGTTAATCTGGCTCAGGCCACAGTTGTGGGCGATATCGGTGGCTTTGGAAGACCAGGGGGAGATGGTGCCCGGACGAGGCGTAGCAAGGATCAGTTTGCCGGTTGGCGTATGGCTGTTCAGGCTTGGACCATACTTGAGCAGGCGTTCCAGCTGTACGCGCTCCTCTGCATTCAGGGGGGCATTCAGGTCAGCAAAATGGACATACTCAGCGTAAATATTGCTTACCGGAAGGTCGGCCGCCTGAAAACGTGCCAGCAGTTTAGTGATACGGAAGGCAGACAGTGCAGGCGAACCACGCAGAATTTCCATCATAAGTCTCTCGTCTTCGAAGCGCCGGGGCGCTTACAGTGTGCGCAAGGGGGGAAAACGGGCGTCATTATAGAGAATCCTGAGCGCCGACGAAACCGTTTGCGTCGAAATAAAATTTGCACAGAGATTTAACAATAGATGTGACCTGTCTCTCTAATTGGTTGCCAAGTGGCGCAAGTTTACGCAAAATGCCGCTCATTCAATGGCAAACCTTATGATTAACATGGCTACAGCAAACTGAGGCAACCGGCGTCGCAGAGAATTAACTAATTGAAAAAATTAAAGATTAATTATCTGCTCATCGGCATTGTAACGTTGCTGCTGGCAGTGGCCCTCTGGCCTTCCATCCCCTGGTTCGGCAAAGCCGAAAACCGTATCGCCGCCATTCAGGAGCGGGGGGAATTGCGCGTCAGTACCCTCAACTCGCCGCTGATTTACAGCGACGTCAACGGCAAAATCATTGGCCTGGATTATGAACTGGCACAACAGTTCGCCGATTATCTTGGCGTGAAGCTTAAAATCACCGTCCGCCAGAATATCAACCAGCTGTTTGACGACCTCGATAACGACGATGCCGATATGCTCGCCGCCGGGCTGGTGTATAACAGCGAGCGCAGCAAGAACTACCAGCCAGGCCCGACCTACTACTCCGTTTCACAGCAGCTGGTTTACCGCGTCGGGAGCCTGCGCCCGCGCTCGCTGTCCACGATTAACGATCGGCAGCTGACGATTGCGCCCGGTCACGTGGTGATTGACGATCTGCGGGAGCTTAAGGAAAAGAAATATCCCGACCTGAGCTGGACGGTGGATCCAAAACTCGGCACGACGGAGCTGCTGGAGCAGGTAAAAGATCAGAAGGTGCCCTACACCATCGCCGATTCGGTCGCGATCAGCCTGTTCCAGCGGGTGCATCCTGAAATCGCCGTGGCGCTGGACGTCACCGACGAGCAGCCCGTGACCTGGTTTAGCCAGCTTGATGACGACCAGACCTTCTCTGCCGCGATGCTTGATTTCTTCAACACCATCAATGAAGACGGTACCCTGGCGCGTCTGGAGGAAAAGTACCTCGGGCACGGCGATGACTTTGACTACGTTGACACCCGCAGCTTCCTGCGCGCGGTAGACAGCGTCCTGCCGGACCTGCAGCCGTTGTTCGAAAAATACGCCCAGGAGATTGACTGGAAACTGCTGGCTGCTATTTCGTATCAGGAATCCCACTGGGATACCCAGGCCACGTCGCCCACGGGCGTACGCGGTTTGATGATGTTAACCAAAAATACGGCGCTGAGCCTGGGCGTGAACGATCGTACCGACGCCGAACAGAGCATCAGCGGCGGCGCGCGCTACCTGCAGGATATGATGGCCAAAGTACCGGAAACGGTGCCGGAAGAAGAGCGGATCTGGTTTGCGCTGGCGGCCTACAATATGGGCTACGCGCATATGCTTGATGCACGAGCATTGACGGCAAAAACGAAAGGTAACCCGGACAGCTGGTCAGACGTTAAGCAGCGCCTGCCGCTGCTGAGCCAGAAGCCATGGTATAACAAGCTGACATACGGCTACGCGCGGGGACATGAAGCCTACGCCTACGTGGAAAATATCCGTAAATATCAGATTAGCCTGGTCGGGTATCTGCTGGAGAAAGAGAAAGAGGCGACGGAGGCCAAACAGCTGGCTCAAAGCTACCCGGTCGTGGCGCCGGACGAGCTTAATCGCCCGACGGCTTCAGTTCTGCCTTTTGCTGCTTTTTCTGCTGACGGCGCATTCGAAAGAAATCGCTTAACAGCCCCGAACACTCTGGTGCAAGCACCCCACCGATAGTCTTCACCTGGTGGTTCATACCCGGGTGACCCAGCACGTCCATCAGCGAACCGGCCGCACCGGTTTTTTCATCCCGCGCCCCAAAGACGAGAGTGCCGATCCGGCTGTGCACCATCGCGCCGGAGCACATCACGCACGGCTCCAGCGTCACATACAGCGTCGTATCAAGCAGGCGATAGTTTTGCAGCACCAGACCGCCCTGGCGAAGCGCCATGATTTCCGCGTGGGCAGTAGGATCGTGGCGGCCTATAGGACGGTTCCACCCTTCGCCAATCACCTGGTTGTTATGAACCAGCACCGCGCCCACGGGCACTTCGCCTTCGTCCCAGGCGCGTTGAGCCAGCGTCAGCGCGTGGCGCATCCAGTATTCATGATTGTGTTCAGGGTTGGACAAAGGCTGATACTCCAGTCGAAAAGCGGGCGGCATTATACACGCCAGTTTTAGAGAAGACTATTCGAGTTGCTGAAGTTCGCCTGATGGTGTGACGCGCCAGCGGTGCTGGCAAAAATAGAGCAGCGGGTTGTCCTGCTTGCTGTCGCTGTAGCCGCTGTACAGGCGCAGCGGCGTACCGATGCGTTTTTCCAGCTGGACCACTTTTTCATGTCCCAGGCAGCGCAGGGTCAGCACCCAGCCGCCGTAGCCGCGGGCAATTTGCGTGGCGATAAGATTCACGCGCGGAAGCCAGGGGGTATCAAAGTAGACCTGCTCCACCAGCGTCTGCGGGGAGCCGGTAATCAGCCAGATGTCGGCATCGTTCGCATCGAGGTAGCTGGTCAGGCGCGCCTGCACCACCGGAAAGGCGGCGACGTGGCCGCGAAACCAGTGCGCAAAATCCTTTTCGAGCTGTTTGAGCCGCGCTTCGCTGTGCCCAAAGGTACATCCCCACAGCAGCAGACTCATCGGCCATCGCGCCGCACGGCCTTTGACCAGCAGCGCGATCCCGATAACCGGTAAGAGCGGCAGCACGAGCAGCGCATTCAAAGGCTGACGCCGCAGCAGGTAACGCATAAACGTACCAAACATATCCTGCTGATGCAGCGTTCCATCCAGGTCGAAAAAGACAACGCGACGCCCGTGATTTGCCAAACCTTACTCCTCTGGGTCGTTGAAACCTAACAGCCAGGTAAACAGGAACCCGGCGATCACCGCTACTAAATAGCCTAACAGATAGAGCATCACTTTTCCGGTCACGATGGTTAATGCCAGCGGTAAACCGGAAAGCCCAAAGGTGATAACGGTAGCGACTTTCCAGTAGCTGATCAGCGCCCCGCCTACCGCGCCGCCCAGACAGGCGGCGAGGAACGGTTTACCCAGCGGCAGCGTAACGCCGAAAATCAGCGGCTCGCCGATGCCGAGCAGTCCGACCGGGAGCGCGCCTTTAATCATTTTTTTCAGACGCGCGTTGCGGGTTTTCATCAGTACGGCAATCGCCGCGCCGACCTGCCCCACCCCCGCCATCGACAGGATAGGCAGCAGCGCGTTATAGCCGTGCGCCTGCACCAGCTCGACGTGGATCGGCACCAGCCCCTGATGCAGGCCAGTCAGCACCAGCGGCAGGAAAGTACCTGACAGCACAGCGCCAACCAGCAGCCCGCCTCGGTCGATAGCCAGAGACGCACCGTGAGCGATGGCTTCAGAGATCCATCCGCCTAGCGGCTGGAGGGCCACAATCGCTACGCTACCGGTAATCAGCGTGGTCAACAGCGGGTTGAGAATCAGCTCGATCGAGCCAGGCAGAACCGCGCGCAGCCTTTTCTCGATCCAGCACATCAGGATGACCACCAGCAGCACGGCGATCACCCCACCGCGCCCGGGCTGGAGCGCCTCACCAAACAGCGTAATCTGCGCCAGCTGCGGGCTGGACAAGATGCCCGCCATTACTCCGCCCATCGCCAGCGATCCGCCAAACACCTTCGCGGTATTTACCCCGACCAGAATGTTCATGATGGCGAAAACAGCGCTGCCGAAGATCCCGAGAATCCCCAGCAGGTTCGGATACTGCGTGGCGAAATCCCCCACAATATCCGGTCGCTTGAGGATATTGATGATCCCGGTGATCAGGCCGGAGGCAATAAACGCCGGGATCAGCGGAATAAAGACGTTTGCCAGCTGACGCAGCGCATCGCTCATGGGGGCTTTGTATTTGGCCTTCGCCTGCGCCCTGGTGCGTTCCGCATCGTCAATCGACGCGCTCGCGCTAATGCCCATCAGCGCGCGCATGGCATCAACAACCTGCGCCGCTTTCCCCGGCCCGACGATCAGCTGGTGCTGCTGCCCTTGTTTCACGTAGCCGCTAACGCCGGAGAGTTGCTTCAGGCGCGGCACGTCGAGCTGGTCGTCGTTATGCACCTCGACGCGCACGCGCGTCATGCAGTTTTCGAGACGCTGAATATTTTTTTCCCCACCGATCCCCTGCAGGATATCGCTGGCGAGCGCTGCTGTTTTGTCCATAGACGCCTCTGTTAGTTTTCTAATGCCGCCCGTAAGAAGCCGTTATGCGCAGCGAGTTTGGCTCTCGCGGCCGCCGCATCCAGCCCGCTCAGGATCATCAAAATGGCCGGTTTAACATCGTGATCGGTCTGCTTGAGTACCGCTTCTGCCTCTTCACGGCCTGCACCTGTCGCCTCCATCACCATACGGCAGGCTCTGTCCACCAGCTTGACGTTGGTGGCCTGCATATCCACCATCAGGTTCTGATAAACCTTGCCGAACTTCACCATCGCGCCGGTGGAGATCATATTAAGCACCAGCTTTTGTGCGGTCCCGGATTTCAGACGCGTGGAGCCGGTGAGCGCTTCCGGCCCGACAACCGGAGAGATAGCAATAGCGGCCACCTGCGCAATCGGGGAGCCCGGATTACAGGAGATGGCCACCGTCGTGCAGCCCGTCCGGTTGGCGTATTCCAGCCCGCCAATGACGTACGGGGTGCGCCCGGATGCCGCCAGCCCGACCACCAGATCCTTCGCGGTCAGATTCAGATCCTTCAGGTCATCCTCGCCCAGCTGTGCATTGTCTTCCGCTCCCTCAACGGCTTTCAGCAGCGCACCGGGTCCACCGGCAATCAGCCCAACGACCAGACCGTGCGGCACCCCAAAGGTGGGCGGACATTCTGACGCATCCAGAACCCCAAGACGCCCGCTAGTGCCCGCTCCCATGTAGATAATTCGACCGCCGGCCTTAAGGGCTTCCGCCGCCGCATCGACCGCTTTCGCCACCTCGGGTAATGTCTCTTTCACTGCCTGCGCGACCAGCGTATCCTGTTGATTAAAGCGGTTAACCAGCTCCAGGGTGGAGAGCGCATCCAGATCCATGGTTTGCGGGTTACGCGTTTCAGAAACAAGTGAGCCAAGATTCATTTTTGTACCTCAAGAATTTTTAATTCATAATAATCACACTATAATGGAATATAAAATTCATTCAGGCGAGCAAAATTCGTATTTGCGCAGATAATCACATTTTCGCCAGGAGACCCTATGAACTGTTTAATTCGCATTCGCCAGCGCTATGCAGGCTTTGCCCAAAGCGACAAGAAGCTGGCGGATTTTCTGCTTTCTCAACCCGACCATGCACGCCATCTCAGCTCGCAGCAGCTGGCGAGTGAAGCCGGCGTGAGCCAGTCCAGCGTGGTGAAGTTTGCCCAGAAGATTGGCTTTAAGGGGTTCCCCGCCCTCAAGCTGGCGATTAGCGAAGCGCTGGTGAGCAACCCCAACCCGCAGTCAATGCCGGTGCATAATCAGATCCGCGGCGATGACCCGATGCGGCTGGTTGGCGAAAAGCTGATCAAAGAGAACGTGGCGGCTATGCACGCGACGCTCGACGTGAATACGGAAGAGAAGCTGCTGGAGAGCGTGGCGATGCTGCGCGGCGCGCGGCGCATCATCCTGACCGGTATCGGGGCGTCCGGACTTGTGGCGCGTAACTTCGGCTGGAAGCTGACGAAAATTGGGCTTAACGCCATCGTCGAGCAGGATATGCACGCCCTGCTGGCGACCGTACAGGCGATGGATCCTGACGATCTGCTGCTGGCCATCTCTTACTCCGGCGAGCGCCGTGAAATCAATATGGCAACCGATGAAGCGCTGCGCGTCGGCGGTAAAATTCTGGCGATCACCGGTTTTACGCCGAATGCCCTGCAGCAGCGGGCAACGCGCTGTTTATATACCATTGCCGAAGAGCAGGCCACGCGCAGCGCGGCTATCTCGTCCACCAGCGCGCAAATGATGCTGACGGACCTGCTGTTTATGGCGCTGGTGCAGCAGGATCTGGAGCGCGCGCCCGAGCGCATTCGTCACAGCGAAGAACTGGTAAAAAAACTGGTTTGACGCGTATAATGCCCGCCCGGTTTGTGTTGTTTCTGAGAATTTCCTGATGGCGCTGTTAATTACCAAAAAATGCATTAATTGCGATATGTGCGAGCCCGAATGCCCGAACCAGGCGATTTCGATGGGCGACAGCATCTATGAGATTAACAGCGACCGCTGCACGGAATGCATCGGCCACTATGAAACGCCGACCTGTCAGAAAGTGTGCCCGATCCCGAATACCATCCTGAAGGATCCGGCCCACGTCGAGAGCGAAGAGCAGCTATGGGATAAGTTTGTCCTGATGCACCACGCGGACAAACTTTAGCTTTCGATGATCACCGTCGCGCTGGCATAGTGACGTTCATCCGCGATCGTCACGTGCATATGATTCACCCCCAGCTTTTCCGCCAGCTTTTGCGCTTCTCCCCACAGACGCAGGCTCGGTTTGCCCAGTTCATCGTTAAACACTTCGAACTGATTAAACGCCAGGCCGTTACGAATGCCGGTCCCGAAGGCTTTGGCCGCCGCCTCTTTTACCGCAAAGCGCTTTGCCAGGAAACGCACCGGCTGCTGATGCGCTTCCCAGATGGCCCACTCGTTATCGCTCAGCACGCGTCTTGCGAGGCGATCGCCGCTACGGGCGATCACCGCTTCAATACGGGCTATTTCAACGATATCGGTGCCTAAGCCCAGAATGGCCATTACTGACGCGCTTCCTGCATCAGGCGTTTCATTTCTGAAACCGCCTCTTTCAGGCCGTTCATCACCGCGCGGCCAATGATGGCGTGGCCGATGTTCAGCTCGTGCATTTCCGGCAGAGCGGCAATGGCCTTCACGTTATGGTAGGTCAGGCCGTGACCGGCGTTAACCTTCAGTCCCAGGCTTGAAGCATACGTGGCCGCTTTGGCAATACGCTCCAGCTCTTTGGCCTGTTCGGCATCATTTTTGGCATCGGCATAGCAGCCGGTGTGGATTTCGATATACGGTGCGCCCACGTCGGCCGCCGCTTTAATCTGGGCGAAATCGGCGTCGATAAACAGAGAAACCAGGATACCTGCATCCGCCAGGCGCTTGCAGGCATCGCGCATTTTGTCGAGCTGACCGGCCACATCCAGACCGCCTTCGGTGGTTACTTCCTGGCGTTTTTCCGGCACCAGGCAGCAGAAGTGCGGCTGGGTCTCGCAGGCAATCACCAGCATCTCTTCGGTGACCGCCATCTCCAGATTCATACGGGTGTCCAGCGTCTGACGCAGAATACGCACGTCGCGATCGGTGATATGGCGACGGTCTTCACGCAGGTGAACGGTAATGCCGTCAGCGCCAGCCTGTTCAGCGATAAACGCCGCCTGAACCGGATCGGGATACGCCGTGCCGCGCGCATTACGCAGCGTGGCGATGTGGTCGATGTTGACGCCTAACAGTAATTCAGCCATGACAATCCTCGGTATTTTGGTTCATTTCTCTACCCCCTCTCCCTCCGGGAGAGGGCTGGGGTGAGGGGTAAAACGTTAACGTTTCGGCACAAACTGCCTGAATAATTCGCGGCTCTTTAAGGGCTTGCCGCCAAGATACGGCTTGAGGGCAATCCGGGTAAAGCGTTTTGCTGCGCGCAGGGTGTCCAGATCGGGAAACTCGCGCTCGTACAGCGCCCGGAGCTGGCGCCCGGTAAAGGTGCTGTTGTCTATCACGATACTGGCAATGAAGCCTTTTTCTTCGCGGTAGCGGTAGGTCATGGTGTCTTCTATCTCATCACCGCTGCCCGCGCAGTGCAGAAAATCTACGCCGTATCCGAGGTGGCCCAGCAGCGCCAGTTCAAAACGACGCAAGGCGGGTTCGGGCGTGCCGGTTGCGCCAGCCAGCGACTGGATACAGTGCAGATAATCGAAGAAAAGTTCAGAGAAGCGGGTCTCATGTTCAAGAACGCGTGAGATGAGTTCGTTGACATACAGACCGCTGTACAGCGTGATGCCGGAAAGAGGAAGCGCCAGGGAGACTGCTTCGGCACTGCGCAGGGTTTTCACTTCCCCTCGCCCACCAAAGCGTACCAGCAGCGGCGTGAAAGGCTGTAGGGCGCCTTTCAGATTAGAACGTTTGGAACGTGCGCCTTTCGCAACAAGGCGCACGCGGCCCGACTCTTCCGTGAAGACGTCCAGCATGAGGCTGGTTTCGCTCCAGGGACGACTATGCAGGACAAAGGCGCGCTGCCATCCATCCATATGCTCGTCGTCTTAAGTTACTGGTCTTCGCCGTAACCGAGGCTGCGCAGAGCACGCTCATCATCGGCCCAGCCAGATTTCACTTTCACCCACAGTTCGAGGTGCACCGGCGCTTCGAACATCTCCATCATGTCCTTACGGGCTTCAATGCCGATGGTTTTGATCTTGGCCCCTTTGTTGCCGATCACCATCTTCTTCTGCCCTTCGCGCTCAACGAGGATCAGGCCGTTGATATCGTAGCCACCGCGCTCGTTGGTCTGGAAACGCTCGATCTCTACCGTTACGGAGTAAGGCAGTTCAGCACCCAGGAAACGCATCAGCTTTTCACGGATGATTTCAGACGCCATAAAGCGCTGAGAGCGATCGGTGATGTAGTCTTCCGGGAAGTGATGAATCGCTTCCGGCAGATGCTTACGCACGATGCCCGCGATGGTATCCACGTTCAGGCCGGTCTCAGCAGACAGCGGAACGATATCAAGGAAGTTCATCTGGCTCCCGAGCCACTGCAGATGCGGCAGCAGGTCGGCCTTTTCCTGCACGTTATCAACTTTGTTGACCGCCAGGATGACCGGGGTTTTGCCGTCACGCAGCTTGTTCAGCACCATCTCGTCGTCCGGCGTCCAGCGGGTGCCTTCCACAACGAAAATCACCAGCTCTACATCGCCGATCGAGCTGCTCGCCGCCTTGTTCATCAGGCGGTTGATGGCACGCTTCTCTTCCATGTGCAGGCCAGGGGTATCGACGTAGATCGCCTGATACGCGCCTTCAGTATGGATGCCGACGATGCGGTGACGCGTGGTCTGCGCCTTACGCGAGGTGATTGAAATCTTCTGCCCAAGCAGATTATTCAGCAGGGTGGATTTGCCAACGTTCGGACGTCCGACGATGGCAATAAATCCGCAATAGGTTTTCTCTTCGCTCATTCCAGCTCCAGCATTTTTAACGCCTGTTCGGCGGCAGCCTGTTCAGCCTTACGACGGCTTGAACCTGTGCCCACCACCGGTTCACTCAGGCCACTGACCTGGCAATGGATGGTAAATTCCTGATCGTGCGCTTCGCCACGCACCTGTACCACCAGATAAGACGGCAGCGGCAGATGACGACCCTGCAAATATTCCTGCAGACGCGTTTTCGGATCTTTTTGTTTATCGCCCGGGCTGATTTCGTCCAGACGGGTCTGATACCAGTTCAGGATCAGCTTTTCTACGGTCTGGATATCGCTGTCCAGGAACACACCACCAATTAATGCTTCGACCGTATCGGCAAGAATAGATTCACGACGGAAGCCGCCGCTTTTCAGTTCACCCGGTCCAAGACGCAGACATTCGCCCAGTTCAAACTCGCGCGCGATTTCCGCAAGGGTATTACCCCGAACCAGCGTAGCACGCATGCGGCTCATATCACCCTCGTCCACACGCGGGAAACGATGATAAAGCGCATTCGCAATTACGAAACTTAAAATAGAGTCGCCTAAAAACTCGAGACGCTCATTATGTTTGCTGCTGGCACTGCGGTGGGTTAATGCCTGTTGCAACAACTCCTGATGATGAAAAGTGTAGCCCAGCTTCCGTTGAAGCCGATTAATTACGATGGGGTTCATGCGATACCAATAAATGAATGCGTCAAAAATGCAGCACACGAAACCGACCTGAGAAAACCAACGCGGTTTCGTGTGCCGTGGCACCCTTGCAGGGCCAACCTTAAACTTCGGGGGAATATTCTATACACAACGACAGGGGATGTCGTTAGTTCGAAGAGATTTATCGTGGAAATAATTCACGTAGCCGCTAATTAACGCGGCTACGCGTTCATTTATTGAGAATTAATGGATTCCGCCGATACGATTCAGGCGTACACCGGTCGGCCATTCGCCTTCCTGCTTCTCAAAACTCATCCAGATGGCGGTGGCTTTGCCGACCAGATTCGCTTCCGGCACAAAGCCCCAGTAACGGCTGTCCGCAGAGTTATCGCGGTTGTCACCCATCATGAAGTAATGTCCTGGCGGTACAATCCAGCTCGCCAGCTGCTGGCCCGGCTGGCGATAGTACATACCCAGCTGATCCTGCGCGATTGGCACGGTGAGGATTCGGTGCGTCACATCACCCAGCGTCTCTTTGCGCTCAACCAGACGGATGCCGTCCTCTTTGGTTTCACCTTTCGGTACCTGGAAGAATCCGCTGGTCGCTTCGCCGCCGTTACGACGGGCAAAGGTCTGCACAAAGTCACTTGGCTCAACGTTTGAGTAAGTGATTGGCAGCGCGTTTTCACAGGCGGTACCGGAGCTGCAGCCAGGCTGAACGGTGACTTCTTTCGCAACCGGATCGTAAGTGACTTTATCACCCGGCAGACCTACCGCGCGCTTGATGTAGTCCAGGCGCGGATCTTCCGGATATTTGAACACCACGATGTCGCCACGTTTCGGATGACCGGTTTCGATCAGCGTTTTCTGATAGATAGGATCTTTTATGCCGTAGGCAAACTTCTCTACCAGAATAAAATCACCAATCAACAGCGTTGGCATCATTGAACCTGATGGGATTTGGAACGGCTCGTAAATAAACGAACGTACCACCAGCACAATTGCCAGCACCGGAAATACCGAGGCGCCCGTTTCCAGCCAGCCCGGTTTCGGGCCGACTTTCTTCAGGGTTTTCGCGTCAATCCCATCTCCAGTGGCTGCCTGAGCGGCAGCCTGACGTTCACGACGTTTTGGGGCGAAGATAAACTTATCCAGACACCACAGCAGACCTGTCACCAGGGTAGCAATGACCAGAATCAGGGCAAACATGTTCGCCATGCCAACTCCTTAGGGTTATTTGCCGTCTTTACCAACATGAAGGATGGCAAGGAATGCTTCCTGCGGCAGCTCGACGTTACCGACCTGCTTCATACGCTTCTTACCTTCTTTCTGCTTCTGCAGCAGCTTTTTCTTACGGCTGACGTCACCGCCATAGCACTTCGCCAGAACGTTTTTACGCAGCTGTTTCACGGTTGAACGCGCGATAATGTGGTTGCCAATCGCCGCCTGAATCGCGATATCGAACTGCTGACGCGGGATCAGATCTTTCATCTTTTCAACCAGCTCTCGGCCGCGGTACGGCGCATTGTCGTTGTGGGTGATCAGCGCCAGCGCATCCACGCGCTCGCCGTTGATCAGCACGTCCACACGCACCATGTTGGAGGCCTGGAAGCGTTTGAAGTTGTAATCCAGTGACGCATAGCCACGGGAGGTCGACTTCAGACGGTCGAAGAAGTCGAGTACCACTTCCGCCATCGGGATTTCATAGGTCAGCGCCACCTGGTTACCGTGGTAAACCATGTTGGTCTGCACGCCACGCTTCTCAATACACAGCGTAATGACGTTACCCAGGAATTCCTGCGGCAGCAGCATGTGACACTCTGCAATAGGCTCACGCAGCTCCTGAATGTTGTTCAGCGGCGGCAGCTTGGACGGGCTATCGACGTAGATCACTTCTTTCGAGGTGGTTTCAACTTCATAGACTACGGTCGGCGCCGTGGTGATCAGATCCAGATCGTATTCGCGCTCCAGACGCTCCTGAATGATCTCCATGTGCAGCAGACCGAGGAAGCCACAGCGGAAGCCGAAGCCCAGCGCCGTTGAGCTTTCTGGCTCGTAGAACAGGGAAGCATCGTTCAGGCTCAGTTTACCGAGCGCGTCACGGAAGTTTTCGTAGTCGTCAGAGCTGACCGGGAACAGACCCGCGTAAACCTGCGGTTTCACCTTTTTAAAGCCTGGCAGCGCTTTGTCCGCCGGGTTACGTGCGCCGGTCAGGGTATCGCCCACCGGCGCGCCGAGGATGTCTTTAATGGCGCAGACCAGCCAGCCTACCTCGCCGCATCTCAGCTCGGTACGGTCAACCTGTTTTGGCGTGAAGATGCCCAGACGGTCGGCGTTGTAGACCTGCCCGGTACTCATTACCTTGATTTTGTCGCCTTTACGCATGGTGCCGTTTTTAATACGCACCAGAGAGACAACGCCCAGATAGTTATCGAACCAGGAGTCGATAATTAGCGCCTGCAGCGGGCCATCCGGATCGCCTTCCGGGGCCGGAATGTCACGTACCAGGCGTTCCAGCACGTCGGTCACGCCCACACCGGTTTTCGCGGAGCAGCGCACGGCATCGGTCGCGTCAATGCCGACAATATCTTCAATCTCTTCCGCTACGCGTTCAGGATCGGCGGCTGGCAGGTCGATCTTGTTCAGAACCGGCACAACTTCGAGATCCATTTCCATCGCGGTGTAGCAGTTTGCCAGGGTCTGGGCTTCAACGCCCTGCCCGGCATCCACCACCAGCAGCGCGCCTTCACAGGCCGCGAGCGAGCGTGAAACCTCATAGGAGAAGTCAACGTGGCCTGGGGTGTCGATAAAGTTCAGTTGATAGGTTTCACCATCAGCCGCTTTGTAATCAAGCGTAACGCTCTGCGCTTTAATAGTGATACCGCGTTCGCGTTCCAGGTCCATGGAGTCCAGAACCTGGGCTTCCATTTCACGATCAGACAGGCCACCGCAAATCTGGATAATACGGTCAGACAGCGTCGACTTACCGTGGTCAATGTGAGCAATGATCGAAAAGTTACGTATGTTCTTCATATAGTTAAATAATTATGCCTTACGAATTCCTGGAGGCCGCTGTTCTTAGCCTGACGTTTTTCAGTGCGAAAACGCAGCATTCTACACTACATCCTCGCTACCTGGAAATGCACTTAGAAGCAGGTATAGCGTGAAGAAAGGCCGTTTTCTGTTTTAGGGTGTAAAAAATGATAAAGCCCGATGGATCACCGGGCCTCAGAAGAGAGCGTTTCAACACGAAGCTGGTCTGGCGCCAGCCCAACGCTGAGAATGACAGGCTGCCACTCCTCGCGCGCGGCGAGCGTCGGAGAGAGACCTTTGGCAAGCCAGAATCCCCCCACGCCACCCAATGCGGCACCGCACATAGCGGCCACATCGGTACCAAACAGCATCTGAAACAGGCCGCCCATGATAAACAGGCCGACCAGCGGAGAGAGATACACCAGCATAGCGGAGCTGAGCAGGCTGCCTTCCGCGATGCCCAGTTCCACCTTCTGCCCCGCCATCAGCGGCTGTTCGCTTGGCACAGAAATCGTGTGCGATGTTTGTGGCCCGAGCTTATTCAACACGCGGCTGCCGCAGCCGGCGCGTGATGCGCAGCTATTACATGAAGCTTTAACATCGCAGCTCACCAGCGCAATGCCGTTTTGCCAGGAGACAACCGTCGCCCACTCTTTGATCATTGTGCAGCCCTGAATTTAATGCTGTCGGAGATGCGCTTCGCCGTCTGCGGAGGGAGTTCTCCCACAATGGTGATCTCTGCGTTATCGCGTACCGTTGTACTCACCGTACGGCGCCCGGTACGCAGCATTTGTTCAGCGCTGTTTGCCGTTGCGCGATTGATATTCACCGAGAAGCTGAACAAACCATCCGAATAGAGGCGCGATTCTACCGGCGTTTCAATCGTTGGTAGCTGACGACGGCTGCTGGACACTTCGCTAAACCCTTGCGGGATCCAGGCAGGCACCCAGTTGAAATTAACGGAATCCCCGGCAGGAACAGAAAGCAGCGGCGGCAGGCTGGCCTTAGCCAGATTCTGCATGCTGTTACCAACCTGATTGTTCACGCTGAAGGAGATAACCCGGAACTGTTCCAGCGTTTCACCGTCACGGTCGAGCAGGTCAACACGCATAGGAAGTTTGGTTTCGGCATCAATCCAGACGATATAGCTGTAGCGCGTTCCGTCCCGGGCAACAACGCGAATTACCTCGCACAGTCTGTCCGCGATGCGGGTACGCCCTACCGAAATAAAATCGTAGTAAGGGGCAAGCCGTTTGAAGTCGGTGTAAATGAGTGACGGCAGGGAATCAACGATATAGTCGCCATTCAGCGTGAAAGGCTCCAGGCCTGGCTCGAAATAGCTGATTTCATTACCACGCTGGACCACTTCCCGACGCGGGCCATCCATCTGTAAAAGCTGGGCGAGCGGCTGATTATCAAGACGGGCATGGCGATAGCGTAACGACTCGACGCCCTGCTTATTGATGCTGATAAATGCCAACTCATAATTGAGTGACTGGCTGGCCAGATTCATTTGCTGCAACAACGCCCCGGATGAAACATCAGCCGAGGCGTTGGCAGAGAAGAACAGGCTACCCGCCATCAAAGACATGGCGAACCAAAGTTGCTTCATTACTGCGATTGCGTTCCTAAAGTTTGGTTTCCGGGCACCTGCACAGCAGCTTGCTGTGTCTGTGCCTGCTCAAACTGAAGCTGTTCGGAGTGCAGACGACGCTGCAACTCGTAATCCTGCAACATCGCATTAATGCGACGGCGCTGCTCCTGAACCTGCTGTTGCTGGCCGCCGCTGGCGGATGCATCAGCCGGTACGCCCAGGCTTACCGGGCTGGCTTTGCCCATCATCGGCAGTGTGTTAAACACTGGCGCTTCTGGCTGCTGATTAGTTTCAGACTGAGTATTATAGTGCTGGACGCCAACAATAACTGCAAGCGATACGCATGCTGCCACACCCATTTGGGTAAGCTGGCTGGCCCACGGACGCACCTTTTGCCAGAACGGCATTTTCTGCCACTGGTGAGGCGCGGGTTGAGCTTCAGGAATCAGCGGAGTGGTCTGATGAACAGGCTCATTCTCGATCGCCGCCATGACGCGGGCTGAGATATCGAAATGGAGAACCTCGCCGGTGTCACCGCGAAGGGTGTCACGGATGAGATGGTAACTCTCCCAGGTCTCTTGCATTTCGGGTGAATGAGACAGCTCGTTGAGCAGCTCGCTATCCACCGTTTCACCATCCATTAAAGCGGAAAGTTTTTCTTTCTGCATGCCTAATACCTTTTCCAGTATCCCGCTATCGTCAACGCCTGATAAGCGGTTGAACTTTATTATCAATAGCTTCTCGCGCACGGAAAATTCGTGAACGTACCGTGCCGACCGGACAATCCATGATAGCGGCTATCTCTTCATAGCTCAGACCATCCAGCTCCCGTAACGTAATTGCCATACGTAAATCTTCCGGGAGCGACTCGATCGTGCGAAAAACGATTTGTCTCAGTTCTTCTGACAACATTAAGTTCTCAGGGTTCGAAATTTCTTTCAATGCGCCGCCACTTTCGAAGTTTTCGGCGTCGATTGCGTCCACATCACTTGAAGGCGGACGACGGCCCTGAGCGACCAGATAATTCTTTGCCGTATTGACCGCAATACGGTACAGCCAGGTATAAAAAGCACTATCTCCCCGGAAAGAATCCAGCGCGCGATAGGCCTTAATAAAAGACTCTTGCACCACATCAGGCACATCGCCTGACGGTACATAGCGGGAAACCAGGCTCGCCACCTTATGCTGGTAGCGGACCACCAGTAGGTTAAAGGCTTTCTGATCTCCCTTCTGGACCCGTTCAACCAGGACCTGGTCCGTTAACTGCTCGCTCATCCGAGGTAATGTCTCCCCAAACCTAAATTCCACGCGTTATCGAAACGCCACTCTAAAAATACCGCACTTTGAGCAAGCACCATTTAGAGTGTCTGATCTTCAATAAGTTCCGTAACGCCTTTGTTTTTGTTCATCGCGCCGCAGACCGTTTATTTTCTCTCATTATAAGTCTGTTCACGATACGCACCACTTTATGACAAGAAACATCTTTTTCCCGCCAGAAGAGTAACGCAACACAGGCTTTATTTCACCACAAAATCTGACGCTAACGATCTGCTTCGCAAAATAATTTCACTCATTTACCCTCCGTTTACCTCCGCTTACGCGTTTAGCCATTGCGACAGCCTCTAAAAAAATACGTGCGATATATCGCATTCAGGTGCTATTCTGACCCAACACTGTTTAGTAAATTAAACAAAAATCATGAACACAACACCTGAACTCCATTGTGATGTACTGATCATCGGTAGCGGCGCTGCCGGTCTCTCTCTGGCGCTGCGCCTGGCCGAGCATCAAAACGTTATCGTTCTGAGTAAAGGACCGATAAGTGAAGGTTCCACGTTTTATGCCCAGGGCGGCATTGCCGCCGTGTTTGATGAGACAGACAGCATTGCTTCCCACGTCGAAGATACGCTCATTGCCGGGGCCGGGATCGTGGATGCACACGCCGCAGAGTTTGTCGCCAGCAATGCCCGTCACTGTGTTCAGTGGCTCATCGACCAGGGCGTCTTATTCGATACTCAGGTTCAACCCAACGGTGAAGAGAGCTACCACCTGACTCGCGAAGGCGGCCATAGCCACCGCCGCATCCTGCACGCAGCGGATGCCACCGGAAAAGAAGTGGAAACCACGCTGGTCAGCAAAGCGCTGAACCATCCTAATATTCAGGTTCTCGAGCGAAGCAATGCCGTTGATCTGATTATCTCTGACAAGATTGGCCTGCCCGGCACGCGTCGCGTGGTGGGCGCCTGGGTCTGGAACCGTAATAAAGAGAAGGTGGAAACCTGCCGGGCGAAGGCAGTGGTGCTGGCGACGGGCGGTGCCTCCAAGGTGTATCAGTACACCACGAACCCTGACATTGCCTCCGGAGACGGTATCGCTATGGCCTGGCGCGCAGGCTGTCGGGTGGCAAATCTCGAGTTTAATCAGTTTCACCCCACCGCCCTGTTCCATCCCCAGGCGCGCAACTTCCTGCTGACGGAAGCCCTGCGCGGTGAAGGCGCGTATCTGAAACGCCCTGATGGCTCCCGCTTTATGCCCGACTTTGACGCCCGGGGCGAACTGGCCCCGCGTGACATCGTTGCCCGCGCCATCGATCATGAAATGAAGCGCCTTGGCGTAGACTGCATGTATCTCGATATCAGCCATAAGCCAGCAGAGTTTATTCGCCAGCATTTCCCGATGATTTATGAAAAGCTGCTCAATCTTGGCATTGATTTAACGCGCGACCCGGTGCCCATCGTGCCAGCGGCCCACTATACCTGCGGTGGCGTAATGGTTGACGATCATGGACGTACTGACGTAGACGGTCTGTATGCTATCGGTGAGGTCAGCTATACCGGACTTCACGGCGCGAACCGTATGGCCTCTAACTCGCTGCTTGAGTGTCTGGTGTACGGCTGGTCGGCGGCGGAAGATATCACGAAGCGCATGCCTTACGCCCGCGAGACAGAGCACCTGCCAGCCTGGGATGAAAGCCGCGTGGATAATCCGGACGAGCTGGTCGTGATCCAGCACAACTGGCATGAGCTACGGCTGTTTATGTGGGACTACGTAGGGATTGTGCGCACCACGAAACGCCTGGAACGCGCCTTGCGCCGCATCACCATGCTGCAGCAGGAAATTGATGAGTATTATGCTAATTTCCGCGTATCCAATAATCTGCTGGAGCTGCGCAATCTGGTGCAGGTTGCCGAGCTGATTGTTCGCTGCGCGATGATGCGTAAAGAGAGCCGCGGGCTGCACTATACCCTGGACTACCCGGATCAGCTTGCTGAATCCGGCCCGTCGATACTCGCCCCGCAGGTTTACATAAACAGATAAAACGCCTGGGTCAGGGCAGTGTAATCTTCGGAATAGCGCTGGTCCGGCCCACGGATCACCATTCGATCATTAAAGCATTCACCCTCTTTTGGCGAGAGCGCCAGCAGCACGCGGTGCGGCAGTCGTCCTTCCGTATCCGAAATATCGGTACGCAGACGTAACGTCCAGCCGATCTCCTGCGCGATACTGATAAACGTGTTGCCGGTACTCTCTGGCAGGACCACACAGAAAAAACCTTCTTCGGAGATGAGCTCTGCCGCACTGGTGAGCAGCGCTTTATGATCGAGGGAGCCGGTATAACGCGCCTGTTCACGCTCGGGTGTCCCGCACTCAACGCCGGGTTCGTAGTAGGGAGGGTTGCTGACAATCAGATCGTAACGCGCGGTTTGTTCAGGCGCCCAGGCGAGTACGTCTGCGCATTCCACCTTCATTCGGACTGCCCAGGGGGATTCGGCCATATTGTCACTCGCCTGCTCTGCGGCCTGCGCGTCCAGTTCGACGGCATCAATGATGACATGTTCTTCCGTACGCTGCGCCAGCATCAGCGCCACCAGCCCGCTGCCGGTACCGATATCAAGAATACGCTTAACACCTGCGACAGGCGCCCACGCTCCCAGTAAAATACCGTCTGTACCGACCTTCATGGCACAGCGATCGTGCGCGACAAAAAATTGTTTAAACGTAAAACCATCGCGGCGCAGCTGCGCTTTGAGTTGAGACATGTCAGGGCAACCTTCTAAGTGAAACTGGAGTAGCATAGGGGAAAGCGAAGTGGCCGAAAAGCGATATCCATACAAACAGATGAAGATTACAGCCGTAACGTCTATAATCAGCGCCCCACACAGAGGTAGAACATGACTGTAACGACTTTTTCCGAACTTGAACTCGATGAAAGCCTGCTCAATGCACTTGAGAGCAAAGGCTTTACACGCCCGACCGCCATTCAGGCAGCGGCCATTCCGCCTGCGCTTGAGGGCCGCGATGTGCTCGGTTCTGCGCCAACCGGCACGGGGAAGACAGCAGCCTATTTGCTGCCTGTGTTGCAGCATCTGCTCGACTTTCCGCGTAAAAAATCTGGCCCGCCGCGTATTTTGATCCTGACGCCTACGCGCGAACTGGCAATGCAGGTTGCCGATCACGCGCGTGAACTCGCGGCAAATACTCATCTGGATATCGCTACCATCACCGGCGGCGTTGCGTACATGAACCACGCCGAAGTGTTCAGCGAAAACCAGGACATCGTCGTTGCGACGACGGGCCGCCTGCTGCAGTACATTAAAGAAGAGAACTTCGACTGCCGCGCGGTTGAAACGCTGATCCTCGACGAAGCCGACCGCATGCTGGACATGGGCTTCGCACAGGATATCGAGCACATTGCAGGGGAAACGCGCTGGCGTAACCAGACGATGCTGTTCTCTGCCACCCTCGAAGGGGAAGCGATCAAAGACTTCGCAGAGCGTCTGCTGGAAGATCCGGTGGAAGTCTCGGCGACGCCGTCCACCCGTGAGCGTAAGAAGATCCACCAGTGGTACTACCGCGCGGACAACCTTGAGCACAAGGTCGAATTGCTGAAACACCTGCTGAAGCAGGAAGATGCGCTGCGCACAATCGTATTTGTGCGTAAGCGCGAGCGCGTGCACGAGCTGGCTGAGATGCTGCGTAACGCCGGGATCAACAACTGCTATCTTGAAGGCGAGATGGCGCAGATCAAGCGTACCGAAGGGATTAAGCGTCTGACCGATGGTCGCGTTAACGTGCTGGTTGCGACTGACGTTGCCGCACGCGGGATCGACATCCCGGACGTCAGCCATGTCATTAACTTCGATATGCCGCGCAGCGGAGATACCTACCTGCACCGTATTGGCCGTACCGGCCGCGCGGGCCGCAAAGGGATTGCGATTTCACTGGTCGAAGCGCATGACTACCTGCTGCTGCAGAAAATTGGCCGCTATGTTGATGAGCCGCTGAAAGCGCGCGTTATTGACGAACTCCGCCCGACCACGCGTGCGCCGAGTGAAAAGATGACGGGTAAACCGTCCAAGAAAGCGCTCGCGAAACGTGCTGAGAGAAAAGAGAAAGAAAAAGAGAAACCGCGCGTGAAGCAGCGCCACCGCGATACCAAAAATATTGGTAAGCGCCGTAAGCCAAGCTCTGCCACACCAGAGACGAAAACTGAAGAGTAAAAAAAAAGCCGGGGAAATTCCCGGCTTTTTTATTCCCCCCTGCTGAAGCCGTTACAGGCTTTCAGTAAAGGTACGGGCGATAACGTCGCGCTGCTGTTCTGGAGTCAGTGAGTTAAAGCGAACCGCATAGCCAGACACGCGGATGGTCAGCTGTGGGTATTTTTCTGGATGCTCAACGGCATCCATCAGCGTTTCGCGGCGCAGCACGTTTACGTTCAGGTGCTGACCACCTTCCACGCGCACTTCCGGCTGCACTTCCATAGGAACTTCACGGTATTCAATTTCGCCCAGTTTGTTTACCGGTACGATTTCATCTTCAGCAAAACCCGCTTTCGCAACGACGCAGCGCGCTTCGTTCTTCTCGCTGTCCAGCAGCCAGAAAGAATTGAGCAGATCGTCATTTGCAGCTTTAGTAATCTGGATACCTTTGATCATGTGTTGCCTCCCTTAGGCTACATTAACTCGTGTCGGCCTCTCGCGGCCAATTGGTAAAACCATTGTTTCTTGTGTGTATATATAACATTCACACCCCGGCGATTTATTGATTTAAATCAACAAAAACACCAACCACATAAAGAGTGTGGTTTAAATTTATTGTTTTAGATCAATTTAACAGCCTTACCAATTCAACTTACCCTGTATCTTTTCAAAATAAATTTAGCCACTTAGCACGTATTTCAGCGCGTAATTTTGCTCACCGGGGTGAAACAGGTAAGCTAGTCAGAGATTGAGATTCGCAGGAGAGCGAGATGACGACACCTTTAACCTGGCATGACGTGCTGGCAGAAGAAAAGCAGCAGCCTTATTTTATCAATACGCTCAGCACCGTTGCCGCTGAGCGTCAGTCCGGACAGACGATTTACCCGCCGCAGAAAGACGTGTTTAACGCCTTTCGCTACACAGAACTGAGCGATGTGAAAGTGGTCATTCTGGGTCAGGATCCCTATCACGGCCCCGGGCAGGCGCATGGGCTGGCGTTTTCCGTTCGTCCGGGCGTGGCGATCCCCCCTTCTCTGCTCAACATGTATAAAGAGCTTGAAGCAACCGTGCCCGGTTTTACCCGGCCAAACCACGGTTACCTGGAAAGCTGGGCGCGCCAGGGGGTGCTGTTACTGAATACGGTGCTTACCGTACGGGCCGGTCAGGCGCACTCGCACGCCAGTCTGGGCTGGGAGACGTTTACCGATAAAGTCATCAGCCTGATCAACGAGCATCGTGAAGGGGTGGTGTTTTTACTCTGGGGTTCTCACGCGCAGAAGAAAGGGGCGATTATTGACCGTCAGCGTCATCACGTGTTGAAGGCACCGCACCCATCACCGCTGTCTGCACATCGCGGTTTCTTTGGCAGTAATCATTTTGTTCTGGCGAATGAATGGCTGGAAAAACGTGGCGAAAAGCCAATTGACTGGATGCCTGTATTACCGGCAGAGAGCGAGTAGTTTGAGGTTGTATGCCCGGCTCACCGGGCATACAAAAAGCATAATGGCTTATGCCTTGTTCTGACGCCACCATTCGGCCAGCAGTACGCCGGTCGCAACGGATACGTTCAGACTTTCCACATTGCCTGTTCCGTCGATAGAGACGCTCAGATCCGCACTGGAGAGCGCCGCGTCAGACAGACCATCACGTTCCTGACCTAATACCAGCACCATTTTGCGCGGCAGCGTCGCTTTAAACAGCGGCGTACCGGCATGGCTTGAGGTGGTCACGATGGAATAACCCGCTTTACGGAACTGCTCGAGGGCGTCCAGAACGCTGTCGCCGGTGATCGGCTGTACGTGCTCGGCTCCGCCTTCCGCAGTACGGATCGCGGCGCCGGATTCCAGCAGCGCGGCATCCTGCAACAGCACGCCTTTCACGCCAAAGTGCGCGCAGCTGCGCATCATTGCGCCCAGGTTGTGCGGGTTGCCCACATCTTCCAGGGCCAGCACGCAGTCATCGGCATCCGCCTGGCTGACCCACTGCTGCACGGTCGTGCCGTTACGCTTTTTGATCAGGAAGCAGACGCCGCCGTGGTGTTCAGTGCCGGACGCTTTGGTCAGCTCGGCATCATCAACCACGTGGTAGGCTTTACGGTTCGCGGCCATCCAGCGCAGCGCTTCTTTAAAGCGCGGGGTCACGCTCTGGATAAACCAGGCGCGGACGATACACTCAGGACGGCTCAGGAACAGCGCCTGGCAGGCGTTCTCGCCATACACGCGGGTCTCTTCCGCACGCTGACGGCGCAGCACTTCCGGGTCGATAAAGCTTTTACCGCTGATACCGCCGTGATCGGCTTTTTCAGGCGTCTCATCGCCAGGGGCGCGAGAAACGGTGCGCCACGGGGAGGCGTTATCACGTGAGAAGTCATCACGCGGACGATCGTCGCGTGGACGGTCACTGCGTGGGCGGTCGGAACGCGGACGGTCATCGCGTTTGCGATCGTCACGTTTGCGGTCATCACCGCGGTTATTTCTGTCATCGCGGGCGGGGCGACGGCCACCGTCTGCACGAGAAGACGCCGGACGCCCGCCACCTTTTCCGGTACGCGGATTTTGGGTGCGTTTATCAGAGTCATCATCACTGCGGACATACATCACTTTGACCTTGCCGCTTTTGTTTTTCATTTCGTCGTTCATGCTTTTCTCCACCAGCGCTGCGCGAAGCGCGCAGATTACCCGATGTGCCAGCGCATAGCCATAATTTCGTACAAAAGCCTGTGACTATTGTTCTCATTGAATAAAACGCATTGTTGTTTCAAACAGGCTCATTGATAATATGTAACATATTAGAAACATTATCGGCGCTGTGCCGCTGTCCCACGGCTCTATCAGAGGTTAGTTATGAATACCGTATGTGCCAACTGTCAGGCTCTTAATCGCATTCCGGACGATCGGATGGAAGATGGTGCGAAATGCGGACGTTGTGGCCATGAATTATTTGATGGCGATGTCATTAACGCGACGGGTGCTACGCTGGACAAACTCCTCAAGGACGATCTTCCTGTCGTGATCGATTTCTGGGCGCCATGGTGCGGCCCTTGCCGTAGCTTCGCGCCGATTTTCGAAGATGTGGCCGAAGAGCGCAGCGGAAAAATGCGGTTCGTTAAGGTCAATACCGAAGCCGAACCCGAACTGAGCGCACGTTTTCGTATTCGCAGCATCCCGACCATTATGATTTTCAAAAATGGCGAAGTGATCGATATGCTCAACGGTGCGGTTCCAAAAGCACCTTTTGAAAGCTGGTTAAACGAGTCGCTGTAACATTCACGGGGCACGTCTTGTGCCCCGCTCCCGCCTCTGCGAAAATAGCGTTTTTACTGCATTTCGCCCATGACTGATAACGCCGTTCTTAAATTACGCGCCGAACGCCTTGCGCGCGCCACCCGACCGTTCCTCGCCCGAGGCAACCGTATTCGCCGCTGTCAGCGCTGCCTGCTGCCGCTGAAGGTTTGTCTGTGCGAGACGCTCGCTCAGAGTACGGCGGAGAGCCGTTTTTGTCTGGTCATGTTCGATACCGAGCCGATGAAACCCAGCAATACGGGGCGTCTTATCGCCGATATTCTGCCGGATACCGCCGCGTTTCAATGGTCCCGTACGGAGCCGCCTCAGGCCCTGCTCGATTTAGTGGCCAGCCCCGACTATCAGCCGATGGTCGTCTTCCCCGCGTCTTATGCAGGTGCGGAGCGCCAGGTGCTTTCAACGCCGCCATCCGGTAAACCGCCGCTGTTTATCATGCTGGACGGTACCTGGACCGAAGCGCGAAAAATGTTTCGCAAAAGCCCGTATCTCGACGCGCTGCCGGTGATTTCTGTCGATCTTTCCCGCGTCTCCGCCTACCGCCTGCGTGAAGCGCATGCTGACGGGCAATACTGCACCGCCGAAGTGGCGATTGCGCTTCTGGATTTAGCGGGAGATACCGCTGCGGCTGGTGCCCTGGGCAACCATTTCTCATGCTTCCGGGAGCGCTATCTGGCGGGAAAAACCGTTCATAAGGGCAGCGTCACAGCGCCCGAGCCAGAAAGCGTTTAAAATCATCAGGTCGCTTGCATTCACAGGAGGCCTGCATGAGCCAGCGAGGGTTAGAAGCGCTACTTCGTCCTAAATCCATTGCCGTTATCGGCGCATCAATGAAGCCGGATCGTGCTGGTTATCTGATGATGCGCAATCTGCTGGCCGGGGGTTTTAATGGCCCCGTCATGCCCGTCACGCCGTCTTATAAGGCCGTTCAGGGAGTGCTTGCATGGCCTGATGTGCAAAGCCTGCCTTTCGTGCCGGATCTTGCCGTACTCTGTACGAACGCGAAGCGCAACCCGGAACTGCTGGAATCACTCGGCAAGAAAGGGTGTAAAACCTGCATAATTCTCTCGTCTCCGCCTGAACAGAAAGCCGAGCTTCTGGCCTGCGCCAGCCGCTATCAAATGCGCATTCTCGGGCCAAACAGTCTGGGCCTGCTCGCCCCCTGGCAGGGGCTGAATGCCAGTTTCTCCCCGGTTCCAATCCGCAAAGGCAAACTGGCGTTTATCTCGCAGTCGGCTGCGGTATCGAACACCATCCTCGACTGGGCGCAGCAGCGTGAAATGGGATTCTCCTACTTCATTGCCCTGGGCGACAGCCTGGATATCGACGTTGATGAGCTGCTGGATTTTCTGGCGCGTGACGGCAAAACCAGCGCGATCCTGCTTTATCTTGAGCACCTCAGCGACGCGCGTCGTTTTGTCTCGGCTGCGCGAAGCGCTTCGCGCAATAAGCCGATCCTGGTGATCAAAAGCGGACGCAGCCCTGCGGCACAGCGTCTGCTGCATTCTCATTCCGGCATGGATCCCGCCTGGGACGCCGCCATTCAGCGCGCGGGGTTGCTGCGGGTACAGGATACGCACGAGCTTTTTTCCGCCGTTGAGACGTTAAGCCATATGCGCCCGTTGCGCGGTGAGAAGCTAATGATTGTCAGTAACGGTGCGGCGCCTGCCGCGCTCGCGCTGGACGAGCTGTGGCGGCGCTTCGGCAAGCTGGCAACGCTGAGTGAAGAGACGCTGCAGCGCCTGAAAGAAGCGCTTCCGACCAGCGTGATGCCCGGCAATCCGCTTGATTTGCGCGATGACGCCAGCAGCGACCGCTATATCAGGGCGATATCCATTTTGCTGGATAGCCAGGATTTTGATGCGCTGATGATTATCCACTCCCCCAGCGCGGTCGCGCCGGGCAGTGAAAGCGCGCGCGCGCTCATTGATGCCGTGCGCAACCATCCGCGAGGTAAATACGTTACGCTGCTCACCAACTGGTGCGGTGAGTTTTCCTCTCAGGAGGCGCGGCGCTTGTTCAGCGAGGCCGGGCTGCCAACCTACCGCACGCCGGAAGGCACCATCACCGCATTTATGCATATGGTGGAATATCGCCGCAACCAGAAACAGCTGCGTGAAACACCGGCTTTACCCGGGAATCTGACGGCGAACACCGTCGACGTTCACCGGCTGTTGCAGCAGGCCATTGAAGAAGGCGCGACCTCGCTTGATACCCATGAGGTCCAGCCCATTCTGGGCAGCTACGGGATGCAAACCCTGCCGACCTGGATCGCCGGCGACAGCGCAGAGGCCGTGCATATAGCCGAACAGATTGGCTATCCGGTGGCCCTGAAGCTGCGTTCCCCGGATATCCCGCATAAGTCTGATGTTCAGGGGGTGATGTTATACCTGCGTACGGCGACTGAGGTGCAGCAGGCAGCTGATGCCATTTTCGACCGGGTCAAAATGGCCTGGCCGCAGGCAAGGATCCACGGATTGCTGGTGCAAAGCATGGCAAACCGCGCAGGGGCTCAGGAACTGCGGGTAGTGGTTGAACACGATCCCGTCTTCGGCCCGCTCATCATGCTGGGAGAGGGTGGCGTTGAGTGGCGTCCGGAGGAGCAGGCCGTGGTGGCGTTACCGCCGCTGAACATGAACCTGGCGCGTTATCTGATCATCCAGGCGATCAAAAGTAAAAAGATCCGTGGCCGGAGTGCGCTGCGCCCGCTTGATATTGCCGGGTTAAGTCAGTTCCTGGTGCAGGTGTCTAACCTGATTGTGGATTGTGCCGAAATCCAGCGGCTGGACATTCATCCGCTGCTCGCCTCGGGCAATGAGTTTACGGCGCTGGACGTGACCCTGGATATCGCGCCATTCGAAGGAGACAGAGAGAGCCGTCTGGCGATCCGCCCGTATCCCCTGCAGCTGGAAGAGTGGGTTGAGATGAAGAATGGGGAACGCACCTTGTTCCGCCCTATTCTGCCGGAAGATGAGCCCCAGCTGCGGGCCTTTATCTCTCAGGTCACGAAAGAGGATCTTTATTATCGCTATTTTAGCGAAATCAACGAATTTACCCACGATGATTTAGCCAATATGACCCAGATCGACTACGATCGAGAAATGGCGTTTGTTGCCGTTCGTCGTTCCGATAAGGGGGATGAGATCCTCGGCGTCACGCGTGCGATTTCTGACCCGGATAACGTGGATGCGGAGTTTGCGGTGCTGGTGCGCTCCGATCTTAAAGGCCTGGGTCTGGGCAGACGGCTGCTGGAAAAACTCATCAGTTATACGCGAGATCACGGATTGTTACGCCTTAATGGCATTACTATGCCTAACAATCGCGGTATGGTGACCCTGGCGCGAAAACTTGGGTTTGACGTTGATATTCAGCTGGACGAAGGTATTGTGGCCTTGTCCCTCAGTCTGACATCAGCAGACAAACGCGAGTAAGCTACTGGAAATGTTACCCACTTTGGACGGGACTGGTGGTATCATTGTCCGCTTATGTTGTTTGCATGGTACAGACAACCCTTCAATGAACAGAGAAGAAATGCACTGTGATGTTGTCAAAATTTAAGCGTAATAAACATCAACAACACCTTGCTCAACTACCGAAGATTTCTCAGTCAGTTGATGATGTAGAGTTCTTTTACGCTCCCGCTCATTTTCGGGAGACGCTTCTGGAAAAGATTGCCAGCGCCACGCGACGCATTTGCATTGTAGCGCTCTATCTTGAACAGGATGAAGGCGGGCGCGCGATCCTGAACGCGCTCTATGAAGCCAAACGTCAGCGTCCGGAACTTGATGTTCGCGTGCTGGTAGACTGGCATCGCGCTCAGCGTGGCCGTATTGGCGCTGCCGCCTCAAACACCAATGCTGACTGGTATTGCCGCACGGCGCAGGAAAATCCTGGCGTTGATGTGCCTGTTTATGGCGTCCCGGTAAATACCCGTGAAGCGCTCGGCGTCCTTCATTTCAAGGGATTCATCATTGATGACAGCGTACTTTACAGCGGCGCAAGTCTGAATGATGTTTACCTTCATCAACTCGATAAATATCGCTACGACCGCTACCATCTGATCCGTAATCCGCAGATGGCCGATATTATGTTTAACTGGGTTGATAAAAATCTGGTCCATGGCCGTGGTGTTAATCGCCTTGACGATCCCGAACGCCCTAAAAGCCCGGAAATCAAAAACGATGTTCGCGCCTTCCGCCAGGAGCTGCGTGATGCGGTCTATCATTTCCAGGGCGATGCGAACAACGAAGAGTTATCCGTTACCCCGCTGGTAGGGCTCGGCAAATCAAGCCTGCTGAACAAAACGATCTTCCATCTGATGCCGTGCGCGGAGCAGAAACTCACCATCTGTACGCCGTACTTCAACCTTCCTGCCGTGCTGGTGCGTAATATCATTCAGCTGCTGCGCGACGGTAAAAAAGTGGAAATCATCGTTGGTGATAAAACCGCAAACGACTTCTTCATTCCTGAAGATCAGCCGTTCAAAATCATCGGTGCGCTGCCTTATCTCTATGAGATTAACCTGCGCCGTTTCCTGAGCCGTTTACAGTATTACGTAAACACTGACCAGCTGGTTGTGCGTCTCTGGAAAGATGAGGACAACACTTACCATCTGAAAGGAATGTGGGTCGACGATGAGTGGATGCTGCTGACCGGTAATAACCTGAACCCACGCGCGTGGCGACTGGATCTGGAAAACGCTATCCTGATCCATGACCCGCAGCACGAGTTAGCCGCAAAACGTGAGCGTGAGCTGGAGCTGATTCGCACACATACCACTGTGGTTAATCATTACCGCGAACTGCAGAGCATTGCCGATTATCCGGTAAAAGTCCGGAAGCTTATCCGCCGCTTACGTCGTATCCGTATCGACCGACTTATCAGCCGTATTCTGTAATGTCCAGGCCCTGCCACCCGCAGGGCTTTTTTATGGAGCCGTTGATGCGTATTCCTCTGTTACTTAGCGTCCTCTGTCTGACTGGCTGTAGCCATATGGCCAACGATAACTGGTCCGGACAGGATAAAGCCCAGCATTTCCTCGCTTCCGCGATGTTGTCCGCAGCCGGTAATGAATATGCGCAGCATCAGGGATACAGCCGGGATCGTAGCGCGGCGATAGGGTTGATGTTCTCAGTCAGTCTTGGAGCATCAAAAGAACTGTGGGATAGCCGCCCCGCAGGGAGCGGCTGGAGCTGGAAAGATTTCGCCTGGGATGTCGCCGGCGCAACGACCGGCTATGCCGTGTGGCAGATGGCGCGCTATTAAAGTCGAATGCCTTTCCCTTTGCGATGCAGCATCAGGGAAACAATAAAGGCCAGTGCGCCCATTATCGTTACGTACCAGAAGAATGTCGTTTCACTTCCCCATGATTTAAGCGATAACGCAACGTACTCTGCCGATCCGCCAAACAACGCATTAGCTACCGCATAAGAGAGCCCTACCCCTAAAGCACGTACCTGCGCCGGGAACATTTCGGCTTTCAGTATTCCGCTAATAGAGGTATAGAAACTGACAATCACCATCGCCAGCATCACCAGCGCAAACGCGGCATACGGCGAAGTCACGTGCTGAAGGGCAGACAGAATAGGTACGGTACATAACGCCGACAGGCCGCCGAAAATCAGCATCGACGTACGTCGACCGATTTTATCCGAGAGCGCACCAATAATGGGTTGTATGAGCATAAAGACAAACAGCGCCACGGTCATGACTACGCTGGCGACGTTTGCGTGCATGCCGGTGGTGTTCACCAGGTACTTCTGCATGTAGGTGGTGAATGTGTAAAAACTGAGAGAGCCGCCCGCAGTAAAGCCCAGCACCATAAGGAAAGCTTTGCGGTTACGCCATAACCCTTTGAATGTTCCAGCCTCCTTCAGCGTTCTGACTTCCTTCTGAGAGGTTTCATCTAACTGACGGCGTAGCCAAAGTGCGACAACCGCCAGTACTGCGCCCATCGCGAAAGGAATTCGCCATCCCCAGGCGTGAAGTTGTTCGTCCGTCAGAATTTGCTGCAGGATCACCACCACAAGAATGGCCAGCAGTTGACCACCAATCAGCGTGACATACTGGAATGAGGCGTAAAAACCTTTACGGCCTTCCAGGGCAATCTCACTCATGTACGTCGCACTGGTACCGTATTCTCCGCCCACCGATAATCCCTGAAATAAGCGGGCCAGTAAAAGTAGCGCCGGTGCCCAGGTACCAATCGATTCATATCCCGGTAAGCAAGCGATCACCAGAGAACCAAAGCACATCATGCACACCGAGATCAGCATAGAAGCCTTACGGCCGCGACGATCCGCAATGCGGCCAAACAGCCAGCCCCCGATGGGTCGCATCAAGAATCCTGCGGCAAATACCCCCGCCGTTTGTAGCAGCTGAGTTGTGGTGTTGCCGGATGGGAAGAAAATATGTGCGAAGTAGAGTGAACAGAATGAGTAGACGTAAAAGTCGAACCATTCAACCAGATTCCCTGAAGAGGCGCTGACGATTGCCCATACCCTTCTTCGGGTATCACTGTTAGCCAGCGTCCCGTTTGATGTAATGCTTTCTGTCATTGTGATTATGCTCCTGCCATAAACAGCGGCGTATTGAGCCAGGAGACTCAATTACCTCGTAAATGAAATGTTATAATTTTGTTATAAATAACATTGAGACAGGGATCACACATTCCATTAGCAGGATAAGGGATTAAGAGAAAGGCCAGAGAGGATAAGCACAAAGCAAAAAACCCCGCACCTTACGGTACGGGGTTCTTTTATTTGATGCCTGGCAGTTCCCTACTCTCACATGGGGAGACCCCACACTACCATCGGCGCTACGGCGTTTCACTTCTGAGTTCGGCATGGGGTCAGGTGGGACCACCGCGCTAAAGCCGCCA